>NZ_CP047242.1:1655000-2297500 GCF_009856605.1 Trichormus variabilis 0441 | reverse complement strand
CGCTACTGCTTCTTCCTACTACGGAACGCTCCCCTACCGATTAATGTTTAGTTAATCCCACAGCTTCGGTACATCGCTTAGCCCCGTTCATTTTCGGCGCAAGATCGCTTGACTAGTGAGCTATTACGCACTCTTTCAAGGGTGGCTGCTTCTAGGCAAACCTCCTAGTTGTCTAGGCAATCTCACCTCCTTTATCACTTAGCGATGATTTGGGGACCTTAGCTGGTGGTCTGGGCTGTTTCCCTCTTGACGATGAAGCTTATCCCCCACCGTCTCACTGGCAATGTGTCCATCGGGTATTCTGAGTTTGTCTCGATTTGGTACCGGTCTCCCAGCCCGCACCGAAACAGTGCTTTACCCCCCGACTATAATCATTACCGCTGCGCCTCAACACATTTCGGGGAGAACCAGCTAGCTCCTGGTTCGATTGGCATTTCACCCCTAACCACAACTCATCCGCCGATTTTTCAACATCGGTCGGTTCGGACCTCCACTTGGTGTTACCCAAGCTTCATCCTGGCCATGGTTAGATCACCAGGGTTCGGGTCTATAAACACTGATTATCGCCCTTTTCAGACTCGGTTTCCCTTTGGCTCCGACATTCTCGTCTTAACCTACCAGTGCCTATAAGTCGCCGGCTCATTCTTCAACAGGCACGCGGTCATCCGTTTAATCGGACTCCCACTGCTTGTAAGCTAATGGTTTCATGTTCTATTTCACTCCCCTTGCGGGGTTCTTTTCACCTTTCCCTCGCGGTACTGGTTCACTATCGGTCACACAGTAGTATTTAGCCTTACGAGATGGTCCTCGCTGATTCACATGGGATTCCTCGTGCCCCATGCTACTCGGGATTCAGCTACTATCCTTCAATTTTCGACTACAAGACTTTCACTTTCTCTGGTGCAGTATTTAGCTGCTTCGTCTAATCTCTAGATTCGATATCGCTGTCCCACTACCCCAGTCAGTAAACCAACTGGTTTAGGCTCTTCCCCTTTCGCTCACCACTACTCAGGGAATCTCTTTTGATTTCTCTTCCTCCAGCTACTAAGATGTTTCAGTTCGCTGGGTTGGCTCTTTCCTGTCTATATATTCAACAGGTAGTATTTAGGGTTGCCCCATTCGGACATCTCCGGCTCATAGTTTGCTTCCAACTCCCCGGAGTATTTCGTCGGTAACCACGTCCTTCTTCGCCTCTGTGTGCCTAGGTATCCACCATTAGCCCTTATTAGCTTGACCACTTTTTCATTGGCTTATCCTGCATTCACAGTTTGTCTGTGTCTGCCTGCTAATCTAATCGCGTTTTTATGCAGTTTTCAAGGTTCTGGCTAGGTTTTACCCAGCAGTCTAACTTCCGTTAGTTGCTGAATTCTTCCTTTCTGGCTTTTCGCTTTTTCATGTGGAGGTTAGCGGACTCGAACCGCTGACATCCTGCTTGCAAAGCAGGCGCTCTACCAACTGAGCTAAACCCCCCCAACACAATTCAAAATTCAAAATTCAAAATTAATTAGTTTATTGCTTTTGACTTTTGACTTTTGACTTGCTTCAGGTGGGCCATCCTGGACTCGAACCAGGGACCTCACCCTTATCAGGGGTGCGCTCTAACCACCTGAGCTAATAGCCCATTATCGAACCAAATCATAGTTTGAAAGCTTCGACACTATCTGCGACCGACCTAGAGTAGACCATCTGTTCATCTATTTGCTCTGTGCTTTCGATTCTCAGTTGGGTAGGTCTCCCTAAAAGGAGGTGATCCAGCCACACCTTCCGGTACGGCTACCTTGTTACGACTTCACCCCAGTCACCAGCACTGCCTTAGGCATCCTCCCCCACGAATGGTTGGAGTAATGACTTCGGGCGTTGCCAGCTTCCATGGTGTGACGGGCGGTGTGTACAAGGCCCGGGAACGAATTCACTGCAGTATGCTGACCTGCAATTACTAGCGATTCCTCCTTCACGCAGGCGAGTTGCAGCCTGCGATCTGAACTGAGCTACGGTTTACGGGATTTGCTTGCTATCGCTAGCTTGCTGCCCTCTGTCCGTAGCATTGTAGTACGTGTGTAGCCCAAGACGTAAGGGGCATGCTGACTTGACGTCATCCCCACCTTCCTCCGGTTTGTCACCGGCAGTCTCTCTAGAGTGCCCAACTTAATGCTGGCAACTAAAAACGAGGGTTGCGCTCGTTGCGGGACTTAACCCAACATCTCACGACACGAGCTGACGACAGCCATGCACCACCTGTGTTCGCGCTCCCTAAGGCACTCTTCCCTTTCAAGAAGATTCGCGACATGTCAAGTCTTGGTAAGGTTCTTCGCGTTGCATCGAATTAAACCACATACTCCACCGCTTGTGCGGGCCCCCGTCAATTCCTTTGAGTTTCACACTTGCGTGCGTACTCCCCAGGCGGGATACTTAACGCGTTGGCTCCGGCACGGCTCGGGTCGATACAAGCCACGCCTAGTATCCATCGTTTACGGCTAGGACTACTGGGGTATCTAATCCCATTCGCTCCCCTAGCTTTCGTCCCTCAGTGTCAGTTACGGCCTAGCAGAGCGCTTTCGCCACCGGTGTTCTTCCTGATCTCTACGCATTTCACCGCTACACCAGGAATTCCCTCTGCCCCGAACGTACTCTAGCTCTGTAGTTTCCACTGCCTTTACAAGGTTGAGCCTTGCTCTTTAACAGCAGACTTACAGTGCCACCTGCGGACGCTTTACGCCCAATCATTCCGGATAACGCTTGCATCCTCCGTATTACCGCGGCTGCTGGCACGGAGTTAGCCGATGCTTATTCCTCAGGTACCTTCACTTTCTTATTCCCTGAGAAAAGAGGTTTACAACCCAAGAGCCTTCCTCCCTCACGCGGTATTGCTCCGTCAGGCTTTCGCCCATTGCGGAAAATTCCCCACTGCTGCCTCCCGTAGGAGTCTGGGCCGTGTCTCAGTCCCAGTGTGGCTGATCATCCTCTCAGACCAGCTACTGATCGTCGCCTTGGTGCGCTCTTACCACACCAACTAGCTAATCAGACGCGAGCTCATCTCTAGGCAATAAATCTTTCACCTTTCGGCACATCCGGTATTAGCCACCGTTTCCAGTGGTTGTCCCCGACCTAGAGCTAGATTCTCACGCGTTACTCACCCGTCCGCCACTAAATCCGAAGATTCCGTTCGACTTGCATGTGTTAAGCATACCGCCAGCGTTCATCCTGAGCCAGGATCAAACTCTCCGTTTTGAATCGTTTGTTTTTAGCTCATTTTGACTGCTCTTTATCCACCTCAGCCTGGTGTTTTTTATTTTCTTGACGCAGGCTATTGTCGTATACTAGCTTTCAAACTATAATATTTTCAAGGTTCGGACACCCTCCGAGCGGCGCTTCGTCGCGCCCCTCTCTCAGGCACTTATCCAATATATCCAACCTACTCTCCCTTGTCAACTCTTTTCTCGAAAATTTTTTTCTCTCTCCCTTTCTCCCCACCTACAGGCTTTTCAGGCACGCCTACACCAGCACAAAAAAGCCCATACAGTTCAAATAGGTTTCCTTCGATAGCATTTAATAGCATTTCTAAATTAAATGAGTCGTGACGCACTAATAAATCGTCAATCGACTTCAATGCGGAGACTGATATGAATTTGAGGGTAATCTTTCTGTAACTTACCTGTACAAAAGCAACTACATCAACAAATTTTTGTCGTGGTTATGATGGTGACTGATTAAATACCCACTTTAACCATTGGCTAAAAGAACTGACTGCATTTAAACGGCGGACACCAGGCGCGCGGACTGCGGCAAGTCCGTCAAGGGCAACGAGAGCCGCATATTGTAAGCCCAAAAAACTATCAACGGCTGCGTAAGGTCCGCCAAGAGTGATTGCCCCGGCTGCATACATTTGTCCCTTACCATGACGCATTTCTGCGATCTCAAAATCATTTGTGACCGTTAAGCGTCCTAGATAGTTTAAAGGTAGGTTGTATTGTTTTACTAGGTCTTCTAACAAAGGATTAGCTTGCACTTTGGCATCTAAACCAGTAGCGTCAACAATAAAATCAGCCGTCAGTTTCATTTCCCCAAAACCTTTTTCTTGGATTTTGGTGATAGTACGGTTTTGTGCATCTCTTTCTACTCCCAACACTTCGCCGAAAGTAATTTGATACCAACCTTCTCTTAACCCTTGTTCTGTAATGCGTTGCCAGTCTTGTCTGTCGGCGGTGGTTGTACCGCCCCAGTCTGTTAGTAAGCGTTTGCGCTCTTCTGGAGTGGCTTGTTCTAACATAACGCGGAGTTCACCGCTCCAGCAGGCTTTTGGCCAGTTGAATGGTTGAAATTCGTAATGGTTTTTGACTAGACGTGTGGCTTTTTGAAATGTGTTGCCTTGGGGTTTAGGCGATCGCATCAAGTGCAAAACTGTAATATTAGGATTTTTGCGCCTTGCTTCATAAATGCGTTGGACGATGCGTGAAGCGACAATTCCGCGACCCCGAATCAGGACTGTACCACCTTGGTGTTCTAATTGCTCATATACATGGTCGTGTGCTTCATAAGCATTGACGACAGATTTAAAATCTCGGTACTTCTCTCTATAAGCTTGCAAATCAGGGAGAAACTGAATTGCTGGATACCCTGTAGCTAAATGTAAATAACGGCTCACTAAAAAAGCATGATTGCCTTGCCCACGAGAATAGGCTATACAATATCTCCCGTCATCGGTTTTGCGAATTGATCTAACTCGCCCATAGCGATAAATTTGATTCCAGTTAATACGTTTGGCTTCCCTGTCTATGGAGTCGAAAACGTTGCTGGCACGGGGAGTGTAAGTTTCGGCAAAGGTTGGTTCAGCAAATACCTGCCACAAATACCGGAACGCTGTGTTTAAATTACCTTTGGTTAAGTCCTGCCAAGTTTCTCGCCAAGCATAACTAGGCCAACCCCAAATATTATCAGGGCAAGAATCAGAATTTGACCGCAATCTTTCGTGTAAGGGTATTTGGGAATTAAGGCAAAGGCGCTTATAACGCGCGTAAGGTTCTGCTTCTAACCCCAGGGCTACAATTTTCTCCGCACGGACACCACTAATTCGCAATAAATCAGTCCAAATAAAGCTGCCTAATCCTCCACCAACAGCTAGATAATCGCATTCATCTACGGGCAGACCTGTAGCGTGGAGTGCTTGTACAGGAACCTGTTCTGCTTGAAATACTGGTGGTGGAAAATTGTTTCCTAAAGGTGTTATGGGGGGGGTTGCTGGTAAGTTTGGATCAGGAAGATTGGTATTGGGATTAAATTGAATTAATGAAGGAGGATTGGTGATTGGCGCAGTGACACGAACTGTGAGTGTCACCATCATGATGTAGGGGCCAATTTGCAATGTATCACCGCTAGTCAGAACACTACGTTTTTGTTGCTGACCGTTGATGAATGTACCATTGACACTACCTTGGTCAATTACTATTAATTGGTTATTTTCCCAGATAATGAGAGCATGGTAACGAGAAATTTGATCACTGTTGAGCAACATTCTGGAAACGCGCTTTCCGTCCAGTTCGGCAGGTAAACGCGCGAATTCTCGACCAAAAGCAATAGGCACATCTAACTTTGGTTCTCGCCGTTCTCCAGTTATTGGGTCTTCCCAACTCAATTGAATTTGTGGATTAGTCATTGGTCAGTTGTCAGTAGTGTTTTATCCCTGATATCTCCCATTGTCGATATCGTCAATTCGGTGCTACTAATACGCTGACTGCTGCGGCTAAAGATGTGCCGCACCAAGGACAGCCGACTGGCAGATTTTCCAGTGAAGATACACGGTGACATTTTGGACACTCTAAACCGTACACTCCTGGTGGTGTAGCTGGATGATGATGTATCGGTGATGGTGATGGCTGTTGACGTAGAGGAGGTGTAACTGGTTGAGGACGGGCAATGGGTGGTTGCGGCAGGGATAAAACAGTGGCGGCGATGGTGTTAATAGTAATATTTGTGATGTGAAGTTGAGCTTGACCTAAGTAGATGATACTGCCTTGATTTAAAGGTTTTTCACCTTGAATTAGTTGTTGTCCATCTATGAGTGGGGGATTTTGCGATCGCAAATTTCTGATATAAAAGTTTTGCTGCTGAGAATGAAAAAATATTTCTACGTGCAGACCCGATACCGTTGGGTTAGTTAAAACGATATCGCACCGGAGAGGATCTCGACCAATGCGGACAGTGCCAGGATTTTTACTTGGCTGTTGTTCGTAAATTTGCTGAGTTTTATTTTGACCACCGTCTTGCCACTGGAGAGTTAGTGCGTTCATTTTTCTAACTTGGGTAACTCTTGTTTAGCTACTTCAACTTCCTTCTGTGCGATTCCTAACATGAGTAAGTAGTCGCAAGCAAGTTTTGAGAACAAACTTCAAAAAATTTATATGCTGGCTTGATGACTTTATCGGTTTGATGCTAGTTTATCAGCTACGCGAGTAGTTTCTGGTAGGCGGTATTTTGGTGTACATCGCAATACGTAGTCGATAGCGGTTGGTAAACTGATTTTATGTCCACTGGAAACATACACAGGCTTTACTCCTACACGGGTTCGTAAAACTGCACCGATAATTTCACCTCTGTGTATGAGTGGTTGCCAACTGCCTTTGGTGTCTGCTAATTCTTCATGTCTACCAATTAATAGAGATTTGGCTACACCAATTGTTGGGATGTTCAGTAGTACTCCTAAGTGACTAGCTATACCTAACCTTCGAGGATGGGCGATGCCTTGGCCATCACATAAAATAATATCTGGTTTTGTTTGAATTTTTTCTAGAGCGTCAAGTACTGCTGGTATTTCTCGGAAAGAGAGAAAACCAGGAATGTAGGGAAATGACGTAGGACGGTACGCTAGGCTAGTTTCGACAACTTGTAAATCAGGAAAACTCAGTACTGCTACTGCGGCACGGCTAATTGTGCCATCAGCTTCAAAACCCATATCAACACCAGCGACGTACTGCACGGGTTGTGTAAATTGGTCTTGTGTAATTACTTGATGTCTTAATTCTTCTTGAATAGTTATGGCTTCTTCCACCGTTAACGGCCAAGGATGAGGTTGGTAAATCTGCATATATAAAAATTGGTTGTAAATAATAATTTTAGCAATTTCAATAAATGTACGTAGCTATTTAAAACATTTGTGAAATTTTTAACTATTGTTGGTTACGTTAGTAAATAGGGAATCTTAAGAATAAAGAAATTATTGCTTAATTTTCGGCTGTACTTGCTTATGTCACAGGAAAAACTTGTAAAACTTGCTAAACGAGGCAATACTCAGGCGATCGCATTTTTGATGAATCGTCACCTAAAGCCCAAAGGCATCACGGCAAAAGTTCTCCTGAAAGATGCTTGCTTGCAGGTAATGCTGGAATCTACCAAAGTTCCCAATCAACAATCCTTAGTTGCATTTGTGCATAAAGGAATTACCAGTTTAGGTACTGGGTCTATTGAGAGAGTAAAAGTGTATGGACGGCAAACAGGCGAAGAGTTGCCAGCTTGGACTGAAGAATTTGAAGTAGGGAAAATAGAACCAGTAGATGAGCCTCATATTGTCACTGTTTCTATTACTTTGAACGGTGATATGGAATGTGGATTAACAAGTCAGAATTTTGAAAGTATCGCTAATCAAATGACAAAAGATATTTTGTCATCGTGTAAAAATTATTTAGTTCAAAAAGTCAGTATAAGTAATGGCGTATCTGTAATTACGCAAGAACGCTAGTTTTTAGATATTTAATACCAATTCTCTATGAAGTTGCACCAAATATAAGTAGAGACGTTGTATGCAACGTCTCTACAGTACAGGGTAAAGTGCATCTATGGCTACGCCAGGCAGGCTACATCAAGAAACGGTATAACTCCTTTAATTAGACATATTTTTTACAGAGTATTAAGTCTTGTAGTACTTGATTTTTATCTATTAATCGCGTCTAGTGACGCGATTAATAACTGTATATCAACCAGGAGGCCATGCCATTAGTCGCCCACCTAGAATATGTAAATGCAGGTGGTAAACTGTTTGCCCTCCATCATTGCCATTATTGATAACAACACGATAGCCATTCTCCAGTCCAGCTTTTTGGGCAACACGTTTGGCGGTTAACAAAAGATGTCCCAAAAGAGCGTGGTCATGAGAATCTGCATCAGACAGTTTGGCGAGGGGTTGTTTAGGAATGACCAGGATATGTACTGGTGCTTGGGGATGTACATCTGTAAAAGCTAGGGCTAAATCATCTTCATAGACGATATTGGCGGGAATTTCTCGGCGAATAATTTTACTAAAAATGGTCTCTGTGGTTTCACTCATGCGGTTATAAGAACTCATCTGCTAGAGATTCTAAAGGGTTATTGTTCACATAAGAAAGATTTAGCCAATGCTTGCTAGAGTCTGGAGTGCATCAATTGTCGGCATCGATGCCGTGAAAGTAGGCGTAGAAGTCGATATATCGGGGGGTTTGCCGGGAATTGTGGTTTTGGGGCTACCAGATTCAGCCGTTCAGGAATCAAAAGAAAGAGTCAAAGCAACTCTCAAAAATGCGGGTTTTGCCTTTCCAATGCGGAAAATAGTGATTAACTTGACTCCAGCAGACTTACGCAAGGAAGGCCCCTGTTTCGATTTGCCCATTAGTATAGGAATTTTAGCTGCTTCTGAACAGGTTAACCCTGACTTGTTAGGAGATTATCTTTTTTTGGGTGAAGTTTCTCTCGATGGCAGCTTACGTCCAGTAGCTGGGGTTTTACCGATCGCTGCTACTGCGAAAAAAATGGGGATTGCAGGCTTAATTGTACCTGTGGATAACGCTCAAGAAGCTTCTGTGGTGGAGGGTTTAGCTGTGTATGGCTGCAAGAATGTGTCTGAGGTTGTGGATTTATTAAATCACCCTAGCAAGCATCAACCAGTAAAGTTAGAGGAATCACAAGAACTCACACCAGTATTTCATGCGATCGCCGACTTAAAGGACGTAAAAGGACAAGCTCATGGTCGTCGTGCTTTGGAAATTGCGGCGGCTGGCGGACATAATCTTGTGTTTGTTGGACCTCCTGGTAGTGGAAAAACCATGTTAGCAAGGCGCTTACCTGGGATTTTACCACCTTTGAGTTTTGCTGAAGCCTTGGAAGTAACTCGCATTCACTCTGTGGCTGGGTTGTTGAAAAATCGGGGTTCCCTAGTGCGCGATCGCCCTTTCCGTAGTCCTCACCATTCAGCCTCCGGGCCTTCTCTGGTCGGTGGCGGTGGTTTTCCCCGTCCTGGTGAAATCTCCTTATCACACAGAGGGATTCTTTTCTTAGACGAGTTAACAGAGTTTAAACGTGATGTTTTAGAATTTCTCCGCCAGCCTTTAGAAGATGGTTATGTCACCATTTCTCGTACTAGACAATCTGTAATTTTCCCTGCACAGTTTACTTTGGTGGCGAGTACCAATCCCTGTCCTTGTGGTTATTACGGTGATACCATTCAACAGTGTACCTGTTCCCCCAGACAACGAGAGCAGTATTGGGCGAAGCTTTCTGGCCCGTTGATGGATCGAATTGATTTGCAAGTGGCTGTCAATCGCTTGAAACCAGAGGAAATCACCCAACAACCTACAGGAGAAGAGTCCGTTTCTGTGCGGGAAAGGGTACAAAAAGCACGCGATCGCGCCATTAATCGCTTTCAAAAAGAGCCTAATCTGCGTTGTAATGCCCAAATGCAGAGTCGTCATTTGCAAACATGGTGCAAACTAGATGATGGTAGTCGCAGCTTATTAGAAGCGGCGATAAAAAAACTGGGTTTATCTGCCAGAGCAAGCGATCGCATTCTGAAAGTCTCTCGGACTATTGCAGATTTGGCAGATGAGGACGAGCTAAAACCTAATCATGTAGCAGAAGCGATTCAGTATCGGACTATAGACAGAATGCAGTAAAACTATCAATTAGTTAAAACAATTTGAATCTTGTTAGCTGGGTTTCAATAGCTCCTGTGAGAATTTTATTTAGTTCTTTGCTGTCTCGAAATGGCAAGATTTGTTGTGTGGGTAGGTCGAAAGGAAATTTCCCTTCTCCTTGATAATCTGGACGTTGCAGATGTGCTAATAAGATTTGTTCTGTCCGCTTGCTTTGAATGGCGTAGCCAATTTCTACACAAACATTAGGGCTAGGAATTAATTGTTGTGTTTGTTGACCATCAATGCTGGCAATAGGTGTAGTGTCTGCAATAAACAATAAACTTTTACGTAATTTTCTCAAAATAGTGCGATTTAAACGCAAGGGCGCGTCTTTGGGGCGAGATGATTCTACTAATGTCAGTGGGATACGCGATCGCAAGTTTAATTTTTCTACACTCTTTTGCAGTCCTTCCCTGAGAAGATCACTAGCATCGGCGTATTCAGTTTGATAGGAAAAGAAAATCGTTGGTTCTAACTGAGCTAAAACTGTCTGCTTGGTGAAATAAATTTCATGGCTAATTAAATCTATGTTGGCTACACAGTAGCTACCACTACCTTCAACATAAAATTCTACATTTTCTCCCTCCAGATACCGCCTAAACCAAGTGGAATGTTTAACCGCATCACTATCTTCTAAAAAGTCTGCACGTAATGCCGCTCTCAGCAAGCTTTTTTTACTAAGACGAATATCTGGCGGCCGTTTTTCTAGTTCAGAAATTGGTTCATAATCCTGAAGATACCATGCTCTGAGCGCAATAATTGACATAAGGCGCTATGTTTAGTTGTCTAAAGGGTTTGTTGTATTGCGTATAAGTTTACACGGGGTTTTGAATATTTCTCTAATATTTACTAAGTGTTTACAAACACTGTTCATCCTCTAAGCAGAATCAGCAGGAGACAGCGAAAATCATAATGCTTTAAGTAGAGTCTCTATTGCTTTTTGTTTTTGCGGGTCTACTCCTTGTGCATATTCCAAGGAAAATGGAACGTTAATATCTGGGGTAACACCTTTACCTTCTAATCTTTGATTACCGTTGAGAAAAACATCCGCGACTGCTACGTAAACCAAGCTGCCATCCTGCATAATATAAGGACGACCAGCAACCACGGCTCCTGTTGTTTTAGTGCCGATGACTTGCCCAATCTGATTTTGTTGAAAGTTAAACGCCAGAATTTCCTTACTGCTGCGGCTTCCTTCGTTTACCAACATCACTACAGGTTTTTTCCATTGATAATTATAGGTATATCGTCGGCCGTTACGTTGAACGTGAGTGACACTGGGACTTTTTTCAGCCGTGAAAATGTTGAGATAACTAATATCTCCCCCTCCCCATCCATCTCGGAGATCCAAAATTAACCCATCGGCGTTTTTCAGGCGACCATAGATTAGCTCATTCTGGAGCTGTTGCTGATACGGATCGGCTGCATTTGACCAGATGTGGACATAGCCAATTTTTTTATTTTCTTGTTTGAGGATCTCAATGCTAGCCATTTGAGCCTCCAAAAACATTGTGCTGGCATCAAACATTTTCGGTACTATGGTAATTTCTTGGCGACTGTTTAATTGAGGCGATCGCTGGATTAATATTTTGACTGTTTGCCCTGCTTTACCCACAAAGGAGCGTATGGGGTAATATTGATTACCATCTACACTAATAACCTGGTCACCTACTTTTAAGCCATCCTTGTCAGCAGGACTTTCATCTAAAATAGAGCTAACAAAAGTCTTACCATTGATTTCTTTAGTAAATAAACCAATACCGGAGTATTCAAATTTACCGTTAGGAAAAAACTTTTTTAATTCCTTCGGTAACTCCATGCCTTGACCATAAAAAATGCCTAAAAGTTGATAGTAAGCCAGATCATCTTGAGTATAGTAACGGGTGTGGGAAGTTTTGAGTTCAGACAACATTTGATTGAAAATAGCAGCAACCTCTTGATCCGACTTGGCTTGTAATACTTCAGGCTTATACTTTTCTTTAGTTATTTGCCAATTGACTCCATTCATTTTTGGATCATAAAAATTATCATTTACTGTTTGCCAAACTTGCTCAAAAATCCGAGTCTCAGGTTTAGCTAGCAATGGCAAAACTGGCGAATTTACCCATATAGTAGGCAAAATAAAAATACTTAAAGAAAGTGCCAGAAGTAAACGCTTGAACAGTAAAAATAGAGATTTTTTCATCGGGATTTTGACTGTTAATTTAGGAATACCACAACAATGGATGAAAATGTTCCAATATGAGTTCCATACCTAAATACAAAATTTAATATACTTAACTGACAGATCAATATCTGAGAGTCTATATTTTTCTCAAATGAATAAAATGTAACTGAAGAAAATAGGCAAGAAGATGTTAATTTAAAATATAATCACACCATCTAGTTCTGACAACATTTGCTCAAGCATATCTTCCATCATTTCTTGTTGTAAGGAAGATAAACTTTCTGGCCCATTAAGAAATTCTTTGATAGTTATTTTCTGCGCTTTAAAATCCTTAACAAAATCACGAATTTCTGTAACTAAGTTAATTTGTATTTCCATCGATTCCAACATTTGGGCAATAGGATCTATGCCTTGTTTCGCCGCTTTGCGCGCGTCGGAAACCATTACACCTTCAGGTGTATTTTTCACTACACGTAGTTCTTTCTTTAAATTTTCATATTGAGTTATCAAGATTTCATTTTGCTGTGCTAAAGTCTTACATTTTCTAGTTAAATCATCTTCACTATTATGATCAATAAGCTCCCCTACCTGATGCTTGTGCTCAATTTCCAGAAGTCTTGCTAAATCGCCTTCTTGGTAGGCTTTATTAATTTCCTTCATAATTTCTGTATGATTTATCTGCGTTTCACTATCTTTTACCTTATCAGGATGAAATATTTCAGCTAACCTCAGAAATGTCTGACGAATTTTTCTCGATTCATCTGTTCTATTTACAGGTGAAAATCCTAATTCCTGTTGTGTTTGTCCATATTGACTTTGGCGTGATTTATTTTCTTGCTGAGATTCATCAAAAGTCTCATCGAGTTCTATCTCTGGCTGTCCGCTCTCAAATTTTGGACTGATTATCCCAGTCATCTGGAGATTAAGATAAACTGCCTTTACTTTCTTCTCAGTTTGTTTACTGAATTTTCTAGTAGTAAAAATCTCTGCAAATAGAGTGTGTATTTCTTTATCTAGCTCTGATATTTTGGTAAATCCAGGACTGGCTCGATGGAATGTTTCTGTTGCTAAAGAACGCATCCGTTCAATAAAATTTTTCAGTTCAGTGCGCTTACTTTTAATCTTTTTCAGTAAGGCTTGATGTTCTTTTTCTAGTCCTGCCAAGCGGATATGTAGCTGAGAGAGAGCTAATGGTGTTGTATCCGTAGTATGATATGTGGATGAGGTTTTGCGAGGCATAGGAGATGCAGGTCAGTTTTAGATTTTAAAGCGTCTGTTTTTTGGGTTAATACCCATCGACTATACTTTCTAAATAATACATGATCTATAACAATGAGTTACAGCAGAGGTATCTATGTTAGAGGTATTCATTTACAATCATTGTTTGTCTAATCAATAATTGAATATTCACGTATCTATTTTAGAGGAATTTAATTTTAATAAAAAGAGCAATTAATCTTATATTTAAAGAATTTATTAACATATTTTACACCGTGAAAATTGCCATTCTACCTCAGCGTTTAATTTACTAAAATCCATGAATTGGATAGGATGGATATACTCTGATAATCTTTTTGATTTATTGATATTAATCTCACTATTTTAATTCAACTGAACTTAAGTCTATTTGATTAATCCCCAAGAAGGGTATTTTACATCTCTACTTACAGAAAGAGGCAAAATTACTAATCAATCTTTTAACATAAACTAAAGTTAGATTGAGTGGAGTGGAATTATGCCTTATCAACAAATAAGTGAATTACCTCAAGACATTAGAGAACAGTTACCAGAACGCGCTCAACAGATTTTCTTTGCAGCTTTTAATGCGGCTCAAAGTGATGGTTTGAGTGAAGAAGGTTCGGCTGATGTTGCTTGGAATAGTGTGAGAAATGAGTACAAACAAGGTAACAATGGTCAATGGCAAAGAAAAGCCGAAGACTCAGCAATACATCATAAATCTATCACAACAGGTGGTAACTAAACATAATTTGTCATCCCTAAGAATTTACGGCTAGGCTAACACCTCCGTAGATTTATTGGTAGATTTTTGTTGTAAAAACCAAAACCAACGTAATTCGTAATTAACTTATTTAGGGTTTTAGATTCCAACCAATGGAAAACCACTAATTCTATAATTGAGTGGATTAAGCCTGAAGATTACGAATTACGATTTTTTATTATGTTGATTCAAAAAGATGAACTGAGTATTCGTCTCATGGAAGATAGCGAATTAGACTATCAGTTAATAGCAAAATGGTTGACCGATGAGCAAATACTACAGTTTTATGAAGGCAGAGATAATCCTTTTAACTTAGAAAAGGTTATAGAAACATACAAACCCATCATTATAGGAAACGAGCCAGTTAAGCCTTGCCTTATCAGTTATAAAAATACGAAGATTGGCTATTTACAGTACTATTCAGTTGCCGACTTACCAGAGATAGATCAACAAAAATACTGTCTAGATAATACAGATAAGGTCTATGGCATCGATTTGTTTATAGGAGAACCCAATTATTGGCATCGGGGGATTGGTGCCGAAATATTAAGAATGGTTGTAAGGTATATTTTTGAAGTATTCTTAGCTGCTCTGATTGTGATTGATCCCCGTGTTGACAATATTCGTGCTATTCGGTGCTATGAGAAACGTGGGTTTGTGAAAGTCAAGTTATTACTCGCTCATGAACTGCATGAAGGAAAGTACTCGGATTGCCGACTAATGGTCACTGAGGGAAATAAATCATTACACTGAGAGTTAGTTGCCTTACTGGGATAGAATGTCCCATAGAATTTATGACCGAACAGACTAAGAGAATTGTAATTCTGGGTGGAGGCTTTGGCGGTCTCTATACAGCTTTACGCTTAAGCCAATTACCTTGGGAAACTCAGCAAAAACCAGAAATTGTACTGGTAGATCAAAGCGATCGCTTTCTATTCTCCCCCTTATTGTACGAATTACTCACAGGAGAACTGCAATCATGGGAAATTGCACCCCCTTTTATTGAACTTCTCGAAGGTACAGGTATACGTTTTTATCAAGCAGTTGTTTCTGGTATTGATATCGACCAACAACGGGTACATCTGCAAGATGGACCAGAAATCCCTTACGATCGCTTAGTTTTAACACTGGGTGGCGAAACACCATTAGACTTAGTTCCTGGTGCCACATCCTACGCCTATCCTTTCCGTACTATTGCTGATACCTATCGCTTGGAAGAACGTCTGCGAGTATTGGAAGAGTCAGATGCAGAAAAAATCCGTGTCGCAATTGTTGGTGCTGGTTATAGTGGTGTTGAGTTAGCTTGTAAGTTAGCAGATAGACTAGGGGAAAGAGGACGCTTCCGTCTGGTGGAGATCAGCGATCAAATTTTACGCACCTCCCCAGATTTTAACCGCGAGGCTGCCAAGAAAGCTTTGGATGCAAAAGGTGTGTTTATTGATTTAGAAACCAAAGTTGAGTCAATAGGACAAAATACTATCTCCCTAGAGTACAAAAATCAAGTGGATACCATTCCCGTAGATTTGGTAATTTGGACTGTGGGTACAAGGGTGACAAACGTAGTGAAAAGTCTGCCTTTCAAACAGAACCAGCGTGGTCAAATCACCAATACACCAACTCTCCAAGTTCTTGACCATCCAGACATTTTTGCTCTGGGAGACTTAGCCGACTGTATTGACGCTGAAGGTCAGCAAGTACCTGCTACCGCACAAGCCGCTTTTCAACAAGCAGACTACGCCGCTTGGAATATTTGGGCTTCTCTGACTCAACGCCCCCTATTACCTTTCCGCTACCAACAGTTAGGGGAGATGTTAGCACTGGGTACAGATAACGCCACCCTTACAGGTTTAGGAGTTAAATTAGATGGTTCTTTGGCTTATGTTGCCCGCCGTCTCGCCTACTTGTATAGATTACCAACCCTAGATCATCAACTAAAAGTTGGTTTTAACTGGCTTGTACGTCCTATTATAGAAACAATTTACTCAGCAGTGGATGCTGTGAATGAAAAGGGTACTAAGTATTAGGGATTGCACTTTCTTGCGCGGACACTTTCGCGCAGGGAAGTCAATGACCAATGACTAACATTTATAATTTGCAAGCACTTTAATGGAAAGGCCTAAAGTTATTTTTGTGGATGCTGTGGGGACACTCTTCGGCGTTAAGGGTAGTGTCGGAAAAGTTTACAGTCAAATAGCCCAAGAGTTTGGTGTAGAAGTTGCACCGGATATTGTGGATAAAGCATTTATGGAAAGTTTTAAAGCGTCGCCGCCACCTATCTTTCCTGATGCTGACGCTGAAGACATACCACAACGTGAATTTGAGTGGTGGCGTAGAATTGCTCTAAATACCTTTGAAAGTGCTGGTGTTCTGACCCAATTTGCTGATTTTTCCAGCTTTTTTGGTGAACTATATATTCACTTTGGGACTGCGGAACCTTGGGTGATATATCCTGATGTTGTGCAATCCTTAAGCAATTGGCAACATATAGGAATTGAATTAGGCGTTTTGTCTAATTTTGATTCACGGCTGTACTCAGTTTTGCAAAGCTTAGGTTTGAGTCACTACTTTTCTTCGGTAACTATTTCCACTCAAGTAGGTGCAGCAAAACCTGATCCCAAAATTTTTGCGATCGCTCTAGAAAAACATAATAGTTCTCCTGAAGAGGCATGGCACATTGGCGATAGCATTGAAGAAGATTATCAAGGAGCAAAAGCAGCCGGGTTAAGAGGTGTTTGGATTAATCGAGAGAAAAGTTATAACTGAAAAATCAAAAATACAAAAAGAGCGGATAAATACATTTTTTAATGTATTTACCAACTCAAGTTTCAACTATGGCAAGTATGCAAAAAACCACTAGGGCTATTTCTATAGGAAATATTTAAGCTCAATTATCGTGATTCAGTTCCTTGATTGGGGCTACCAGCAACATCATCTTCACCCGGTGATTCTGGTTTAGCACTATCTCTCGCGTTAGACTCAGCAGCAGTGCCAGTTTTACGAATCTCTTCGTTGAGGGGAGTTTGGTAGCCCCCAGAAGCTGTAGTATCTTGACTATTAGACTTTGCTTTTTTCTCTTCAGACATAACTCATACTCCTTTTTTTATTCTTGCCCATCATTTTAATAAAATAATATTGGTGATTTTATCTACCTAAAATCTAGTAATTTCTCTTTTGTGTCTCTATCGAAAGTATTGTTTAGGATTACTGATATACATTTACCTAAACCCTCAAAATAGGCGTTTACTACAAAGTATAGAGAAAATCGAAATATGATTTTTACAAGTTTTTATAAAATATTTTGCAAATGCTGCTGGAAATGATCTTTGCCAAATATGATAATGGTTGCTGTTTATCTGTCTTGAGGCTGTAGACAACCAATATAAGCTTCCATAGAATTAAATATAACATTTGCCTAACTAATAGAAGCTTAACAATATTTCGATTAGTAATTAAATATGGTTTTCAGAAATCCAAGATAACTGGGACTTTCTTAATTAGCCATCACTAATTATTTATGAAAAAGTTAACTGTTTAATTCCCTATGAAGATTTCCCAACTTCGCGCTGTAGTTGCAGTAGCAGAGCGTGGTAATTTTAGTGAAGCAGCTTTAGAATTACAGCTGACACAGCCGGCGGTTAGTCATGCGATCGCTACTTTAGAAGAAGAATTGGGTATACCTTTATTTGCCAGAGGTCGTCATGGCGCTGTATTGACACCAGTCGGAGAGCGAATTTTACATCATATTCGCCAAGCCATGCAGCACTTAGAAATGCTACAGGAAGAAGCCAACATCCACAAACATTTATACGGTGGTTGTGTAAGAGTCGCAGCTTTTCGTTGTGTAGCCACTCATTTATTACCAAAAGCGATCGCTCAATTTCATGATCAATTTCCCGAAGTTAATGTCACAATCATCGAATGTCTTTCTTGTCTTGACGTAGAACAGTGTTTGCGTGAAGGTCGTGCTGATATAGGTGTTACTTCTTTACCCACTAGAGATGAATTTACAACATGGGAAATTCTCAGAGATGAATATATTGCTTTACTACCACCAAAAGCCCAAGTTAATAGTTGCCACCTCACATGGGAAGATATCGCTAGATACTCACCAGTCATAGTGTCTCATTCAGCTTCTGAAAAGTCCCTTAATCAAAACCTCAAACAGTTAGCACCTTTTATCAACATTACCAGTCATATTCCAGAAGACTCCATGATTGTTAACATGGTTCATCAAGGATTAACAGCAGCAATTTTGCCTCATTTAGCAGCAATACCAATTCCCCCAGGCGTACAAGTTCATAGTTTACCAAAGCCTTTAGAAAAAGTAATTTGTGTAGCTATTAGACCTCAGTCACTCCAGATTCCATCTGTATTTAAATTATTAGAAATGCTCAAGGATTTTGATTTTCCGACTTTAGCTAAATGTACTTTTTAATTTGTAATTAAAAATTATAAATGACTTCTCTAAGAGGTTGTTTTAAAAGTGGTAAAATGTGATTTTAATAACTTGTTGCTCACCCCTAACCCCCCTTAGAGGGTGATCTTGACATTAGTTATGTAGTATTTTTGTGCTATTCGTACTTATGGAATTATCCAATGACACATATCCTCCAACAAGTTTTTAGGATGAAAAAACTCTTCATCCGGCTGATATTGCCTTTTTTGACTATTATTCTAGCTGCATCGCTATCTAGCTCCCCCGCACTAGCTTCAGGAGTGTATCAAATACCAAACCTGACAGCAGGTGATTCTACATGGGTATTAGACCAAGGCGACGTAATTAGCCGAATCAATGAAGGTGCAATTAGCAGCAGCTTAGAGAACTTAGCAAAACAAACAGGTAAGGAAGTCAGATTTGTGACTATCCATCGCCTAGATTATGGGGAAACACCAGAAAGCTTTGGTCAAGCACTGTTTGAAAAATGGTTTCCTAACAAAGAAGCTCAAGCAAATCAAATTTTGTTAGTACTGGATACCGTGACTAATGGTACTGCAATTATTACTGGAGATGAAGTCAAGCCTTTACTCACAGATGCCATTGCCAACAGCGTGGCTGAGGAAACCTTGGCTGCACCCTTACGAGACGGTAATAAATATAATCAGGCATTTTTAGATGCCAGCGATCGCCTAGTTGCTGTTCTCTCTGGTCAACCTGATCCTGGCCCCCCACAAATCGTTGACAAAGTACAAGTAGAAGGCACATTCAAAAAAGCCGGAGAAACCGATAAAGGTAACGCCACTGCTTGGGTGGTAGGACTTTTAATTGCTGCTACCATCATTCCAATGGCAACTTACTACATTTACCTAGCTGTTCAACCATCATCTGAAGGCTAGGTTTAGGAGATAGGGAGTAGAGAGTAGGGGAAGAATGATTTTCTCAATGATGCTCTAATCCCTACTTATTACTCCTTACTCCATACTTAATCTTGCACGTACTCTTGCCCTGCTACCAAAGCGACTTCAGCACGGACAAATTCACGACCTAAATAAGCCGCATGGTCTAACATAGTTACGGGACAGGGCTGAGTTTCTTCAAAAATTTTGACACAAAGTTCCTTGGCTGTTCTTCCAGCAAAAACAGTTGTATAAGTTCTTTCTACCTTCCCTCTAGCAGGAATTACTTTGCCTGTTTCTGGGTCTACTGCTAAACCACGTTCGTCAATGATATTTGTAAAATGCTTGGCATAAATCAAGCCAGCAGTTTTATCTATATAGATAATGAAGTACCCGTTTGGGTCAAGGTCAATATGACGCTGAGAAAGTTTATTATCTAGGGCAGCTAAATCTTCAACTATCAAATCCATAAGCTTTAAAAATTAAATTTCTTTATTCAGGGATTTTACACTCCATATCAAGTGTAAATCTTTATTAGTTACCCATCACCAGCAATCATCAGTATTTAGAGTCAAGCAGCAGGAAGAAATCTGGGAACAGGAAAAGCAAAAAAGAAAACTATGCGCCGTTGACAACTGACAACTGACAACTAACTATTTACTTTTGACTAAAAGGTAACTCTGCATTAATGGCTGCAATTTCCTGCTCTTCTAATTGATTCACTTCATTAATGTAAGGGCGTAAAATTTGTCCTAGACGACTATTATAAAAGCGATGGAGACTATAATTAGGTGCAGCCGGAAAACCGCGACGTTTTTTATGTCTTCCGCCAGCGCCAGGATCAAAACTTTGAATACCATTAGCGATCGCCCACTCAATTGGTGCATAATAGCAAGCATCAAAATGTAAGCAATCGATTTCTTGAAAACTGCCCCAATAACGACCATATAGGCGATCGTCTTTAAACAAACAAAAAGACATCCCCAGAGGCTGACGGGGATCTTGCTCGTGATAAGCAGGGAAAAACACGACCCGATGGCGATAGTTATGGTGTAACTGCTCAAAGAATTGCTTTGTTAGATACTTGCTACCCCACCAACCAAACTTGTCACAAGTATCAGCATAAAACTGATACATCAAAGGAAATAAAGACTTAGGGATGGCATCACCCGTCACGGCTTGCAGTTGTAAACCCGCCTTTTCTACAGCTTTACGTTCGCGCTTAATATTACGACGTTGATTAGCATTGAACACCGTCAAGTAATCATCAAAATTCTGAAAACCTGAATTTTCCCAAATAAAACTATGGTGCAACCAAGCTGTGAACCCTTGTTTTTCTAGCACTGGTTGCCATTGGGGATCAACATAGAGAAAATGGCAACTAGAAATATTATGTTTGACACAGAAAGAGTCAATTTCATGCACCATCATGGCAGTAATTTCCTCTTCATCTTCCCCATCGGCAATTAAAAACCGATAACCTTCGGCTGGGGTGAATGGTGTCATACCCAAGAGTTTAGGGTAATATTGTACCCCAATACGCTCTGCTAACTCTGCCCACTGGTGGTCAAAAACAAACTCACCATAGCTATGCCCTTTAATATACAGTGGAGCCACAGCAATCAATGTTCTATCTCGCCACAGTGTTAAGTGATTTGGTAACCAACCAGTTTTAGCTGTAGCACTGTGAGAAGTTTCCAAATTATTCAGCCAATCCCACTCCAAAAAAGGAGTTTTGAGTGGTAAAGCTAAAGCATCCCAAGCATCTTGGGGTACTTCAGCGATTTTGTTAATCCAAACGCTGGAATAGCGAGGCTTGAGTTGTTCAACCATATTTGGGGATTGGAGATTGGGGATTAGATAGACCAATGACTAATTTAATTCATCTACCGTTGTAGCTGATAGTGGAGAAAAACTTCGTGTTCCACTTTTTTTACTTCTAGAAGTTGAAGATGGGGAGCTAGTTGTGATGTGAATCCTTTACCATCCACAGGTGTGGGTGCAGTCACACCGCCTAAAATTAATGGACAGACGGTAAGCCAAAATTCATCTATTAAATCCAATTCCAGCATAGAAGCTACTAATGCTCCCCCACCTAATACTAACAATCGTGCTATTTGTAGTGATGTTAGTTGTTTTAGGACTGTGATAGTATCGATTTCTCCTGTTGGAGTTTCAAAAACCAGAATTCGCTCAAATTCTGAGCGTCCTTGCCAAAAATTCTTGCCTAAATTTGTTGTAACTAACCAACGCCTAATTGGCTGCTGAAAAAACCTAATTTCCGGATTGAGGTTAGCAGAATGTGTAATCACTATATGAATCGGTTGGTCAGGCTTGCCTTGCTGTTGGCGTTGTTGCAGCAGAACTGTATCTGATACGGTCAATGTTGTACCATAAGCTCGGAGAGTGCCAGCACCTATTAAAACGGCATCAGAGGCAGCAATTTGTTCTTCCAGATGTGTTTTATCGACACTGGTACCAAATCTAGCAGGCGATCGCCTAAAATCTGCTATCTTGCCATCTGCACTCATTGCCAAAACTACTGTGGTATGAGGACGGTGTTGCACCATAAGGTTGGTTTGATCGTCGGAAATGATGCCAGAAACAAAAGTATCATAACTTTACATAAACGCTTAAATAATCTGTAAGCTGTTTAAATTTTGCATTTTCCCTTCCTGGGTAGGCGCAAGCTTAGGGACTTCCGTAACATAAATTATTCAATCACGTTTTCCCTCTCCCCTTTGCTCCCCACGCCTTGTCCTCCACCTGCATAAAGTTGGGAATAGGATGAGATATTTTTGAATGGGAAGTCTCTTACCCGTGGGATATTGCGTCACTTGGTACTGGATCTATATGCAGCACAAGTTTCCTTTACATCTACTCTGCTTAAGTTTTTGTATATTACATTGCTTTTTGTATATTAAATATTTGATACTTTTATTTCCTGATAACAAATTTATGATAACTTCATAAATGTCTCCTTTAGCTAGTTTAATTGCCCGTGTTTTCTGTTGTGATGTGCAGTTGCGAAGTGAGACGCTAGATGCCTAGTAACGGTCAATCATCCTTTCGACGTATTTTAGTAACCAGGATTTTGCTCTTGTTTGTCCCGGTGTTGTTTGTTGGACAGATAGCGGCGTTGAATAAGGCACGCTCTAGCTTACTAAAAACTGCGCGACAAAATCTCACAGAAAGTGCTGTCATCAGAGGAGAGAGAATTCTCAATGCGATCGCCACTCTTAAAACCAACTTACTAACCGCCAGCCGCACAACAGTTGTACAGTCTGGTTCTCCAGAAGAGATAGAAGCATTTCTGACACAGCTAGTACAAGCACTACCCAACTATATTGAATGCTTGCAACTAATTAACTGGCAAAATGGTGAAATCGTTGCCAGTAGCTGCGGTAAAAAAGAAATTACTCAATTTGGCCCGCTTCTACCAAGCGATAGCGTAGAACTGAGAAGCATCGCCCCCCCAAAACCTGGAGTGACAGGCCCACGTAATCCCCAAGAGCAATTACAATTACTACTCACTGCTCCCGTATATGATAAGTCTGGGAAATTGCGATATGCTTTAAATCTTCAGTCAGCATTATATAAACAAACTCGTAATCAACCAGGTTCACTCACTGGTTCCACCATAGTCATTGCTGAAGATGGGACAATATTAGCTCACCCCTTATCTGATTTAGTGGGAACTAATATCAAAGAACACTCAGATGCAAAGCAAGTACAAAACATCATCAAAAATGCCATTGCAGGACGTAACGAGCCAATCAATTTAATTTTCAATAATAAAAAAGAATTAGTAGCAGGTTATACAGTAATTGACAGTCCCACAACAATACAGCCACAGCAGAAATGGATAGTCATGTCTGTGACAACTGTAGAAAATGCTCTATTTGGCTTAGAAGAAATCAAACTCATCCTCATTGTTTTAACAGTTGGTTTAATTGGTGCAAGTTTAGTAGCATCTTTGTATCTAGCACCTTACCTAGCTAGTCCTGTGGAAGAATTGCGCGATTATGCTTTAAACATTCATAGCCACCATACATCGAGACGAGTCCCCGATAACTTCAAGATTCGGGAGTTTAACCAACTAGCACAAGCAATCGACCAAATGGTTGATAGGCTTAAAGTTTGGTCAGAAGAAATCGAGACGGCATGGAAAGACGCAAAAAGTGCTAACCAAGTTAAAAGTCAGTTTTTAGCTACCACCTCTCACGAATTACGCAACCCCTTAAATATCATTATCAACTGCGTACGTTTAGTTAAGGATGGCTTGTGTGATAATCGAGAAGAAGAAATAGAATTTCTTCAGCGTGCAGATGAAACAGCTATACATTTACTAGGAATTATTAACGAACTACTTGATATTTCTAAGATTGAGGCTGGGAAACTTTCTGTAGTTAGCCAACCTTTAGATTTGCGGCAAACACTTTTAGAAGTAATCAATTTACAGTCAGTCAATGTTCAACAAAAAGGCTTGCAACTGAAAACCAACTTAGGCACAGAACCCATTCCCGTAAAAGCGGATGCAGCTAAATTAAAACAAGTATTAATTAATATAATTGGTAATGCTACTAAATTCACCGATGAAGGTGGTATTAGTATTGCGACAACCATTCAAACTCGAATTGATGGTAAATCGCAAGTGATGGTTAGTATTACAGATACCGGTTTAGGAATTGAACCTGCTCAACAACATAAACTATTCCGTCCCTTTGTGATGGTGAACGGTAGCACCACACGAAAATTTGAAGGTACAGGCTTGGGATTAGCTATTTCACGCAATTTAATTGAACTTATGGGTGGTACTATCACTTTGGAGAGTGCTGGTATAAATCAAGGTACAACAGTTAATATTACTTTGCCATTGATTGACATCTCTTTATTAGGTTTATCAGCCACAGATAATAATAAAAACCAGAAAAATTCAGAAGGAGATGAGGAAATTAAGGGAACTGATTCCTTTTCCTCTAACCATCCAGAAGCAATACCTTTAGATTGTAATGAAAACTACGGCTCTAAAAAAACAGAGTTAGAAGAGTATACTGATCTAGAGCGGGTTAATCTTTTTGTAATTCATAATTCGTAATTCTTAATTGATTAAGCTATGATGCTTTTAAATTAACGTGAGTCTCCAACGGAGGCGCACCTGGGAAACCTGGGATGGAGAGGGGTTTTTAAATTTTTTTCGTGTTGTAGTAGTTGTGTAAATTATTATAAATTTTATTGAAGAGAAACAGATTGGCCGCTTTGTTGGAGAGATGTAGTTAGAGCAGAGAGAATTTTGACTAACTCTGTACCTACCCAACCAGAAGAAATGCTTGGGGGTGTATTCTGGAGAACAGAAGTAATAAAGCGATCGCAAACTCGTTGTAAAGGTTCGCCGGCTTTGAGTTCTAATACTTCTCGGCTTTGATTTACAGGCAAAAATAGATTTCCCTGACGTTCAAATTCACCATGCAATAAAGTCAATTGTGATGATGGTGACATTTCATCAAAAATTAAAGTGCCAAGGCTTCCTACCACCGCCAGACGGCGCTGTTTATCATTATTCAACCAGCACAGGTGAATATACGCCTTAAAACCATCTGGATAAGTTAACGTTACCCAAACTAAATCGGCTAATTCTGGGGACTGAGGACTGGGGACTGGGGATTGAGGATTGGGGATTGGGGACTGGGGCGAAAATCTTGCAGTCAGTTCTCCCCCTGCCTCCCCTGCCCCCTGCCCCCTGCCCCCTGCCTCTTTCCCCTCACCTTGCAGCCAAACTGTACCCGTCGCCTGTACACTTACAGGTGCTTTACCTAACCAGTTGTTAAAGATGGCGATATCATGGATGGCTAAATCCCATAAGGCATCAACATCTTGACGGACAGGGCCTAAATGGGTGCGTGTAGCATAGCCGTAACGTAACTCACCTAATTTACCAGCCTGAATGACAGTTTGACCTTCCTCAACGGCTGGGTGAAATAAATAGGTATGATCCACCATGAGTATTAATTGCCGTCGCTCTGCCAATTGGCAAAGTTCTTGGCATTCTGTAGGGTCTAAGGTTAGGGGTTTTTCTGCCAGAACATGATAGCCTTGAGCCAGAGCATCTTTAATTAAAGCGTAGTGAGTGGTAGCTGGAGTAGCGATCGCTACTGCTGTTAATTCTGGCACTGTTTGTAAGTCAGACCACTGGGTGGTTAACAGGACACTTTCAGCCAAATTAAACTGCTGCTTGACTACCGTTAACCTTTCTGGATGGGGGTCAACTATTGCCACGACCTCCGCTTGCGGATGTGCTAAAAAATTCCGCAACAAATGTACTCCCCAGCGTCCTACCCCGATAACAGCGATTTTAGTCATTGGTCAATAGTCAATAGTCAATAGTCAATAGTCATTGGTCATTGGTCATTGGAAACTGGTTTTTTTATACACAGCTTAATAACAGATATGCTGGGTGAACTAAGCTATTACGCATTTAAATTGTATACTTCGCACTCAGGTTGTCAAAGGTCCAAAGTCCACAGTTAAAGCTAGCCTTTGACTCTGGACTCTTGACTATGGACAGCCCTGACGTAAGAATATTTAATCTGGGTGCGTATCAGCTTATCTCTTATGTTTGTTATTAGTTAATAGTCACTGGTAAATGATGAAGCGTCAATAGTTACGTGTAATTGCCTTTGACTATGGACTATGGACTATGGACTATTGACAAATGACTATTGACCACTCATTTCTTCTGGAGGAGTGATAGCCAAAAATGCTACTTTGGCGGCGGCTTGTTCGGCGGCTTTGATAGAGCGTCCTTTACCTTCACCGAGTTTGTTACCGTGTAACCAAACTTCGGCGGCAAAACGTTCTTGGGTGCGGTTTGCCTGATTAATTTCGACGACTCGATATTCAGGTAACACCTTAAATTGTGCTTGCGTCCATTCTTGTAGCGCGGCTTTGTAGTTGAGTCTGGCGGGGTCGAGGCGAATTTCGGCTGCTAGTTGGCGAAAGTGATGATCTAACCAAGGGCGAATGAGTTCTAGATTAGAAGTGCTGAGATAAAGCGCACCTAAAACAGCTTCAAAAGCATCTGCTAATCGGGACTCCTGACCAATTTTGTCACTGGTGGCACTGCCAGCAACCAATAAATGTAATTCTAAACCATATTCTCTGGCTAACTGGGCGAGGATGCGATCGCTCACTAATACTGAACGAATTGCCGCAAAATCTCCTACAGGGCAATCAGGATAAGTCTCCCATAGCATCACAGCAGCCGCTAATCTTACCACTGCATCACCAACAAACTCCAACTGTTCATAATTGGCTGATTCAGACACAGTAGGATGAGTCAATGCCAAATCCAGCAATTCCCACTTAATGGGTGCTGTTGTTGGCAGACCTAATTTTCTTACTAAACTTTCAAGTTGCCTTTGTCGGCGGGGATACACAAGAGTCATTTGTTAGTTGTCAGTTGTCAGTTGTCAGTTGTCAGTTGTCAGTTGTCAGTTGTCAGTTGTCGGTTGTCAGTTGTCAGTTGTCATTGGTCGTTCTTTTGACTAATGACTAATGACTAATAACTAATGACTAATAACTCATAACTATTGACTATTGACCAATGACTAATAAAGAGGAGAGAGTTGGTAGTAAGCCGGGTTCTGTTCTCTGTGTAAATTGCTTTACACGAGGGCGATTATCTATCTGGGACGTTTGTTACCAAACGCCTCTAGCGGCTCTCTGATAACGGAACTGGTAAAAGACCAACCATAGTTCCTTCGGCCTTGCTCCCAACCGGGGTTTACCGAGCCAGTACCTCTCGATACTGCTGGTGCGCTCTTACCGCACCTTTGCACCCTTACCAAAATTGAATTCATAACTAAGACTCAAAATCCAAAATTATTCATTTTGAATTTTGAATTTTGAATTTTGAATTGTTTTGGCGGTATTTTTCTGTGGCACTATCCTCACGATCGCTCGCACTGGAAGTTATCCAGCAAGTCTGGTCTTTCGGGAGTCCGGACTTTCCTCAAATCAGTTAAACTAACTGGTCTGCAACCGCCAACGCCTACTCTCTCCCTAGCTCCAGTGTAATCTTGGATGGTGTCTTGTGTCTGTTTTGCTTATTTCTTTTTATTCCAGGGTAGGGCGTAAGTCCAAGGTAATTTTCTGATAGTGAAGGGGCAATTAATAATGGATATGGGAGGAAATTCTGACCCAGGAGCGAAACCTGCACGTACTTTAGTTACGCGCAGTACTAGTTGTAGGGAAAAGTCTAACTCCTTACCTCTATTCATAAATTCGCTATGCAATTTTTTCTGGGGTGGCCCGCCTTTTTGTAACCCTGTAATATTAATTAAGGGTTTTTTCGCTGAATAAGTGCCGGTTTCTTTGTCACGCTCGAAGACATCTTCGGCTGTAATTGACTCTGTTAGTGTCTTTTTTGGAACAATTAAACTAGGGCTTTGTGGTACGGCTAAATCACGGGTTAAATCTGGTGATTTTCTAATAACGCGCCGTGATTGTTTGGAATGTTCGACTACTAAAGAGCTATTGTCCCAGTCTACATAAATAGCGACATCATCAGATTTATTCTCAATGCTGATTGAGAGGTCTTTAACGTCATCATAGGAGTTAGAGGCTGCAAGTTTAAAGGATATACCAATTTTGTCGTCTAGCTCTTGCTCCTTTAGTTGGTCATCTACTACGGATTTTTTAAACTCATATTTGATGCGATCGTCAATGGCATCAACCATGCGATTAAATATATAAGATACACCGATAATATAGATTGTTAAGACAAGTAAATTTTGGTCAGTACTCCTGGTCATACTTAATATATAAACTCCATATAATAATTTTTCTTACCCAACCCCTTGGCAAAGTTCAATATTAATCACGCTCAATCATAGAAGAATTTTCTAGCCAACCTCGTTTCCAAAATAGAAAGAGTAATGCAAAAGCGATCGCTCCCATAACTCCTAAGCACAGGGGATAACCCCAATACCAGTTCAACTCAGGCATATTGTAGGGTGATTTTTCCGTATTGAAATTCATGCCATATATACCTGCAACAAAAGTTAGGGGAATAAAGATAGATGAAACCACTGTCAGTAGTTTCATAACTTCATTCATTTTGTTACCGACTGCTGACAAGTATACATCCATCAAACCAGAGGCTAACTCGCGGTAGGTTTCCACCATATCCATGACTTGCACTGTATGGTCATAACAATCGCGGAGATAGATTTGCACCTCCGGGCTAATTAGTTGACTGCGATCGCGTATCAAAGAATTAATCGCATCTCGTTGCGGCCAAATAGCGCGACGCAGTTGTAGTAATTCTCGCCTGACTTGATAAATTTTTTGCAGTGTTTGGCGAGTAGGACTAACGATTACTTCTTCTTCTAAATCCTCAAGTGCTTCCCCGTAACGTTCCAAAACGGGGAAAAAACCATCAATGATTGCATCAAGCAAAGCATAAGCTAAATAGTCTGCCCTTTGGCGACGGATATTTCCTTTACCTTTTTCAATTCGCATCCTCACGCCTTCAAAGCAATCATGCTCCGGTTCTTCCTGAATACTTAACAAGTAATGTTTACCTAAGACTAAACTGACTTGCTCACTATAAAACCCTGATTCTCTTTCCTTGGGTACAACCATCCGGGCAATAAATAATAATTGGTCGTCATAATCCTCAGTTTTGGGGCGTTCCGATACATTCACCACATCTTCCAACACCAGAGGCGGTAATTCAAAAATTTGCCCCACTCGCTCTAAGATGTCTTGATTACCCAAACCCTGGACATCTACCCAAGTCACAGACTCCGTATCCAAATAGGGAACGCATTCTTCCGGGGTTGCAACTCGCCGATGAACAAAATCAGTTTGATTATAGTCAATCAAGTCAATTTCCGGTGGTGGCGCATCTGCATCAATAATAATGGTTCCAGGGATGGTTCCAGGGTAGTGATAGAACTCATCTTTGTATGGTTTATTGACTACTTTGGCAAAGCGACGCAGTTTTCTAATCATGCAGTTATACCCGATACTTATTCATTGAAAGAGTCAAGAGTCAATGGTCAATGGTCAAAAGTTCGCTTCTCTCTCACTGCCTCCTGAGTGCTGAGTAAGAGTTTTTTCCCCTACACCCCTAAACCCTTATACCCCTACACCCTACTTCCTAGTTCCTTCTTCGTCAGCCTGACCGCAAGGTAAACTGTTGGAATTGATAAAGTTAAGCTACGCAAAGTTAAAAATAGAGTCCTATGCCTGGGTTTTTATTGGAAGTTGGAACAGAAGAATTACCTGCAAGCTTTCTCAGTGGTGCGATCGCTCAGTGGCGATCGCGGATTCCCCAGAGTTTAGCAGCTAATAGCCTCACCAGTGAATCTGTAGAAGTCTACGGGACTCCCCGGCGTTTGGCAGTACTCATCACAGGTTTACCATCCCAGCAGCCGGATCGGGAAGAGGAAATCAAAGGCCCACCAGCTCAAGCAGCTTTTAAAGATGGTCAACCAACTCCAGCCGCCGTCGGTTTTGCTAAAAAGCAAGGGGTAGAGCTAGAGGCATTAGAGGTACGCCCCACGGATAAGGGGGAATTTGTCTTTGTCCAGAAAAAAACGCCCGGTCGTCCTGTGGCAGAAATATTAACTGAACTTGTCCCCCAATGGATTTATCACCTAGAAGGTAAGCGGTTGATGCGTTGGGGTGATGGGGATGTTAGGTTTTCTCGTCCCATTCGCTGGCTAGTTACTTTATTAGATGAGGCGATTTTACCCCTGGAATTGGTGAATGGTTCCTTGACAGTGAAGAGCGATCGCATCTCCTACGGTCATCGGGTTTTACATCCCGCACCAATTACAATTCAACAAGCCAGTGATTATGTCAACACACTGCGTTCTGGTTATGTAACTGTAGATGCTAAGGAACGGGCAGCGATAATTAAGGAACAAGTAGAAACTACAGTCCAAAAATTAGGCGGTTATACAGAAATTTACCCAGATTTGTTAGAGGAAGTTACTAACTTAGTAGAATGGCCTTCCCCTGTGGTCGGTAAATTTGAAGAAGAATTTTTAAACTTACCAACGGAAGTCACGACCACCGTTATGGTGAGTCACCAGCGTTATTTTCCCGTGTTTAAAACTGGGGATCATAAAGAACTTTTACCTTATTTCATCACCGTTTCTAACGGCGACCCCACTAAATCAGATGTGATTGCTGTTGGTAATGAAAGAGTGATTCGGGCTAGATTAGCAGATGGTCAGTTTTTCTATAAAACCGATTTATCCAAGAGTTTAGAAAGTTATTTACCCCAATTAGAAACAGTCACCTTTCAAGAAGATTTGGGATCTCTACGTGGCAAGGTAGAGAGAATTGTTAAGGTTGCTGCAAAAATTAGCAGTCAACTTGAATTAGGAGAAAGCGATCGCCAACATATCCAAAGAGCTACTTTATTATGTAAAGCTGATTTAGTTACCCAAATGGTGTTTGAATTCCCAGAACTACAGGGAATTATGGGACAAAAGTATGCTGTAGCTAGTGGAGAAAGTCCAGAAGTTGCCACGGCAATTTTTGAACATTATTTACCACGGGGAGCCGATGACATCTTACCCCAAACCCTTACAGGTCAAGTCGCCGGTTTGGCAGATAGACTCGATACTTTAGTGAGTATCTTTGGCTTGGGCTTAATTCCCACAGGTTCATCTGACCCCTTTGCTTTACGCCGCGCCGCCAACGCTGTTATTAACATTACTTGGGCTGCTAATTTACAAATTAACTTAGCTAGTTTACTGGCACAAACAGTCACCGAATTTGCCACCCAATACAACAAAGACCAAGCACCGTTAATTACAGCCCTAAACGAGTTCTTCTTACAACGCATCCGCACCTTATTACAAGAAGAAAAACAAATCGACTACGACCTCGTAAATGCGGTGTTGGGAGACAATGACCCAGAATATACAGAACGAGCATTACAGGATTTACTAGATGTGCGCGATCGCGCTCTTTATCTGCAACAAATCCGCCGCGACGGTACACTAGATAAAATCTATGAAACCGTGAACCGTTCTACACGCCTAGCAGCCCAAGGTGATTTGGATACCCAACAGCTAGACCCCACATCTGTACTGCGTCCCGAACTGTTCCAAAAATCTTCCGAATCAGCTTTTTACGATGCTTTGCTCAAGCTAGTACCCCAAACGCAAGCAGCACAACAGTCACGCAACTATCAATTGTTAGTAGCGGGGTTAGTGGAGATTGCGCCTACTGTGAGTAACTTCTTTGATGGGGCGGATAGCGTTTTAGTGATTGACCCCGACCCAGAAATCAAGCGCAATCGTTTAAATATCCTGGGATTATTGCGGAATCATGCCCGTGTACTAGCTGACTTTGGGGCGATCGTGAAAAATCTGTAGTATAAAGCAATAAAAAGTGGTGTAATTTTTGCCCATTAAGCGCTACCATTATGAGTGCTTAACCAGGGAACTCTGCCACAGTCTATGTCCAAAGCCCATGTAGTTGGATTAGGAAAGTCCGGTGTTGCTGCGGCGAGATTGTTGAAACGGGAAGGTTGGGAGGTAGTGCTAAGCGATCGCAATACCTCCGATACCCTCCTAAAACAGCAACAAGAACTCGCTAAAGAACAAATCACAGTTGAATTAGGGTATTCGCTAGATTTTGCTGGTGCTTTACCTGATTTGATTGTTGTCAGTCCCGGCGTTCCTTGGGACATTCCCGCCTTAGTCAAAGCGCGAGAATTGGGCATAGAAACTATCGGCGAAATGGAATTGGCTTGGCGACATTTAAAGTCCTTGCCTTGGGTAGGAATTACCGGCACTAATGGCAAAACCACCACCACCGCCTTAATCGCCGCTATCTTTCAAGCAGCAGGATTCGATGCCCCCGCCTGCGGTAACATCGGCTATGCAGCTTGTGAAGTTGCCTTAGCAGCAACGCCCCCAGACTGGATAATTGGGGAAATGAGCAGCTATCAAATAGAATCTTCCCTTACCTTAGCCCCCCACATTAGTATCTGGACAACCTTCACCCCAGACCACCTAGCCCGCCACAAAACGTTAGAAAACTATTACGACATCAAAGCCAAGTTATTACGTCAATCCCATCTACAAGTGTTCAATGGTGATGATGCTTACCTATCTAAAATAGGTGCAAGTCATTGGCCGGATGCCTATTGGACAAGTGTGAAAGGGAAAGATTACCTAATTGGTGACAAAGGCTTTTATATTGAAGATGGCTGGGTGGTAGAACAATTACAGCCAAACTCCTCGCCTCAAAGAATTGTTGCAGCTGAAGCCTTACGCATGGTAGGGGCGCACAACCTGCAAAATCTCCTCATGGCAGTAGCCGCAGCCCGTTTAGCAGATATTCCCCCCAATGCCATTGACAAGGCGGTGCGAGAATTTCCAGGGGTTGCCCATCGCTTGGAACATATCTGCACTTGGCAAGGCATCGACTTTATCAACGACAGCAAAGCCACCAACTACGATGCGGCGGAAGTAGGTCTAGCATCGGTGAAAAGCCCAGTGATTTTGATTGCTGGTGGTGAAGCCAAACCAGGGGATGATGCAGCTTGGTTAGCGAAAATCCAAGGGCAAACATCAGCTGTATTACTCATTGGCAACGCTGCACCAGCATTTGCCCAACGCCTACAAGAAATCGGCTATAGCAATTATGAAATCGTGGAGACGATGGAACAAGCGGTAAGGCGATCGCTAGACTTAGCTAAACACCATCAAGCACCCGTAGTCTTACTATCCCCAGCCTGCGCTAGCTTTGACCAATACCCCAATTTTGAAGCACGGGGCGATCATTTTCGTCAATTGTGTCTGGAATTGGTAGGGTCGTAAGGGGAGCAGAGAAGAATTAGTTATTTTTTGCTGGCAACGGGAGATAAATGGTAAAGGTTGCCCCTTGATGGGCAGTGCTGTTGGCTGTAATACGTCCTTGATGGGCTTCTATAATTCGTTTAGTAATCGCTAGTCCTAAACCGCTACTTTTACCTGTGCGTGAGGGATCTGTTGTATAAAACTGTTCAAAAATCCGGGGTAAATCCTGTTCCCGAATGCCTTTGCCTTGGTCTTGAATTTTGATAACTGCTTGTTTACCGTCGCTGTAGCCAGAAATCAAGACTTGAGAATCAGGTTGTGAGTGTTTGATGGCATTATCCAGTAAATTCAAAATGGCTTGTAATAGGCGTTCTGGATCACCTTGGATGAGTAAATCGCTTACTTTAACTTGCAATGATACGCCAGCAGCCTGCATTCTAGGTTCCATAGCATTAACCGCACGGTTGATCAAACCTGATAATGATAAATTTTGCTGTTCTAGCTGGCTGACCCCCGCTTCTAAGCGTCCTAAATCTAACAGGTCATGAATCAGTCGTGATAAACGTTTAGTTTCATTTTCAATTGTTTGAAAAAAGCGATCGCGCAATTGAGGTTCTTCGTAAGCTCCCCCTTTCAGTGCATCTACTGTCACCTGAACATTGCTAATAGGTGTGCGGAGTTCATGAGAAACATTTGCCAGAAAAGTTCTGCGCTCTTGGTCTAGAGAGGCTAATCTTTCACTCATCCGGTTCAGTTCCACCGCTAGCTGATCCAATTCATTATTCTCATGGATAGTTAAGGTATCGCCAAATTGACCACTACCCAACCGAATTGCGAAGTTACCCATAATTTCAATCGGTCTAGAAAGACTGCGAGCAAAGCGCGTGCTAATCAACGCGCATAAAACGATAGTTAACGCCAAGCTACCCAGTACACTAACAATCACTCTTGCAAACTGACGCTGAAATTGCTCCAAAGTAATTGACATTCGCAGCACACCCAGGAATTGACCGTTCCGCACAATGGGTTTGGCAACGTACAGGCGATCTTTACGCGATAAAATACCTTTAGCGACCCCCTGGGATTGACGTTTTTGCAGAGCTTCAGCCATTCCCGGAACTGCGTACCAGTTTTGAACTTGTTGATCTAAATTGGGATCAGAAGTGGCTAGCAAGCTACCTTTCTGATTAAAAATACGGAGTGTAAGGTTTTGTGGTGCGCCATATCTCTGCACTAATAGATTGACGCGTTGCAGATTTTTTTCTTCCAAAGCATCTGCTACACTCTCGCTCAAAGCATTTGTCCAGTTCTCTAAGTCGCTTTGTCGCGATCGCATAAAGTAAACATGGAAAGACCAGAGAATATAGCTGGCCATACAGGAAGTCCCCAAGACTATCAGCAGCAGATAAGTAGCTAACAACTTGGAATGAATAGTATTTAATTTAATAGCAGGCCACCAGCCTTTCATGCTGGCTGCTCTCCAGCGCGACGACGTAACACGGCTTTAATGCGTGCCAAAAGCTCACGGGTGTTGAATGGCTTGGTGACGTAATCATCTGCTCCCGCTTCCAAACCCCAAATTTTATCTATGTCTTGATCTTTAGCTGTCAACATTACTATTGGCACGTCGGAAAATGCCCGAATGCGCCAACAAACTTCCATTCCGCTTACTTCTGGTAGCATCAAGTCCAGCAAAATTACATCCGGTACTTGTTTATGGAATTGTTTAATTGCACTCTGTCCATCTGCGACGGTCGTCACTGTATAGCCCTCTTTTTGTAGGGTATAAGCGAGACTTTCACATAGGGCTACTTCATCATCTACCAGTAAGACGTGGGGCATTTGTCATTGATCATTAACTCCTAAGTATAGACTGACAATGAGTGAGATTTTTGGCATCTTTCTAGAGATACAAAGTGAACTACTTTGCTGCTCTCCCATTCCCAATTAGTGTTGATGTACTCGCTCAAGTAACCAAATTGAAGCGATCGCCCCGACAAAATGGGCAGAAATACCGTTGATATTTGCTACCATGACAAATACATCCAGCGCCCTGATAATTTTGTTGGGGTCAGTAATGGCAACTCCCGGTGGTTGAGAAATCGATTTTGCGATGAGTACACCCAAGGTTGCACCAGCACCTACAAGGGTTAGTAATATTCCCGCTAAACTTACTATTATTCCTAGCCTAATAGCCGCGCTGGTATCTGCCTTACTTGGATGCAAAGCTGGATTAGGATTTGCTAAATGCTTCCCGATGCGGGTGTAACGAAAATCCCAATAAACGCTAAATAACAAGGCTATAAGACCACAGACAGCCCAAAATATCCCGATTCCTAAACCTGCATTCGGTTGATCGGTAAAGCCGCGACCAGTGGAGGCAAATAGTAAAACTAAACCAGTTACCACAGCCAGCCCCAATTGTACCCAAAGGATAATCCAGCCTGTGAGCCGAATTGTATTGGCAATTCCGTATAGTGTTGGTGCTACAGATGGCATTCCACTTACAGTAGACGATGACCTTCCGCCCACCGTCGGCGATCGCATTTCTGATTCCGCTTCCATATCAATTTCCTTGGCTCATCCCCCAACCACCACGATATTTCCCCTCTTGTATACATACCCCCATCCACAGACAGAACCCCCCTCCAGCCTGGAGACATAAAGTTGTCTATCTCAAACTTAGGATTGATGAGTAATTGGGGTTCTAATTGCCAAAATATAGGCAGAATAAGGCATATTTAAGCGATACATAGCATTTGCTAAGGAATAAGGGGCATGATTAAATCTTGGATGGTGATTGGTGGTGTGGCTATTTTGGTGGCCTTGGCTGCTAATGTAATGACACCGAGCGATCGCAAGTGGTTCAACCGCCTGCAAAGACCCAGATGGCTAACATTTGAAGCAGCAATCCCAGTAATCTGGACTGTAATTTTTATCTGTGGTGCTTGGTCTGCTTATATTGTGTGGGAGAAAAACCCAGGAACCAATACAACGTGGATCATCATGGGTTTATATCTGCTATTAGAAATTGTAACTATTGCATATACACCTGTGATGTCTAAGCTCCGCAGTCTTCGGGTAGGTACAATTGTCGGAGGTACAGGTTTAGTTGTCAGCATAATTTTAACGCTGGTCGTCTTAAATATTTCTGGTTGGGCAGCATTATTACTAGTTCCTTATTTGCTGTGGAGTCCCATCGGTACTTACACTACTTGGCAAATGGCTCATCTCAATCCTCAAGATGCTTAATCTTCTTACTAACGACTGATTAATCCCCTATCCGCGATTGTCAAACTGTCAGTATATGACTGGACAAAAGCGTAGGGATAGGAAAAAGTATGATTTCCTCTTGGTTAGTGATTGGGGCTGTAACTTTCTTAGTCGCAGTTGGGAGTTTCTTCATTACGCCCCGCGATGTTAAATGGTTTGCTCAATTAAGTCGCCCCCGATGGCTAGTTTTTGAGCAATTTATCCCCTTGATTTGGACTGTAATTTTTATTTGCGGTGCGGCTTCCGCCTATGTTGTTTGGGAACACGATCCAGGCGGTATCATCACTTGGCTACTAATGGGTTTATACCTTTTAGTAGAAATCATCACCGTAACTTATATACCTTTAATGTTGAGATTTCGCAGTCTCAAAACGGGAGAAATTATTGGCTTAAGCGGTTTCATCGCAGGTATTGTGTTGGCGATCGCCGTACTCCCCATTTCTGGACTAGCATCTGTATTATTGATTCCATATCTAGTGTGGAGTCCCATCGGCACATATACCACCGACGAACTAAGACAACTCAATCCCGAAGACGCTTAAACCCAGGACTATAACACACGTCCATAGAGGGCAGTAGGCTGCTTGTTCAACCAAGCCCACATTTGATCACCGTAACAAAAATGCCACCACTCCTTCGGATTGCGTTGGAAACCAGCTTTTAACATCACATCACACAACAATTGACGATGCGCGTGATATTCCTGCGCTGCTGGTTGCTCATTATTGGCATAGTAATCTGGATGCGATCGCTCTGACAATTCATCAATCGGTGAACCCATGTTTACAACCTGTCCGCTATCGTCTACTAAAGTCACGTCCACGGCTGCACCCGTACTGTGGGGAGGAGGAGTTTTTTCATCCAAACTCGGTACAGCCCAAATTTCATAAACCGCTTGCCAAATTTCTTGACGTTGATGCGGCGTTAATTCAGCTTCAATTAACCCTCGTTCCTCGACTGCCAGAGCAAAGCTGTAATCTACCATAAATTGCTGCACAGCTACTGGACGATAGGCATCAAAAATCTGGATGCGCCAGCGAGAACGCAGCGACTCTAAATAACTTTGAGCTTTTGTTAAACAGTTAACAACACTCTGACGCAAAAAATAAGGTGAATATTCTCCGTAAGCAGCCCCCAATTTTGCATAGGGATGGGGAGATTCCCACGCAAACAATTCCAAAGGAATCTCTACTAGAGCCTCACCACATTCCGCTATCGGTATCTGGTGATAAGGTCTGATCTGGTAATTAATCACTCTCAGCAGGTTTAGTTAAACATAAACCTAGAATTTACCTTGTTTTAAGGATAAGAGTAACCATTATTTTGAATGCCGTTGATATTCTGCCCCTGAGGCAAGCCATTATTGGGAAAATTAGATTGGGGTAGTTGTGAATTGCCGTAATTACCAGGAATTACTGGATTTGTGGTTGTGTTAACGTTAGCGCGAGGATTTCGCACAGAGTAGGGGCCAATAATCGGTGATGTTCCAGTCAGGACGGTTGACGTCGATTGATTTTGGTTTGGTAAATTTTGGAGATAATTCAAATTATTGGCAGGATTCGGTAAAGTTGGCTGAGTATAACCTGTTCCCGAACTGACTCCTGTATTGGGTGCGATCGGCTGATTGTTATTCAAGTTATTGTAAGGAAGTGGCTGAATGTAACCCGTTCCCGAATTTAACCTCGTGTTTAGTGGAACAGACTGACCGTTATTTAAGTTATTGTAAGCACCTGGCTGTGTATAATTGGAGCCAGGGTTTAAACCCGTGCCAGGTGAAAACCCTTGACTAGGTTGAGTGCTGCTGGGAAAAGACTGCATCACTCCACCATAGGAAGTTACGCTTGTAGGGTTGATGATGGCTGAAGGGTTATTATTTAGACTAGGCATGGTCTGATTAGACGATTGGCTCATTCCTGTTGGTAATACAGTGCTGGAGTCAATGTTTTGCCTACCGTTAATTTGATTAACTAAACCTGGACTGAGTATAGAAGAATTAGCAGTTTCTCTTATAGGTGCAGTGGAACCGTTCCCCATCTTATATCCCAACAACTGATTATTATCTGTCGCACCAAACCGCAATAAGTTTTCTGCTTCTGATATAAAAATACTTTTTCCAACAGATGTAGGCAATTGACCGTTAACCAAATTGGCACCTGAATTTGCTTTAGAGCTGTCAATAGTCTGTGTTTTGTTGGCTGTATTAGGTAATGGAGTTTTATTTTTATTCTCCTGCGATTTAGCTATCTTTGTTGGTGTAATGATTGGCTCAGTTTCAGCAAACAAAGACTGCAAATTATCAATATCTGCTGCAATAGCTTTATCTTCCTCCGAGAGGAGGGGGTCATCAGCCTTTGCCACAGGATTCTGAGTTGCTGGATTGCTAGTTGATACATCCGGGTTAGCCCAGTATTGCTGAAGAACTAGCCCCACGACACATAAGAAAATTGCTGTTCCCCAAAAACTAGGTTTGCCCAAATTTAATAACCTAGCTCTGAGATAGCGCCAGTATGGAGAAGGATAACGACGATTTGGCATATATTTTTGCTAGATAAGTGATTGATATAGGAATCCGACTTGATTCTTGAAAATATCTAAGTATCTGTAGGGTGGGCATTGCCCAACGCCACTTGCGTGACTGTCGGGAAATCCCAAAGTTCTGATGCCTGCGGTGGGCTGCGCCAACATAGGAAAACTCCGATCAGAATTGTCTTCGTCCAACGCAGTGGCTCCCCTATGTATAATTCACAAACTAGATAGTAGTCCTATAGTTTTATATTACTTATACTTAGGATTGTATGATTTATTCTTACCTGCCTATTTAAAGTATAGGTGTTGTAGTCTTGAAGTTTGGTAATGGGCTTTTGCCATCATTGTCAACGTTTGACTGAGCGCTCACGCCGTTGTCTAAGAGAGGCTGCGCCAACGCGTAGCATCCCCCAAGGAACTGCAAACGTTAACTCAATAATTGCCAATAAAGAAATTTACCCATTACCCATTAACAGTTCTAACTCATTAAAATCTTTCTGTTTCTTGAGATGGTGCGACGGCTCCCGGTTGAGACATAAAGAAGTTTTGGGCAGACTCATTTTGGTAAATACACCTAATATCAGGTTTTTCGCTATCTAAGTTACCTGTAAAGCCAAAGGTGTTGAGACGATTCTTACATTCTCTAACTTGATCAGATGTGACAAGTTTACGTTGCTCCAAAAGCGCCCAGTTATTTTGCCGCAGAACACATCCAGGCCGCATACTAGGTTGGGCAACATAGACATTAAATGGGTTGAGAGTCACAAATAATCGAGCGTCCATCACCATTGCACTTGCCCCATACTGGACGCAAATCTCTGGATTTGGTGCTTTCGTGTCGATAAATTCACGAGAGGCAACATTTGATGAAGATAAGGTGGTTGTAGAGCTAAAAGCAATACCAATTCCAATTCCTAATACAAGAACTCCCCCCAAAATAGCAATGGTGGCAAAGTTAAATATGGAGGGTTGGAAACCAGGAGATTTAGATGTAGTAGTTGATCTACCAGTAGATTTACGTCTCATTCTTGCCTTATGACCTTCATACCTGAAAAAGCCGAGAGTTGTTCTAACAGTAATAAGTTACGAGTTATCAATGCAAGAGAATGTTAATAACTGTTTGCTGTTCACTGATTTAATTTACTCTCCCTATTTCAGTATGCCGATTATTGACGTAATTGACCGCTACTTCTCAGACAATATTTAATATTTGATGTATTACCATGAGAAAATCTCAATGTCTATCGGAATCCGACTTGATTATTGAAAATATCTAAGTATCTGTAGGGTAGGTGTTGCCCAAGGCCACTCGCTTGACTGCCAGGAAACCTCCGCTTAGATTTTTCTTCGTCCAACGCAGTGGCTCCCCTACGTATATTTCAGAAATCAAGTACTATTCCTATAGTTGATTTCAACCTATAAGAATTTCTGTTCAATATCAGTGTTGAGAACCCATAGGCTAATTGGCGATGATCGATGGTTAATCGTAGACCATCACGGCTTAAGATAGCTTTAATATTCAGATAAAATTGGCGTTTATGCTTATATAAATGAGAGGTAGAGTGATTTTTGCATAATTGGCACTTAAATGAGTACGATTATGAGCAACTGACACAGTTTGGGATAATAACAACCTGAAGATTGCAGTTGATCCACGAAAACAGAATTTAGAAAGGTGCTGATTGTATTACATTCCGCATTTTTCTGACTTCTATCTTCCTACTGACCGTCTACCTTGTAGTTGATGCAGTAGATGTTATGGGACAAGTATGGTTAATAGGATACCAAACCCTGTTCCCCAACTCAGTCTGATGCACTTGTGCATTGCCTAATCAACAGCCTTTCGGTTGTCATTGTCCTAATAGAGAACCTCAACTGTCAAATTTACGGAAGTGAAAATGCAAGAACCGGAATTCGCCCAAACCCAGTCAAAAGAGGCAACAGTGCCAGAAATCAACAGCCAAACAGGAACTATTACTAAACTCCAGCCTCCTGTACAGTCTCAAGAGGAATGGCGCAAATATGGAGAACAAGTTTCTGATTTTTTAGCGACTCTTCCCGATTACGTAGGAAACTTTTTTAATCAATACAAACAACCCTTAGTCAGTGTGGGTTTAATTGTGGCATCAATTGTCGCAGTTAAGGTACTGTTAGCAGTTTTAGATTCTTTGAATGATATTCCTTTAGTAGCACCAACGTTTGAATTGATTGGTATCGGTTACTCTGCTTGGTTTGTCTACCGCTACTTATTGAAGGCTTCAACTAGACAGGAGCTGACTCATGAAATTACCACTCTCAAATCCCAAGTAGTTGGTCAAGAGGATTCATAGTCTAATTTTTGACTAACCACAGCCCAATACCAGTTTTATAAGAGAAATGACCAAGCATAGTCTGCTTGGTCATTTTTTTACTGCGCTGTGCGTGTCATGCCGTTTCTGAATGAAGATAGATGTGTTTTATTCTGGGCTGTAGAGACGTTGCATCAACGTCTCTACATCATTTATTTGGTGCAACTTCATAGAGAATTGGTGTCAGTTGTCAATGCCCATCCCACTTACTACAACACCCGCAATATGCTAGGAATACTGTCAATAGCTGGTAAATTTTGAATTTCTGCTAAGGCTTGGCGAAATTCACCTTCCCTGACATCGTGAGTCACAACTACTATCTCTACTAGTTCTCCTTGAAAGCCAGTTTGGACGATTGATTCTATACTCACACCATGATTACCGAAGCAAGTACCCAATTGACCGATTACACCAGCTTGGTCTTTGGTGAGGAATCGGGCATAAAATCGCGTCAGAAGGTCGCTGATGGGAGCAACTTGGCTATATTCTTCGTGTCTACAGGTTAATAGGGGATTAGGGGCTGTTGTATTGCTTTTTAGCGCTGCTACCAAACTTAATATATCTGAGGTGACGGCGCTGGCGGTTGCACCTGCACCTGCACCAGGGCCAAAAAACATCACCTGACCTATGGGTTCTCCTTCTACGAGAATGGCGTTATACACGCCGTTAATGCTGGCTAAGGGATGTGTTTTGGGTACGAAGGTAGGGTGAACCCTTACCGATAGTTTAGTGGCATCTTGAGCCTGATTTTTAGCGATCGCCAGTAATTTAATCACAAATCCCAATTTTTCGGCATAGGCAATATCTGTCTTACTGACTTGGCGAATCCCCTCACAATACACATCCTCTAAGTTAATTCGCCCATCAAAAGCTAGTGATGCCAGAATAGCAATTTTATCCCCTGCATCTAAGCCGTCTACATCTGCCGTAGGGTCAGCCTCCGCATAACCCAAACGTTGAGCATCAGCTAATACATCACCGAAGTCGCTACCCTCTGTTTGCATCCGAGTCAGGATGTAATTAGTGGTACCGTTAACAATGCCTGTAACAGTATGCAGCCTGTTGACACTTAAAGCCTGCTTTAATGGTTGAATTACGGGAATACCACCACCAACGGCGGCTTCCAGCATCACGTAGACTCCGGCTTGATTAGCAGCCGTGAAAATTTCTGCCCCGAAACGGGCGATCGCTGCTTTATTAGCTGTGACTACGTGCTTACCATTATTTATGGCTTGGAGAATAAGCGATCGCGCCGGTTCTAATCCTCCCATGACCTCAACAACAATATCTACTGCCGGGTCATTGACGATTGACTCTAAATCTGTGGTTATAACTTCCGGCTGTAATTGTACATCGCGGGATTTATTAGGCGATCGTACTCCCACCCGATATATTTCTATTTCTTGCAGTAAAGGGTGACGACCAACTGCATCTTGTAGCAGTTGCACTGTCCCTGTTCCTACCGTACCTAATCCTAAGATTCCCAGCTTTACACCCACAAACTTTGTACCAAATTTAGTTTTAAGTGCTGATTCCTGAGTCCTGTGTCCGGAGTTATCATCCCCAGAAATAAGAACTCATTTCTCAGCTATTTATATACAAAACAATTGTAGGGTCGGCACTGCCCACCCTACAAATTCATCAATTTTGTTAGTTGTTTGTTATCAGTTGTCAGTTGTTTGTATTTCGCTACCGACAAATGACCAATGACAAATGACCAACCTAATATGTTTCTACGTGCCAGCGACCAGCTTTCTTGAGGTCTTTTTGGTAATCACTCCAGGTAACACCTTCTTTCGCAGCAGCAGCACTTAAAGCAGCATCAATGCCCTCTTCCATACCGCGCAAACCACAGATGTAGGTGTGGGTTTTTTCATTCTTGATTAATTGCCACAGTTCATCAGCGTGTTCTGCTACACGGTCTTGGATGTACATTCTGCCACCTTGGGGATTCTTTTGTTCCCGGCTGATAGCGTAAGTTAGGCGGAAGTTATCGGGATATTTCTGTTGGATTTCTTCCAGTTCTTCTTTATAAAGAATGTTGGGAGTTGTAGGAACACCAAAGACTAACCAAGAGAATCCTTTGAATTGATATTCTGGGTTAGCTGCTCTTTCTGCATCCTTGAACATCCGCCACAGGTAAGTCCGCATGGGCGCAATACCAGTACCTGTTGCCAACATGATGACATTAGCTTCAGGATCATCTGGTAACAGCATTTCTTTACCCACAGGTCCAGTGATTTTCACTTCTGAACCTGGTTCGATGTGGGTCAGGTAAGTAGAACAAACACCGTAAACTGTTTCGCCGGTTTCTGGATGTTTGTACTCTAATTGACGGACACAAAGTGAGATTGTTTTATCATCAACATCATCGCCGTGCCGGGTCGAGGCAATGGAGTAGAGTCTCAATTTTTCCGGCTTGCCGTTCTTGTCCACACCTGGCGGAATGATACCAATACTTTGGCCTTCGATGTACTTTAAGTTACCACCAGTTAGATCAAATTTAATGTGCTGAACAATACCGATCCCACCTTCTTTTACCAGTGGTTCATTAGAGATTACCTTACCAATGAATGGAGCATTGGGACGGTAAAGATTAACAGGAACATCAGCGTGTTTGGCTTTCGCTTGAGTCATGGTGTTGCCTTTGTTGTCTTTTTTCTTAAGCTGTTCTTCAGCTGGTGGTTTAGCGAAGCCTTTAGCTCCACTATCAGTTTTTACAGGTGTGGCTTTACCATTCCCCTCAGACTTAGCAGTCTCACTAGACGCATCTGTTACTGTTGCAATGGTAGTTTTACCATTGAGTTGTTGTAGTGCGCTTACCGTTTGAATGCTAACAATCTTGCCGCCTAGTCGAGTGATACGCTGCATTTCTTGATTCATGCGGTTGTAAGGCACTCTGATGAACACACTGCCACTTTTACGAATTGGGTAGTTCGTTTGATCTGTTTCTTCGTTCTGACGCATACCCACCACTTCGTAAACGAAGACGCGGCTACCTGATTCTACGTTGGCAGCACCCTCAAAAGCACCTTGATTAGACATTCCTTCTACCACTCCGATCTTTAACTTAACCGTTTCTCAAAAAAGCTTTTCTCTTCACAAGCCAGCTTTAGTTTATCGGATTTTTCGTTACTAAAACTAGCACTCTGAGAAAGTAGCATTATCAATCAATGCCTTGGTTGTTACACTCTCCTCAAGACGTGCAGGCATAGTAATAAACACACCTGTTCACCTTCTAACTTAGAGGATAAGTCTCGTGGAGAATGTTAATAATGAATCAATTTAATCTTTTTTTTCGTGAAGTTATGCGCCTGCCTTGAAAGAGCAATTAGTATTGAGTCCTGAGTGCTGAGTCTTGTATTCAAGTGCAATTAGCAAACATGAATGCTCTTGGGAAGACTTGTTATTAGCAGCCACCCTGAACTGTGTACACCAGGACAGATGAAAAAGCGAACATAAACTAGAGATGAGAAACCTGTGCTTTTTACTTAGCACTCAGCACCGACTACACGCCTTGCTACCGCTCTAAGCACAACTAGGCCCACAGGGCTTTACAGCACCCAGCACTCAGACTCTTTCCCAGTCAGATACATAACATAAGTTTTACTTGATGTGAAACATCTGTCAACCTATATCAGCACCTTGGGATCATGCTTAAATTCAGGGCTATATATCTGTATCAGATGATCCCCATAACTTTTTTGTACAACTTGCTGGTTCGCTCTGGAGATAGATTCAGCCGAGAATATTTTTAGCTAGGACGAGGGTATAAATAAAAAGTTAGCGAAAATCTTCCCAAATTCACTGCAAAAAAAATTTATACCTTATAGACTGAATGATATAAACTTACAAAATAATAGACGAGTTTGCTACACAGATTACGAGTAGTGATTAGTGGAATTTTAGAAACCACAATTACATCATTGGTATGTTTGTTCAGTCGGTAGATTCTCTTGACAATCAATCTTGTATGGGATACCCCATTCTGTTAAAATCAGCTATACCACTAGGATTAAATACTTACCAGCTATAAATCAAGGATATTCAGAGGATTGCAGTCGTTAATTTCGGTTGTAGGCCTATCTGGATGATTACTTAATGCTGTTAAGTAGCAAGAACGCAGGACAAACCTATGGGGTAAACTCCTGGCTTCACATTCTGCTGTGTGAAAAATTATTGATTGACACATCTTTAGTATCTGAGGAGATTTATGACAACTAAGCCGGAACGCGTGGTACTGATTGGAGTAGCCGGAGACTCCGGGTGCGGTAAATCTACGTTTTTGCGTCGTCTGATAGATTTATTTGGTGAAGAGTTTATGACAGTCATCTGTTTAGATGACTACCATTCTTTGGATCGTAAACAACGTAAAGAAACTGGAATCACCGCACTCGACCCCAGGGCCAACAATTTTGACCTGATGTATGAGCAAATCAAAGCGCTCAAAGAAGGGCAAACGATTAATAAGCCGATTTATAACCACGAAACCGGCCTAATCGATCCACCTGAAATAGTAAAACCAAATCACATTGTAGTGGTTGAGGGTCTACACCCTTTATATGATGAACGGGTGCGATCGCTCCTCGATTTCAGCGTCTATTTTGACATCAGCGATGAAGTCAAAATTGCTTGGAAAATCCAGCGTGATATGGCAGAAAGAGGTCATCGCTACGAAGATGTTCTAGCGGCTATCAATTCTCGTAAGCCAGATTTCCAAAAATATATCGAACCTCAAAGAGAATTCGCCGATGTGGTGCTACAAGTATTGCCCACCAACTTGATCAAGGATGATACAGATCGTAAAGTCCTGCGGGTGCGGATGCTACAACGGGAAGGAAAAGAAGGTTTTGAACCCGCTTACTTGTTTGATGAAGGTTCAACAATTAACTGGACTCCTTGTGGACGTAAGCTCACCTGTTCTTACCCAGGAATGCAGTTATACTACGGTTCCGATGTTTACTACGGTCGCTATGTCTCAGTTCTAGAGGTAGATGGTCAATTTGACAACCTCGAAGAAGTAATCTACATCGAAACCCACCTCAGCAATACATCTACTAAGTATCAAGGTGAGTTGACTCAGCTGTTGCTCCAACACCGTGAATATCCCGGTTCTAACAACGGAACTGGTTTTTTCCAAGTATTAACAGGTTTGAAAATGCGTGCTGCTTACGAGCGCTTGACAGCAAAGGAAGCCAAACTAGCAGTTCAGGTTTAATACAGCAGTTTTTGTGTCAAAACTTCTGGGGTACTTACGAGTACCCCTTTTTTGTATCTACGAAAACATATTCAACCTATTGATAATTTCGGTAAATTAAAATTGTCTAATATAAATACTTAAAGATAGGGTAACTTTACCCGAAAAAACAAGATACTCCCTGCTGGATGTGTCAAGATTGTTATGATTTCAGTAATTAGTAGCTTGACTAAATATCTCAAATGCTTAGTCAGTGAAAATACTATCATTAGGAGGAATACGAATTGTCTCGACGTTATTTATTTACCTCCGAGTCAGTCACCGAAGGCCATCCAGATAAAATCTGCGATCAAATTTCTGATACGATTTTAGACACTTTGCTGACACAAGACCCTACTAGTCGGGTGGCAGCTGAGGTTGTGGTAAATACTGGCTTGGTGTTAATCACCGGTGAAATCACCACTAAGGCTAACGTTAATTATGCCAATATTGCCCGCCAAAAAATTGCGGAAATTGGCTACACCAATGCTGATAATGGCTTTTCTGCTAGCAGCACTAGTGTAATTGTGGCTTTAGATGAACAATCACCAGATATTGCTCAAGGTGTAAACACTGCTCAAGAAACCCGCGAACAGGATAGTGAAGAACTGTTCGATAAAATCGGCGCTGGTGATCAAGGTATCATGTTCGGTTTTGCTTGTAACGAAACTCCAGAATTGATGCCTTTGCCTATTTGCTTGGCTCACCGTATTGCTCGCCGACTAGCAGCAGTCCGTAAGACTGGAGAATTGTCTTATTTACGTCCTGATGGTAAAACTCAAGTTACCGTCGTTTACGAAGATGGCCGCCCAGTTGGCATTGATACGGTGCTGATTTCCACCCAGCATACAGCCACCATCGGCGATATTACCGACGAAGCGGCAGTACAAGCCAAAATCAAACAAGACCTGTGGACTGCTGTAGTTGAACCAGTGTTTGGTGACCTGGAAATTAAACCAGATCAAGAGACACGCTTTTTAGTTAACCCCACTGGTAAGTTTGTCATCGGTGGGCCGCAAGGCGATTCTGGTTTGACAGGACGGAAAATTATTGTCGATACCTATGGCGGTTATTCTCGACATGGTGGCGGCGCTTTCTCTGGCAAAGACCCCACAAAAGTAGACCGTTCTGCGGCTTATGCGGCTCGTTATGTAGCTAAAAATATTGTAGCTGCTGGGTTGGCAGAAAAATGTGAAGTCCAGTTGAGCTATGCAATTGGTGTAGCGCGACCGGTGAGTATTTTTCTCGATACCTTTGGGACTGGCAAGGTAGATGATGAAATTCTGTTGGGACTAGTTAAAGATAACTTTGAACTACGTCCAGCAGGGATTATCCACAGCTTCAACTTACGCAACTTACCAAGCGAAAGAGGCGGACGTTTTTATCAGGACGTCGCGGCTTACGGTCACTTGGGACGGAATGACCTAGATTTACCCTGGGAACGTACCGATAAGGCGGATTTCTTGAAGCAAGCGGTTACCCATTCATTATCAGCTGCGATCGCTTAGATACTCCAATAGAATTAGGGGTGTAAGGGTGTAGGGGTATAGGGGAAAGAAAATGTTTTTATTCCCCGCTCCTTACCCTTGACTAACGACAGTGATAGATTTTGTATTCATAGCCGTCTACGGCGGTTAACGGTTTGGTGTCAGCTAAACATTGCTTGACTTCTGCTGCTGTTGGTGCGTGGAAATTGACGAGCCATAGATCAAAAGGTCGTGGCAGTTGTTTGAGTGTATTTTCTAGGGAAACAGTGGAAGTGCTGGGGTCTGTTTCTTGATGAGCCAGGAGAAACTGAGTAGAAGTTTGTGAAGTAGATAATTTTAACTCCCTGGCTATCCCCATCATTTCGCCAGTTTGGACTAAGGTTTTATGGGTTGTAGCAATGAGAACTGGAACCTGAGAATTTTGTTGAATGACTTGAACTAACAAATCAGGGCGGTAGTATTTTTGATAACCCAAATTACAAATAACTGTGACAGCACTGACGAATCCCATCAGCCAGATGATCATCACAGCTTTTTTGCTAGTTCGCCAACAGACGGCTAGGCTAGCACCCACGAGGATAATGACGGCGGGAAAATAGACAAAGTTGTAACGAGCGCCCCGTGTGATATCAACACCAAAAATATAAGTCAATATAAAGAATAAAGCGATCGCTCCTAAAACTACCCCAATAAATACTTGCATCGCCAAGCTGGTTTGGGGTTGTTGTAGTTGGAATTTAAACCCACGAACTAAAATCGGTGTGGCCCAAATAGCAAAAATTAGCATTACCAAGCCGGAAGCAATCACTACTGCTAACTGTGATGACTCGATTGGGAGCAACATAATCATTGTCACCCATGCAGCGAAAGCTTGAAAAATTGGGTTGATTAGGTGTAAGCCGATGCCATCAACTTGAATCCATGCAGTTAAACTACTGCGATAGCGATTTTCTAAAATACTGGGTAGCCAAACTAAACCAGCTACAGCCGTACCAGCAGCTACAGCATAGATGCGCCACCAAAGGGGTGAGAAAAATACTAAAGTTTTGGTTTGTGTAGATTGTTGCCAGGCTAAAAATATTAATACCAAGGCTTCTGCACAAAGAGTCAGGGTGAAGAAGTAATGGGTGGCAATCCCCAAAGCATTAATTCCCACCCACAAGATGATTAACCAGAAGGGTAATAATGTGCGGTTTTGAATGTGGCGTGTGGCAATTACTAAGCAGGAAAGGGATGCAATCACCCAGATCATAGCTAAGGTGTAATGGCGTGCTTCTTGTCCTAAATACACTCCGTATGGTGACACTGCCATCATTCCAGCCGCTAACTGTCCTACCAATGAAGAACGGAAGGCTAACCTACCTAAGATATATGTAAGGGGAATGGAGACTGCCCCTAGTAAAGCGGGAAATGAACGCGCCGCCAATAGGGAGACTAATTGTCCTTGATTGGGAAACAACTTCATCCACAGATGCACTAGGGCAAAATATAGTGGTGGATGGTTGTCTTCCGTAATTAAGTTGTGAATTACGTCCCCAATTCCAGAGGCTGGGTTTGGTTGTAGGGGTTGTAAGAGAATATCAGGTGCGATCGCCTGATCTAGGGGTACTGGTAAAAAACTATTCCCCAAGCTAAACACTAAAGTAGCAAATTCATCAGTCCAAGGAGGCTTGGCGGTCAAGTTGGTAAAACGTAAGCCCAGACCGATGATAAACCAGGTTAGTAAAAGTAAAGGATGAAACCAGCGAGTCGAAACTTGAGAGTGCCAATTATACAAACCAATCTATTCCTTGCGAAAAGCCAAGTGGCAGAACAAGTCGTACCAATTCAAAATACCCTTCGGGTTCTCCGCAGGAGTACAAAATTCAAAGTCAAGACAGGACAAGCATTTGGGGCTGTATATCTGTCGTATTCTTTTTTTAAATTGGTGTCAATTTGTATATATTAGACCGCACACGCCAATTTAAGTTCGCTGACTATTTTACGTCAGTGACTCGCCAGCTAAGTTTGAGGTTAACCCAGAAATTCCAAATAGTAGCAACGGCGATCGCCACTAGGTTAGCAACGTAGCGGTTAGGAATTAGGAAATTAAACACTAAATTCAACACCAATACATTCAGCACCAATCCCGCCAAACAAATAACGTTAAATTTAGCAAATCGCTTCAGGCGTTGATGCCATTCCTGCTGTTTCATGGTCACATCAGCAAACGTCCAAGCATCATTCCACAGAAAATTATTGAAGATAGCAATTTCACCAGCAATAATTTTGCTGCGAGTCAAGGGCAAAGCCAAGGTTGAGGGGTCACTGAGTAAATAAAGCAGTACCATATCTACAAACACTCCACTCAGTCCCACCAAGGCAAAGCGCAGAAATCGATCTATGGGGAAATTCATTTTTTTCTGGACTCGACCTACACGCCCAGTAGATAAACGCAATCGGACTAAATGGTGAATATAGTCTATATATTGCTTCCATGTGACTTTACTTTCACCCTGCTGGCGTTCGCAGAACACATAACCAACCTCAGCAATATTTTTAACATTACCCCGCCCAATGACCTCTAACAGAATTTTATATCCCACTGGGTTGAGTGTTGCCCTGGCTACGCTGCTGCGACGCACCATAAAATAGCCACTCATAGGGTCAGAAACTCTTCCCAATACTCCCGGTAACAGCATCAACCCCAAAACTTGAGCGCCACGAGATAAGAAACGTCTGACTACACTCCAACTACTGACACCGCCACCATCTACGTGACGGCTAGCTAATGCCAAATCTGCTCCCTGGGTAATTTTCGTCAACAGTTGTGTTAATACTTCTGGTGGATGCTGTAAATCTCCGTCAATTACCCCTAAAACACTTCCTCTCGCCACCTGCCAACCACGAACAACTGCGGAAGATAGCCCTCGTTCCTGTTGTCGTCGCATCACCCGCAGTTGGGGATACTCTTCAGTCAAAGAATGGGCAACTTCCCAAGTCATATCTGGACTATCATCATCCACAACAATTAATTCGTAATCTCCTGGGATAAATTCATCTAGAGTTTGACTCAAGATTTTGACAACATTTTCAATATTGTCCCGTTCTTTATAGGTAGGGATTATTAAAGAAAAAAATATATCTCTATGACCAGTACCGACACTATTAGGTGGCACATCAGAAACTTGTAAAAGGCCAGTTGGAACAGTTAATAATTCGTTGGCGATGTTGATTTTCATAAATTTAAATGAGGTGTGAAAAATAGAACTGATATGTACGGTCAGTGTTAATGGTTAGTTGTCATTAATCAATTGCTTTTGGATGAGCCTATTCTCCTTGATGGGGCAGGCTGGCACCAAAGCCAACAAAAAGTAGAACGGATTACTATAGGTAATAGGAATAAGTAAATTTACTTAATTCAAGTATTGGGTTGTGGTGAATAGAGTTAAACAACCATAGTTTTACCATGACTACTTCAGTATGCGGTAATTCAGTGAATATGACTAATAAAATTCTGGAAGGTTTACAAGCTTTTTAGACTTGAGAGCTAATTTTGAAGTCTTGATTAAATTGAAATTATTAATACTACTGAATGTACTGATGAGATACGATCTAAAACTTCAAGATAATGTAAATTCAAGTTTGATTAAGATATAAAGTTCATACCGTTTTTTTGTAAAACTGCGCCAAATTTTAGCCTTTTTAACGCATAGTAACACTGTAGACGCTTCGGCTACTCTACGAGTTCTTCGCAGGAGTACCCGCAGGGTGGTTAACGCCAAGGTACGCAGAGATTTCCTTATGATAATTTTCTAGTTATCAAATAATTAAGCGCATCTTCATCGATAATTGGTATTCAATAAAGCCCTGAGAATAAAAGGCTTTCAAATCTATTAAAAGTCAACAAACATAAATGGTTAAATAAGAAAAATTTCCCGATGGCTTTGATGTATTTTGATGAGAATATGACAATAATTCCATCAATGCCATTGAGAAATATGTTAACCACACAATTTAAATTTCTGATTCAGTCTTTGATGATTATATTCTGTAAATTTCAACTATTGGTAGAACGATTGTAAACTTTTAGGGTAAAACTATCTAAGTCCATTGTACCCGTGAGATTTTGAGTTTTTGTTAGTTGAAACTGCTTTGATAAAATTTCCTGCATCTTCTGATGTTCGGTTTCTATCTGTGCTGATGTTTTTAATTTCGACCATACAGGATTTGCACTTTCCAACCAAAGAATCCGGGGATATTGTTGGGTTTCATTTTTTAAAACTTTTTCTAGTGAAGTTGCTAAATCCGCAGGATGTTCGGCTAACAGCATCACTGGGGTTTTTGAAGGAGCGTAATATGCTAAACGTAAAACATGACCCCAAGCTTTAGAATTCATGGCTATGAGGATTGGTTGTTCTTTCTGTTGGGAGATGATTTCGGCGACTGAATGAAAAATTGAGCGTTGTCGTAAACTAAAATCGCTGATACCAATGGTGAGATATAACAGCAATAAACTAGAAATTACTAGTGTGCGCCATTGTGAAGACAAGGCTTTCTCTAACCACAAAGTTAATAATAATAAACACCCAGGAAGAATAATAATCATGGTTCTTCCGCCGCCAAAATTTAAAGTAGTCTTTTTGGTGACAATATCTAATCCTAAAGCTATTAAAAGGGGCAAAATTCCTAATATTAAAGCTACAGTCAAATCTTTTCGCTCACCTTGTCGCCAGAGTTTCAGACTAGAGGCGATGATGAAAGCGATCGCTAAACAACCAACTATAACTATACTAATTGTGGGCAAGCTCGTTACCCAGTCCCCCAATACTAAGTTACTCGCTAAGGTCTGAGTTGTGTCTTGCAAGTGGGTTAATATTGCTGAACCAGTATTTTTAAGACTACCAAATCTTTGCAAATCTGCACTGCGGATTTGTTTGATACCCCCCCACAGCATCCAAGGAATGGTTAGCATCACTCCTGCGCCTAAACGCAAACCATGTTGCCACCAATGTTGCCTATCCAGATAAACTACTAAAACGGCTAAAGCTATCACCCAATATAAATAAAAATAAAAGGTCAACAAACCAGCAGCTATGGAACCAATAAATAGGATGTTCCACCACAACTGATGATGAAGGCTGTGGTTAGCCTTTGACTTAGGAGATTCTTTAATCAGATGAAAAAGTGCAGCAGCACTGAGTGTTGTCCACAAAACTAAAGGCGCATACATCCGCACATTCAGAGAGTGGAATAAATAAAAGGGGTTGATTCCCAGGAACGCCGCCAGCAGTAAGCCACCACGATGTCCGATGAAAACTTTACCTAAACTGTAAGCACTAGCGATCGCCCCAATACTGAATAATGTATTTAAACTCCGCATGCTTGCTTCGCTATTACCGAAAAGGCGCAACCACAAATGCTGACTCAAATAAAATAATGGTGGATGCGGTTCTCCTCCCAGTAAACTCAACAGTAATTCTTTGACGGTGGAGATAACTGCACCAAAACCCGATTCAAGAGGTAAGGTGAGTAACGGCAAATATTCAGCCAAGGCTACTGGTATATCTTTGGGAGTCTGGTATGCACTTTTCTGGCCTGTAGCCAGGAGTAGAGATAGCACTTCGTCATACCAAAATTCTCGGCTACCTAAGTTCACTATACGTAATAGCACGGCAATGGCGATCGCTGCTAATGCTAAAGTTTCTAGAGAAACTAGTTTATTAAGTTTAGTAACTGGGAACCCAGGATTCATCAATATATTTGCTTATATGGTGTTGTCCTGATGATACCAAGAATATTTACAGACCACTGTAATATTTGTGTTAAATATGTTTTTGATATTAGTTTAAATATAAATACTGTTAAGCATAGTTAGATTTTTAACCTTAAGCTAACTAAGTAGTCTCATTGAGTAGACCTTTTGCATCTTTTGGAAGATACACATAGGTATTGATGATTAAGTGAAAATAATAGTAAAGCTTTTCTTACTTAAAAAGCTTACGTAAAGATTTCCAGATAAAAATATCAAAGATATAGTGGCGCGGCAAGTCTAAAATAGTGCAGTAACAGAAATTCTATCCGCGTACCCTGCGGGAAGACTTCGTCAATATCTACGTGCATCTGCGTTTAATTTCGTCCTAGTCTATTGCATCATTTTAGTCATGTCAGTCCAGTAGTTTGTATCAGAGTGATAGAACCTAACTATACTCAGAAACTATTCATATTGATCTACCCTACTTAACTTTAGTTAGTCTGATTACCTTATTAGGGCTAGGTACAAATTAATTTTCAATTATCTTTTACCTGAACAATCTCAGCTTCTTGGATGATATACTTTTTGTTCTTTTTCACTTCTTTCAGTTGAACGCGTAAAAGTTTGTCTGTCGCAGAAATATTTATTTGACTAGGTATAGTCGGTGAAGAGAAACATGGATCATAAGAAGCACATACGTAAACAAAATTATCATATCCTTGTTCGTTTAAAGCTAAACCTAGCTTACTGGTGTCGTCTAAATTCTTTGTAAGAAAAAATAGTTTATTTTTAAAAGCAGCTTCAAAACTTTGGCTAATATATTGATGAGCAACGGCTACAATTTTGTGATCATCCTGGCGCAAAAAATTGCGGATATCTATAGCTTCTGTGTTTCCAGTAAAATAGCTGTAATTTATCCCCATAAATGTATTTGCGTAAACACCAATCATAAATAGTGCTGTGAAGATGCCAGTACTAATATATTTGATACCAAACTGTCTAATTGATAAAGTAGATTCTAAAAGAAATGCTGCTAGTAGACTCAGTAGCGGAATCAGAATCAACAAAAATCTAGGTCCCCATTGTTTACCACCATCACTAGGTAGAAGTATAGGTACTAAAAAAATGAAGGGGATGGATATCAAAACAATTTTTTTCATTGCGGCTGTCAGTTTTATAGATTTATAGAACACTGACAACCCAGTAAAAATAATTGTGAAATATACAATAGGAAAGTATTCTCGGAAATTTTTCCACAGACGACCGAAAATCCTATGAGCTTTTGATAACCGTTCTTGAAGAGAAAATTCTTCTACGACTTGGAGTGCATGAGCGCCTAAGGGGTGATTATAAATTAATTTATTAATAATAAAAAAGCAGGAAACCGTTGCTAACAAGCTAATAATAAATAAGATTTTATGCTGATTGATAATACTGATTTTTCCTAGCTTAATTTTATAGGAAGAAAGAGCTAAGGGAATTAAAATTGCCACTAGGGCAAGAAACTCCGGTCTAAACCAGACTGATAAACCAATCAATATTCCACTAACTAGGGCATCTTTTTGAGTAAACCCTTCTTCACCCTTACTTAAAATAATTACTAGTCCAGCAAAAGCTAAACTCACTGCAAGTGTATGTTCCCAATACATAGCACTATACATGGTGAGTGGAGAAGCAAATATTAGTGTGGTAATACCTATAGAAGTTGTGAGTACACTAATTTTGAAAAATTGGCAAATGCGATAAAAATTAAACCAGATTATCCATGTAGATAATAGGGGTACTATATAAAAACCTCTATAACCGAATAGGGCATGGAAAGGCGCTGTGATTAAGGGAAAAGTAAAGGGGAAAGTAATGTAGTAACGATTAGATATTTTATAACTAAAGGGTGGTTCAAAAGGATAAAGCCCATTATCCCAGAGATTACGTACCCATGAGGGTACTGATAAATCTAGATCAAAGTTTAACTTCCCAGAACTAAACTGCTTTGCTAGTAGGGCTTTTAATCCAGCGTCGCCGCTAAAATAAATATCCTCAGGCACTCGTGATAGTAAGTATAATGAAAAAATTATACCCAATGAAATTATCAGTAAAGGTAGATTAATTTTTGGTAATTTCATATTGAAAATTACAGAAGAATTACTACTAAAATTAAACAAGAGAAAGTTAAAACTTTAGGATGAATGGTGAGTATTTACCAGATGGGTAATATACTAATGGGTAGTTATAAGTAATATGATTTACAATACCATGCAGCAAATTACCTTGTTAAGCCAAAGTGTGAAAGTTATATAATTTTTTGGTGTGATTAACGACAAAGTAAGTATTTGTAGCCTCGTAAGTACAAAATTTTGTAGAGATATTTTTAAGTTACTGTGAATTATAAAACTGTTGATGTAATTCTTGAGCGTGCCTTGTTAGGGGATGATATATCACCACAAGAAGGAATAGTCTTACTAACGCAAACGGACTCAGGTGCGATCGCCTCTATTCGCCATACAGCTGACAAACTCCGCCAACAGCAAGCTGGGGATACTGTTACTTACGTAATTAATCGGAATATTAACTTTACTAACATTTGTGAGCAGCACTGTAGTTTTTGTGCGTTTCGGCGAAATGATGGAGATGCTGATGCTTATTGGTTAGATTGGGCAGGTATTTTGGAAAAATCCCACGACGCGGTGCAGAGAGGGGCAACAGAAATCTGTATGCAGGGAGGATTGCACCCACAAGCCCAGATTGATGGTAAATCTTTGCCTTACTACCTGAAATTGCTAGAAACAATTAAGCAAGAATATCCCCAAATTCATCTACACGCTTTTTCACCCCAAGAGGTACAGTTTATCGCCAGAATGGATGGTCTGGAATATGCTGGTGTCATCTCTGCTTTACAAAATGCTGGCGTTAATTCTTTGCCGGGAACAGCAGCTGAAGTTTTAGATGATCAAGTGCGGCGCGTACTCTGTCCTGAGAAGATTAATACTGCAACTTGGTTAGAGATTATTAGTACAGCCCACAAATTAGGCTTACATACGACCAGTACTATATTATCAGGGCATATTGAAACCCCAGAACAACAAATTGGGCATTTAGAAAAATTGCGATCGCTCCAACAAATAGCCACCAATCAAAAATACCCAGCCCGAATTACCGAGTTTATTGTCTTACCTTTCGTGGGTCAAGAAGCACCTAAATCTTTACGCCGTCGTGTCGGGCGCGATCAACCAGTTTTAGCCGATGCTTTATTACTGGGTGCAGTCGCAAGAATTTACTTAGGTAATTGGATAGCCAACCATCAACCAAGTTGGGTCAAATTAGGGCTAGCTGGGGCGACAGAAGCCTTAAATTGGGGTTGTAATGATATAGGCGGTACATTGATGGAAGAACACATCACCACAATGGCTGGTGCTGTAGGTGGTACGTGTATGGAAGTCGAAACCTTGCAAAATGCGATCGCCTCCATAGGTAGACCTTACCAACAACGAGATACGCTTTATCAACCAGTAGAGTCAGCCAAACAGTTGGCTAATACGGTCATAGGTAATGGGTAATTGGTAATTGGTGAAAATTTCTTCTCAATTACCAACCACCTATTACCAACTAAAAGTTAAAGTTCTTGTTGAGGAATTTCTTCCCGAAATTCGATAAACAACTGCATCGTTTCTTTCATTAAATCGCGCAAATCCCGATTTAGCAAAACGACACCCTTAGCCCCAAACCAGCGATCAAAAGTTGTGACATATCGAGTATCACCATTGACAAATCCCTGCATAAACTTCACCAGAGAATAATTGACTGCATCCAAAAATTTAGAATTATTCTCAGGAACCATGCAGGCAATGCCCTCTCGTGAATAAGGGCGATCAGGGACGATCGCAAAATCATCGGGATTTTTTGCCTTTTGCAACCAGCTTTCTAACAAAATGCTATCAGATGAGAAAGCATCTATTTTGCCCTCTTGCAAAGCTGTATAACCTTCTGAACGACTTTTCAAATAAACTAGTTTAGCTTGGGGTTGTACCCGCTTGATTGCCTGCTCATTGGTAGTTTGTGCTAATACACCAATGCGTTTACCAATTAGCGATTCAGGGGAACCAAGATTGCTACCAGACTTTACTAATAATTGAGTACCAGTAGCCCCATAGCTGACAGAAAAATCTACCTTTTTATCTCGTTCCCAGGTAAAACTACTAGCATCACAAACAATATCAACTTGCTGATTAACTATTTTGGGAATCCTTTGTGCAGGAGTTAATGCCACTAATTTTAGTTGTATTTTTTTCCCTAATTCTTTTTCTAACTGTTGCTTGATTACAGACAGCATATCGACAGAGTAACCAGTCAACTGTCCCTGAGCATTAGTATAGGCAAAGGGCATTGCATCTCTACTAGTGCCAGCAGTTAATACCCCTGTACGAGCAACTTTCTGCATGACAGTTTCCCCGAATGCTGCATCTGGTATGACTGTCGTCAAGGTCAAACTGAAAAGAGCGATCGCTAAATTTTTATACATAGTCATTAGTCATTAGTCCACAGTCAATAGTCAAGAGTTATCTACTCTCCTGCTTTTTCTCCTATCCCTATTCCCTTAATCAAAATCTGTAGGTAGATCGGGCTGGCGATAGTGTTGGAAAATGCGTTGAATTTGGGTTGGTGTGATGCGTCCTAAAGAGAGATCGGGCAAAGCATCTTCAGCAAAGAAACCAACTTCTTCAGTTTCAATACTGGATGTGGGAGAACCACCTACAAGTTCGCACAGAAAAAACAGCTTATAGATATAAAAGGGAAACGGCGGGTGTCCTTGTTTATCTCGGTCGTAAACTGCTAGTACTTTAGTGGCGCGTGTTTGATAGCCAGATTCTTCAAAGACTTCTTTAACAACGACCTCACTAGGTGACTCACCAACATCAGCCCATCCCCCTGGTAAAGTCCAAAGACCATCGGCGCGTTCCTTGACCAACAAGATAGAGTTATCCCGAAAGACTGCACCCCGTACATCAACCTTAGGGGTAGCGTAACCTAGTTCACGGGCAAATAAATCTAAAACATAACTATCTTCGACATTTGAGTAAGTCGCCATAATTTCTGAGGCGATCGCCCGCAACTGTTTATAGCGTTCGATATCAAATGGATTTTCTGAATAGGTAAGTCCATTTTGGGAAATAGCTTGTAGCTTTTGCGTCCACTCTAACCATTTTGGCTGCATATATTCCTTACATGAGTTTAGGGGTTGGGGTCAGAGATGAAGGGTTAGAAGTTGGGGTGATTCGCTCCATTCCCTAGCCCTATTCCCTATTCCCCACTCCCTAATTACCTACGCTTCATCTAAAGCAGCGATACCGGGCAGTACTTTGCCTTCGAGTAACTCTAAGCTAGCGCCGCCACCGGTGGAGATGTGGCTCATTTGATCAGCCAAACCAACCTTTTCAACAGCCGCTACCGAGTCACCACCGCCGATGATGGTAGTTGTGCCAGTTTTGCCAATCTCTGCTAGTGTATGAGCGATCGCTTCTGTACCAGCAGCAAACTTATCAAACTCAAACACACCCATAGGCCCGTTCCAAATTACGGTTTTGGTATCTGCAAGGGCTTCTTGGAAGACTTTGACAGAATCAGGGCCGATATCCAAACCCATCCAACCATCGGGGATGTTGTCAATGCTGACGGTTTGAGAATTGGCATCAGGCGCAAAGTTATCTGCCAATACCACATCTGTAGGTAACAACAAGCTAACGCCACGTTCCTTCGCCTTAGCTTCCAAAGACTTCGCCAGTTCTAGCTTGTCTTCTTCCACCAGCGACTTACCCACATTCAAACCACGAGCTTTGTAGAAGGTGAAAATCATCCCACCACCAATGATCAGCTTGTCGCACTTCTCTAGTAGGGTTTCAATCACACCGATTTTGCTGGAAACCTTAGAACCACCGATAATGGCTGCTAAAGGACGTTGGGGATTTTCGATCGCACTTTGGAGATACTGCAATTCCTTCTCAACCAAATATCCAGCCACAGATGGACTGAGGAATTTAGTCACACCTTCAGTAGAAGCATGAGCGCGGTGTGCAGTACCAAAAGCATCGTTTACGTAGAAATCAGCATTAGCAGCTAATTTTTTAGCAAATTCAGGATCGTTTTTCTCTTCTTCTTTATAAAAACGGACGTTTTCTAATAAAAGAACCTGGCCATTTTGCAGCGCCGCCACCTTAGCCGCAACTTCATCACCAATTGAGTCATCAGTTTTGACAACTTCTTGTCCCAACAACTCAGATAGCCGCTTGGCTACTGGGGTAAGACGCAATTTCTCATCTACACCCTTGGGACGACCGAAATGGCTTGCTAGAATGACCTTAGCGCCCTTTTGCGTCAAATCTTGGATGGTTGGCAGAGCCGCACGAATGCGAGTATCGTCTGTGATGTTGCCTTGATCGTCTAAAGGCACGTTAAAGTCAACACGCACTAAAGCGCGTTTACCAGAAATATCAGCAGCAGATAAACTAGCCACAGTTTTTTTAGACACAGCCAAACCCTCCTGATTGCCTTTTTGTTATTGTTTTGAAAGTAGAACCATCAAGATTTTACCGGAGTCGGGGGTGCGGAGGTGCAGAGATGTTCAAGACAGTTTTATTTCCCATCGATCAAAGCCGAGAAGCAAGGGAAGCTGCTGATGTTGTCACCAACGTTGTGCAGAAATATGGCAGTCGCTTAATACTGCTGTCTGTGGTAGAAGAATCTTCCCCAGACGAGTCTAGTGCTGATCCAATGGTGTCTCCCGAAGCCGTTGCCAAACTGCTCAGGGATGCCCAGGCTTTATTTTCGCAGCAAGGTATTTCCTCAGAAATTGTGGAAAAACAAGGCAAACCAGCCTTTACCATCTGCGATGTTGCCGATGAGATTAGTGCTGATTTAATTATCATGGGTTGCCGGGGACTAGGTTTAACCGAGGAAGGCGCTACTGATAGCGTCACAACTCGCGTGATTAACCTTTCCCCTTGTCCGGTGCTAATTGTCCCTTAAATCTTTATTTGGGTGCGTTACATCCGTTGACGCACCATCTAAATTGATGAAGAGTAAAGATATCCTGACCACACTGAAGCTCATGGCTTCAGAGTGAAATGATTTCAAAGGTGTCTTGATGACCAATTCGATAAAACAAGAAATCAGAGTCAAGGGTAAGAATTTGACGATTCCCTGTCTTTTCAGCCGTCAAAACCAACGTTGCATCTGCTAAGTCCATTGGGCGATCGCGATATTGCTCCATCAGTGCCAATAAGCGGCTGTAATCACTCTCCTGAATTTCGTAAACCGTCAGCAGTTTATCTAAAAGAAGTTGCCCTAACTGTTTTTGCATTTGCCATCCACCACGATGCAGGGCAAGATACATAGCTTCTGTAAGGCATGACCAAGTTGTGATGAGCGGCTTTGCCAAACGTATCACTGCGATTTTACAAGCATTATGCTGAGGCTGAGTGCGGTCAACTAAACACAATAAAACTCCTGCATCACACAGGGTCATAACTCTAGCCCTTGTTGCCGATACTTATTGAGTAAGAGTTGCTGATAGTTACTGACTGGTTCAGATGGAGATACATCCAGACAATCCACAGCTTCAAACCATTGTGACCATTTTTCATCAAGCCTTTCATCAGGCTGACTATCAGTCATTTTAACTTGATGTTTTTGGATAACGAAATCAATGAAGTCGGTCACTTCTTGCAGGAGTGGCTCGGAAAGTTGCTGCAATTTTGCGATGGTAGTTTCACGAATAGTCATAAGAATTGCCTTTTTCAATCCTTTTAATTTTTACTCAAAATTGGACTAAATATTATGATAAGGGCGATCGCTTTCCAGTAATAACCTTTCGTATGAGTTGTGGCGTAATCAAACTACCTTTGAGTAACTTCACTGATGGCTTTATGCTCAATAACCTGAACAGTCTCAGCTCCTACTGAGGAATTTTATTCTGTTCGCTGTACAGTAGTGTTAGTTTGCTGGCGCTGGGCAATCTCTATTAGTAATCTTAATGCGTTATTCACTGCTTCATCGTTGGGAAAAGCTTGGGCAACATCGGGATCTAAACGCACTAAGTTTGTTTGTGTACGATATCTTTCAACATATTTACCCCTAACGCCTGCCTGCATTTGAGTGAAGTCGTACTCAGGACGTAATTCATCTTCCATTTCGTTCTCAACTTCCTTAGAGAATGGATAGGCACTCGCTTTCTGTAATAATATCTGCTAAATTGCGATCGCTAAAAATTCATAGTTTGGTACTAATATAATTTACAACCAAAAAACTATACTAAAAGTCTTAACTCTTACTAATAACTTTTATAAACGCAGTATAGTTCACCATAATATCTGCACAGGATAACTTTCAAACACACTGTCTTTAGTAACTATAGTTATGCTCTCTACCAAAGATTGAGAAATCATCAGCCTATCAAAAGGATCTTTATGGTAAAAAGGCAGCTTTGCTAACTCATCTAAATGTTCTGGCTGTATTTCAAGCAATTCAATCGCATTACCATAAACCTGTTGTCTAACCAACTCAGTAAAAGTCATATCCAGTTCTAGCTTGCCAATACTGACTTTGATAGATATTTCCCAAAGACTTGCAATGCTCAAAAACCTTTGATTTCGCTGATCTTCAATGAGGTTTTTTGCTGTGTCACTGAGACTTAAAATGCCCTCAATAAACCACAAAAACGTATGGGTGTCGAGCATAAGCCTCATGGAGCGTATTCCTCAAAATCTGCCAATGGCTCATCAAAATCATCTGACATTTTCACTAAACCCTTAGCACTACCGAACTTTGGATATGCTTTCACTTCTCCAATCGGCACAATTTTAAACGATGTCCCATCGTTGCGTGTGATGATGACCTCTTCTCCACTAGCCACCTCTTCAATCAGTTCCGCTAGGCGAGTCTCAGCTTCTTGCAAATTAATTTGGTGCATTGATAGTCTTTCCCAAAACCTAATATTTTGAATATAACTTTTTCTTCAGTTTTAGTTTTAGCTACCTTTTAATCTTGAGTATACTTTGAAACCCTAATTAGTTTTGAGCGATCGCTAATCGTCATAGCTTGATATTGCCATCATTCACCAACAAAAAACACTTCACTCAACGTCTTAAACCCTACCAAAAACTGTTATTCTGTTTGCTGCACAGTATTGTTGGGTTTCTGACGCTGGGCAATCTGGATTAGTAATCTTAATGCGTTATTCACAGCTTCATCATTGGGGAAAGCTTGGGCAACATCGGGATCTAAACGCACTAAGTTGGTTTGTGTACGATATCTCTCAACATATTTACCCTTAACGCCTTCCTGCATTTGAGCAAAGTCGTACTCAGGACGTAATTCATCTTCCATTTTGTTCTCAACTTCCTTAGAGAATGGATAGGCGATCGCTTTCTGTAATAATATCTGCTAAATGGCGATCGCTTTCCAGTAATAACATTTCGTGTGAGTTGTAGCGATTGTAATCACACTATTTTTGCGTAACTTTACTGATATTCTTATACTCGGTAAACCTACTAAAGAATTTTATTCTGTTTGCTTTACTGATTGCAGTATACAGATCACTTCACCAAGCAATACATCTATATACTGAGAAAAATTGACCTGTACAGATGTAGGAAGAGCTTGTTTCTTGCTAATTGGAATATGAAGATGAGAGTCTGCTATCTTTCTAGCACCGTTTTCAAGATGTTGCATTGTATCCTTAAAACTCTTACCTCCATATTCCGAGGCTACTTCCTTAAAAGTCCTCTTTGAAAATATAGGAGGAATGTGATCTAGTATTGCCCTCACAAGCATTGCTACAGAAAAATTAAGATTGTTAGCATGAGCAATATTTAGTTCTTCACATAGCTTTATTAATTTCTTCAAATCAACACGCTCCGATTTGATCGCGCATAATTCTTGAATACGTGTCACACTCACATACTCAGACAATAAACTTGAATCACTGATTTCATTTCGATAAGTTTGAGCGTGAAGAATTTCCAGTTCTTGTTGGCACATTTGAAGAATATTCAGAATGTTATCCTTGACTTTTCCCCACTCATTTTGACGATATATATCAGATGCCAACTCCTCTGGGGCATACTCTATAGACTGAATAAGCAAATACATATCTTTGATGCTATGATGTGATTCTCCAAAAATTACTGCTAACAAATAGCAAGTATCAGTTACCCACTGGGAGATATTCCCATCAAAGAAAATAAGATCAGTGATACGCTCATTCAAAATTTTGATTTCAGAAAATTCATATTTTTGTTCAGGTATAGGCACCATAAGTTCCTGCATGAAGTACTTAAAAATAAAGAGACCGACTCTGAAATTCAATTTTAATTGTACAATGCTGTAACTCGTCAACTAAAAAAGCCCGCATTAGCGGGCTTTCCAAATCAATTAAACGATCGCTTTATTTACCGTTTTGCCAATTTCTTCGACATCTTCCGTAGACGAATAGATTGGGGTGTAACTTCCACCAACTCATCGGGGCCGATGTACTCCAACGCACGCTCTAAACTCATGTCGATTGGTGCTTGCAACTGAACCAATTCATCACCACCAGCCGCACGGTGGTTGGTTAACTGCTTGGTTTTGCAGACATTCAATTCCAAGTCTTGAGGACGGTTGTGTTCGCCGACAATCATACCTCGGTAAACTTTAGTACCAGGAGTAATGAAGAATGAGCCTCTATCTTCTGCGTTCTTCATGGCGTAGAAGGTAGAAACGCCTTCTTCAAAGGAGATGAGAACGCCTTTGTTACGGGCTTCAATATCACCACTGAGTTGACGGTAATCTAAGAAGCTGTGATTCATGATACCTTCACCACGGGTCATCCGCATGAATTCACCACGGAAACCAATCAAACCACGGGCGGGAATGACAAACTCTAGCTGGGTGCGATCGCCACTTCCAGGCTGCATATCCTGCATTTCGCCTTTGCGTTGTCCCAAACGTTCGATACAGCTACCAACAGCATCAGCAGGAACGTCTAACACCAACAATTCATAAGGTTCGCAAGGTTGACCGTTGATTTCGCGGTAAATTACTTGTGGCTGAGATACTTGGAACTCAAAACCTTCTCGGCGCATGGTTTCGATTAAGATACCCAGGTGCAGTTCTCCACGACCGGAAACTAGGAATTTGTCGGGGGAGTCGGTTTCTTCAACGCGTAAAGCAACGTTGGTTTCTAGTTCGCGGAATAGGCGATCGCGTACTTGTCTGGATGTCACCAACTTACCTTCTTGACCAGCAAAGGGTGAATCGTTTACCCAGAAGGTCATTTGTAAGGTAGGCTCATCCACCTTAATTAGTGGTAAAGCTTGGGGTTCGGTTGGATCAGTAATTGTTTCACCAATGTAAGCATCAGCGAAACCAGCCACCGCAACAATATAGCCTGCGGTTGCTTCTTCCATCTCTACCCGCTTCAGCCCTTCAAATCCCATCAACTTGGTGATTTTGCCCTTGACAATAGAGCCATTTTCTGTGACTAGAGCCGCTTGCTGACCAGCGCGGATAGTACCGTTGTGAATTCTGCCAATGACAATCCGTCCCAAGTATTCAGAATAATCTAGGGTTGTGACTTGCAATTGTAGGGGCTTGTTGATGTCGCCTACTGGTGGTGGAACGTGTTGCAGAATCGCATTAAACAAGGGCTGCATATCTACCGCCTCTGCTTCCATGCTTTCTTTGGCATAACCGCCCATACCAGAAGCAAAGAGATAGGTAAAATCACACTGGTCTTCGTCTGCACCTAATTCTAAGAACAGATCCAGCACCTTATCCACTGCAACGTGGGGGTCAGCCTTAGCGCGGTCAATTTTGTTGATAACAACGATGGGGCGCAAGCCTTTTTCCAAAGCTTTTTTCAACACAAACCTTGTCTGAGGCATGGGGCCTTCATTGGCATCAACAATCAGTAGACATCCGTCAACCATGCCGAGTACCCGTTCCACTTCACCACCAAAATCGGCGTGTCCGGGAGTATCAACAATATTGATTAGTGTTTCTTTGTAGCGAACGGCTGTATTTTTCGACAAAATGGTAATCCCCCGCTCTCGCTCCAAGGCGTTAGAGTCCATGACGCAATCCGGAACGTCTTCGCCTTCGCGGAAAATGCCGGATTGTTTGAGGAGAGCATCAACCAGGGTTGTTTTGCCGTGGTCAACGTGGGCGATAATGGCGACGTTACGAATTGGGAGCGTCATAGAGGATTTTTAGTGAAGTCTAGGGGAAATTTTACAATTTACATCTTGGTCTAGGCTGTTTTAACAGAATTGGGGATGATCTGCGAATTCTGTAAAGAAGCTTTAATAATTCTAGCGTAATTGTCACAATTCTAGAGGTCTTTGTAAATGTGACAGCGATGGAGAAATAAGGCAGTTTATTAAACTCAGTGGATTTTGAGTTTACACAAAATAAATAGTCAATCCTTCTCAGGACATTTATGTAATAACAGTGCCAAAATTGACACTAATTTTATTGGCTTGTAAACAATGGCTTGGGTTTCAGGGCAGCAATTGCAAGGTGGTAAGTATACTATTGAACAAGAATTAGGCGAAGGCGGATTTGGTATAACTTATCGCGCTAGAGATAATTATGGACGCTCGGTTGTTATCAAAACTCTGAATGATCAAGTGCAACGCCATTCCGATTTTGCCAAGTTTCAGCAAGATTTTTTGAATGAAGCTATCAAGTTAGCTAAATGTAGTCACCCCCACATCGTCCAAATCCATGAGGTTATTAATGAGGATTCCTTGTGGTGCATTGTGATGCAATACATCGACGGGGAAAATTTAGCCAGTCGGGTTGAAAATCAAGGTGTTTTACCTGAAGCGGAAGCATTGCGTTACATTCATCAGATTGGTGAAGCGCTAACAGTAGTTCATAACAATGGATTGCTGCATCGGGATATCAAGCCACAGAATATCATGCTGCGTTCTGGTAAATCAGAAGCGGTGTTAATTGATTTTGGTATAGCTCGTCAATTTAGTCCAAATTTGACACAGAAACACACTGAATATTTGTCTTCTGGCTTTGCACCAATAGAGCAATACGAGGAAAGAGCAAAACGGGGTGCTTATACAGATGTTTATGCCTTGGCAGCAACATTATATTCTTTAGTAACAGGTGAAGTTCCTACAATGGCTCCACTCAGAGCTATTGGTACATCATTGGTAGAACCAAAAAATATCAGTTCTCATATTAGTGATCAAGTAAATCAAGCTATTCTCAGAGGAATGGAAGTTAAGCCTGAGAATCGTCCTCAGTCTATACAAGAATGGTTAGCGTTAATTTTATTGGAAAATAATCCAGCAAACTTTCCTGAAATGCTCGGTACTTGGCTAGGTAAGTTTGGTAGTGGACAAGCAACTCTATCAATTACTCACCAAAAAGAAGATTATTTTGATGGTACGTTAATACATAAACATTTTTGGAATGGAACAGCTAAGGTTGCTATAGAAGGAAATGTTAACCATGAAACTAATATAGTGGAGATAAAAGAGATTAGGATAATATCAGGATATTGGAGATTGGCAGAAAATCAAGGTAGTTTATCATCAGATGGTAAGACAATATCTGGTATAGGAAAAGATAGTCAAGGCTCATATAAATGGGCATTACAAAGGATAGTTTAAAATTTTTTGTAAATAGTAGCGTCACTAATACAGCTAATAAGTCAGATATAACTGTATAGTCGATTTCATTATTTAACTTTCAACCAACTAAAAATATCTGCTGCGTTTACCTGACAATTTCCTAATACATCAAGGACAGGCAAAATGTCAGTATCATACTTCACTTCTGGTAGTCTATTTGGTTGAAATACCATTACAGATTTATCATTAGGGTCAATAAACCAACCTAGTTTTGTTCCCTGGTTAATACAGAAAATAATCTTATTAATTACTCGGTTAGGCGATTGATCAGGTGATAAAATCTCAATAATCCAATCTGGATAACTTTCAAACCTATTGGCAATCTCTCCATTTCCATCAGTTGGGATACGTGACCACTCAAACACAGCAACATCGGGAACTAAGGAACGTCCCTCAAATGTACAGCGTAACTCGGTTAATGCTAAAGCTTTTTGCTGAGGTTCACCTACCTGATTAATATTGCTTGATAAACGAGTTTGAAGAATACTATGTTTTCCTTGGGGCATTGGTTTTTGATAGATGCGTCCATCGATATATTCACTAGCTGGTTTGGTTTCTGGTAATTTGAGAAACTCATCCAAAGACGGGTGAAAAGATACTTGAGTTGATAACGTCATCAGCAATAATTCCCTTACAACAATTTTGCTAAAGCCAATGTAAACCCAGGTACAACATCTTCACCACTCAAGATTGCTGTGGCTGGATATTGGGTTTTGTGAACTCATCAACATTAGTTCTTCATCAGTGACAGTGTACAAAGACTGCACCGTTATTGGTTTGCTGTTCATGATGATGGTATGACAAGCGGGAGAGGTATTTCTATTGTAGGTTGAGGGCGAGAGCGCTATGATCTTTCAACTAAACTAACTGTGGCTCGATACAGCAGTTTTTCACCTTGAAGATAGCCAATGTGCGTTACTTTCACTGTTTCGCCTGGTTGTGCTGTTCCCGCTTTTAATTGGTGCAATTGAGGATCATAGGGTATTTCCGCTCCTACAGGTGCGATCGCCTCTATCCCCCAAGCCTGTAATAATTTTTCTAAAGGTTTTTCTACTAAAGGCACGATTTTCACAGCCGCTAATTCGGGATTCTCTCGCGCCTTCTGGGCAGCTGTCGGCCATTGTAATAACAAAGGTTCCAGCAGTTGTAAACTCGACTGCTGGAACTGTTGCTGTAATATTTCTCGCTGCTGTTCTAGTTGTAGCTGCGATCGCTCGTACTCTTTTTTTAAATCTGCAATTTCTTGGGGGTTGGGGGCTGATGAGTGTTCAATATCTAATTCTAGAAAAGCCGATAATAATTCACTCAAGGGTATTTGCAACGCTTTTGATAGCTTCAGCAATATATCCAAACGCATTTGTTCTAGCTTGCCTTGGCGCAGGCGTAATACTTGATATTCGGAAACGCCAGCCTGAAGACTCAAGGCTTTGAAATTAGAAATATTTGCCTGTTGCATTAAATTTTGCAACTTTTGCGTGAAATCAGACATTGCTTACTAGGTACTGGAGATTGGGGACTAGGTATTGGGTACTGGGTAAATTTTCTCTCCCCATGCTACGCCACTTGCTCCACTTGGGGGGACCCCAAGACCGCAGTGGCTCCCCTGCACCCTGCCCCCCTGCCTCTTATTCTTCCAGTAAACTTCTCAACATCCAAGCAGTTTTTTCATGTACCTGCATCCGTTGAGTGAGTAAATCGGCGGTAGGTTCGTCGTTGACTTCATCTACCACAGGAAAAATAGAACGTGCTGTTCTCACAACAGCTTCTTGTCCTTCCACTAGTAAACGAATCATTTCCTTAGCTTTGGGAACTCCTGAAGTTTCGGGAATTGAACTCAGTTTGGCGTACTCGCTGTAAGTTCCTGGTGCTGGATAACCAAGCGCCCTGATTCTTTCCGCAACTAAGTCTACTGCTAGGGCTAACTCTGTATACTGTGTCTCAAACATCAGGTGCAGTGTTTGGAACATCGGCCCTGTAACGTTCCAATGAAAATTATGTGTTTTCAAATAAAGCGTATAGGTGTCAGCTAACAGACGAGATAACCCTTCGGCGATTTTAGCCCGGTTGGCTTCGTCAATGCCGATATTTACATTGTTAATTGTTCCTTGAGATGCCATGTGTGTCTCCAAATTGAGTAATTATTATTAATTGGGGATTGGGGATTGGGGACTAAGGACTGGGAAAAAGGGGAAATATTTCTCTGTTTCTCGCTCTTGCCCCCTGCCTCTTACTATTTTCTACGCTAAGTGCATCTTCAAAACACTACGTGGAGCTTTGCGAACTCTAGCTAAAATGGTTTCTTTACCTAAACGTTGGCAGGCTTCATATCTATGGCAACCAGAAAAGCCATAATATTGTCCATCTACTTCTAAAACGTCGATGGGTTCTTGTTGTCCAATTGCCGCAATCGATTCCATTAGGGCTTGTACTTTATAGGGATCGTTGCCACGGGGCAATGGCCGCCGAATTTGATTTAATGGAATTTCTTGTACCCTAACCATGAGGAGTAAACCCAACTAGTTCCTTTTCGTATCTCTATATAAATCATAGTCATTATGACTTCGTTTTGCAACTCTTTCTAGAGCAAAACCGGTAAGGGTATTATTGGAGCGTTCATGCGACAAAACCACCAGTTTATAAAGCAATTGCCACCAGCCGAGCGCCAAAGCACAGAGGGGAAAAATCTGATATCAGTGAAACATCCGTTCTGGCGTTTTTCTTACACAGTACTGATGACATTCTGTTTATTGGGATTGACAGGCGCATCGGCGACTGAAGATAAACTTAAGGATTTAGAACTGAAAATTGGGATTGTACAGCGATTTGGGGAGGAGTCTACAGCTAAACTGCAATTGGAACCGACAACAGGCGATCGCTTAAAACTCAAGTTTGCCGAAGGTAACAAAGAGCGAGTTCTCCTGACGGAAAAACCTGTCCAGTTAGAAACAGTGATGCAAGCTTTGCCCAAACCAACAATTGCAGAGGTTGTGGTTTTAGGTACATATCGCACCTACGAAACGGCGGAATACAGTGCTGAAAATTGGCGTAAGCAAGGAATAGAGGTAGAAATAGCCCAGCCGGATCGTTGGCAAGTTTGGGCAAAACGGGATGTTTACAATACCCCCTTACTACGCCGCTTGTTATTCAAGAACGTAAAAGCCGCAAGTAATGATTTGGCTTACATTGACACAAAAGTTTTGCCGAAAGTACCGAAAATAAGTTGGACTGTGAATGGTACACGCTACACCCCAAATTATGTAGAGGTTAGCACAGTTAAAAACTTAATTCGGTTGAAAAAAGGCGAAAAATTGAACACTTCTCGACTTTATTCTGGGCAAATTAATTTTCAGCCGAATGCTTATGGTACTTACACGCTAGTAAATGAAGTATCATTAGAGACTTATTTGCGTGGTGTTGTACCCCACGAAATTGGCACTAATGCACCAACTGCTGCTGTTGAAGCACAAGCAATTTTAGCTCGGACTTATGCTCTAAGAAATTTGCGTAGATTCGCTATAGACAACTATCAACTATGTGCTAATACTCACTGCCAAGTTTATTATGGGCTGGGTGGTACAGATAAGACAACAGACAAAGCGATCGCCGCCACCAGAGGTATGGTACTAACCTATAACAATGAGCTAATAGATGCTCTTTATTCTTCTACCACTGGCGGAATTACTGCCTCTTTCAGTGATGTTTGGAACGGAGAGGATCGGCCTTACTTACGGCCAGTAGTAGATGCACCTAGTAGTATTTGGGATTTCTCCAAACAAAATTTAAAAGATGAAAGGAATTTTCAGAGGTTTATTACCTTGCAACAAGGATTTAACGAAAGTAGCTGGGATGTGTTTCGATGGTATAAAGAAACACCTGTCAATGAAATAGTCAAAGACTTACAGAAGTTTCTCCGGGCAAAAAATAGCCCTTATGCTAAATTCCAGACCATCGAGGCAATGGCCATAACCAATCGCAGTGAAAGCGGAAGGATACTGGAACTAGCAGTAAAGACGGATATCGGCATTTTTACCCTACACAAAGATGAAGTGCGTAGTGCCTTTGCTGCGCCAAGAAGCACGCTTTTTTACATAGTACCTCTCAACAAAGGCAAAGAAGAGTTGTGGGGATACGCTTTTATTGGTGGTGGTTTAGGACATGGAGTGGGCTTAAGTCAAACTGGCGCTCAAACTTTAGCTAAACTAGGTTGGTCTAACAGCAAAATTCTCCAATTTTATTATCCTGGTACACAACTTCAAAGCCTGAATGAAGAAATCAAATTTTAAGGGACTTTCAGATCAAAAAATATCCAAAATGTAGTGTCCGTCAGTGCGATAGAGCCTAAATACACTCAGAAATGATTTCTATTGACGCACCCTACCAAACCATCAATTTTGGATAATTTATTTTTTGTGGGACTTACGGATGAAAACGAAATATCAAGGGTTGAAAAGAGTATAAATGTTTGAAACTATTACACCCCTATACCCTTACACCCTTACACCCAGTCCCAATAGACTGTTCCCTAATGAAAAAAAATAGAAAGGCTAGGGACTAGTCTGTAGCTGCTAGCCTCTAGCCTCTATTTTTAAAGCTAACTTGACTCTTAGTAGAGGTCTTCTTCTTTGTGGGTTTGGATGGTTACATCAGAGGTTGGATAAGCAACACAGGTCAATACATATCCAGCTTCGATTTGATCGTCATCCAAGAATGATTGGTCAGACTGGTCAACAGTACCGGATACTAGTTTACCGGCGCAGGTGGAGCAAGCACCTGCACGACAGGAAAAGGGTAGGTCATAACCCTGTTCTTCGGCAGCGTCTAAAATATACTCATCATCAGGAACGTCAATTGTGTTGCTGGTTCCTTCTGCTTCGTTGATCAATGTAACTTTAAAAGTTGCCATTTCCGTAATCCTCTCTTTTGTAATCGGCAGTATAAGTTATGCTAAAGCAGAACTTAGCGGCTATTCTCAGGGGATTAGCCACAGAATTAAATTTAGTTCAATTCTGATACTACGGGAAAAATCAAAGTATATAACTTGAAATCCACCACGATTAGTAATGAAATTTAGTTAGCAGATAACAATAAGTTTTTTTTATACTTTAAAGACGTTAAACCCACAGTTATTAGAAAAATTTATGGCTTGAATCAAGAATATGATAAAAAAGTTCTGGAACAGGGATAACCTTCAGTTAGGCTGGTACTGCGTTAACCTAGCTTTTTTTGAAAAATAAAAATTTATTACTGTGCTTGGTAGCAGGACTGGTGAGGATTATATAGGAGTCGGAGGTAGCTTTGGCAGAAGCAACAATACGTATTGGCATAGTTGGCACAGGGTATGCAGCAAAACTGCGGGCAGAAGCCTTTTTGGAGGATAAGCGATCGCACCTAGTCGCCATAGCGGGTAGTACACTGGAGCGAACCCAGGCTTTGGCTCAAGATTACCAGGCTGAAGCGATAACTGGCTGGCAACAGTTAGTAGAACGAGAAGATATAGATTTAGTGGTTATTTGTACCATCAATCGTGATCATGGTGCGATCGCCCGTGCTGCTCTAACTGCCGGCAAACACGTAATTGTAGAATATCCTTTATCTGTAGATTTAACTGAAGCAGAAGAACTGATTGCCTTAGCCAAAGCACAGCAAAAATTACTCCACGTCGAACACATTGAACTTTTAGGTGGCTTACATCAAGCTTTAAAGCAAAATTTAGATAAAGTAGGTCATCTTTTTTACGTGCGCTACAGCACCGTCAATCCTCAAAACCCTGCACCACGTAAGTGGACTTATAACCATGAAATGTTCGGCTTTCCCCTAATTGGCGCACTTTCCCGTCTGCATCGTCTCACCGATTTATTTGGTAAAGTCTTTACAGTTAACTGCCATCAACGGTATTGGGAAATAGAACCAGAATACTACCAAACCTGTTTTTGTATGACTCAACTGTGCTTTACTAGTGGATTATTAGCCCAAGTGATTTACGGTAAAGGTGAAAGTTTGTGGCAACCAGAACGCAAGTTTGAAGTTCATGGTGATAATGGTGCTTTAATTTTTGACGGGGACACAGGATTTTTCATTCAATCAGGGGAAAGCACAGCCATAGAAGTGGGTTCTCGTCGGGGATTATTTGCCAAAGACACAAGTATGGTGTTAGACCATCTTTTGGATGGCACTCCTTTGTATGTCACCCCGGAAGAAAGCTTGTATACCCTAAGAGTTGCTGATGCTGCTCAAAGAGCCGCACAGATGGGAATAACTATATTTTTGACAGATAAGCTCAATTAAATTTCATGAAAACCGAGTTCATCGTTATCTTATCCCAACGGGAAATAGAAAAAATGCGGCAAGCGGGACGCTTGGCGGCTAAACTTCTGCAACATCTTGAGCCATTGGTGAAACCAGGGGTAAGTACTCTGGAACTGAATGACGAAGCTGAACGTTGGACACAAGCACATGGAGCTAAAAGCGCTCCTCTGGGTTACAAGGGTTTCCCCAAGTCAATTTGTACCAGCGTCAATGAAGTGATCTGTCACGGGATTCCCAACGCCAAGCAGATTCTTAAAGATGGTGACATTATTAACATCGATGTGACACCAATTGTTGATGGCTACCACGGGGACACATCCAAAACCTTTATTGTGGGCAATGCTGCTCCCAAAACCAAGAAGCTGGTGGAGGTAACGCAAGAGTGCCTCAATTTAGGGATTGCAGAAGTCAAACCAGGGGCAAAGATAGGTGATATCGGTGCAGCGATTCAAGAGTATGCTGAGGCTCAGGGCTTTTCTGTAGTGCGCGACTTTGTGGGACATGGTATTAGTAATATTTTCCACACTGCACCAGATGTACCCCATTACGGCACACGAGGGAAAGGCAAGCGCCTGCGTCCAGGGATGGTATTTACCATTGAGCCAATGATTAATGAAGGGACTTACGAAGTTGAAATGCTCGGTGATGGGTGGACAGCCGTAACACGCGATCGCAAGCTATCAGCTCAGTTTGAACACACCATCGTAGTTACAGAAGATGGCGTAGAGATTCTTACTCTACCTGAAAACGAGTAAATAACTGTAAATTAACGGCCTAGTAGGTTAGGAATACCCTCACAACCACCAGGAATAGTAGCTCTAGTTTTTTCCCCACCCCAAGCACAGCAATAATAACGGTTAGCCTCTGACATCCGTTGTACATTGCTGAAGTCGGCATTTTCGACCACAGCGCCAGTATGCTCGCCTGTTCTGTAATCTGGTGGTTCGGTGCGGCTGCGGGGTGATGCTTTTTCCACTGAGCCATAAAATAGACGAACTCCATTGAAGTCAGCATTACTGAGGTCAGCATCATAGAGGATGGTTCGGGAAAGGTTAGCTTTGACCAAATCACAACCGCTTAGATTGGCGTGGACAAGATTAGCTTCACTGAGGTCTGTCCAACGTAAATCTGTTTGAGACAAGTCAGACCCCGCCAACATCACACCTAAATCGATGACGCGCACCCCTTCTAGACGGTCTTCGGCGTAACCACCAACACCGTTGAGAATTGCTCTACCCAAACGGCGATCGCGTTTTAGGGGGGTGAGTAACTTAGAACGGGAAAGAAAACGGAGGATTTTGGCTTTACCACTACCATCGACACTACTAAAAATAGCAGCCGTGCGACCTTCGGCGATCGCTCTTTCTTGCGGCCAATCTTCGAGTAATCCCTCTTCATCTAGAACCAAATCGGAAACCCCTTGGAAATAAGAATCGATGGTTTGTTGTTGGGTGATGATATTTTGCTGGACAGTTAACAAGTTTTGTTGAATGGTCAAGTCCTTAGAAATGACGTATTGTCGCCACGCCACGTAAACAGCAATAATGGCGATCGCAATTTGCCCCAAAGCACCAAACCATTCCGCCAGAGTACCAGAAGCTTCCCAGTTGACTTTTCGTCCCCACTGTAGCAGGCGATCGCCCACACCACTAAACCGCAAGCAGCCAACGAACGCTACTATTAGCCCCACAAAAGCCACAAACAAATTTTTGTCTTGGGATGTAAACCACTCATCAATTACATACAACACCCAAGGCAAAAGCATCGCCAAAGATAGCAGCAATGTCAGCAGCGTACCCACGACACCAATAATCCAGCTATTGAGTGCAATGCCAATAATAGTAATGGCCATTCCCACTACAGTAATCAACAACGCCCTGGGTTTGACTATAACTGGAGGTTGAGGACGTGGCTGAAAACCAGAACGGGCTTGTTTCAATATGGCTGTGTTTTGCGGTGATTGTAAGGAAGAAATAGCAGCTAGAGCTTGTTGTGCTGCTAATGCTTCTGAGGTTAAGTGATTTTCACCTGCACCACCATCAAAGTCATCTGGTTGCAAGTCGTGTTCAGGTGTAGATTCTGGGGTTGGTGAATTTGAGGAATTGGATTCAATCGTCATGTTTTCTATTTTGCCCCAGTAAACTTGATTTTACAAAGGTAGACAAAGCATAAAACTCACAGCACAACCTGATAAGTATTACACCAAGTACAAGTAAAACTTGGTTTTACTGAACATTTTTTTAACTTAATTATGAGTTCAACATCTATGCTTAAGAATTTGTTAGTGAGTGTTGGTATTGGCACCGCTAAAGTAGATACACGCCTGTTCTAGAATTCCGTCATTCCTGGAATGAATTGGCAGTAGTTTTCCGTCTGACAGCAGATCAGTTAGAAGTGTTGCTGGAGATTGATAAACGCGCCAGTGGTTGGAAAGGTTCGCCAGAAGAAGCTTTTGATTATAGATGAGTACTTGATTGTAAAACAATCAGATTTATATGAAACTGATTTATAAGCGTTGATTGATCAGATAATTCAATGTCATCTTAGTTAACTTTTATTGCTAGTTTGACATAGCAATGGCAAGCAAATTTTTTGATTAAGAAAGGGGTGTAAGTGATATGAGCGAACATAATTTTACAGATAATTTGCGCTGGACATCAGAAGCCAAGACAAAGTTGAAAAATATTCCCTTTTTTGCACGCTCTCAAGCCCAAGCAAGAATTGAGCAGTTAGCACGTCAAGCAGAACAGGATATAGTCACACCAGAGTTAGTAGAACAAGCCAGACTGGAGTTTGGACAATAAAGGCAAAAAGCGGTGTAGATATTCTTCCCGCTTGATTGCCTTTGTGTGATGGCTTTGCTATCACGCACCGCCACATAACACAGTGCGTTAGGCGTGGAGATTATTTTTTGTGGCTAATCATATCGAAATCTGCGCCTAACACTACAAAAATCTGATTTTTACTTTATAAATAACCTCTGAATTACGAATTATTATTAACTGCCCACATTCATCGCCGCTAACATAGCCTTCTGTCCAACTTCTTTGTACAGGGTTGCTAAATATTTCATGACTACATCACTAGAGTTTAAATTTGTTGAACTTTCTTCATCTTTTACTAGAGGAACTGCTCCTAATACATCTAACACTGTTTCAGAAGTTGAGGGAGCAATCACAACTAATGATGATTCAAGTGGTTCATGATATCGCCAGCAAGAATCCAATTTCATATTAGATTGAGTTCGAGTAACTTGCTGTTGAGGCTCAGATGCTGCTGTTATTTTAGTTTCAATTTTTGCATTACGTAGTTGTCGTAAATCGCTGATAATTTTTTCCTTATTACGTCCACGTAATTGAAACAATACAAATGGATCTTCACTAAATCTGTCGCCTAATTGATAGTATACTGCACCAACGTGTTTACAAGGGTTGGCTTTATCAGGGCAGGAGCATTTACTATGGACATCAGACAAAGTGAAAGGAAATAATGAAAGCCCGTTAGTTGTAAATACTTCCTCAATATTTTGGGGCATTTCTCCTGCTAATAGCTTGGCAGCGAAAACAGCTTTTTGGGACATAGTTTCAATTACATAACCCCACTGCTCATCACTAAATGGATCAAGTGATAGGGATACTTTATAAGGCTCCTCTTCACTACCCTGAACTCTAGCTAATACTTTTGCACCTTTAAACTCGATACTCAAAACATTACCTTGACGAGAATATATCCGCGCTCGTTCTAAACGTTTTTTAAAGCGATAAGAATCTAATAAATCGAGCCATCTTTGTGACCACCATTCCCGGCTCGCTTGTAAAGTGTAAGTCGTCATTATTAAATATATGTAGTTTACTTTCTATAGGGTATTACGAATTATTCTATATCCGCCTTGCGTCTTAACCCCTCAGCCAAGTGCTTAGTCTGCTTCAAGTTACCATCACGCAGGTACTCCAGGATGGTCACAACTTTGAATAGCATCCTTGTAATCCTATCAAATGTCTCATAAAATACATAGATTTTTATCTATGATAATTATTGATTTCCTCGACATATAAGAATTAATTAGAGTAGACATCGTTGATTTATTTTGATGGGTAATTCCTTTTTGATAGAGATAACGGTAAGCTAAGAAGAATATTAAGCAAAGATAAATTTGCCTTATTTACGATACCTGTATTGATTCGGATTTATACAAGTTAACTCCGAAATACTTTAATTTTTTGTGACAAATCTAGAGGTAAGTTCATGGCTCAGTTTCTCCTTGAGACTGTTTGGCTAGTCCCTTTGTATGCTCTAATTGGCGGTCTATTAGCCATACCTTGGTCGCCGGGGATCATTCGCAAGACGGGGCCAAGACCGGCTGGTTATGTAAATTTAATAATGACATTTTTGGCGTTGGTTCATAGTGCGATCGCCTTACAAGCCACCTGGAATCATCCGCCCACAGAAGTATTTCTACCTTGGCTATCTACTGCTGGTTTAGACCTTACCATTGCCATAGAAATTTCTTCTATAAGTGTAGGCGCAGTGGTAGTAATTACAGGGTTGAATTTCCTTGCCCAAATTTTTGCTATCGGCTACATGGAAATGGATTGGGGTTGGGGACGCTTCTATTCATTATTGGGATTATTTGAGGCGGGATTATGTGCCTTAGCCTTATGCAACAATCTATTCTTCAGTTATGTAATTCTAGAAATCCTCACATTAGGAACCTACTTACTAGTTGGTTTATGGTTTAGCCAACCATTAGTAGTCAGTGGCGCAAGAGATGCGTTCTTGACCAAGCGGGTGGGAGACTTGTTCCTACTCATGGGTGTATTGGGATTATGGCCCCTAGCGGGAACTTGGAATTACCCAGAACTAGCTCAATGGGCGGAAACAGCCAACGTTGACCCCACAATTATTACACTAGTAGGTTTAGCTTTAGTTGCCGGGCCAATGGGTAAGTGCGCCCAATTCCCTTTGCATCTGTGGTTAGATGAAGCGATGGAAGGCCCGATGCCGAGTACTATTTTACGGAACTCGGTAGTAGTTGCCAGTGGAGCATGGGTACTGATTAAACTCCAACCAGTGTTAACTCTATCACCTCTAGTTTCCTCATTTATTGTGGGGATTGGTGCAGTCACAGCCATTGGTGGTTCTTTAATTGCGATCGCCCAAATTGATGTTAAACGCTGCTTGTCCTATTCTGTCAGCGCTTACATGGGTTTGGTGTTTATTGCCGTAGGCGCACGCCAAGATGAAGCTGCACTGTTATTAGTACTCACCCATGCAGTATCGGCGGCATTATTGGTCATGAGTACCGGCGGCATTATTTGGAACAGTGTTACCCAAGATGTGACTCAACTAGGTGGACTGTGGTCACGTCGCCCCATTTCTGGGTTAGCCTTCATTGTCGGCACATTGGGCTTAATTGGATTTCCTCCCTTGGGTAGCTTTTGGGCATTATTAAAACTAGCCGATGGCTTATGGGGAACTCATCCTTGGCTAGTGGGAATTGTCATAGCTGTCAATGGTTTAACCGCCTTCAGTTTAGTGAGAGAATTTGGCTTGATTTTTGGTGGTAAACCGAAACAAATGACTGAGCGATCGCCAGAAGTTCATTGGCCGATGGTACTGCCAATGATGATTTTATTTGGCTTTGTTTTACATCTGCCTTTAATTTTGCAAAGCTTATCACTTTTACCTGATTGGGCAAATATCAACAAAGATGTCGCATTACTGTTAATTTGGTCAAGCATTTTTGGTTGCAGTATTAGCAGTGTCATTTATTTAAGCAACATTGTTCCTAAACCAATTCGCTTACCTTGGAAAGGTTTGCAAGACCTACTAGCATACGATTTTTATACCCCCAATCTGTATCGCATAACCATTATTTTCAGTGTCGCCCAAGTTTCTAAATTTGCCGATATGATTGACCGATTTGTAGTCGATGGTATCGTCAATTTTGTTGGTCTGTTCTCACTGTTAGGTGGTGAAGGTCTAAAATATAGTACTTCTGGACAAACCCAATTTTATGCCTTGACTGTTCTCTTAGGAGTAGGTGTTTTGGGCGCTTGGGTGACTTGGCCTTTCTGGGGATTCCAGTTTTTGGATTTGATGTTTTAAGTAATTTAGTCAGTAGTTAGTTGTCAGTTGTCAGTGGCAAAAAATTGACAACTGACACACCCAGGCAAATAAGATATTCTACTTACAAAAGTATTATGCTTAGTGTACTAATTTGGATACCAATTTTAAGTGCTATAGTTATCGGATTTTGGCCTAGTAATCCCAATCAATCTAGCCGTGTTCGCTTAGTAGCTTTAACTGTTGCAGGAATCGTATTACTCTGGAATCTGTTTATTCTGTTGAAATTTGATATCAGCTATCCAGGAATGCAGTTTCAAGAATATCTCCCTTGGAACGAGACATTGGGTTTGAGTTATCAATTAGGTGTTGATGGGTTATCAATTTTGATGTTGGTATTAAATAGCCTCCTCACCTGGATTGCTATTTACAGCAGTAGCAAACAAACAGAACGCCCCCGCCTTTTTTACTCAATGATTCTGCTAGTCAGTGGTGGAGTTGCAGGTGCTTTCTTAGCTGAAAACTTACTACTGTTTTTCCTCTTCTACGAACTAGAATTAATCCCCTTTTATTTATTAATTTCGATTTGGGGAGGAGAAAAACGTGCTTACGCTGGGATTAAGTTTCTAATTTACACCGCCGTTTCTGGGGCTTTCATTCTAGCTACATTCTTGGGTATGGTTTGGCTCACGGGTTCTTCCAGTTTCGCCTTTGATGCTGTATCTACCCAAAATCTCTCTGCCGGACTGCAACTGATTCTACTCGTAGGAATCATCTTAGGCTTTGGTATCAAAATTCCTTTGGTTCCCTTTCATACTTGGTTGCCTGATGCTTACGTAGAAGCTTCCGCACCAATCGCCATTCTTTTGGGTGGCGTGTTGGCAAAGTTAGGAACTTATGGACTCTTGCGATTTGGACTAGGAATGTTTCCGCAAACTTGGAGTACTGTCGCGCCAACCTTAGCAATTTGGGGGGCTGTGAGTGCAATTTATGGGGCAGTAATTGCGATCGCCCAAAAAGACATCAAGCGCATGGTAGCATACAGTTCCATCGGTCACATGGGTTATGTATTATTAGCCAGTGCTGCCAGCACTTCTCTAGCCCTCGTGGGTGCTGTATCCCAAATGTTCAGCCACGGTTTGATTTTGGCTATACTTTTCCATTTGGTGGGAGTCATAGAAGAGAAAGTTGGCACAAGGGAGTTAGACAAACTCAACGGTTTAATGAGTCCAATTCGCGGTTTACCCCTGATTAGTGCATTACTAGTTTTAAGTGGCATGGCTAGCGCAGGTATTCCCGGTTTAACAGGGTTCATCGCCGAATTTATCGTCTTCCAAGGCAGCTTTGCCGCCTTCCCTTTCTCTACTTTATTGTGTGTCGCATCTAGCGGTCTAACAGCAGTTTATTTTGTTATCCTCCTCAACCGCACCTGTTTTGGCAGACTCGATAACAACCAAGCCTACTACGCCAAAGTTCTTTGGTCAGAGAAAACACCAGCCTTAATTCTGGCAGCCTTAATCATCTTTCTAGGAGTACAACCAACTTGGTTAGTGCGGTGGAGTGAACCCACAACTACAGCAATGGTCGCAGCGATTCCTCCTGTGGAAAAAACAGTAATCTCGCAAGTTGCTTTGAAGTAGTCAACCAGAGAATTACTCAAAACCCACATCTGACTAAGTAACCTTCTTGAAGATTAGGAAATCACGATGGTACAAACTCCAGAAAAACCCACAACAAAAATCCCTCCTTCTCAGCATGAATTTGCGGATATAATTTATCGCCTAGAAGCAGGCGGTTCTATGTTGCCAGATACACCAGAGAACCTGATGCAAATCATCGGCATATATAAGGCTTATGCTGTGCCGATGGATTTTTACTGGCGCGACCTACTTTATATTGCTGAACAAGTATTTCTAAACCCATTTCCCTTTTTTAAATACTTCATTTCCCAAGAATATTTAGACCTACATAATCATTACGCCGGTGATGATGCTGATTTAAGAATTTGGCGAGGTGTAGCTACAGCCCATCCAGAACTTTTGGCATTTATGGAAAAGGGTGAAACCTTTAAGATGCCAAAATTATTGCATCATTTGTTGCACGATCGCATTAACATGGAGTTTGCCGAGGCTTGTATGCAGGCTATGCTTTGGCACCGTAAGATGTATGCGCCAGTTAACCAATTTGACGCTTACCTAGACTCAGAAGAATATAAGGCTAACGCTGATAGAGCAATTAAAGCTTATTTTCAAGGCAACCCAGTCATGTTGGGGCTTTATAAGCTGTTTCCGGATATGTTCTTGGAACAGTGCCGCCAAATGTCTTACTACTCTAACTTGGGCTTATTCTGGGAAGTCATGGCCCCAGTGTTCTTTGAAATGTCGGATATCTATGATGAAGGTGGCTTTAAGGGTGTTCCAGATGCAATGAACTTTTTGGTTAACGGCATATTTGCGATCGCAGGTCGTCCAATTTACCATCATGTATATATCCGTGGTGAATGCTACGAAATCATTCCTAAATCTAAAGGTTTTACCTGGCTATACGAAGCCGCATTACCCTATGTAGAAGCCGTTTTCTATCGCACAGCCCCTTTCCGTGGGACTAAATCCTATAACGCTCAAGCCGGTCAAGTACCTGCTGACCAAAAAGACTTCCACTACGGTATTCTTTACGCTGATGTGTTTCCTGTAGGAACTGCGGGTATTCCTCCCACATTACTCATGCAAGATATGTTGCACTTCTTACCACAATATCTTGTTGATTACTACAAAAAATATTGTCGTGGGGAAGAAGATATGTTGATTCAGTTGGGAATTACTTTCCAACGTTCAATGTACAACGTTACCTCTGCCGTAATTCAAGCATTGCGAACAGCACTTTTATATCCTTTAGATGACCCCAATCCTAAACATTTACAAGCTAACCGCGACTTCTTTGAAGCGCAACTAAATCGCTTTACTCGCTCAGAATATGGTATGCGTGACGCTGCTCGTTTGCGGAGTATTCAAAATCAAGATTATCGGTAGAAAATTTACCTACTAACTGCAATTCAGTTACCCAATCACCTTTTTATTTACTATCCAGAAGTAACTGAATAATTTATTCGCTCACAAGATGTTTATGACTTGTGAGCTTTTTTTATATTATTCATCATCCACTAGATTGGCTAATTCAAGCCACACTTTCGTATATGGGTTTTACTATTCTCTTAATAGTGGATATTTGTCTAGCAAATATACACCCCCCAATCAAGCAGCAAATACCGCCAAACAATAAAGCATTTGCCACGCCAACTTGACTGGCTAATGCACCAAAAAATAAATTTCCAATGGGTAGTATTCCCAAGAAACCAGTTGTAAATATGCTAGTTACCCTACCTCTTTTATTCTCATCAGTAATAATTAACTGCATAAAATTGCTGAGTGCTGCTAGAGTTAGAGTATTGTTCATCCCTATCAGAAAAATAAAAATCAGAGAGAATTCCCATACTGTTGAACGAGAAAACATTATTAAACTTAAGCCTAAAAGTATAGCGGAACGCGCTATAATCTCCACCAAGCCCAAAGCTTTCTTCCGCGAAATTAAATACAGCCCGGATACTATCGAACCCAAAGCTGAAGCAGTCATCAAAAATCCTAGAGTTTCCGCATTACCATTTAAAATTTCTTTTGCAAATATAGGTGTTAAGTTTACATAAGTCATTGCCATAAAGCAAACTAATATTTGTAATATCAAAAGATATTTTATTGGCACAAATTCATAGGCAAAAACAAATCCTTCTTTGAGATGTTCCCAGATAGGTGTTTTTTTATGAGATGAACTATTAGGAAGTGACTTGACTTCAATGGTTAATATTGCTGATATAAATGGCAAGTAACTAATAGCATCAACTAAAAAGCATGAAGCTGCACCAGACCGAGCAATTAATATACCGCCAATCATTGGACTGACGAACTTAGCAGTATTAATCATGAATGAATGGGAAGCCATTGCACTATAAACATCTGCTTTGGTTTCCACCAGTCTGGGAATAATAACTTGACGTGCTGGTAAGTCAAACGCTTTCACAGTTCCCTGAAGCATCCCAATCAGAATTATCCACGTAACGTTGATGTGATTGTTCAGGGTAAGAAAGGTTAATGTTGAAGATAGGATGATAGACACTGTTTGCGTTGTTAGCAAAACATATCGTAGATTCCATCGGTCTAGTAAAACTCCGGCTAATGGTGTTACAAATAAGCCTACAGCTTGATTAGTAAATCCAGCTACTCCAACTAACATAGCTGAATTTGTTAATTGATAAACCAACCATACTAAGGCAATTTGTGTCATCCAAGAGCCAAAAAAAGATAAGCTCTCTCCAATGACAAAACTACTAAAGTTTAAAGACTTAAGCGCCGGGGGGAATTCAAAAAAAGTTAGCTTGAGTTTCTCTATTTTATAGCTTTCTCTATGAGTTGGTGTCATCAGATATTCCTTGTTTAAAAGTCTCTGCAAAACTTTGATGAAACTAGAGATTTCAGAGTAAAGAGTAGTGAAAACCTATCCTCTTTCCCTCTTCATAAGTTCAAAAGTTGTCAATACAGTTTGGTCTGACTAAATCATTACCAAATGCCATCAATATTTAATATGGCTTAATATTAGACTTGCATAAAGTTTGCGTGCTTACTATTTGTGTATAGAAAAGTTAGCCAATAAAACAACGAAGCATATGCTACCATGACAAATCACAAAACTACAACAGCAGTTGCTACAGTTAGTTATTAAAAAAGTAAAATATTATACTGGACAGATGGCGGAACTATCGGCGGAATCCACGGAATGAATAGGGTAGCCATAATTTAACTCTTTTACATCACTAGTGATAAATTTTACCGCCATCTTAAATAATTAAAAGATGTGTTACAAGTGAGGCTTGTCGAAACTCCATGTTATAGTTAGGCGATCGCTATCGTACCGTCCCAATTATTCATTAACGGCTGTACTGTAACTGAGATATTGGTAAACCTATTTGTATAAGTGATTATGGTGAAAAACTCAAAGTAATAGTAAATTTAATTATAATTGTGCTGCCAAAATATACATTGTTTTTGATTTTCAGATAGTTCTGCACTAACAGCCAATAAATCTTTGTTGCTCAGAGAAGACTTGCAATAAAATGGGTGTTTTGGTTGTCTAGTAGTGTAATCGAAAAATATTGACAATCGGTCTGAAGATAGAGGTAGTTTTCCTCTATGAAAAATATTAGCAGTATCAACAAAAATCACTGCCCCAGATTTTCCTGTGCAGGGCTGCCAATAAGATGAAGATACAACCTGATCCATAGTCTCATCCTTTATATAAGTATCATCATATTTCAAAGACTTAGAAATATGCGAAGTCAAAGACTTGGGGATATATTCAAAAGGCCCACCATCTTCATTTACATCGTTAAGATAAATAATAATTTTGAGCATCTTCCTGTCTTCTTTATCCAGATGCCATAATCGAGATTTTTTTCGCACTTGATTGTTAATATCTCGCCGAAAATAAGCACCATGATAAGCTACTGACAAACCAAGATAGTTTTCTACGATATTAAGTAATCTCTCCTGAAGTCCCCAGAAGAAAATACTAGAATGCTCTCTAATTTGCTCAGAGGAAGCATGAACAGTAAATTCATTTTGATTTCCAGCAATATTTATCGGTATTTTTGTCTTCAAAAGTTTTGCCGCTTGGAGCATTTCCATCGTAGAGGGAATTGATAATTCTGTTAATGAAGTTATCACAATCCCTTCTTCTTGAAGATTTTTAACCAAAGATAAATCACTGTCTGCAAGATATGGTAGATGATTAGTATGTTGAGTGATCGCTGTTTGATATGCAATATCAGCCGTATTACTAAACAATGGTATTCGATATATTTTTCTAATTATTTCGTTGCGAACTTTTTTAACGATTGTTATCATAATTGCCCTGATACTATTATTTTCCAATAAAATCTGTAGTGATTATCATACCAATGAATTAGAGGCAGAAAAAAATAACTGCAAATGGACGCAGATAAATTTGTAATTCAGCATTTCCGTAAAGTTTATGAATATTGTTCGAGTTGTGATATTCCTGCAAATACTAATTAATAATATCGCCTTCCATGTTTCGCCATAAGCCATCTTGGCATTAATTTCAATAAAATAAAAACCTACTTAAATACTGCAAAATTATTTTTAATAAAAAATAAGAATCCCTGATATTCTCATCAGAGATTCTTGGTGATTTTACAAAATGATTGTATTTAGTTAATGGCAGCAATGGGTTTTGTTGGTCACCCAATCATATAAATCTGCTAATAAGCGCCACTATTTCTATTAAATAGAATAGCTACAGTTTTGAAAATTAGCTTCAAATCATACATCAAGCTCCAGTTTTTTTGATATAGCAAATCTAGACGAATTACATCTTCAAAACTACGAACTTTAGACCTACCATTTACTTGCCATTCCCCAGTCATACCGGGTTTAACATCCAAACGTTGCCATTCTGGTACTTCATAGCGTTCTACTTCATCGGGTGTAGGTGGTCTAGTCCCTACTAAACTCATATCTCCTTTCAAAACATTCCAAAATTGAGGAAATTCATCCAGACTAGTACGCCGTAAAAATCTGCCTACTCGTGTAATTCTAGGATCGTTTTCATTCTTGAAAAAAGCCCCCTGTACCTGGTTCTCAACTTGAGATTTTTTCGCTTCCGCATCCACACACATGGAGCGAAATTTCCAAATTTTGAAGCGTTTACCCATCCAACCACAACGGATTTGTCCAAAGAAAATGGGGCCTGGGTCATCGATTTGAATTGCAATCACAATGGGAATACACAAAATTCCCGTGATTACCAAACCCACTAAAGCGCCAATAATATCCAAAAATCGTTTAGTCCAGGATGCAACAGAGGGATGAGTGGTAGGTAGTTGCTCTATTTTACGAGTAGAAGCTTTCTGATTATCTAAAGCATTCTCAGCTTCTGTTGGGGATATATTGCTACTGGGTTCAATAGAAAAAACTTTATCTAGTCCGGTGAGGTTTAATACTGCCATGACCTGAGGAGTGACATTCCGCAGGATCATGACAATTCCTTTTTCTTTAGTGGTTTTAAAGTTACTAACTAAGGCCCCCAAGCCACTGCTATCCATAAAGGTAGTTTGTTGAAAATCAATAATGATTTCCTTGGGATGAGAGTTTCCTTTGGTTAATTCTTGGCAGGTTTGCTTAAAGCCCACTGCTTCCAGCACGCTTAATCGGACAGGAACCTGCACTATTAGGGTTTCATTTAGGGTGGTAACTAGAAAATTTACCTCTGTGGGTTGGCTAGTCATGAAGCTCTGCACTTTGGTTGCCATGTACATTTAATCTGCCACACATTATTTTGTTCTAGAAAATTACCTAACCTTATGTTAATCAGTAGGAGTAATGACTCATAGTTAGTTACTCAGGATCAGACTAGAGATTGCCTACAAAGATTCACAATAGAACAAGAAGCTAAAAAACATACTTGTTGTTGCATCGACGTAGTGCGATCGCATATTACACCCATGACTGCTAAAACTACAGCCGAACCTACTGCACGCCTGGTTGAGGTCTTTTCTGCTATTCAAGGGGAAGGACTGAATGTCGGGACACGTCAAATTTTTATTCGCTTTGCTTTTTGTGACTTGCGCTGTCACTTTTGCGATAGCGCCCACACATGGAATGCGCCTGCTAGTTGTAGGATAGAACGATCGCCAGGACTGCGAGATTTTGAAAGTCACCCAAATCCTGTCCCTCTAACCACTCTCATCGAATGGGTTGAAAGGCAAAATTTACCTTGTCTACACGATAGCATTAGCTTGACCGGTGGAGAACCGCTTCTTCATGCTCCTTTTTTACAGGAATTTTTGCCCAAAGTGCGATCGCTCACTGGTTTACCTATATACCTAGAGACTGGCGGACATCGCCCAGAACAATTGGCTACGATTTTACCCTATCTAGACTCTGTGGGTATGGATTTGAAACTCCCTAGTGTCAGTGGTGAATCTCATTGGCAAGCACATTCCCAATTCCTTCAACTTTGTCATTCACAATCAGAGACTTTTGTCAAAATAATTATCTCTCATCGCACAGACTTAGCTGAATTGGAACGTGCGGCTTTACTTGTAGCAGATGTCAGTCCTGAAATCCCTGTATTTTTGCAGCCTGTCACGCCTCTAGCCGAGTCTGATCAATTCAGCCAAACACCCGCGCTTGCTCCTGCTCCAGCAGATGTTTTGACGTGGCAAACTTCGATGAAACGGTTTTTAAAATACGTTCGCGTCGTGCCGCAGACTCATAAAATGTTAAATCAGTTATGAAGAGTAAACCAACAAATTTCTGTAAATTTCTCTGATGAAATTAAAAACTTTGTAAGGCCAAGGCTATATAGTGTTTTTTCGTTGTGTACAATACACTCTGCAAGAGGTGAGCGGCTAGATTAGTTTATCTTGTAGCCTTTTACCTTTGTGCCTCTGGGGTTAAATAAATTTTCAACCACAGAGGCACAAAAATAGAGAGATTTATGCGGTTATTATCCACTTCATGTATTTTTCTTAGTCTTCATCAGTGGCTTTAGATTTAGCTTTTGCTTTGTTAGCGCTGCGTTTGAGTGCCGACAGTCTGGCTTCATAGCGGGAGCGTTGGCGTTTACTGGGAGTAGTATCAATGAGAGTTTTTAAAGCGCTACCAAGACTTTTGTAGGCATTGGGAAGACTATAACCGAAGCGAGTTGCCAGGGCGATCGCTTTTTCATCCGCATCCAGCACTTCTCTAATTTGTTTTTCCCCATTATTCTTTTGATACAGCCGCCAGCCAGAAACACCGCACAGCGCCAAAGCCAACACCAACAATAATCCATCCTGTACCCATAACTCACCCACAGCACCGCCCAAACCAATGGCTAATGCTGCCATTTCCCAACCATCTTTGGGAATTGTGTCATTTTGAATACGGGCTACTTCATGCCAAAATAGCAGATTACGCTGATCCATTGCCAGAGCATCCCATTTAACCAAGTCAATTTGAATTTCTACCTGGTCTTTACCAATTTCTTCGCTACGGATCAGGGGTGGATTGACCTCAGTTGTACCTTCAACCGTGACCCAGCTCTGCAATTCTGGCGGTAGTAGGCCTTTCAACCGCCGAAGTTCACTCATTTCCGCTTTAGCAGAGGAGGTTGCATAGGATGTCATAAAATCCAGCCCTAGAAAATTTCAGTATATTGTGAGGGTATCACTTTGGAGTATAGCTGACTTGGAAGAGTATTGAGTGCTGAGTCCTGGGTAAAAAGTTTGAACATCTGGCCTCTATCCTCAGCGCTCCTTTCCATTTATCGTGGTGTATGCAGTTAATGATAGCTATTTAAGTGATGATGCGTCTCACTCTGTAGGAAATCTACCCCGCTTCTTTCGCGCTTCCATTGCTTTTTCTAGTATTTCTAATAATCCAGGAGCTTCTTCCTGAATACTCAATAATATTCTTTCACCAAGTTCTATATTCCCAGGATCATGACCTGTTTTCATCACTTCTATCAATCGGGGTATAGCTATATTGTCCACAATCTGAATTAATCCACTCAGGCACCGATGAAATTGCCTCTCGGTGAGGATCGAGTCTTCTAAGGGAAACTCAATGATTGCTCTAATTTCACCGTCTGACGGGTCATATTCCCATTGCAGCATTTTCGTTTCCCAAGAAATTGCTAGCATCGTCTGTAAGATAGCTCCCTTGTAAGGATGGTCTTGTACTCCAGCCAGAACTTGCGGCGCAAATACTCGAAAAAATTTTCCTTCTTCGTCTAGTTGGACAACTATGAGAAAGTCTTCTAGGTTGTCAGCGTCCACACCTGTAATAATGCGGTCTTCTTCTTCCTCAAGACGGTAGTCCCAACCTAATTTGTCTAAGTAATTAGCAATTTGTTTGAGGTTAGCTCCCATAAAACCCTCTCGAAAAAATGGTGGAGCATTTGTCACCAGGACTAGTGTAACCTTTTAGGGGCATCTGGATTAATTGACATAATGGCTGCTCTCTTTTTCGTCAGGATACAGAAAGTCTTACTACAACTAGATAAATCTGTTGGTGGATATATCCAGATTTCTCATATTACAGAAATTTGGCGAATTCTCAGGTACTCAAATTCTCAAATGAGTAGCCTATCTGGTTTCTCAATTAATGAAAGATGCGATATTTTATTTGATATTCATCAGGCATTGAATCCAAATATCTAAAAATAAAATTTAATATATGTCTGACCAATTATAAGCCTGCATACTATTTTTGTCGTACTACCCATTACTAGCTTTTATGAGCAATTTCATGAATTAAATAGAATGGTTATCAGTACCCAAAAAGCCTTATATTACAAACATCAATTTGTTGCCATAACTTTATTGTATTCAGCAACACTTTTGGAGGGTCATTAACTTAGATGTTTATGAATAAATTAGTTATTATCCTGGGAGCATCGTTAATTTTTACGACTACTGCTTGTGGAGGAGATTCAGCGCCAACGACCGACGCATCTACTAATTCAGGAGGTACATTAGTCGCAAATCGCTGGAATACGATTAAAAATCGTGGTCAGTTAATTTGCGGTGTCAGTGGCGAAGTCCCAGGATTCAGTTTTGTGGGAACTAATGGTGAGTATAGCGGTATTGATGTAGATGTTTGTCGAGCGATCGCCGCAGCTTTGTTTGACAACCCAGATGCAGTAGAATTTCGTAACCTCAGCGCTAAAGAACGATTTACAGCGCTGCAAACTGGCGAAGTAGATATTCTCAGCCGTAACACTACTTGGACACTCAGCCGCGCTACCTCAGTTGGTCTAGAATTTGCACCTGTAGTCTTTTACGACGGTCAAGCAATCATGGTTCGCAAAAATAGCGCCATCAAATCTCTAGCAGACCTGAAAGACAAAGCCATATGTGTGCAAACAGGTACTACAACTGAGCAGAACTTAGCAGACCAAATGCGGAAGCGCAACATCACCTATAAGCCAGTTGTGTTTGAAGACGTTAACGTTACCTTCGCCACCTATGCTGAAGGACGTTGTGATGCAATCACCGCCGACCGTTCAGCCTTAGTATCCAGACGCACAACCCTACCCAAACCGGAGGATAATGTGGTTTTAGATGAAGTTATTTCTTCAGAACCACTTGCACCAGCAGTTGCTAAAGGTGATGCTAAATGGAGTGATACTGTGAATTGGGTAGTTTATGCCCTAATTAAAGGTGAAGAATTAGGGATTAATTCTCAAAATTTAGGTCAATTTACGACTAGTAACGACCCAGATGTTAAACGCTTTTTAGGAACCGAAGGTGATTTAGGTCAAGGACTTGGTTTAACTAACGACTTCGCCGCCAGAATCATCAAACACGTAGGGAACTACGGCGAACTTTACGATCGCAACCTCGGCCCCAAAACAAAGCTTAATTTAGCACGAGGTCAAAACCAACTGTGGTCAAAAGGCGGATTATTATACTCTCCACCGTTCCGCTAGACGAGTGCAAAAAAAATGACTATGGACTATATATATACAAGAATTGCACCGCAAAGTTTCAATGACCAACGAAAAACCTCCTTTTTGGCGTGATAATCGCTTCTGGTATATTGCTGGGCAATTGATTGCTTTATTTTTAGCTGCATTTGTAGTGACTATCCTGTTAGGTAATCTCAACCGCAATTTGCAACGATTGGGCATTCAATTTGGCTTTGATTTTCTCAAGCAGCAAGCCTCTTTTGATATCGGCGAAACGCTGATTGCTTATAAACCAACTGATACTTATAGTCTGGCTTTATGGGTAGGACTAATTAATTCATTACGAATAGCATTTGTTGGCGTCATTCTGACAACAATTGTTGGGAGCATTGCGGGAATTGCCAGATTATCTGATAACTGGTTAGTGCGGAACATTTCCTTAGTTTATGTAGAGATATTCCGCAATACCCCATTACTTTTACAGTTGTTGTTTTGGTACTTTGCAGTTTTTTTAGGGCTTCCCAAAGCAGATAATAAAATTTCTCTTGGGGGATTTATTAGCCTGAGCCAAAATGGACTAGAACTACCTTGGTTTACATTCTCACCAGAGTTTTCTGCTTTACTGCTGGGGCTAATTTTTTACACTGGAGCTTTTATTGCGGAAATTGTCCGAGGAGGGATTCAGTCAGTATCGAAGGGACAATGGGAAGCAGGGCGATCGCTAGGATTAAACCCCAGCTTAATCATGCGCCTAGTCATTTTCCCCCAAGCCTTGCGAGTCATCATTCCCCCACTCACAAGCCAGTATCTCAATCTCACCAAAAATTCCAGTTTAGCGATCGCCATCGGCTACCCCGACATTTATTTTGTCGCCTCCACCACCTTTAATCAAACAGGAAAAGCAGTAGAAGTCATGTTACTCCTAATGCTCACCTATCTCTCTCTCAGTTTGACTATCTCCCTCATCATGAATGCCTTTAATCGCACCGTACAGATTAAAGAAAGGTAATAAGGACTGGGAGAGAATTACCTTTGACTAATGACTAATGATTAAACTAACTTGGTTACGCAAAAATCTATTTAGTACTTGGTATAACAGCCTATTAACTGTTATCTGCTCGGCGTTATTGTTGTGGCTAGTCCAAGGGATTGTCATTTGGGCAACTACCAAAGCACAATGGGCAGTTGTTCAAGTAAATTTACGCTTATTTTTAGTTGGCAGATTTCCCCAAACTGAATACTGGCGAGTTTGGATTGTTTTAGCGATCGCTTCTACTTTAGGTGCTGTGACTGCGGGTGTTTTCTTTAATCAGCAAAAGTTGACATGGCGGAAAGTAGGCTTATTTGCTTTTATTGTCGGCTTGCTATTAGTTCTTTTCCCTCTAGATTTGTCATCGCGCCTGTGGTTGCTGTTGACGGCGATTTTATTGATACCTGGTTTTATACTTGGATCAAAGTTGACAAATTTAGTCGCCCCGTGGCTTTCCTTGATCTGGTTGTTGTCGTTTCCTATCATTCTGTGGTTGATTGGTGGTGGCTTTGGTTTGCGTCCTGTATCCAGCAACTTATGGAACGGTTTACTACTCACCTTATTGATGGCAGCCATTAGTATAGTTCTTTCTTTTCCCATCGGCGTTTTACTGGCCTTGGGACGTACTAGCAATTTGCCTGTAGTACGTTGGTTTTCTATTCTTTACATTGAAATTATTCGGGGAGTTCCACTAATTGGAATTTTATTTCTCGCACAAGTGATGTTGCCTTTGTTTTTTGCAGCCGATGTCCGTTTAGATCGAGTGTTGAGAGCGATCGCTGGCTTGGTACTATTTAGTGCAGCTTACATGGCCGAGAATGTGCGCGGTGGTCTGCAAGCTGTCTCCCGTGGACAAGTTGAAGCCGCAAAAGCACTAGGGTTAAATACATTTTTCGTAGTATTGTTAATTGTCTTGCCCCAAGCCTTACGCGCAGTAATTCCCGCCGTCGTCGGACAATTTATTGGTTTATTTAAAGACACTTCTTTATTATCGCTTGTAGGCTTAGTAGAACTTACAGGTATAGCCCGTTCGATTTTGGCGCAACCTCAGTTTATTGGTCGTTATGCAGAAGTATATTTATTTATTGGCTTGATTTATTGGCTATTTTGTTACTCAATGTCCCTTGCTTCCCGACGATTAGAAAGACAACTAAATAATTAAGTAAACTAAGGTTAATTTATATGGCAGAAACAACATCAATAATTATTGCTGAAGATGTTCACAAATGGTATGGCAAATTCCATGTTCTTCAAGGTGTCAGTTTAACAGTAAATCGCGGAGAAGTTGTAGTTTTAATGGGGCCTTCTGGCTCAGGAAAATCCACATTTATTCGGACATTTAATGCTTTAGAAGCATACCAAAAAGGCAGAATTACCATTGATGGCATTACTCTCAGCCACGACTTGCGAAATATTGACGCAATTCGACGAGAAGTAGGGATGGTATTTCAGCAATTTAATTTATTTCCCCATTTAACAGTCTTGCAAAACATCACCTTGGCACCAATTTGGGTACGGCGAGCGAAAAAAGCCCAAGCCGAAGAGTTAGCCATGCAACTCTTAGAAAGAGTGGGAATTCTAGAACAGGCAAATAAATACCCAGGACAGCTATCTGGGGGTCAACAACAACGAGTAGCGATCGCCCGTGCCTTAGCTATGCAACCAAAAATTATGCTATTCGATGAACCTACCTCTGCCTTAGATCCAGAAATGGTGAGAGAAGTGCTAGACGTGATGCGCTCTCTAGCCCGCGATGGTATGACAATGGTAGTGGTGACCCATGAAGTCGGGTTTGCCCGTGAAGTCGCCGACCGAGTAGTGTTAATGGATAGCGGTCACCTAGTCGAATCCGCTAGCCCTGACAATTTCTTCACCAAGCCCCAGGAAGAACGCACTCGCAAATTTTTATCACAGATTCTCTAGTACAAAGAATTACCCTGATGCAAAAATTGCATTTATTGAAATCTTACCCTGGTGTCTGTGCGTGATAAACTGCCGTAATTCGCACATAAATGAACATGATATTTACTCTTCCTAATTCTCCCCAAGGTTAAAGATAATACCAATTTGCAAAAAGAATGCGACGGATATACAGCCCCAAAAGCTTGTCCTGTCTTGATTATTAATTTTGAATTTTGAATTTTGTTGGTGTAGCCTTGCCGTAGGCTACTTTGAATTTTGAATTGGTATAATTTCAATCTTCCCAATAGGAGATGCAATATTTTTAAAACGCTGTACCGATATTTAAAACGGTATCTCAGGAATGGCAAATTTACTAAATCTTTAAAATTAGTCGCTTAGTTTCAACGATGCACAACCAGTTTAAATAAGCAAAAAATTTTAAACCTCAGCCAATATGGAGATTTAGCTAAAATCTCTATCTAGTTTCTTCGGGTGTAAATACTGTTCAATCACGTCCACAAAACAGAATGGTAGCTGTGATTTACCCTAATTTCGGGTATTATTTGCATATATGTTGTAGTTGTTACAGTAATATTTAATTGATAACCATAAGGTTTATGTCTATAGTGAATAAATAAATTATACATAGTGCTTACTTAAGAAAAAGCACAAAATCAATTACATCTTACTGACGAGAGCAATAACAATTTTTACCGAATCTTCAAAGAAAAACCAGTGACATAGAAATACTATAAAGGGGAAAATTAAGTATTAGATGCTTGCAAACAATAAGCAATCTAGACCTTGCTTTAGTTATCCAAACCAGCCAGGGGACTTCTGACTAATTTGTTATGCGGATTTTAATTTACTCATATAACTACTATCCAGAACCAATTGGTATAGCTCCCCTAATGACGGAATTAGCAGAGGGACTGGCCAAGCGAGGACATGAAGTGCGTGTGGTCACTGCTATGCCTAACTACCCTGAGCGGAGAATTTACGAGGCTTACCGGGGTAAATGGTATCTTACAGAATATAAAAATGGTGTCAAAATCCAACGTAGTTACGTGTGGATTCGTCCCCAACCGAAATTATTAGACCGAGTATTACTAGATGCTAGTTTCGTAGTTACGAGTTTTTTACCTGCCCTTTTCGGGTGGCGGCCTGATGTAATTTTGTCAACTTCACCATCACTACCCGTGTGCATACCAGCATCTTTACTAGGATGGTTGCGTGCTTGTCCTGTGGTGTTGAATTTACAAGATATATTACCAGAAGCAGCCATTCATGTTGGTTTACTGAAAAACAAATGGCTAATTAAGGTATTTTCCCTATTAGAAAAATTTGCCTATCGTCATGCTACTAAAATTAGCGTTATTGCTGATGGTTTTGTAGAAAATCTCATCTCCAAAGGTATATCGCCTGACAAAATAGAACAAATACCCAACTGGGTTGATGTAAATTTTATTCGTCCCTTACCAAAAGACAATAATAATTTTCGGAATATTCATAATCTACACAACAAATTTGTTATCCTTTACTCTGGCAATATCGCTCTCACTCAAGGTCTAGAAACTGTCATTCAAGCTGCGGCGAAGTTGCGTGATGTCGCCGAAATTGCTTTTGTAATTGCAGGTGAGGCCAAAGGTTTAGAAAGACTGCAAAAGTATTGTACAAACTGCGGTGCTGATAACGTCTTGTTACTACCTTTTCAACCACGAGAACATTTACCAGAAATGTTGGCGGCGGCGGATGTTGGTTTGGTAGTGCAGAAAAAAAATGTGATTTCTTTTAATATGCCATCAAAGATTCAAGTCTTATTGGCTAGTGGTAGGGCATTGATAGCTTCTGTACCTGATAAAGGTACCGCAGCCAAGGCAATTAAACAAAGTGGCGGTGGTATTGTGGTTCCCCCAGAAGATCCTCAGGCTTTAGCAACGGCAATTTTAGACTTATACAAACATCCCGAAAAAGCGAAAACTTTGGGCTACAACAGCCGGAAGTACGCTGTGGAACAATATGCTTTTGAGCAGGCATTAAATCAATACGAAAGTTTATTTTACTCAGTAACAACAGAAGGTCGAACGCTCCCGTCTAAAGTAGTTTCCAAGCAGGAAGTCTGAATCCCAAGTGGCAGACGCTCCAGTTATAAAAGTTAGTTGTAAGTTCTGGGGGTTGAGGATATTTGTATCTCCTTAGCCCTATTTTTGTGTCTGAATTTTCCCCCCTACTATAGAACTTAAATCTTGCCGTCTTTAATGAGAAAGATATTCAATATATCGGACAAATAAGGCTTGAGGAAGAAGAGATGAAATTGCTTATGCTCTATACTCATATTAGGCGAACGGCTTAGAGTCAAGAGACGATGACATCTCTAAACTTTCATGTAGATCATGTACACAAGTCAAGATACAAGAACAAAGTTACACAGCTATTACGTAAAATTAGGTAATTTTGTATCAAATGCAGCAGAAGCCAGAGTTATCACTACAGAAAAATAAGCTGCAACAGTACTTTGCTGACACGGTAAGACGTCAGCCAATTTCTCAGCCTTTCTCATAGATACCTGTTTTTTTGTTAGTATTCAAAAAAACCAATAGATAGATTTACTGCTCAATTGTTGTTTGTAAGTAATTCTCAAAAACCGTAACAAAAGGGATAAAGCACCTGAGGTTTAATGTCTGATTATTTCCAAGGAAATTTACCATTGCAATCCGTGTCGGTAGCCAAGAACGCTATTAGGAGTCCACAGGCTGAAACTGAGTCGAGTGGAGAATTAGCTCTAACCATTGCCGAAGCAGCATCAGACCGCAAAGCTGGCGATATTCTAGTGCTGAGAGTAGCAGATGTCTCTTACTTAGCAGATTACTTTGTGATGTTGACTGGCTATTCTAAGGTGCAAGTGAGAGCGATCGCCGATGCAATCCAACATGAAGTAGAAACTAAGTGGCAACGACGGCCATTGCGGACAGAAGGCAAAGTTGAAGGCAGTTGGGTATTGCAAGACTACGGTGACATTATCGTGCATATCATGATGCCAAAGGAACGGGAGTTTTATAATTTAGAAGCATTCTGGGTTCATGCAGAACGCATTCCCCTACCACAATCTGATGAGGATGAGGGTAACCCAACATGATGAAGTCGTCGCTGGCAAATTGTCCGGTTCCCGTAGACCAACAACCACTGAATGAGTACGAAGAGTTAAAAACCTCCTGGCTGTTTCGTGATTGCGCCTTAAATTGGCGGGAGTATGCCACAAAATTAATTTGGATTTGGAGTTTATCCTGGCTGGTGGCTGGGCCAGTAGCAGCAGCTAGCTTTCCCCCAAATAAACAACTGATCCATTTTCTGTTGTGTGGGGCTGCTGGTGCCAGCGTCGGAGTAGTCCTAAGTTTGGTACGGCTATACTTGGGCTGGTTGTATGTGCGCGATCGCCTCTACAGCATGACTGTTTTCTACGAAGAATCAGGCTGGTACGATGGTCAAACTTGGATGAAGCCCCAAGAAGTCCTGACTCGCGATCGCTTGATTGTCACCTATGAAATCAAACCCATTCTCCAACGGTTACAATTTACTTTCACTGGCTTGGCGGGACTCTTTCTTATTGGTACTATAGTTTGGCATTTGTTTTAAATAGTCATGAGTCAGTAGTCAGTAATCAACTGACGACTCACAACTGGCAACTTACAAAAAAAGAGATAAATATTAACCCATGACAATGGGAAAGCGCACTCAAGCCCCAGCACTGGAAGTCCGGTTGCTGCGTGAAGGTATTATCGAATCGAAGCATATAGTCCAAGCTGTTGTTTGCGATGAACGGGGACGAGTGCTTAGTGTTGCCGGTAACTCGGAAACAGCTACATTCGTCCGTTCAGCACTCAAACCATTTCAGGCACTTGCAGTCACTACTACAGGGACACTGGAACGCTACGATTTGAGCGATCGCGACCTAGCAATTATTACCAGTTCCCACAAGGGTACAATTGAGCAAGTAAGGCAGGCTTTCAACATCCTGTGGCGTGCTGACCTTGACCCTTCTGTACTCCAGTGTCCGATTCCTCCAGGAAAACGCAGCCCTCTTGAATATAATTGCTCTGGTAAGCACGCAGGAATGTTGGCTATTTGTCAACAACGCCATTGGCCCTTAAACAATTACATGGATCGCAAACACCCAGTACAGCAGTTAGTTCTGGCTAAAGTTGCAGAGTTATTGCGAATGCCAGCCGCAGAATTTATCAGCGCCCATGATGATTGTGGCGTACCCACTTACTTACTGCAATTAGGTCAAATTTCTTCTTTATATGCGCTTCTAGCTGCCAGCAACAACCTAGATATGGAACGCATTGTCCGAGCCATGACTCATCACCCGTCAATGGTAGCAGGAGATAGAGAGTTTGATACGGAACTGATGCGTTTAACTCCTGGGGAACTAGTAAGTAAATCTGGTGCAGAAGGCGTACAGTGCATTGGCAGACTTGGTGAAGGGATGGGATTGACAATTAAGGTCATGGACGGCGCTAAACGGGCAAAATATGCCGTTGCTATTCACCTCCTCCAGCAAATGGGTTGGATTACTCCCAGCATTGCTGAAAGCTTGGCAGAAAAATTTATGAACCCAGGCAAATACACGCGTTTAGAGGTCGTTGGAGAATTATCGCTTTTATAGTTGCCAAACTTTTGAGTTTGGGTTATACTTGAAAAGTCAAGAAAAACGACGCGGGATAGAGCAGCCTGGTAGCTCGTCGGGCTCATAACCCGAAGGTCAGTGGTTCAAATCCACTTCCCGCCACCAACTTATAAGCAGCAGAACCTCACAATCTTTGAAGATTGTGGGGTTTTGTTTTATTTTGATCTATTCTTGAGTTGGGATCTTCCAAAAAGCGCGGAGAATCATGGTTGTGAAGTTGCAACGACCAATTTTAGTAGGAGGATTAGGATTATCCTTTTCCTTGTGGATGCTACAAAGTTGGCATCATTCGATAGTGCAGTTGGGTGAACTGAGTTTATTAAGTGTCTTGGCTGTGGGTGGTGGCTTGTGGTTGTTCAAGCACAAACTGCCAAAAGATAGTTCAGAGCAGCTAAATGGTATGCTCTTTGACAGAGCTACGGCAGAAAGTGCGATCGCTAAAACTGAAGCCGTAATCAATCAATTAGCGCAAGAAGCCGAGAACCATCAAGCTTTAGGCACCTTACGGAATCAACTTACCCAATTGTCGGTAGAGTTAGATAGACAAGAAATTCGGCTAGCTGTAACTGGTGGACAAGGGGTTGGTAAAAGCACGTTAATTCAAGTGCTGGAGTCTAATTACACACCAGAAAAGCAGCAAGCAATCCGTTTCCAAGAAACAGCGCCACTGCTAAAGGAATTAGGTAGTCATGCAGATACTAATATTCTGGCAGAAGCGGCAAAATCGGATGCTGTCCTGTTTTTGACTAACGGTGATTTGACAGATTCAGAATTCCAAGCATTACAGCAAATAAAGGCGCTGAATCAACCAAAAATCCTGGTTTTTAACAAACAAGACCAGTATTTACCAGATGAACGTGCTAGTGTTTTGTTGTCACTACAACAGCGAGTCCAAGACCATGTAGTTGCTGTTTCCGCTTCTCCTCTACCCATCAAAGTGCGGAAACATGAAGCTGATGGTGTTGTGCAAGAGTGGATGGAACAACCAGCGCCTGATATTCAACAGTTAACCCTGGAATTAAGCGGACTTTTGGCACAACAAAGTCAACAATGGGTGTGGACAACCACTGCAAGACAAGCCTTCTTACTAAAATCTGAGGCGAAAAACTACTTGAATGGGGTAAGATGCGATCGCGCTACCCCAGTTATTGAACAATATCAATGGATAGCTGCGGCTGCGGCCTTCGCTAACCCAGTCCCAGCATTAGATATTTTGGCAACTGCGGCGATTAATGCTCAAATGGTCATGGATTTGGGTAATATCTATCAGCAGAAGTTTTCCCTGGAACAGGCGCAAACTGTAGCCGGAACAATGGGAAGTTTGATGCTGAAATTGGGTTTAGTGGAACTTTCTACTAAAGCCATTGGTATTGTTCTCAAAAGTAACGCCGTTACCTTTGTGGCTGGTGGTTTAGTTCAAGGTGTAAGTGCGGCCTATCTCACCAGAGTGGCGGCTTTAAGTCTAGCAGCATATTTTGAACAACAGGAAATCGCTTCAGATTCTGGAAGTAATTTGAACGTAGATAAGTTACGCCAAACCTTACAAAATGTCTTCCAACAAAGTCAGCAGGTTGCTGTTCTGCAAGGTTTTGTCAAGCAAGGTGTGAAGCGTTTGTTACCAGAAGTACAGCCAGTTGAAGTTGTGAGTTAACTTCGCACATTCCCCGCTAGGGGTTATCGCAAAGTAAGTGCAGAGGCGCTAAGAGAAATCTTGCGTCTTTGTGCTGTTAACTAATATCAAGTTCTGATAATTGCTTGTAATAAGCTACTCAATCGCCTAATGCTATTAAATTATTCAATTCATGAATGAGTGTTAAACCGCAAATATTTTCATTTTTTGCTGGTTCAGGATTGCTTGATTTAGGTTTTGAAACAAGCGGTTTTAATATTGTCTATGTGAATGAAATTTTTTCTCCTTTTATGGCAGCATATCGGTATTCGAGGGAGATATTGAATTTACCCACACCACAATATGGATATTATCAAGGAGACACAGCAGATGTTTCTAAGTTGGTGGAAGGTTTCCCAGCAAAACGTCTGTTAGATTTGGTTCAAGACTGTCGTAAATCTAATAATATTGTGGGTTTTATTGGCGGGCCTCCCTGTCCTGATTTTTCTATTGGGGGCAAAAATAGAGGTTATTTGGGTGATAATGGTAAGCTTTCTTCAGCTTATATAGAATTGATTTGTCAAAACTTGCCTGATTTCTTTTTATTTGAAAATGTCAAAGGTTTGTGGCGTACTAAGAAACATCGTCAATTCTTTGAATACTTAAAAAGGAAGTTAATTGCTTCAGGCTATCTATTAACAGAACAGGTAATAAATGCTATTGAATATGGTGTACCCCAAAATAGAGAAAGAATAATTTTATTGGGTTTCAGCAAAAAGTTTTTTCAGGATTTTTGGGGCATCAATAGTCATAACCAGAAACTGCTTGAATTTCTTTTTCCTTGGGAAAGTAAAGTTTTATATCCTAAAGACAAAGTGTTTGCTTATCCGTGGATTCAATTTGAACCATTTAGAGAAAATTCTCTAGTTCCTTGCCCTAATAATATTCCTCAAGAACTGACGGTTGAATACTGGTTTAGAAAGAATAATGTTATCAACCATCCTAATTCTGAAAATTATTTTCAACCAAGGGCAGGTATTGGCAAATTTGCCAGTGTTGCAGAAGGGGATGATTCTAAGAAATCTTTTAAACGTCTACATAGATGGCGTTATTCTCCTACAGCTTGCTATGGCAATAATGAAGTGCATTTACACCCTTACAAAATACGGCGAATTTCTGTAGCAGAAGCTTTGGCTATACAGTCTTTACCTGCAAAGTTTGCTCTACCAGAAAATATGTCACTGACTAATATGTTTAAAACTATTGGTAATGGTGTGCCATATTTAGCATCCAAAGCGTTGGCTGAGTCTATTCTTGATTTCCTAAATACTGGTATCAAAAAACAATTAGAATGATGCTGAAACTCCAATCATTGTCAAGTTAAATAAAATACTTGCGTAGCTTTATTAACACTCAATGATTTGGTAAACAAAATTCAAGAACACCTACTTTTCCAGCTAGACTCGCAACAGATGTGCTTTAATTTATGTAAAGGGTATTAATTTTTTATAAAGCTTTATCATCAATCACTAACAAAAGGCAACAATGGCAGCAGACTATCCGAACATTGATATTGCGCCATTTATCGATCACGCCCTGTTAACGCCAACGGCTACTCCAGAGCAGGTTGACCAATGGTGTGAACAAGCAGACAGATATAATTTTGCGTCGGTTTGTTTGTATCCTACTTATGTAAAACAAGCAGCAGAATTTCTCCACGGCAAGAAACCTAAGGTTTGTACGGTAATTGGTTTTCCTACTGGGGCTACGACTCGCTCAGTCAAGTTGTATGAGGCACTGGAAGCGGTGGAGAATGGAGCCACAGAGCTAGATGTAGTCATCAATTTGGGCTGCTTGAAATCTGGTAATACGGAAGCAGTACACCGGGAAATTGCCGAAATTTGCGAAGAGACTGGACAAGTAGTTAAAGTAATTTTGGAAACAAACTTACTGACGGATGCAGAAAAAAAAATCGCGGCCGATATAGCAATGGATGCAGGAGCCACATTCTTAAAAACCAATACAGGTTGGAATGGCGGTGCTACAGTGGCAGATGTGCGGCTTTTAAAAGAAATCACACGGGAAAGGGTGGGTATAAAGGCATCTGGTGGGATTCGCACCCTCAATCAAGCCTTAGACTTAATATTAGCGGGTGCGACTAGATTAGGTACGTCTCGTGGTATCGATTTAATCCACCAGCGAGATAACCCGGAAAAAGTTGAATAGTCATTTGTTTTTGTCCTAAGTCATTTGCCCTTTGTCTTCACTAACGACCAATGACTAAGCGCAAAGTCGAGCCACTGCGTTCCTGTCGCTCTGCGTCGGAAAGCAAGTGGCGTTGAGCGGAGGTTTCCTCCGAACAGAACTTTGTAAGAGATGACTAACGACTAATGACCAACGACTAATGACCAATGACTAATGAATAAAACTTATAAAGCAACTGGCATTAATCTGAAAGCCCAAGCAATGGGAGAATCAGACAGAATAGTGACAATTTTGACACAGGAATTCGGTTTGATTCGGGCGATCGCTCCAGGGTCAAGAAAATATAACTCTAGCCTTGGCGGTAGGAGTGGGATGTTTGTAGTCAATGAACTACTGATTGCGAAAGGGCGATCGCTTGATAAAATTACTCAAGCTCAAACCATCAAAACTTATCCAGGTCTGGCAAAAGATTTGGGTAAGCTAGCTGCTAGTCAATATCTAGCAGAAATAGTTCTTTGTCAGGCTTTAAGTGAACAACCACAAGAGGAACTATACGAATTACTAAATGAACATCTCCATCGCTTGGAAGAATTGCCCAAAGGAGAGTCGTTTGGTGTCCTCGCTTATTTAGCTCATGCAGTTTTTCACCTTTTAGCGTTGGCTGGACTTACCCCACAAGTACAAATTTGTTGTCTAACTCAACGCTTGCTAACACCTAATTTTGTAGATCCCAACTGGCGGGTAGGTTTTAGCATTGCGGCTGGGGGGATAGTTTGTTTGGAAGCTTGGGAAGGCTTGCGAAAAGAAGCTCAAAAAGAATCAAGAGAAAAGTCACTTCCTCATCCTGTAACTCCTGCTTACCAAACAGTCGTACATCGGCAAGAAATACCAGTAATTTCTGCTCGGTTAAATTCTGTAGAACTTGGGATGCTCCAACAGCTCTCACAACCAGAGATAATGCAAATTAACACTACCAGTGATGCCAGCTGGTTATCTGTGGAGCAGATTTTGCGTCAGTATGCTCAGTATCATTTAGGTCGCCCTATTCGCTCCGCCACTTTGATTGACTCTTATTTTGCTGCCAACCATGATGCAACCGTCTGATTTGGATAGAAAAATTCTGCCATTGTCGCCAAGCCACGCCAAAAGACAGAATAGGGCATCAGATCCTACAGCACCGGCTCATTTAAGTGCTGTTCCCTATCCTGTACCCAATCACAAAGATAGCCAGGAATCATCTCCCCAAGATGTTCCTACCAATGAGAAAAATGGTATTTCGCAAAATCCCCAAACCGATTTACCCAATGAACTAGAAAAACCATCCTCAGAGCCGTTAAAGATATTAGAGTTTAATGGTCATGGGCAGAGTGTACCAGTAGTTACTACTCCAGAAGCAACAACAGATGACTCTGGTTCTGGTGGGGAAGCCAACTCTGGAGATATTGAACATCAAGGGTTTTTAGCTGTATTCAAAAACCCCAATTTCTTAGCGCTGTGGGGTGGACAAGTCTTTTGTCAACTGGCAGATAAGGTGTATTTGGTATTAATGATCGCCTTGATTAATACTCAGTTCCAGGCAAGTAATCAAAGTATTAGCGGTTGGGTGTCAGCATTGATGATGGCTTTTACCATACCAGCAGTGTTGTTCGGTTCTGTGGCTGGCGTATTTGTGGATAGGTGGTCAAAAAAAGCTGTATTAGTAGCGACAAATGCCTGGCGTGGTATTTTGGTTTTAGCTATTCCTTTGTTGCTGTGGCTAACTCATGATTGGCAACCCATAGGAGTTTTACCAGTAGGTTTTCTCATCATTTTGGGTGTGACATTTTTGGTGTCCACACTAACACAGTTTTTTGCCCCAGCAGAACAAGCCGCAATTCCCCTGGTGGTGAAAGAACAGGATTTACTTTCGGCTAATTCACTATACACAACCACAATGATGGCTTCGGTGATAGTGGGTTTTGCTGTGGGAGAACCACTACTGGCAGTTGCCGATGGTATTTGGTCGCAACTAGGGGGTAATAATGGCTTTGGCAAAGAACTTTTGGTTGGTGGTAGTTATGCGATCGCCAGTATAATTTTGCTGTTGTTGGTAACTCACGAAAAAACCCACGCACCAGAAACAGAATTTCCCCACGTATTTTCAGACTTACGCGATGGTTTACGTTACCTCAAAGAAAACTACCGCGTCCGTAATGCTCTATTACAATTAATGATTTTATTTTCTGTCTTTGCCGCCTTAACTGTTTTAGCAGTACGCATGGCAGAAATTATTCCTAATATCAAAGCTTCCCAATTCGGTTTTTTACTGGCGGCTGGTGGCGTTGGTATTGCAGCTGGCGCGACAATTTTGGGTCAGTTTGGTCAACGCTTCTCCTATACTCAACTGAGCCTGTGTGGTTGTTTAGGTATGGCAGCATCCTTAGTTGGTCTTTCTATCTTCACGACACAACTAGGATTGGTGTTACTTTTAGTAACATCCTTGGGTATTTTTGGCTCTTTAATCGGTATACCCATGCAGACAGCCATCCAAACAGAAACCTTGCCCGAAATGCGTGGTAAAGTATTCGGTCTGCAAAATAATGTGATTAATATTGCTCTGTCCCTACCTTTGGCGTTAGCAGGTGTGGCAGAAACCTTTGTAGGATTACAAGCTGTCTTTTTGGGATTAGCGGCGATCGTATTTTCCGGAGGTATCTTAACTTGGTATAACTCTCGTGATTAATTCCCTAATTTTGGGGTTAATTATAGATTTTGCTTTCATGCTAAACTGAGTGCAGAAAATTTATTAAAACCTTGCTGGGAATCAATTGGAGATGAGCCAGGATAATTGGTTGTGAGTGTAATGTACATCTACAACCAAAAGACAAATTAAGCTTATAGATTATCTGGTTTAGCCAACCTAAAACTTAGCTTTTGAACTGGTTAAAAGTGAAGATATATACTTAGTAGTCATCATCAACTGCTTAAACCGATGAATATATGGAAGAGGCATTTAGAGACTAGAGTTTAAAGGTTAATCTTTAAACTCAGTACGCGGCTCAAAAACCGCTACCGCTAACCGCACTTTTTCAAGATAGCCAGCAAGTACAACAAGATAAACAACAAAAAACCACAAGAAATAATCAATCACGCTCTTCTGATAGCCGGTAAAGAATGCGTATAGCTTGGATTGGAAAAAAATCACCCTTTTGTGGCAATGTCACTTACAGTAGAGAAGTTACAAACGCCTTGCTAGACAGGGGACATGAAGTCAGTTTTCTCCACTTTGCTCAAGAAGAAACTGAACCTGACAACTGGCCGAAATTCCAAGAAGTTCCTCTACCCTTCATTTATAAGTCTCAGGTCTACACAATTCCAACGTTCAAAGCAACTAAGGTTTTAACTGATTCGTTGCGGGAAATCAAGCCAGATATTGTCCATGCGTCTCTGACTTTATCTCCCCTGGACTTTTTTCTACCAGAAATTTGTGATCAACTGAATTTGCCCCTAATTGCCACATTTCACACTCCATTTGCAGGCAAAGGCGCAAAACTGATATCAGGAACACAACTTCTAGCTTATCAACTATACGCTCCTTTTTTGGGTAACTACGATCGCGTCATTGTCTTTTCCCAAATTCAGCGAGAACTATTAGCAAGTATGGGTGTGCGGGAGAAAAATATCGCAGTTATCCCCAATGGTGTGGATACCAGCAAATACTCCCCTGGGTCTTCTGCGGTGAAAACAGAATTTCAAGCGGAACGATTGTTTGTCTACCAAGGAAGAATCGCCCCAGAGAAAAATGTAGAATCCCTGTTAAGAGCTTGGAAGCAAGCTAATATGGGGGCTGATAGTAAGTTATTAATGGTGGGGGATGGGCCTCTGAGAGCTACTTTAGAACCCTTTTATGGTTCTGAGTATGGCATTATCTGGTTGGGATTTGTCGCTGACGAAGACCGACGCATACAAATTCTTCAAGGTGCAGATGTATTTATTTTACCTTCTCTAGTTGAGGGTTTATCCTTATCGCTGTTAGAGGGTATGGCTTGTGGACTCGCTTGTTTAGCAACCGATGTGGGTGCAGATGGCGAAGTTTTAGAGAAAGGGGCTGGTGTAGTTATGAATACCAAAACTGTGCGATCGCAATTACGCACCCTTTTACCACTATTCCAAGACCATCCAGAGTTAACAACCGTATTGGGACAAAAAGCCAGAAAGCGGGTAGAAGAACGCTACACACTAGATAAGAACATTACTCATTTAGAAGAACTTTATCGTGAAGTTTTAGCACAGCAACCAGTAAAACTCAGTTGGGGAGCTTAAGAAATTCCATACCTGAACCAACTTAGAAGCAATGACATCTTCTCTACAAAAATTATTTACATTTGATGAATTTTTAGATTTTTTGGTAACACAACCAGAAAACATTCGTTATGAATTACACGATGGAAATATTATTCAAATGCCGCCACCACTAGGACAACATGAGCAAATAGTGGCATTTTTAACAATGATTCTAGGCTATGAGTGTCTCCGTCTCAAACTTAATTACGGTATACCTAAAAATGCTACAGTCAAGCCAGAGAATAGAACATCAGGTTACTATCCAGATGTTTTATTAATCAATTTTTCTAACTTGATCAATGAAGCATTGTGGGAAAAACAATCAATCCTTAGTCACCCAGATTCAATCCCATTAGTAATTGAAGTTGTTAGTACGAATTGGAGAGATGATTATCATAAAAAATTGGCTGACTATGAGGAGATGGGTATCCAAGAATATTGGATTGTGGATTATGCAGCTTTGGGTAGTAAGGAGTTAATAGGTGACCCTAAACAACCAACAATTACAATTTACTCTTTAAGTGATGAAGGGGAATATCGCGGTAAGCAATTTAGAGGAGATGACCGTATAGAATCCCCAACATTCTCAAATTTAAATCTAAAGGTTGAACAAATTTTTCACTGTGTGATTGAGTAATGGAAGCAGAAAAAAAATCTAAATAAATACAAAATATATTATTTTTGAGCAATTTCTAAAGCCCAACCCAAACTAGTTGGTTGTTGATAAACTCGCTTCAAAGTATTGACATCTCTGGGAGAAATTGGCTGTGGGTTGCGGACTTGGGAAAAATATAAAGCATCGGTTGGTAAGGAACTATGCCCCCAAATTCCCAAAGCGTGACCGAGTTCGTGGCGGGCTGCGGCTAGGAGATAGTTACCTGTTTGGGTAGGACTCAATAGGATAGTAAAGCGGTGTGATAAGACATTATTCTTTGTATATAATTCGTAGCGGGTGAGAGCAGAACGGGCGCGGGGGATTTTATCTTTACCTATTTCTAAAGGTGGGGTTTTGCGCTCAATGGTAATATCGGCAACTTCAGTCTGTTCTACAATTACCAAAGGCAAATAATTAGCCCATTCCTGCACAGTTGTGAAAACATTATCAACCCATGTTTGTGCCTGTTGTGCGTTCATTAGTTGTGGTCTTTTGATATGAACTCGCACGGGAAATTGTGACCACACTAAATAACCGACATCAGTAGTTGTAACTTGAGAAAAGTAATCACCGCTATTGGTGCTGTCTTGCCATTGTGCGAGGGTAGACGGTAGAGGATGGGGTTTGAGAGGTGATGGGGATGAAGGGTTGGCGTTACTAAGTTGGAGGCTAGTTAAAATAATGAGCAGCCCTGTACCTATAAATAATGCCAGAGCTGCTAGTAAGTGCTTTGATCGAAAATTCTTGAGGGTGTTAGGTTTTGGGTGTTGAATTTTATTCCCCATATACCTATCTCCCTGTAATTTTATTTAGGTAGCCAGCCGGCACTTAAAACCACTGTTAAACCCAGAAATGTGACTGTCAATGCCCAGGTAACACGGTTTAAGGTATTTTCGGCGCTTTTGGTGCTGCTAAATAGCTGGGCTTGTCCGCCGATCGCTCCAATTCCATCACCTTTGGGGCTATGGAGCAAAACTAAGACAATCAGACCAACGGCGGAAAGCGCCCAAATAGCTTGCACAATACTAGTAACTGTCATGGTAGCAATCTCTTTTATAACAAGTTTCAAAAAAGGAGGGTTTGCTGATGAGAGAACAGTTGACGGTTAACAGTTAACTATTCTCTCATAGCTTAATTAAGACCTACAGGGATACGAGTACGAGGACTCTGCACATCATATTCTGCTGGTTGCAAGAGCGATCGCCCTGTCATTTCTGGTGGTTGGGGTAACTGTAAAATATCGAGGATTGTGGGTGCAATGTCGGCTAGTTTGCCGTCGCTACGTAGTTCGACGTTTGTACCATATCCAGGGATTTTAACTTTTTCGCCTTCCACTAAAATTAAGGGGACTGGGTTAGTTGTGTGAGCTGTCCAAGAATTACCTGCTTCATCTAGCATATACTCGGCGTTGCCGTGATCGGCGGTAATAATTGTTGTTCCCCCGGCTTTGCTCACACCTTCTAACAAACGACCCAAACAGCGATCAACTGTTTCAATAGCCTGTATTGTGGGTTCTATTTGACCAGTATGCCCTACCATATCTGGGTTGGCATAGTTAATTACAATTAAGGAATAGATACCCTTTTGAATTGCGGCGATCGCTGTATCGGTAACTGCGGTTGCTGACATGGCTGGGGCTTTGTCGTAAGTCGCTACCATTGGACTGCTGACAAGTTCCCTGTCTTCCCCAGCAAAAGGTTCTTCTAAGCCACCGTTGAAGAAATAGGTGACATGGGCATATTTTTCGGTTTCGGCGGTACGAAACTGATTTAAACCCTGATTGGCGATGACTTCACCCAGAATATTGGTTAAGTTCTGTGGCTCAAAGGCTACAGATACTGATAAATCAGAATCGTATTGGGTAAATGTGACAAAAGACAGTGGTTTGATTTGCTGTCTGGCAAAACCTGTAAATTCAGGGCTGACAAAAGCTTGAGTCAGCTGTCTAGAACGGTCTGGACGGAAATTAAAGAATATCACCCCATCTCCTGACTCGACAGTACCAGGAGCAATTCGCACGGGAACGATAAACTCATCATTCACCCCTTCCGCATAGGATGCTTGCAAGACATCAACAGCCTTACGTCCATCACCCGCACCGTCTTGGGTCATCACATCGTATGCACGTTGTATTCGATCCCAACGGCGATCGCGATCCATCGCGTAGTAACGACCACTAACAGTAACAATACGCCCAATTCCTACATGATTGATGTAGTCTTCCAAGGCTGATATTGCGTTTATACCATCAGTTGGTGCGGTGTCACGACCATCAGTAATGGCATGAATACAAACTTCAGAAATTCGCTGTTCTTTGGCTAAGTCAAGTAGTCCGAATAGATGGGTGATATGCGAGTGTACACCCCCCTCAGAACAAAGCCCTACTAAATGTAGCTTGCCATTCCGGTTGCGAACTTCCTGGCAAATTTTGACAAGAGCTGAGTTGCTGAGGATAGAACCATCCTCCACGGCATCGGAGATTCGTACCAATTCCTGTGGCACGACTCGCCCAGCACCAATGTTCAAATGACCAACTTCTGAGTTACCCATTTGACCTTCTGGCAATCCTACGGCTTTCCCTGATGTGTGGATGAGGGTATGCGGGTAAGCCGTCCATAAGCTTTCCATAACCGGAGTTTTGGCGGCAGCAATAGCATTTCCTCGCGTCTCCTCGCAGTAGCCCCATCCGTCTAAAATGACTAGCACCACAGGAGCAACAGGTGCTTTGGTCATAATAAAATTGCCCTTTACTTTTTGTAATACCCGAATGATACCACTGCTACCCGTCACTGCAAGTGAATTTCTGCTTATTAACTTTTCTGATGACAAAAATCCATTTTTTTTAGATTTTCTTTAACCTTAGTAACTGTTGAATATATTTTGTGATAAACACTAATAATCGCAGTGGTAATTGGTAATTGGTAATTGCGAAGAAAAATCACGTATTACCAATTACCGATGAACAATCAATGAAATATTTTACTTCTTCTTAGCGGAAGATTTAGCTGATTTAGCGGCTTTTTTCGCAGCTTTTTCAGCAGCGATCGCCTCTAACCTTGCCGTTTCTTTTTCCTCAGCGATTTTATCCAAATAATAGTGGTAATCACCTAGATAAACTCGGAATTCACCATCCCGAATTTCAACAATTTTGTTGGCTACTTGAGAAATAAAATAACGGTCGTGAGAAACTACTATCGCCGTACCATCATAATTTCGTAGTGCTTCTTCCAGCATTTCTTTTGCGGGAATATCTAGGTGGTTAGTAGGCTCATCGAGAATAATTAAGTTGGCAGGACGTAAAAGCATTTTCGCTAATGCTAGTCGCGCCTTTTCTCCACCACTCAATGCTTCTACTTGTTTAAATACGGTGTCTCCCGTAAACAGAAACTTACCCAAAAGCGTGCGGACTTCTTCATTTTTCCAGTCAGGGACTTCATCATGGATAGTTTCCATAACAGTTTTTTTCAAGTCCAAAGCTTCGGCTTGATTTTGCTCAAAGTAACCAGGAATCACACCGTGTTCCCCTATACCCACGCTACCTTCTGTAGGTGGTTCTAAACCCATAATTATCCGCAACAGGGTAGATTTACCTGCACCGTTGGGGCCTAAGAAAGCGATGCGATCGCCTCTTTCAATTAAGAGGTTCGCACCCAAGAACAAAATCTTATCATCGTAGGTATGAGTTAAATCCTTGATTTTCACTACCTCACGTCCACTACGGGGTGCGGGGGGAAAGCGGAAATGCAAGGTTCTTACACCAGCCACAGGCGCTTCGATGCGTTCGATTTTATCTAGTTGCTTCTCTCGGCTTTTGGCTTGAGTGCTGCGGGTAGCACTGGCGCGGAATCTATCAACAAATGCTTGCTGTTTCTCGATTTCTTTCTGCTGGCGTTCGTAAGCACTCAATTGTGCTAGTTGGCTTTCGGCTTTTTGTTCTAGATACGATGTGTAGTTACCAAGGTAAGTACTAGAAACACCGCGTTCAGTTTCCACAATTTGGGTGCAGAGGCGGTCAAGGAACTCCCGGTCATGGGAGACTATGACCATCGGTGTGGTTAGCTTTTTCAGATAATTTTCTAACCACTCAATAGTTTCTAAATCTAAGTGGTTAGTCGGTTCGTCCAGCAGTAAGATATCTGGTGCTTGCAGAAGAATCTTCCCCAAACTCATCCGCATTTGCCAGCCACCAGAGAAAGCGCTGACGAGGCGATCGCCATCTTCTTGCTCAAATCCCATTTCTGGGAGAATCTTCCCTATGCGTGCTTCCAAACCATAGCCATCCAAACCTTCAAACTGACGCTGCAAACGATCCAATTTGTCGATTAGCTTATCCAGTTCCTCTGGAGTCGCTGTTTGCATATCATGTTGCACTTGGGTTAAAGCTAACTGTACTTGGTTAGCTTCCTTAAATACAGTCCAAAATTCTTCTCTGACGGTGCGGCTTGGATCTACCTCAAACTCTTGGTTAAGATAGGCTATGTGCAGGCTAGCAGGACGAATAATTTCCCCAGCCGTCGGTTCTATCTCCCCAGTAATAATTTTTAGCTGAGTTGATTTTCCCGCACCGTTGACACCGACTAAACCAATGCGATCGCCTGGTTTCACTTCCCAGTTGATATCTTTGAGAACTTCGCCTGTAGGATAAATTTTACTAATATGTTCTAATCGCAGCATCAAGTTTCTCTCAGTTAGGAATTATGGTTAGTTGCGGACGAAGTACCAATACTGTGTCCAATATTAACAAAAATTAACCAACAATTTGTCTTAAGAAACTCTTACCAAACGAAAGGGTAAAGTTATCTCGTTTAATTACCGCTTTGAGAGTCAGGAGACTGCTGTTGTGTAGCTTGCCGCACTTCTTCAATATCTAAATCTAAAGTTTGTGCTATTTGCTCCAAAGTCAAACCTAACCCCTACTTGGATATAAAATCACAGTACCCCAGTCATTTAATGGTTGATTTTGACGGAGGTATCAACAAATTTCCGCAAACAGTCGTGAATAAAGTTTTTCATTTGCTTGAAACTGCACTCCCACAAAATAGATGAGATGATCATGTTCAACTGTAGGCACAAACACAGCATCAATCCTGAGTGCTGTTTGTTTGATTTGCACTGACGAAAATCGGTAGAGGCTGCCTAAATCAGGAGAATTGCCAATGATTTCAAAAAGGATATCTGGAAATTATTGAAATAGGCGATAAAAATGCTGTCTGTTTTCAATATTCTGAATAAAATTTGATTTGTGCTTATATTGGAAAAAGCTGTAAATGGAAACTTTGAAAGCTTTGTTTCTCTAGGAAAAAATAAGGAAAATATAAATTAAATACAATAATTTTTAAACTTAAAGGAGAACAGTTACCATTATCAGGGTATTTCTTTGAACTTCTCGATAAGAAGTTTTCCTGCTATGTATATGGTAGATACTCTAAAAAGCAACAAACTTTCAATTAGGAAGAATTTGAAGGTCTAATTTCTATCACTTATGGGCAAATACAGTACCCTCTTCTTTGCACCTACCACAAGCGGAACGCCTAGCGCCTCTACGTGAGTCAAAACAAAAACCGCCTGTTACCCACAGACGGTTTAAACATAATTTATTAAGCTAATAATTAACCAGCAGCACTAGAAGTTGCTAACTCTGCCAACCGTTCTTGCTGGTCTTGAGAAATACAAGATTGGATGACCGTTTCTAAATCGCCTTCCAAAACAGGGTTCAGCGAAAAGTTTTGACCTAAACGGTGGTCAGTGGCACGGCTATCTTTATAATTATAAGTGCGAATTTTCTCAGATCGCGATCCTGTTCCAACTTGCGATCGCCGCATCGAGGTAACTTCTTCTTGTTGTTCGCGCAGCTTTATCTCATACAACTTCGCCCTCAGAATCTGCATCGCCCGTTCTTTGTTTTGCAACTGACTGCGTTCTTCTGTGCAGAAAATTCGTATTCCCGTCGGTTTGTGCATTAAGTCAACAGCAGTTTCCACCTTGTTGACGTTTTGTCCACCAGCACCACCAGAACGAGCCGTAGTCATTTCAATATCTTTCGGGTCAATGTGGATTTCAACCTCATCCACTTCTGGCATAATTGCCACGGTTGCAGTTGAAGTATGTACCCTTCCCCCAGCTTCCGTCGCTGGTACACGCTGCACCCTATGAACACCTGCTTCAAATTTCAGCTTACTGTAAACGCTGTCACCTTGAATTTCCAGAATCACTTCTTTGAAGCCGCCCATTTCCCCAAGGGACTCACTCACCAACTTCACCCGCCAGCCTTGAGTATCAGCATAGCGAGAATACATCCGCAGTAAGTCACCAGCCCAAATACTCGCTTCATCGCCACCAGTACCAGCACGGATTTCCAACATGATGTTTTTATCATCGTTGGGGTCACGGGGTAGAAGTAACACCTTCAAGCGAGTTTCTAGATATTTTATTTTTTCTTCTAATTCATTTACTTCCAAAGCTGCTATTTCTTGCAACTCCGGATCGCTATTTGACTCTTTAAGTACTTGACGCGCCCCTATTAATTCTTCCTGGGCTATTTTCCAAGTTTCATAAGTATTGACAACTTCTTCTAGAGAAGAACGAGACTTGGCAATTTTTTGATACTCATCGGGGTTTCTAGCAGTATCAGGGTCAGCTAGGCGACGAGTTAATTCATTGAAGGTTTGTTCAACGGATTTCAGTTTCTCCAGCAGGTATGATTCAGCCATGACAAGTGCGACGCTCCTTAAAAGAAATAACAAATTGGCTCAGCAAAAAATGACAATCGACCCAGCAAATGCAGGGTCGTCGTTAACAGCAGAGCCAAACCGCTACTTTTTATTTTGTTCGCCAGAAGTTTGAGTGCTGCTCATGCCATACTTACGCAGGAAGCGTTCTACGCGACCCTCGGTATCAATAATTTTCTGAGTACCAGTATAAAATGGGTGGTTGCCAGACCAAACATCTACGTGTAATTCTGGTTTTGTAGAACCAACGGTCATCACAACTTGACCATTGCAGTAGACTTTTGCTTCTGGATACCACTTGGGATGAATATCAGATTTAGCCATTGTTCCTTTTGTGGTGAATCTATATAAATTATAGCTTTTTAGGGGTTAGAGACTAGAGATGAGCAAGTTTATACCCAGTCCCCAGTACCCAATCCCCAGTCTATCGTTTGGAGTACTGAGGAGCTTTCCGGGCTTTGTGCAAACCATACTTCTTCCGTTCCTTAGCCCTGGGATCACGAGTTAAGTAACCTTCGGTTTTTAAAGGAGGACGATTTTCAGGATCTAGTTGGCATAAAGCACGAGCAACCCCTAAACGCACTGAGTCAGCTTGTCCGGTTAAGCCACCGCCTTCCGCCTTTACCAAAATGTCGTATTCGTTTTCTAATCCCAGGGTTTCTAAAGGAGCTTTGATAACGCCCAAATAATTGGCGTTGAATTGAAAATACAAGTCTCCAGGCTTGCCATTCACAATCAATTGACCAGTACCGGGAACCAAGCGTACCCGTGCTACTGCGGACTTACGGCGACCAGTACCCCAGTACACGGCGCGACCGCTATTTGCTTCTGCTACCACCATTAACTTTCTGCTCCAGGGATTGTATTAATGTTTAGTTCTTTAGGTTTTTGGGCATCGTGGGGATGAGTCGGCCCAGCGTAAACTTTCAGTTTGGTAAACAACTGCTTACCCAGGCTATTTTTGGGTAGCATACCTTTGACAGCGTGTTCCACGATTCTTTCTGGTAAGCGCTGTTGCAGTTTAGCAAAGGTTTCTGTTTTCATCCCACCTGGACGACCAGAGTGACGACGGTAAAGCTTCTGAGTACGTTTCTTGCCTGTAACTGCTACTTTTTCAGCATTTACAACAATCACGAAGTCACCTGTATCTAGGTGTGGGGTGTAGTGTGCCTTATTTTTGCCTCTTAAAATCATGGCAATTTCACTGGCAAGGCGACCCAGGCGTTTGTCCGTAGCATCTACTACGTACCAATCACGCTCAAGGGATTCTTGAGGAGGAAGATAGGTTTTACTCATTTTTATTTGTCCTTTGTCATTTTTTTCAGAGTCTGATAGTCAATAGTCCATAGTCCATAGCAAAAACTTTTGACTAATGACTCTTGACTAATGACTCTTGACCAATAACTAACTTTGGCATGGTGTCATACCAAACGTCAGGGGTAAAGGGAAAATCTGGATAGCCTACTCGTAACAAGCATAAGCCTTGTGACGGTGCAGCGTGTTTTACTTCTTCCCGCCGTTGTTCTTTCCAGAGTTCGGTGAAGTTAGCCAGAGTTCGTTGCCCGGAACCTACCTGTACTAACATCCCTACCAACAGTCGCACCATGCCATATAAAAATCCATCAGCCTGAATTTCAATATGGATAAACGGCCCACTACGATGACACTCTACTGCTTGTACCTCTACCCAAGAATGCGATCGCTTGGAGCCTGCACGATGAAATGCTGCTAAGTGATGCTTTCCCATCAGGGGTTTAAGGGCAGCCTGCATGAGAGATTCATCTAGGGGTGCATAATAATAATGCCAACTGAAAGGTGTGACGAACAAGTTCGGTCGATCTTCAGTATAAATTGTATAGCGATACCGTCTGTATGCGGCGCTAAAACGAGCGTGCCAACGATCGCCTACAGCTGCTGAAGCTTTTATCAATATATCCTTGGGCAGGTAACTATTGAGAACTGATGCCCACTTGTGTGGGGGAATTAACCCTGTAGCATCAAAATGGGCTACTTGAGCAGCAGCATGGACTCCGCTATCAGTACGCCCAGCACCATGCAGTGTTACATGATGTCCGAGAATTTTAGCGATCGCTGTTTCGATTTCTTCCTGAACTGTCCGATGCTGTTTTTGTCGTTGCCAGCCATGAAAATTTGTACCAAGGTACTGCACTACCAAGGCTACTCGTTGAGTTTGTTTCGGCTGGTGACTATCTAACATAGGATCTTTTCATGAAGACTGAAGTACAAGGTGTTCGGCGAAGAATTTACCCTTCTACCTCTAGCCTCTACCTCCGGCCTTCTCTACACCAATTCAATAATCGCCATCTCAGCATTGTCTCCCCGACGAGGTACGGTATGCAGAATACGGGTATATCCCCCTTGACGATTACCATACCGAGAAGAAACTTGCTCAAACAGCGCATGAACTAGCTGTTTATCGTAGATGTAACCCAAGGCTCGACGACGTGCTGCTAATGAGCCATCTTTTGCTAGGGTGATGATTTTATCTACTTCGCTTCGTACCACTTTTGCACGCACCAAAGTAGTGGTAATCCGACCATGACGGATGAGTTCAGTAGTCAACGCTCGTAACAGGGCGCGGCGCTGATCAGCTGGTTTACCAAGTTTTTTGACCCGATTCCGGTGACGCATAACAATACTACAGTGAACTTTGAACGATTGTAAGACTAGCTGTGTTTAGAGCTTCTTTCTTGGGGTAAGGTAATGCCCAAGCGTCGCTGTAAAGCTTCCACGACTTCTTCTGCTGACTTCTGACCGAAGTTTTTGATCTCTAACAAGTCTTCTTGGGTGTAATCCAACAAGTCAGCTACAGAGTTGACTTGCGCCCGCTTGAGACAGTTATAAGCTCGTACAGAGAGTTGCAATTCTTCGATGGGAATTTGGGCAGTGGGGTCGTCTGGAATGTCGGAGTTTGTATCCGTTGGTTCTAGGGAAATATCTTTCAACGGATTGAACAAATCAACTAGAATTCCAGCTGCTGAAGATAAAGCTTCTTGGGGAGAAATGCTACCATTTGTCCAAACTTCTAACAGAAGCCTGTCCTTGGGAATGGAGCCATCTGCACGCACTTCCTCAACGCTGTAGTTAACTTTCCGCACCGGCATAAAGATGGAGTCAATTTGCAGAAAGTCCAGAGACGTGGCTTCTTCACGCCCTCTTTCTACTGTGCGATATCCTTTGCCTCTTTCGATGCGGAATTCCATTTCCAGTTTGCCGCCCTCAGCAATAGTGGCGACATATTGGGTAGGATCGATAACTTCTACCTCACTGGGCAAATCAAAATGTGATGCAGTGATTGTTGTTGGGCCGTTAACTAGTAATCTGCCAATCTGGGCTTGCGATGAATAGCTTTTGAGGATAACTTCCTTCATCCGCATGATGATTTCCAAGACATCCTCTCGCACGCCTGGAACTGTAGCAAACTCGTGAGAAACACCTGCAATTCTCACTGCTGTTACGGCTGTTCCCTCTAGATTGGATAGTAAAACCCGCCGCAACGCATTGCCGACTGTTGTTCCCTGACCACGTTCTAGAGGTTCTAGAATAAATTTACTGTAATGATTCCGACTTTCCTCTGTATTAGACTCTACACATTCAATTTGAAACTGCGCCACGGAGTAGCCTCCCTTAATTAAGGTGCTGCTAGCAGGCAAATTTTTTGCCTCTCGAATTTACTTTATTGCCCTGGGCTAACTTAGGTGTATCAAACTGCCAACATCTGGTGGCGGTACAGTTCGATTTACTGGTTTAGCTTGCAGGCATTCACTATATTTTGCTTGACTTGGAGTATAGCAGCCCTCCCTGGTGGAAGAGCTGACACGCTTGTCGTCGTCCCAGCCGTCGGAAGTTCTTGAACACTCACCCCAATTGCCAAGCAATTGCAGGTGAGAACAAAAGTCTTGACCTACACGCGACGGCGCTTTGGCGGACGGCAACCATTATGAGGAATGGGGGTTATGTCTCGAATCAGGGTAATTTCTAGCCCTGCTCCTTGAAGCGCCCGAATTGCAGTTTCTCTACCTGCTCCTGGTCCACTAACCATCACTTCAATTTGGCGCATTCCTTGGTCGATAGCTCGTCTGGCTGCACTTTCTGCTGCGGTTTGCGCTGCAAAGGGGGTTCCTTTTTTAGCACCTTTAAAACCGCTAGAACCCGCACTAGCCCAAGAAATCACATCTCCATTTTGATCGGTGATGGTGACAATGCTATTGTTGAAGGTAGATTGGATATAAGCCATTCCGTTGGGAACGTTCCGTTTCTGCTTCTTACTCCCGGATTTTTTCGTTGGTTGTCTTGCCATATTATTTCAGTTAACCTAAGGTAAAACTTGCTTTTGATAGCAAGCAGAGAAATATTACTTACCAGGAGCCTTCTTCTTACCGGCCACTGTCTGCCTTCTCCCACGACGAGTTCTAGCATTGGTGCGAGTTCTTTGCCCTCTGACTGGTAAGCCCATCCGATGACGGCGGCCTCTGTATGTACCAATATCAACTAAACGCTTGATGTTCATTGCTTCCAAGCGCCGCAAGTCACCTTCAACTTGATAGTTGCTTTCGACTTCGCCTCGCAGGGCTGCTACATCCGCATCACTGAGGTCTTTAACGCGGGTATCTGGATTAACCCCTGTAGCCGCTAGAATTTCTTGCGACCTTGATAGCCCAATTCCGTAGATATAGGTTAGACCGATTTCAACGCGTTTGTCGCGTGGAAGGTCTACTCCGGCAATACGTGCCACGATGAATATCTCCCTATTTTTTTCGCAGTTGCTGATGGAAAAACGCGGTTGTGACGCGTCTGAGTTGCTAATGATGATGTTAGTAAGCGTCAAGTTCCAACGCCCAAAGAATGTTATCCTTGACGTTGCTTGTGTTTGGGATTGACACAGATCACCATAACGCGCCCACGACGGCGGATCACGTTACACTTTTCACAAATTTTCTTGACTGAGGCTCTGACTTTCATGCCTTTAAAAATTGACTCCAAATATTAAATTATAGCATTTTCAGGAAACTTTATGCAATTAAGTAAATGGGTAACACCCAAATAATTTGTTTTATGGTAGACTTCCTTACATATATCTACTTCTTACGTAATCGGTAGGTAATTCTACCTTTGGTGAGGTCGTAGGGAGTTAGTTCCACTTTGACGCGATCGCCAGGCAAAATCTTGATGTAGTTACGGCGAATCTTGCCTGAGATGTGTGCCAGCACGTTGAAGCCGTTATCTAGGTCAACGCGAAACATGGCATTAGGCAAGGACTCAGTAACAGTGCCTTCCATTTCAATCAAATCTTGTTTAGACAAGTTTTTTCCTCAATTCAACAACTTTTTGTTCGGTTGCAGCACTCATCTGCAAGAGAACACATTTCAACAAATATATCAACCGTTTATTAATATATCTTAGCTAAATTTGACAACATCTTCGGTAACAGGGGATCGGTTACTGGGGACTTGGTACAGTCCCTAACCTCTATCCCCTATATTTTTTGGGCTAGTTACGAACCTAAAGTTTCTTTCAATTCGTGAGTGACTTCTTCTTGGGACTGGTCGCCATTGATGGTCAAAAGTTTTTGGCGATCGCTGTAATAATCAATCAAGGGTGCAGTGTCGTTGCGGTAGATTTCCAGGCGGCGACGGATTACCTCTTCGGTGTCGTCTTTTCTGCCTCTGGATAACAACCGTGTGACGACAACATCATCTGGGGCATCTAAATTGACTACTCTTTCACCACCTTGACCAGTTTTTTGCAGCAATTCTTCCAGAAAAGCCGCCTGTGTAACTTTACGAGGAAAACCATCTAATATCCAGCCAGATTTAGCATCTGCTTGCTCAAGACGTTCCTCGACTAAGTCTTGCACTAACTGGTCAGGAACCAACTCGCCACTATCCACATAGCTTTGAGCTTTGATTCCCAAGGGAGTTTGCTCTTTCATGGCTTGCCGCAATATATCCCCAGTAGAAATATGCGGAATATGTAAATGTTCAGCCAAAATTTGAGCTTGTGTTCCTTTACCTGCCCCCGGCGGCCCCAAGAAGATTAGTCGCGTCACTATTGTTTCACCATTCCTTCATAACGCTGAGAAATAACGTAAGTTTGCACTTGTTTAGCTGTCTCAATTGCTACACCAACCAGAATTAGCAATGAAGTCGCACCCAATCCTCTAAAGGTCGGTACTCCTAAGGCTCTTTCTACGGCGGTAGGAATAATTGCCACTAAACCCAAAAAGATTGCGCCCAAAAAAGTTAGTCTGTTAATTACCCGTTCGATGTATTCACTAGTTGCCTTTCCAGGACGAATACCCGGAATACTAGAACCCATTTTCTTGAGGTTCTGAGCTACGTCAACAGGGTTAACAATCAAAGAAGAATAGAAGTAGCTAAAGAAAACAATGGAAATTAAGTACACCAGAGCGTATACCCAAGATCCAGAACCCCCTGGACTCAAATAAGTATTGACAATGTTAGCCAATTCTGGATTCTTGGTGAAATTAGCAATCAAAAGTGGCAAGCTCAAGATGGCTGCTGCAAAAATGATTGGCATAACACCACCAGAGATGAGACGTAAGGGTAAATAGCTACGCTGTTCTGCTAGTACCCGACGACCAACTTGACGACGAGCCGAGATGATCGGGATGCGCCGGATGCCTTCTTGTACAAATACAATGCCCACGATTGTTGCCAGGAATACTAACACTAGCACAATCACGCGACCAACAATTTCTCGTCCACCAACTTGCACTAAGTCAATGGTGTCACCTAAGGATTTTGGTAATGATGCGACAATGTTGACAAAAATCAACAAAGATGCTCCGTTACCAATACCACGTTCTGTGATCAGTTCCGATGCCCACATAACGAACATAGAACCAGCAGTCAATGCGATCGCTGTTTCTGCTACAAATACTGGGCCTGGTTGCAAAGCAAACTGCTGGAGAAATAGAGCAGAGAAAGCTAGACTCTGAAAAATTGCCCAGCCTACAGTTACGTAGCGAGTGATTTGGGAAATTTTCCGCCGACCCGCTTCGCCCTCATTTTTCTGTAAATTTTCTAAAGATGGTATTGCCGCAGTCAGTAATTGGATGATAATTGACGCATTAATAAAAGGCAAAATCCCTAAAGCAAAGACTCCCAAAGTTGAAAGTCCTCGCCCTGAAAATATATCCAATAAACCGAATATGGCATTATTGCTCGAAATTGCTTCGGCAAAACGAGTTCTATCAATTCCTGGTACTGGTAAAAATATACCCAGGCGAACCAGGATTAAAATACCGACAGTTACAAGCAGCCTGCCTCTCAGCCCAGCTGCTTGTGCCATCTGCATAAAAGTTTCTTGAGCCGTTGGGGCTTTATCTCGACTGATCATAGAGTGCTACCTTTATCGTGAACCAGGCGCTGGAAGCAAATTGGCTAGCTTTCAAGTGCGCTGTTGGGCATCACCCTAAAACTTCACAACTTCCTCCAGCAGCCTCAATTTTGCTCCGAGCTTGACCTGTGAAAGCTGCTGCCTTAACGTTGAGGGCTACACCTAAGTCTCCATTACCCAAAACTTTCAATGGGCCTTTGACAGCAGTTAAAATACCGGATGCTCTCAAAGATTCCAAAGTTACTTCTGTATTTGCAGGGAGATCAGCTAGCTTCTCTACATTAATCGTAGTGTAAATTTTCCGATTAACTACAGGAAAACCTTTCAGCTTGGGTATCCGGCGGTACAATGGCTGTTGACCACCTTCAAAACCAGGTCTGGTACCACTACCAGAACGTGATTTTTGACCTCTCATACCCAGACCAGCACTAGCACCCTGGCCAGCAGAGATACCTCTACCTACACGGCGACGGCGTTTTTTCGAGCCTTTTTGGGGCTTAACATCGTTGAGTCTCATAATCTAAAAGTTGCCAGTTGTTAGTTGTCAGTTGTCAGTTGTCATTTCCACATCGGACAAATGACTACTTAGATGTAGAGTTTTTCGATCGCAATGCCTCGGTCTTCAGCTACTTCAGCTAAGGTGCGTAGTGTCGATAAGGCGTTGACGGCTGCTCTGGCGTTGTTGAGTGGATTGTTAGAGCCGAGTTGCTTGGCTAAAACGTTACGCACTCCCGCCAATTCCAATACAGTCCGGACAGCACCACCAGCAATTACACCAGTACCGGGAGCAGCTGGGCGCATCATGACCTTAGCACCGCCACCTACACCATCAATAGGATGGGGAATGGAGTTAGATTTGGTGATGGGGATATCAATCAGGTGTTTTTTGCCGTCGGCTACACCTTTTTTCACAGCACCTATAACGTCCGAGGCTTTACCTACCCCGACTCCGACTTGACCGCGTTCGTTACCTACAACAACGATCGCCCGGAAGCTGAGTTTTTTACCACCTTTAACAACCTTGCTCACCCGCCGGATCTGAATTACGCGCTCTTGCCAGTTAGTTTCTTCTTTTTTTGTACGGTTCGCTTTACGACGACCTGTTGCCATAATATTGCTCTCTTTTTGTCAGTTGTCAGTTGTCAGTTGTCAGTTGTCAGTTACTACTGACTATTGACTACTGACAAATTAGAAGTCTAAACCAGCTTCGCGTGCTGCTTCGGCTAGTGCTTTGATGCGTCCGTGGTATAAGTTACCACCACGATCAAATACGACTTTAGTGATGCCTTTTTCGAGCGATCGCACTGCGATCAATTTGCCAATTTGTGACGATGCTTCGCAGTTTGCACCGGAAGCCAAACTAGATTTCACCTCTGGCTCTACGGTTGATGCCGATACCAGTGTGTGATGTTGTGTATCATCAATTACTTGAGCATAAATATGCTCATTAGAGCGAAAGACAGCCAGACGTGGACGTTCTGGAGAACCTTGAACTTTACCACGAACGCGTCTATGGCGACGCTGTTTTGATTCTCTACGAGTGAGTTTCATGTTTACTTCTTACCACCCTTACCAGTCTTACCAGCTTTACGTCTGACCACTTCACCGGCGTAGCGGATACCTTTACCCTTGTAAGGCTCTGGTGGACGAACGGCACGGATTTTCGCTGCTGTGTTACCTACAATTTCCTTGTCATATCCACTGACTATAACGTTGGTGTTATTTTCGACAGCAAACTGAATCCCATCCGGTGGTTCAATTTGGACTTGATGGCTATAACCCATGTTTAAAATCAGGTTACGCCCTTGAACTTGAGCGCGATAACCCACGCCTTGAATTTCTAAACGGCGTTGGAAACCTTGAGAAACCCCTTCCACCATGTTGGCAACTAGAGTCCGGCTTAAACCGTGTAGTTGTCTAGAAGTCCGAGTTTCATCACGTCGAGTTACTTGTAAGGTTTCTCCTTCTTGAGAAACACTAACGTTTACAGGTAGTTCTCTTGACAGTTCGCCTTTAGGGCCTTTAACCACAACCTTGGTGCCATCAATTGTGACTTGCACTTTGGCTGGTACAGTAATTGGACGTTTACCAATACGAGACATGATTTTTTTATCCTTGTGTCAGTTGTCAGTTGTCAGTTGTCAGTTGTCCTTTGTTTTGTACTAAATGACTAATGACTGATGACTAATGACTAATCACTACCAGACGTAGCAGAGTACTTCACCACCCAAGTTTTGCCGCCGTGCTTCGCGGTCGGTCATGATCCCACTGGATGTGGAAATAATGGCAATACCGATGCCACCTAGTACTCTTGGTAATTCCTTACGGTTGGAGTAAACACGTAACCCAGGCTTACTTACACGCTTAAGGGCGGTAATTAGTGGTTGACGATTTTTCCCCTTGTATTTCAGGGCAATCACCAGGTTACGTTTTACTTCGTCTCCTTCTTCGGAAATTTCAGCAATAAAGCCTTCTTCCTGTAGCACTTTAGCAATGCTACGAGTCATTTTTGTAGCTGGCACTAGTGTAGTTTGATGCCTTGCCATGTTAGCATTGCGGATGCGCGTCAGCATATCTGCAATTGTGTCGTTAGCCGCCATCGTTCCCTCTTTAGATGAACTTATTGATCGCGAAAGGGCATTCCAAATTCTTTGAGTAAGGCGCGGCCCTCTTCGTCGTTTTTCGCTGTGGTGATGATAGAAATATCTAGACCACGGATTTGATCGATGCTGTCGTATTCGATTTCTGGAAAGATTAACTGTTCTCTTACGCCTAGAGTATAGTTACCACGACCGTCGAAGCTTTTGGGGCTGATACCACGGAAGTCTCTAATTCTAGGTAGTGATAGGCTAATCAGTCTGTCGAAGAAAGCATACATCCGTTCGCCTCTTAGTGTCACCATGATGCCAACAGGCATACCCTGACGAATTTTAAAGCCAGCGATCGCCTTTTTCGCCCGTGTGACTACTGGCTTTTGACCAGTAATAGTAGCAATTTCGGTTAATGATGCTTCTAGGGATTTAGCATTTTGAGCTGCTTCCCCTAAACCCCGGTTCACGGTAATTTTCACCAATTTTGGTACTTGATGAACATTAGTGTATTGGAACTGCTGGGTTAATTTGGGGATGATTGTCTCTTGATATAAGGTTTTGAGTCTGGTTGTCGCCATAGTTTTTTGTCCTGATTCTCCCTGGGCTTTGTCAGGGAAATTTTAATTTTCCGATTTTAGATTGTAAATTTAATTCCATATCTAAAATCTCAAGTCGGCTAATTCCCTAATTATCGAGAATTTCACCAGTTTTCTTGAGCTTCCTGACTTTCTTGCCTTCGGCGGTGAAAGTGTAGCAGACACGACTAGCGACGTTTTGCTTGGTGGAGTAAAGCATGACGTTGGAACTGTGAATCGGTGCTTCTTGAGTGACAATCCGTCCCGATTCCCCTTCTTGTTGGGGCTTGACGTGCTTAGTTTTGATATTGACACCTTTGACGATGACTTTACTCAGTTGGGGCAGTGCTTTAATCACTTCGCCAACTTTGCCTTTGTCTTTACCTGCAATTACTTGCACGGTGTCGCCAGTCTTGACGTGCAGTTTATGAAACTTGGGTGTTGTGTCCTTTTTACTTGGCATTACAGCACCTCCGGAGCCAGAGAAACTATTTTGGTAAAGTTTTTGTCGCGTAGTTCCCGTGCTACAGGGCCAAATACCCGTGTGCCTCTGGGGTTACCGTCTTTGTTGATGATGACGGCGGCGTTATCGTCGAAGCGAATGGTCATACCGCTATCACGACGGATGTGATGGCGTGTACGGACGATCACTGCTTCCACAACATCAGATTTTTTTACAGCCATGTTGGGTGTGGCATCTTTGACCACAGCAATAATCTTGTCGCCAATGAAACCGTAACGACTGTTACCCGCACCTAAGACACGGATACACATCAATTTACGAGCGCCGCTATTGTCTGCGACATTAAGATAGGTTTGGGGTTGAATCACAATTGGTCTCCCTTATAAAGTTGTTATTTTTATAACAACTAAGCTTTGGTGTTGAGAATTTCTGCAACTTGCCAGCGCTTGGTTTTACTCAAGGGTCTGGTTTCCTGAATCCGCACGCGATCGCCCACTTTGCATTTATTGTCTTCGTCGTGAGCTTTGTAACGGCGAGTTTTGACTACAATTTTGCCGTACTTGGGGTGGGGAGCGCGGTTTTCGATGGCGACTACTACAGTTTTCTGCATTTTGTCGCTTACTACTAAGCCAACGCGTTCTTTGATTGCCATAATCTCCTACTTTTATTCTTGAGGCGATTGAGTTGCGGCTGCCCGTTTCCGCTCTCCTTCTACTGTTAACAATTGGGCTAGACGGTGGCGGGCATGGCGGAATTGGTGAGGTTTGTCTAGTTGTCTGGTGGCCTTTTGCAAGCGCAACTGAAACAGTTGTTTTTTGACAGCAGTGATTTCCTCAACCAGTCTCTCGTCACTTAGTTCTCTAGCTTCTGAAATTTTGGGAAGTGGCATAACCTACTCCTGTTCCTCTACAACTTGAGAACGCACAATAAACTTAGTTTTAATTGGTAGCTTATAAGCCGCTAGGCGCATCGCTTCACGAGCAATTTCTTCTGTAACACCGGCGATTTCAAATAAAATCCGACCTGGTTTAACTACAGCTACCCAAAACTCTGGATTACCTTTACCGGAACCCATCCGGGTTTCTGCTGGGCGCATGGTTACTGGCTTGTCTGGGAAAATCCGAATCCAGATTTTGCCACCCCGGCGGATATAACGAGTCATTGCCCGACGGGAAGCCTCAATTTGTCGAGAGGTGATCCAAGCTGGTTCTTGGGCTTGGAGTGCGAAATCTCCAAAGTTGAGGGTGCTACCCCGGTGGGCTAACCCTCCCATCCGCCCGCGTTGTTGTTTGCGGAATTTAGTTCTTCTTGGACTTAACATTGTTTGTCAAAAGTCAAAAGTCAATGGTTAATAGTCAATTAGTCAATGGTCAATAGTCAAACAATTTGAACTGTGGACTATGGACTGTGGACTGTGGACTATCCTTCGTTGGAGCGGTCTTCAAACTGCTGGCGGCGGCGTTGTTGTTGACGACGGCGGGGTTCACGATCGCGATCGCCACGGTCACGGTCGCGGTCACGGGTTGAAGGCGGTGGTGCCGCTACTTCTTGTCCGGGGATGATTTCGCCTTTGAATACCCAAACTTTGATGCCAAGAATACCGTAAACGGTTTTGGCTGTGCAGTAAGAGTAGTCAATATCAGCTCTTAAGGTGTGTAGAGGTACTCTACCTTCCCGTGTCCACTCTGTCCGGGCGATTTCTGCACCGTTGAGGCGACCGCTAACTTGAACTTTGATGCCTTGAATGCCAGCTTTTTGAGCGCGTTGAATTGCTTGACGCACTACCCGACGGAAGGAAACACGACGTTCCAACTGTTGAGCAATAAATTCGGCAATCAGGTAAGCATCAGCATCAACTCGTTGTACTTCTACTACGTTGATGCGAATTTGGCGATTACCACCCAAAAGTGTTTGTAGTCCAGTACGCAATGCTTCAATACCTTGCCCACCACGACCTACAACTACGCCTGGGCGAGCTGTACGCACTTCTAGATCAATTTGATCGGCTTTCCGTTCAATCCGTACTTCGGAAATACCTGCGTTATTTTGTGCGAGTCTACCCAGTTTTTGTTCTATATATTGACGTAGTTTGTGGTCTTCTTGTAGAAGTTCTGGATAGCGGCTAGGTTCGGCAAACCAACGCGATTGGTGTTCTTGGGTAATTCCCAGGCGAAAGCCAACTGGATGAATTTTTTGTCCCACAAATGCTTCCTCTAAAATTTCTGACTTTAACGCAATTTTTTGTGTCTAGGACTTATTTCGCACCGGCGTTAGCAGCCACAGCCAAGGTGATGTGACACGTCGGCTTGCGAATTTGGTAGGCTCTACCTTGCGCTCTGGGTTGGAAACGTTTCAGGACTGGGCCTTGATCAGCATAAGCCTGGGTAATCACTAACTCGGCGCGGTCTAACCCTGCATTATGTTCAGCGTTAGCAGCAGCACTACGCAGCAGTGTTAACACTGGCTCAGTGGCTCGATAGGGCATAAATTCTAGGATAATTAGCGCTTCCCGGTAAGAAAGCCCCCGAATTTGGTCAAGTACCCGACGTACTTTGTAGGGAGACATTCTGATAAAGCGGGCGATCGCTTTTACTTCAGTAGTATCAGTAGCCATAATTTTCTCCAATTTTGTCAGTTGTCAGTTGTTCGTTGTCAGTTGTTTTCACCTACTGACAGCCGACTACTGACTATTGACAACTTACCTACCTGCTTTTTTGTCAGATTTACCATGGCCTCTGTAGGTACGAGTAGGAGCGAATTCTCCCAACTTATGTCCCACCATCTGCTCGCTGATAAAAACTGGAACGTGTTGACGACCGTTGTGGACGGCTATAGTATGACCTACCATTAAGGGCAAAATGGTGGAAGCTCTTGACCAAGTTTTAATGACTTGTTTTTCATTTTTGTCATTGAGCTTTTCAATTTTGCTGAGTAAATGATCGGCGATGAAAGGACCTTTTTTAAGAGAACGACCCATAATTGCGAAAGTTTTGAGTTTATGTTGTGAGTTTTTAACTTGGAATTTTGGCTGAACGCCCCGCTACCGCGCTTCAGCACTAATTAAGACTCACGACCACCACGACCGCGTTTAGAAGACTTACGACGACGGCGTATAATCAACTTGCTGCTGGCTTTCTTGGGTTTGCGTGTTTTAGCACCTAAGGTAGGTTTACCCCAAGGAGTTACAGGGCCTGATCTACCGATAGGCGCTCTACCCTCACCACCACCATGTGGGTGGTCTACTGGGTTCATGACGCTACCTCTAACTTTGGGACGGCGACCTTTCCAGCGATTTCTTCCGGCTTTACCAGCACTTAAGTTTCTCGCGTCCGTGTTACCTACTTGGCCGATGGTGGCGTAGCATTCCCGGCGAATCAAGCGGACTTCTCCAGAAGGTAGCTTGAGAGTGACGTAATTGCCTTCTTTGGCTACGACTTGAGCTGTAGCACCAGCAGAGCGAACAATTTGACCGCCTTTACCTGCTTTTAACTCTACGTTGTGAACGCTTGTACCTAAGGGGATGTTCGCCAAGGGTAAAGCATTACCATCTTCAATGGGAGATTCAGGCCCAGCAATAATTACTGTCCCAACTTTTAAGTTGTTTGGATGCAGAATGTACCGTTTTTCCCCATCTTCATAGGAAACTAAGGCAATCCGAGCATTCCGGTTGGGATCGTATTCAATAGCTATGACTGTGGCAGGAATACTACGTTTATCCCGTTTAAAGTCGATGATCCGATATAGTCTTTTGTGTCCACCACCACGGCGACGGCTAGTAATCCGACCTTGGTTGTTGCGGCCTTTTGCCCTGTGTTTATATACCGTTAGTGACTTTTCTGGCTCGGTTTTGGTAATTTCCGCGAAGTCGGAAATCGTAACCTGGCGAGTACTGGGGGTATAAGGGCGGTAAGAACGAGTACCCATGATAGTTTATACCTCTGGGAATAGAACTTGTCTGATTTTCTCTACGTCCCCAGGGGCGATAGTGACGATCGCTTTCTTATATTGGGGCTTAAAGCCAATAAATTTACCCACACGTTTTTTTCTGCGTGGTGGCAATGCAGTATTGACTTTGACAACTTTGACCTGAAATAGGTCTTCAATTGCTGCTCTGATTTGTGGCTTGGTAGCCTTAGGAGTCACTTCAAAGGTGTATTTATCCTGCTCCATCATGATGGTCGCTTTTTCTGTCAAGATGGGGCGACGCACTAAATCGGGCAGGTTGCGGGGGTCAAACTTAGCCATTGTAGACCTCCTGAATTTTTTCTAATGCTGATGTGGTGACAACTATTTTGTCAGCGTGCAGCAAGTCATAAACGTTGAGTTGGTCAGCCGCAATGAGTTTTAAGTTCTCAATGTTACGAGCAGACAAATACACGTTTTCAGGAAATTCCGACAAAATTAACAATATTTTGCTTTCCGGTTCTGCACCCCAACGAGTGAATGCTGCCACTAAATCTTTGGTTTTGGGGCGGGATAGCTCGTTGCTAAATTCTTCTACTAAAATCAAATCGTCTATACGGCTGACAAGTGCTGTCCGCAGTGCTAAACGCCGCTCTTTGCGGTTCATTTTTAAATCGAAATCTCTGGGTTTGGGTCCAAAGATCACACCACCACCACGCCATAATGGTGAACGGATGGAACCTGCACGAGCGCGACCTGTGCCTTTTTGCCGCCAGGGTTTACGACCACCGCCTCGGACTTCAGCACGGGTTTTGGTGCTGGCTGTTCCTTGACGAGCGTTGGTTTGTTGTCTAACTAGGGCGCGGTGTACGATGTGCGCCGCCGTTGTTTCTTTGGCAACCCGCAACTCGAACGTTTTCTGTCCGACTTGCTCTCCCTGCCAATTTTTTACTACACTCTCTACCATTTTTCTGTCCTTTATCAGTTGCTTAGTTGTCAGTTGTCATTAACATTTGAGTATTGACTTGTGACTACTTCCCAACTTTTTTAGCAGGTACAATACTTAGTAAGGAACCTGGTTTACCAGGAACAGCTCCTTTAATTAGCAGTAGGTTGCGTTCTGCATCAACGCGGATTACGGTCAGTTTGCGAATGGTGACGCGAGTACCACCTAAACGACCAGCCATCCGCTTACCCGGATAGACACGTCCTGGGGTTGTACCTGCACCGATGGAACCGGGCGCTCTATGGTTTTTAGAACCGTGAGACATAGGCCCGCGTCCAAAGTTATTCCGCTTTTGGTTGCCTGCAAAGCCGCGACCGATACTTGTACCGATTACGTCTACAAGTTCACCTGCACTAAAAATATCTGCTTTAATTTCTTGACCTAAAGCATAATCGCTAGAGCTATCTGTGTGATACTCTTTCAAATGCCGTAATGCTGGGGCAGATGATTTAGCTAAATGCCCTAGTAAGGGTCTATTCAAGGCCTTGGGTTTGACTTCGCCATAACCAACTTGGATGGCAGCGTAACCGTCGGTTTGTTTACTTTTAACTTGGGTAACAACGCATGGACCCACTTGTACGACTGTGACAGGAATTGCGACTCCTGCTTCGTCAAATATTTGGGTCATGCCCAGCTTGGTGCCGAGAATCCCTACTGACACAGTAACTGGCTCTCCTTTCTACGAAATCGGGTTTTCTAGACACACTGTGTGGTTTCCGGTGATGAACGGACGAAATTGTGAACTTGTATGGGGTTGATGCCACTGCAAATTCTGCCGGACACAATCAGGCGGTGTCTTTGTTTGCTGAATCTATTTAGTTACACTCATTTAATTACCAGAACAGCCACAAGCGACTTCTCTAGGGAAGGTATAGCTTCTGGTATTAGGGCAAGCTCTTACAGCTTTGCGCTTTGTGCAGCAGCGCTTTCGTCCAAGCGTTTGCATAGGCACTTTCTGGCGGCAGCACCTGAAGGGTATCTCCCAGTTTGAGGCATCTGCCGTGTAGTAGTGGACTTAAGCAGTTTTTACCGCTCAGTATCCTTTAACTGAAAACTGTGTAATGCTATGAAGCCAACATTACTGCTCAGTTTCTACTTCACTAAACAAATTCAACCTTAGCTTAAGGTTTTGCTTGTTCTTTGACTACACGAGTGAATGTAGTCTAGGGATGATGGAATTTAGTATTTAGCCATCAACTCTTGGTTTGACCTAAAAGCTTTTCTAGTTTATCAGTCTTTGATCCATTACGGCTAGTTTATTCTTTTCCAGAATAGACTCATTAGCTGCTAAAGCTAATACTAACCCAAGGCGATCGCAACACGATACCCTGATAGTTCAGATTGGTCACAATCTAATAATATAAACTATCCAATGATAATTGTCTAGAAAATTTATAGATTAATTTTTTTGGCTGCTATGTACAGTCAAGTTAGCACGATTGAGTATAGCTTATTTAAAGTATAAGCTTCCTGATCTCACTGAATCTCTCACTTCACAGTAAATAATAGAGATATGGAAGTGGGATATGACAAAACCTCAAAAAATTTATGGCACTAATTACCACTGGTAACGGTTTAATTCGGGATCTAGAGAAATTTGGATCTGTAGGAGTTTACGTACCTCTAGAAGGAGGTTTTGAAGGTCGATATCGGCGGCGGTTGCGTGCTGCTGGCTATACAACTCTGCAATTTACTGCTAGGGGATTGGGTGACGTAGCAGCCTATCTCACAGGAGTTCATGGGGTAAGACCTCCCCATCTGGGCAAAAAAAGCTCTGGTAATGGTGCAGCAGTAGGGAATGTATATTATCTGCCACCAATTGTTGGTTCTCAGCTAGAACACCTGCCACCAAAGTCTAAGGGTTTGGTGTTGTGGATCATTGAAGGGCATATTCTATCTGATCAAGAAGTGGAATTTTTAACCGATTTGCCAAAGCTGGAACCAAGAGTGAAAGTTGTTGTTGAGAGAGGAGGCGATCGCACTTTCCGTTGGAAGGCGCTGAAGGATACATTCTCTGCTAGTTATCAAGCTGTTTAGGTGACTGGGGGCTGGGGATTGAGGACTGGGGATAAGGAATAGTTTTTTCCTCACGACTCAGTACTCAGCACTCACAAAGTTATCAACATTTCCATTGTACTGAGACGAAAACCACAAGATATAAACAATTTTCTGGCTGCTTCGTTGATGGCTGCGGTGTCTAGGCGAATTTGCTCTACTCCCATTTGCCGAAAGCGTTCAATGGTTAGCTCTACTATTTGTTTGGCGATACCTTGTTGGCGATATTCTGGTTCAACCCAAATATCGTGAATAAATCCAAATTCTTTTGTCCGATAAATTGGTATTTCTTGCTCGACTGTCGCCGCAACAAAAGCTACTAGTTGTCCTCGGTTTTCAGCTACCAGAAACACACTGCCTTCTTGATTCGCTAATCTGGTCAACCATCTTTGATAGCGCTTTTCAGGCTGTGGTAAAAAACCATACTTGTCAGCATCCCAAGATTCATGCACAGCACAAATTTTGGCGACCATTGGTAAAACAGCAGGGACATCAGCTGGCGTTGCAGGGCGAATCAGCATAGGTTCTAAGAGTGTCTACAGGCTAGCACCACAGGGGGCAATTTCTCATTATGTTGTTGGGAGAGTTCTAGACATTGCTAATAGGTGACTTAATTTACGTCGTGGCGTATTAGAGGAGTAGGATGATCAACTCCTGAACCTCTTCAAAAACTGACTGGGTAAATTAGGTCAAATTCACGGTAAAGGGTGATTTGAGAGGAATTATCTGCATCTTTTAAAACTTCATAATCTAAACCGCCTGTAATTTGGGTGACTGGTCGTTTCAAGGGTTTTTCAAATTGATGCCACTCGCGGTTACTCCACTCATAAATTGCTGCATCTAAATCGTTTTGCAATTCGGAAGCTAACAAGAATAGTTCTAATTTATCTTTTGTGTTGCCAGTCAGGACAAATTTGAGGGAGATTGACTGAGTAATTGCGGGTCTGGGTTCGTTAGCGGCTAAAGTTTTACAATCTCCCAGTTGGATATCGTAAGGCTGTAATTGCAGATTTTCCTGTTGCTTCAGGGTGATTTCGATGTCTTTTAAGCGTTGATCTAGATAAGGTAGTAGTCCTAGTTTGGCATCGGTCAACAACTTGCGAATGTTGGAAGGTTGGGTCATGGTTACTTTTTATCCAGTTACCCAGTAAGATTAGCGTTTTGTTGGTTAGTAAATAGATAAACTTTGAAAAACTTTGTTTGGGAAAGAGTTTTATTTAGTCTTGTTGGTGGGCAAATTTAGAAGCACCCCAAAGAGAAAGAGCGATCGCTATGACTAGTAAGACAGGTATGCTATACCAAGGGAATTGAGATAAGGGCAAGTTGGCGGCTGCGCGTAGCCCCGTACTGGCATAAGTTAAAGGGAATAAATAAACGACGACTTGGAATGCTGTTGGTAAGGTACTGGGGTCGAAGAAGGTTGCACCCAAAAAGGACATAGGGATAATGACGAAGTTGTTGTACAGTCCTACCGATTCGAGCGATCGCACTGATAATCCCACAATTACACCCAAACCTGCAAATACTGCACAATTTAATATCAACAACAGCAAAAACAGGGGATGAAGAAAATTCCAATTCCTAGTGATGATTAGGGCTACCAATATCACTGAACCGGAAGTCATTAAACCTCGCACAACTCCAGCCAGCATTTTACCCAGTTGCAGTGCTAAGGGATGTATGGGCGTGAGTAATAGTTCTTCAAAGGTTTTGGTAAATAATCTATCTCCACAAATTGAGAATGTTGTGCCACCAAAGCTGATGGTCATGGAAGATAGGGCTACCATACCGGGCAAGATGAATTCTAAATAGTTATTGTAATTGCCACTGATGGCGGAACCTGGCCTAATTGAGCTACCCAGCCCTAAACCAAAAGCCAAAATATATATTAGTGGTGAGATTAATCCAGATGCAGCTACTTGGGCTACGCGTACCCGTAAATCTAACCAATCTCCCCAAAAGATAGTCAGACTATCAGCTAACAGGATTTGCAGTTGTGAGGTTTTAAACTTTTTGCCCCAGATTAAGGATTTTTGAGATGCCACTTTTTTCTGTCAGGTTTCATATTGGTTGTAAATATTACTTTACATTTTTTGACATCTCAATGTCTTGAGAGTAGGTAAGTTTTCATGGGTGAGTCCTAATAAATAATTGGTCATTATTGATGCTCAAAACAAAGACGCAGTGACAATATCACTACGTCTCGCCTTTAGCTATATATGTTTTGTCAAAGAATATTGTTAAACGCAAGTGCGTATTAATTGTCGTCTTGACACTTTTGTAAGGGTGGGTGATGACACCCAAATCAAAACCTACCCACCCCATTTTGTGTTTTTTAAAGCCAGCTTACTTAGTTCAACCCTAATCCCAATCAGGAATATTTTGGGCTTCTTCACCACCAATACCGATCGCAGTATTATAAATTTCCGCATCGGTGATGGTGAGATTATCCATTGATGCACCGTACACATTAGAGTCGATCACATGGGCGCGAGTCAAGTTTGCCCCATTGAGGTTAGCTTTTTTGAAATTGACGTTGGTTAGGTAGGCTGAAGTTAAGTTAGCTTTTTTTAAGTTGGCGTTAGTTAAGTCAGCACCTTCGAGGTTAGCGCCAGAAAGGTTAGCACCTGTTAAATTTGCTCCTCGTAAGTCAGCACCAATTAAATGAGCGCCACTGAGGTTCATGCCTGTTAGATTACACCCGTTACATTCCCCAGTTGATAATAACCTTTGTAGATCTTGCGGATTCCCAGCTGTTACTGAGTTAGCCAAAAATAGGGGAGTTGCTAAGGCAAGGGCCGCGAATAGCTTAAGTTTCATAATTATCCCCCTTTCTATTTAGGTTGCGTCCGTTCTTTACCTCACATTTCTATTATCTCACTAAAATTCAGGAGAATGTTGATTTAAAGCACAACTTGTTTGTAATGTAAAAGATGTTTGATTAGATATTGGATATTAGATTGGCTCTGGTTTTCAGAGATTTATATCTAAAGGAATAAGCATAAATACTTGGATTAATTTACTGTTAAATATTTTTAAGTTAATGTACCAATTAGTATAGGTTTCTTATCAAAACTTTTTAGTGTGTGAATATTACTAAATGGTACACAGTAATAATGGTGTTTGGTACTTTATATCATCAGAAAATTCCGCATATACTGATTAACTAATTCTGGCTTTTCTTGTTGTACCCAGTGTCCACAAGCGGGAATATACTTAACTTGCAGGTCTTTGACATAGGTTGATGTGTCATAGGTGAGTCCTTTACCGAGAGCAGTATCATTCTCTCCCCAAATCAATAGTGTCGGCACATTCAAAACACCCCAGCTTTTATTAAAAAAAGAGTGGGAAAAAATGTTACGGTAATAATTCAACATGGCTGTGAGCGCACCTGGTTTTGCAGCTGCATTTCTATAAGTATTGAGGTCATCTGGAGTAAAGGCGTTTTTATTAACTGCTGTGGTTTGAATAGTGTTGGGAATTGCTTGATAATCTGTAGATTTGAGTAGTAATTCAGGCAATGCAGGGATTTGAAAAAAGAAGATATACCAACTACGTAATAACTGTTGAGGAGTGTATAGACCTTGAATAAACTTGGCTGGGTGGGGTAAGTTGAGAATGATTAATTTCTCTAGCATATCGGGGTAGGCGTATGCAAATGACCAAGCGATCGCACCACCCCAATCATGACCAACTAGGATACACTTCTCATGTCCTAATTCTTTAATGAGTCCTGCCACATCTTTGATAAGCTCATCCATGACATAGGCGGATTGCTCTTTTGGCTTATCACTATCGTTGTAGCCACGTAAGTCCACAGCAACAACTTGATAATGTTGGGCAAATTCCGGGATTTGATGTCGCCAGGAATACCAACACTCAGGAAAGCCGTGTAACATCAACATCAATCTTCCGGTTCCTTGAGTCACGTAGTGTAGTCTTACGCCATTAGTAATGATGTATTCATGCGTCCAAGTTTCTTGGGTAACGGACATATAAGACTCCTATGTAATTTACTGATTGATTCGTAGAGGTGGGTAATGGGTAAGAGTTTTGGCTCACTTAATTAATTATCGAATCTAGATACGACCATAGTATGATGTAGCATTTTTAAATAAAAAACATCTGTTTATAGAGAGTATTCTTCCAGCAGTTACAGACCAAATGCAGGTAATAACAGAGTGATACAGATAAGTCATCAATACTTGTGAGCAAAAGTTACTGCGCCACTGGATAGTATGTAATAAAGTTAAGCTAGATAAAAGTCATGCCTGACATCAAAGAACACGCAGTTATTCTTGCCAGACAATTTCTGCCTTATTACAGATTTAGGCGTACGCAAGAATCAACTATTGATAGTGGTCAGGGATTACAAACAGAACTAAACAGTAATTCTATTAAAGTTTTAAATTGGAATATTGCTAAAAATAACTTTGAGAAATTTTGGTTTCAAGACTTTTTTAAAATCCTTAGGCTGTACCAGCCAGACCTCATATTTCTACAAGAAGTCCGGATGGGTGTGAATGTGGAACAGATTATGGGCTTTACAAACATGAATTGGGCTTATGCACCTAATTTTATCGATGCTCATCATCAAACTTATTCAGGTATTTTGACTGCGGCTAAAATTAGTGCGATCGATAAAAAAGTTATCATGACAAAACACCATGAGCCTGTGTTTAAAACTCCCAAGGTTTCACTGATTAGTGAATACTCCTTATCTCATAACCAACAGACACTTTTAACTATTAATAGTCATCTGATCAATTTTGTTGATTTAGATAAATTTAAAGCCCAACTACACGAATTAGAGTTAGCTATATCCACCCATAGGGGACCGATTATATTTGCTGGGGATTTCAATACCTGGAGTCGTAAACGAGTAGTCCTTGTAGAGAAAACTGTAATTAGATTGGGTTTAAGAGAAGCACATTTTGCACCTGAAGAAAACAAGAAGATTAAAAGGTTTCTTTTGTCACCCCCCCTAGACTATATTTTTTATCGTGGCTTGAGTGAAAAACCAGCTAGTGCTAAGGTTTTAGATGAAATTTGTTCATCCGATCACAAACCTTTACTGGCAGAATTTACTTATGTCGATACATAATAAATTCAGATGCTGATAGACAGTAGCATCCTTGCTTTTTTTAGTGCAGCTACAGTTGTTGTTCATGGTTTGGGAATTGCCCATGCTGCCCATGCTGTGATGAATGTGCGTTCTTCTCGTGGGGCGATCGCTTGGAGCCCACATTCCGCAGGTGCATCAGGTAAGAAGATAATATTTTCGGCAAGGCGCACCAAAAAATTGAAGAATCCATCGACGCTCATCAGTAAGATTAGCAATGTACTCAAAGCCGGAAAGAGTAACTAGATGAATCGACATGAAACATTGAAATACCCATCGCAAAGTAGGAGAAGCAGTAGGTTTACCCAACTGATTATTGATAGTCTGTTTTGCTTGAGCAAGAGCTTGGCGTAAAGTCCGTTGTCCCAAGGAGTAAACTAACAAACACAGACCCATGACCATTGCTAAAGCAGCAACTCGTTGTGGAGAGTTAAGGAAAACGCTACTGGTAAAAAATAAAGGGTCTTTGAGAAAACGAAAACCGCGCTCAGTCGATTGCTGGGCTTTGTATTCCTGGAGTAAGTCATCATTGCTCAATTGGTAAGTATCCAGGACATTGGTAGCCAGAATAAATCGTCCAGCACGTTGTTTTTCAGTAGCAATGGCTACCTCGTTGGCGACAACAGTAGCGCGAATTTGATAATGAGACTGTCGTGGTTGAGCATCTTTGCGCGGTCTGCCGGATTTGGCGTGGCGTTTGTGTTCGATAACTTCCAAATGGGCAAGTTGATGAAAGCGTTGCTGAGTCTCAAAACACTTTGCTGCTTGTAGCGCATCTGCGGCACAAGCAAATTCTTGTTGTGATAACTGCCGTAGTTGAGATTGCGCTTGCTCTAGTTGCTTGATGAGACGTTTTTCGAGTTGCTTTAAATCAGACTCCGTGCGAGCTTCACTTTCCACCACCAGCCAACGCTGTTTGACTCCAGCGTAATCGCAGCCACACTCTGCTATCCGATAGCCTGTCATTGCACTATCAACAAAAGCTTCCTGACTTATATTCTCCATTAGCATTTGGGCTGTCGTCAGTGTTGCGGGAACTCGTGATATCCATCGCAAAGAATCCATTTGTTTGAGATTGTCTTGGCTATACAGCGCTGCATCCGCCACAAATAGCGCATCTATTTCCCATTGTTGATGAAATTCTTTCAAGATTTGAGCAAACATCGCCGAATCGGCTTCATTACCATCTGCAACTCGCAGGTACAGAGGAATATCCCCATCCCCACTGCACATCAAATCTACAATAAACTGTTTGAGGTCTGGTCGGTGATCTCTTGAGTATCCTTTGATAATTTTTATCTGTCCAGGGGAAGCTTCATTTGCTGTTGAGTTGTTTGCATATTCTCCATGTACATGAAACGAGCTTGAGTCTAGGTGTAAACTTTCGTGTTTCACTCCAAACTTCTCTGCTGCTGCCAATGCTACTGTCACAAATACTTGTGTTAACCCGGCTTCATACAGTTTGTCCAAGACTCTGCCTAATCGGTCATCATTTAAATGTTCTGCTTTTATACCTTCCCCTAGTAAATGTTCTGTGGCTTTGCCAACAAAAAACTTCTCAAATAAGTATAGTGGCGCACTTAACAGCCCCAATCCGTTGAGGATCATCGCTTTAATTGCTTGACCTGGACTGACTATTTCTTGCTGGTGTGTTCCTAGTATTTGGTTGATTTGTTCTACCAAACACATTTGGTCTATTATCCCTGCCACTATGCCGCAGTGGTCAATATCTTGTACTCTTATTTCTGATACTGATGGTGTCATTCATCAAAAATACCATTTATCTCCTCTCTTACCTGCGGAATGTGGGTTGGAGTATTTCGTTAATAACTTTTCCCTGGCTGGCTATTCCTTTATATTGGATTTTAGGCAGAACTAAGTTTCATGGATATTCTGAAGCCATCCGCTCAGTTTACACCCAACATTATCAATTTGTTCGTCAAACTTACATTGAAATTACAAAATTTCAGGTGGCAGTTCCGGCAAAATTGGAACCATTACAACTACTAGCTGAAGCCTGTATTGGTATTCCTTTTACATCTGGTAATAATGCCAAATTATTAATTAATGGTCAGCAAACCTATGCAGCCATGTTGAGTGCGATCGCATCTGCCAATAGTTATATTTTGCTGCAATCCTACATTATTATTGATGACAAAGCTGGGAATGAGTTTAAAGATGCTCTAATTGCCAAGGCAAAGCAAGGAGTAAGAGTTTATTTAATTTATGATGAAATTGGTTCTAATAAAATCTCTCACCTTTATATTAAATCTCTGCAAAAATATGATATTCAAGTGAGTGCATTTCATACTACCAAAGGCAGAGGAAATCGTTTTCAATTAAATTTTCGCAACCATCGCAAAATTTTAGTAGTTGATGGGAGAACGGCGTTTATTGGTGGTTTGAATATTAGTGATGAATATCTGGGTAAAAATCCCCGCTTGAGTCCTTGGCGTGATACCCACATGATGTTACAAGGCCCCACTGTCCAAAGTCTGCAAGGATGTTTTTTACAAGATTGGTATTGGGCGACTCGTCAAGTTATCGATGTAAACTGGCAAGTGCAACCCAATTATGAAAGCGATTACACAGCGTTGGTATTTCCTACTGGACCCGCAGATAAGTTGAAAGCTTGTAAACTGTTTTTCGTCAACACCATCAATCAAGCACAAACTCGTCTCTGGATTGCTACTCCCTATTTTGTGCCGGATGATTCCACTTTGACAGCCTTGAAATTGGCAGCACTACGCGGTGTAGATGTGCGGATTATTTTACCCAATCGACCGGATCATTTACTTGTGTATTTGTGTTCCTTTTCTTATTACACAGAGATGAAGGCAATGAATATTCAATTATATAGATATAAACGTGGATTCATGCACCAGAAGGTGATACTCATCGACGAAGAAATGGCAGGTGTAGGAACGGTTAATTTAGATAATCGCTCATTTTTTCTCAACTTTGAAGTTATGGGTTTTGTTGCCAATTCTCAATTTGTTAAAAGTGTCGAGGAAATGTTACAAGCTGATTTTGCGGCTGCTGTGCCTGTGAATTTTTCGGATTATGAGAGAAAATCTTTTTGGTTTAAGTTAGCTGTGAGAATATCTAGTTTGTTAAAACCTTTGTTGTGATACAATTTTTTGATGAAGATGCACTTTATATCGTACTGTAAAAACTTTGCATACAACGTCTCTACATTATTTATTTGTAATATGAGTACGGCATTTTTCAGACGCAGGATGATATTTTACTTTCTAGTCCCCCTCTCGTATCACAAATCTATCTCTACCTGAGCGCTTTTCTCTTTCAATAGTTAGAAGCACCAGATTTTGCAGAATGCAAAGCTATGAGGGCAAGTCATACTGTGGCAAAAGGATAAATTTGTGGATATTAGCAGACGATATTTACTAAAGGTAGTTTCTGCTTCTGGTTTAGGTGTAGCTGGGGTGTTTGCTTCACAAGGTTTAGCTAAACAAGCGTTAGCGCAAAATCAGCCTACTTCACCTCAGATGAAAAAAGGTGAGATGCTCTACAGACAGCTAGGACGCACCGGAGAACAAATATCTGTGATTGGTTTGGGTGGTCATCATATTGGTAGACCAAAAGATGAGCAAGAGGGTATTAGGCTCGTCCGTACTGCTCTTGATCGCGGCATTAATTTTATGGACAATAGTTGGGACTACCATAACGGCGGTAGTGAAATCCGCATGGGTAAAGCCTTGCGGGATGGTTATCGTCAAAAAGCTTTTCTGATGACTAAAATCGACGGTCGGACAAAAGCGGCGGCTGCTAAACAAATTGATGAATCTTTAAAACGGTTGCAAACAGACCGTATTGATTTGTTGCAGCATCATGAGGTTATTCGCATGGAAGACCCAGACCGGATTTTTGCTCCTGGTGGTGCGATGGAAGCAGTTGTGGAAGCACAAAAGGCTGGCAAGATTCGCTACATCGGTTTTACTGGACACAAAGACCCTTTAGTACACCTGAGAATGTTGGAAGTTGCCAATCAAAATAACTTCCGTTTTGATGCGGTACAGATGCCGTTAAATGTGATGGATGCTCATTTTCGCAGTTTTGAGAGGCAAGTTTTACCTAGACTGGTGCAAGATGGGATTGGTGTACTGGGAATGAAATCAATGGGCGACCAAAAAATTCTTAATAGTAATGTCGTTAAACCAATTGAATGTCTGCATTACGCCATGAATCTGCCAACTTCAACGGTGATTACAGGCATTGAGAGTATGCCCATTTTAGAGCAGGCTTTCGAGGCGGTACGCACTTTTACACCCATGAGCCAGGAACAAGTTAGAGCGCTGCTAAATCGGACTCGCCAAGCAGCTCTCAAAGGTGAGTATGAACTGTTTAAAACCACTAGTCAATTTGACAGTACAGCCAAAAATCCTGAGTGGTTAGGATAGAAGCTCATTTCAAGTCTTCAAAAGAGTGTAGGGGTGTAGGGGAGATACATTTTTATGCCCTCTTTCAAATAGCAGTGTTTGAGCGATCGCCAATATAGATTGTGAGATAATATATGCAAAATTGAAGAAATGTAATGAATATAAAGCAAACACTCACATCTATTATTAAAGTTATCTCCACAATTCTCATCAGCACTGCTATTGGCTTGGAACTATGGAATATTTATGCAGTAGTTACTAATAGCAATATTCCCAGCATTTTAAATCCTATTTTCTGGGTTGAGCGCTTTGCTGTAAGCTGCCATTTTTTGGAAGGAATAATTGCCGCGTTTTATGCTCGTAGCAAAAAAAAGATGCCAATTCAATATGGCATCTATACATTTTTTGTGGGTACAGTTGGTTTATTAGAATTGTTTAGCAAAGAGTCTGAAGATATATGTAATATAGAGGCTAAATATTAGACTGCAATGACCCCTGGCCTATCGTAGAGCATTGCCTCTTTCGCCTCTTCTGGTTGCAATATTTCCGTAATTTCGTTTGCAGGCGCAGGGATACCAAAGTAATATCCCTGACCTTCTTGACACCCACGCTTTTGTAAATAACTAAGCTGTTGTTGGGTTTCGATTCCCTCGGCTGTAATTTTTAATTGTAAGCTTTTTGCTAGGGCAATAATAGCGTTAGTCACCGCAGCACTATCAGGATTAGAACATACATCCTGCACAAATGACCGATCAATTTTCAGCATATTTACGGGAAAGCGCTTCAGATAGTTGAGAGAAGAGTAACCAGTACCAAAGTCATCTAAAGCTAACCATACACCTAATTCTCGTAACTGTTTGAGTATTGTTACTGAGCGCTGAATGTCTGCCATTAAAGAACTTTCAGTGACTTCCAGTTCCAGATATGATGGATGCAGACCACTCTCCTGTATGATTTCACCGACAAGCTCTACTAAATTTGATTCTTCAAACTGTCGAGCTGATAGGTTTACTGACATCCGTATTGGTGGAAGTCCTGCAAGTTGCCAAGCGCGGTTTTGCAGACAAGCAGTGCGTAATACCCATTCGCCAATTTCCACAATCAAGCCGTTGGCTTCAGCAATGGGAATAAACTTGGCGGGAGATACTAAACCTCGTGTAGGATGTTGCCAGCGTACTAATGCTTCAACGGCTGTGATTTGCTGAGTCTGTAAATCGATGATGGGTTGGTAATAAACCACTATTTCATTTCGCTGTAATGCTCCATGTAGTTCATTCTCTAAGGCTAATCGTTCTTGCAGTTGGGCGTTAATCTCTGGCGAATAGAACTGGTGTTGGCTACGCCCTTGTTGCTTGGCTTGATACAAAGCTACATGAGCCTGCTGCAAAAGTTGATCTACATCATGAAGATTATCTGGTTGATTAATTGTGATGCCGATGCTAGCTGTGATGTGAATCTGGTCACCTTTGATAGTGAAAGGTTTATTGAGCGCAGATAATAGCAGTTGTGAAAGCTTAACGATACTTTCAATTGAAGGAATTTCTACCCTGGCGATCGCAAATTCATCTCCACTTAAATGAGCTAAAATGTCCTTCTGAGCTAAACAACTGGTCAAACGCTGGCCTACAGCTCTTAATAGTAAATTGGATTGCTCATGTTCTAAAGCATGACTTATGCCAGTAAAATCATCAATTCCCAATACCATTACAGCTACCATTTTTTGGCTGTACTGCTGGGATAAAGCCTGATTAACACGTTCCCGCAATAGCTCCCGATTAGGCAAGCCTGTAAGTTTGTCATAATTGCTGATATAGTCAATCAACTCGTCTAATTTGTGGAGAGTTTGGGATGTATCTGCCATGAGAGTACCCGCTTCATCCACAAATTCTGTAGGCAGATTGGGTAAGGTTTTGTTATTGAGGTAGTCTCGCAGGGTAGCGGATGTCAAATTGACGGGAATAAGCAGATGGTGAAGTGCATAAAGGGTAACAACCGTACCAATTAACGTAGCGAATAAAGCAATAACCAAAACTCTAATTGTCATCTCCCAAGAGTAAGAATTAGAAATGACGAAACTGAAGAGTAAAGTTAAAAGCGGGATGTGAGTCCCTAAAAACGCCACCAACATAATTTTGGCGGTGTAATTTTTGTTGAGTAATCGAAAATTATCTAGGGTTGAGTATAAGTAGAGCTTCTGATTTAACTGCATAGATCCTAATGTGGGGTTTGAAAGTTGGCAAATTGGCACTCAGGTATTCTTGTCATCCTGATTCACCAGCCAGTAGAAACAAACCAGTGTGAGGTTATTTATTATGCTGCCCTAAATGAATATCGAATATATAGAATTTTCTTTATAGTTTTTGTAAATATTAGATATGGGGCTATTCATAGAAAAAATAATCACGTAATTTTACTTAGCTATTGATAAAATTTACGTAAAATAAAAATCAGAAATTTTGTGAGTGTACATGACTATGCTGGAGTATGGCTGATTGCTAGAATTTTAATGATAAAACTCGCAGCATATTTGCATGATCCAAAGAAAACCTGCGATGCAAGAAAAGAATGAGTAGGATGAGTAGGAGCGATCGCCGTAATAATTAATAAAGTCTTTACTGCTAGCTAATATCAACTATTTTCATATTACTCAAATAGAGTTTTATTCGTCCCTAAATAAAAATATTTATCTAACAATGAATGAATCGAATTTTGATGAAAAAAATGAACACACTAACATTGAGGCTGAAGATGATAACAATCAGTTGCAACAAATAAATGCAGCACTGAGAGATTTCATGGAGACACTTCCGCCCCCAATAGTTCTTCAACAATACAACAGTATTCTTCCCAATACATCTGACCGAATTCTTGCTATGGCTGAGAGAGAACAAGAACACAGACACAAAATGAGGGAAAAGCTGATAGATGTGCAAATTTCTGATATCAAACAAGAAAGGTATGAGAGACGTTTAGAACAAATCTTTGGATTTTCTCTTGGTGTGGTATCAATGGTAGCTGGCGCAATCATAGCTATATGGAAATCTCCTTTAGCTGGTAGTTGCATCTGTTCAACAGGTATATTTTCTGTTGTTTTTATTTTCCTTTTGAGCCGGAAAAAGCAACAAAAAAATATTTTTATATCAGACGTGAAAAATCCTCCCATTCTAGATAAGATAGACTTAATAAAGTAGTAAAATATTTAAACATAGTTAAATGAGTCCTAATCTTATACTAATTTCTTATGTACATCTAATATATAGGGTTTAATTTATAGTAATCTTCTAAAAGATTATAAAGTGATTGATGATTCTCTAGCAATTGCTGTGGTTTTTCAAAGAATGTTTCAGTCACTACAGCAAAAAATTCGGCGGGGTTAGTCGCGCCGTACGCATTTATTCTAGTCTCTCTTCCTTCCTGAACATCATTGCAGAGTTGTTTATATTCTGCGGTCATCACTTTAGACCAAATGGGATAATCTGATTTGTTTGGCAAAATAGGCACACCATCAGCTTTACCATCTTCTTGATCTAACTGGTGGGCAAATTCATGTAGAACAACATTGTGTCCATCTTGCCAGTTGCGAATATCGTATTGTATCTGCTCCCAAGATAATATAAGTTGGTCTTTAGTCCATGATTCTCCTAATCTGGCATCACGCCTTTCTTCAACAATATAATTATCAATGGCAACGGTTTGAGTAACAAAATAAGTTGTGGGGTAAATCAAAATCGAATGCAGTTTAGGGAAATATTCTCCTCGCTTATTAAGTAGAAGCAAACAGGCTACAGCAGCAATTGTTAATTTCATTTCTTCGGTCACCTGCAAGCCTCTACAACCAATAAATTGTTTCTCTACTAAAAATACTTGAATATGCCCTTGTAGCCGCCGCCTTTCTTCAGGAGAAAGGCGCAAGTAAATAGGCAGATTATTTTCAATAATGGCATTCCAAAGCGGAGGGAATGGACGTTGTTTAGTCCGATATCTGCGTTTACTTTTCAGGATGGGACTGATAAAAATCAAAATAATAACCAGCCCAATAATAATAAAAATAATAATTGATTTCAACATTATCTTTGCCTATGGATGTTGTGAGGCGATTTTGTGTTACTCAATCTATATAAGACTTATGCAAACAGGTTGTCTGTCGAGACTGGGTGTAAGGGTATAGGGGTGTAAGGGTTTCAAACATTTACACCACTACAGCCTTTTCCAAACCCTTGATCTTTCGTTTTTATTTATACGGTAACAGACTCCAACGATCGCACAAGCGCCCATGAGAAACTTTAAAGCCAGCGATCGCTAATAATCGCCAAAGCATAGGGACAAACTTAACGTAAAATTATCTTTTATCTAGCCCTCCTCACTTCATCTACCCCATGCTTTGCGACTACCTGGTACAAATTCTGACTGCTCGTGTGTATGATGTTGCCCAGGAATCACCTCTGGAGTATGCCCCCAATCTTTCAGCCAGACTGAATAATAAACTATTGCTGAAGCGGGAAGATATGCAGTCTGTGTTTTCCTTTAAGCTGCGGGGTGCTTACAACAAGATGGTGAATCTAACACCCGATTTACTAGCACAGGGTGTAATTGCTGCTTCTGCGGGGAATCATGCCCAAGGTGTGGCACTAGGTGCAAAACAGCTAGGGACAAGAGCAATTATTGTTATGCCGGTTACTACTCCCCAGGTGAAAGTAGATGCAGTTAAAGCACGAGGGGGAGAGGTGGTATTGCATGGGGATACCTATGATGATGCCTATGCCTACGCGCGGCAGTTGGAGGCAGAGAAAGGTTTAACATTTATTCACCCCTTTGATGATCCTCATGTAATTGCGGGACAGGGAACTATTGGGATGGAAATTCTCAGACAATATCAGCAACCTATTCATGCGATTTTTGTTGCTATTGGCGGGGGCGGTTTGATTTCGGGGATTGCGGCTTATGTAAAACGGTTACGTCCAGAAATTAAAATTATTGGGGTTGAGCCGGTTGATGCTGATGCAATGAACCAATCCTTGCAAGCTGGTAAACGGGTGCGATTGTCACAGGTGGGTTTATTTGCTGATGGGGTGGCAGTGCGGGAGGTGGGAGAAGAAACTTTCCGACTGTGTCAGGAATATGTAGACGAAATTATTTTGGTGGATACAGATGACACCTGTGCAGCCATTAAGGATGTATTTGAAGATACCCGATCTATTTTAGAACCAGCAGGGGCATTGGCGATCGCTGGCGCTAAGGCTTATGTAGAACGAGAACAAATCCAAGGACAAACTTTAGTCGCTGTCGCCTGCGGTGCAAATATGAATTTTGACCGTTTGCGCTTTGTTGCAGAACGGGCAGAATTTGGTGAACGCCGCGAAGCTATCTTTGCAGTGACAATTCCTGAAACACCTGGGAGTCTGCGGAAGTTTTGCGAATGTATTGGTAGACGCAATTTGACAGAGTTTAACTATCGCATTGCTGATGAAAAAATTGCCCATATTTTTATTGGGATGCAGATTCAAAACCGTGCTGACAAAATCCACATGGTGGAGACTTTTGCAGAATGTGGTTTTGAAATCCTTGATTTAACAGATGATGAACTGACAAAACTGCATTTGCGCCACATGGTGGGCGGACACTCTCCCCTAGCCCATAATGAATTACTCTACCGTTTTGAATTTCCGGAACGTCCTGGAGCGTTAATGAAATTCGTTGCTTCCATGAGTCCCAATTGGAATATCAGTATGTTCCACTACCGCAACAATGGCTCAGACTACGGGCGCATCGTGGTAGGAATGCAGGTTCCACCGCAGGAAATGGAAGAATGGCAAGCATTTCTTGATTCCCTCGGCTACCAGTATTGGGATGAAAGCCAGAACCCAGCCTATAAGTTATTTTTGGGATAACATCACTTGAGTGTTGCGACTTGCGCTCAAATATTTTGAGAATGCCAAAAATTGAGCGCAGGTATAATAAAGGAGATAGCCAGAAACCACGCCATCAACTTTTACCATACTCTTGTACGAAAAAAATCTGTCCGACCGCTTTTATATTTTGCTTCATAACCCGCAACAAACGATTCTCTAAGGTTCGACTATCCTTATCCAAAAGATCAATTATTGCCCTGACTTTCCCAGCATAATCACGATCATGTTTAAAAATAATTATGCCACCATGATTTGGTGCAGTGCGATGTAGATCGATAAAATCTTGGCGATTTTCCGTAATCAAAATGCGACCTGTCGCTGTGGCATACTGCAAAACAACATCGTCGGGAATCCCTTGATTTGCTTGACCTGCTTCGTAGGAAGTTAATACATCGTGTCCCTCCGATCTGAGTAAGTTTACCATTGCGATGGGAAAATTTTCATTGGAGTAAAATTGTAATACCATTAAACTAAATCATCTTGGGCAATTTCTCGATCGATTTGTTCGGGATTTTGTTCGTAGTAATGCCAAGCTGCACTTAAATCTTCCGCAGTCAATCCAGGATAATTTGCCAATAATTCTTTATCCGGCGCACCTTGTTGACGATATGCTACCAAAGTCCATACGGGAATCCGTGTATTTCTAATTCGCGCTTGTCCCCCGCAAACTCCAGGTGTAATCTGAATCGGATTTTGCAACATTTGCACGTAATTTAATGCTTGGTCAACTAATTCCTCTGGTAAAGCTGCAATTACTTCGAGTAGTTGAGTCTTCTTATTCATGACAATAAAATCTCTCTCGCTTATCTCATCCTAACTTGAAATTTTTGCGATCGCCTCCACAATATTTAACAGTGATCGCCCCATATATAGCGCACTCATAACCAATTACATAAAAGACAAATCTTCAGCAAGAATCAAGTTAATTTCGTAATCATCTAACTCCTGTAAATGAGTGACGATGCGGTTAGCTTGTTGTTCAATGCTGCGTTCAAATAGCGCCCGCGCAAAGCGTCCATTACCAAAACTTTTGTCACGTTTGGCATAGGCGACCTCAAAGGTGGCTTGCAGCACGATAATGGCTGATGAGTCTAAAATATAACCGTTGTCTTGACAGAATTTCTTAAAAATCAATAGCAACTGATTGGGCGTATAGTGATCAAGATAAAATAACCGATTCAACCGTGATTTAAAACCGGGGTTTAACTCTAATAAGCGATCCATCTCATCAGTGTAGCCGGCGACAACTACAGCCATGCGATCGCGGTAATCTTCCATACGTTTAATTAATATCTGCAATGCTTCCTTGCCAAAATCGTTAGGGGTATCTTCAGCCGCTAAGGCGTGGGCTTCGTCAATGAACAAAACACCACCAATGGCTTGGTGTACAGCACTTTCCACTCGTAAGGCAGTTTGTCCAATATAACCGCCAATGATGCCGGCGCGATCGGTTTCGACGACGTGTCCCCGTGGAAAAAATCCCAGTTGTTTATATAAACGCCCTACTAAACGGGCGATGGTCGTTTTACCTGTACCTGGAGGGCCGTAAAGCATCAGGTGTAGTGAAGTGTCTACTATTTTTAGTCCTCGTTTTCTCCGTTCCGTTTGTACTTTCAAGTAGTTGGCTAAGGAGAAAAGTTGATGCTTCGTTTGCTCATGGCCAACTAATGCCTTTAAGTCTGCAAAAACTGCCTCCACAGTATCCTTTTCTGGGGGGTCATGCTCAACAAAAGAGGCTTTTGTCTCCTGCTTGGAATCACGAGCATCAATATTACCCCCAACCGGTTCTTTTTCTGTATCGGGAGCGCTGACAATTAAACTATGAACTTTCATTTTGATTTTGTCATGAATCACAAAACCAAAATTTTTCCCTGAGACATCAACCAACTTATCGGCGGGGAATTTATCTACTAGGGTACTGTTGATATAGAACTCTACCATATTACCCACACGGGCAATTTCCAACAGATTAACTGAGTCACTACGGTGAATGCGATCGCACCTTTTCCAATCTGTGTAATTAATAAAGTTACCATCTTTGATCTCAGTGATACGATAGTGACCATTGCCCGAAATCACGAACTCAAAGAAATTGCTAACGTCTGACAATCCCCAGACAAAACCATAACCGTGATCATCTACACCAGCAGCTTTTTCTAGAACTATATGAATATGAAAATTTGTTCTCTCATAAAAAAACTCGGCTGAGTTCCACGATAGCCAATATGTATCACCTGCACGTTTATGGTCAAATACATAATGACTCACGTCCATGCAAAGGCTACACTCTTCACTATCTCGTGTTACCCAGCTACAGCGATTGTCTTGAAAATGCTCTTCAAAAATCAGCATTGCGTTCCTCTGTAGCTCTGTGTGTAAAATCAGCTGCTAGCTATTTCACTCTAACAAGAGGTTTTATGATTTTATAACCCCTCTCCCTGGCAGAAAAGCCATTAACTTATTCAGCAACTTTCTAAATAAAACACCAGTAATTTTAGACATCAGCTTGTTTTGTAAATGTTTACCGTGAAGTAGTTGCTGTCTAGAAGCATGAACCTTTGATTTGAGGGGGTAAGGGTGTAGGGGTGTAGGGTTTGAAAAATTTACATCCTTGTTCAAATCTTAGCCTCTCCCAGAGAAGGCTAGGGCTGGTATTATTTACCAAGCAAGTTGCTTAACACCTCGCTACCGCTAACAGTCCTTAGATTCTTTACTCTCCAAAGATCAAAATGTCACTAACTGCATCTTCCACACCTCAAGGATTTAGTACCTTTATTACTAACTTGGGTATACGTGATACCACTGAAGATTTCGTATTCTTACGATCAGATGTACCTTGTGTAGCTGATGGCGTATTTACTCAAAGCCTTTTCGCAGGGCCTAGTGTGACTATTAGTCGTCAAAATTTACAGAATGGGCAAGCACAAGGGATTATTATCATTTCCAAAAATGCCAACGTTGCCAATGGTGCTGTGGGGACTGCTGATGCTGAGGAGATTATACAACTCGTGGCACAGGAAACTGGTATTGCTGCCGAAAATTTGGCGATCGCTTCCACTGGGGTAATTGGTAGACGTTACCCCATAGAAAAAATTCGTGCTGGCTTGGTAGGAATGGGTCAAAAACTGACATCTGCTGATTTTGACTTAGCTGCGCGCGGTATTATGACCACTGACACCGTATCTAAAATCGCTGCACGACAAGTTGGTAATGCCCAATTGGTGGGTATTGCTAAAGGTGTCGGTATGATTGAGCCGAATATGGCGACAATGTTAGCTTTCTTTTTTACTGATGCAGCAATTTCTGTCAATACACTGCGTCAAATTTTTCGCTCTACCATAGATAAAACATTTAATTGTCTGAGTATAGATACTGACACTTCTACTAGTGATAGTGCGGTAATTTTGGCGAATGGTTTAGCGGGTGAAGTTCCCGAAGCCGAATTTGCTGGTGCGTTGCAAGAAATTGCCCATGAGTTAGTGTTAAAGATTGCCCGTGATGGCGAAGGCGCAACTAAGGTAATTGAAGTGACTGTAGACTCAGCTGCTAACTATGCTCAAGCTAAACGGGTAGCTAAAGCGATCGTCAACTCACCACTAGTTAAGACTGCTGTGTATGGTGCAGATCCTAATTGGGGAAGAGTAGCTATGGCAATAGGCAAATGTGAAGATGAACGGGATATTAATCCAGATCAGGTGGTAATTAGATTTGATGAAGTGCAAGTTTATCCTAATACTTTCCAAGCGGAAAACTTGGAGAAATTAAAAGAAATTATGTCCCAAGAAAAAGTCAATATTCACGTTAGTTTGAATATTGGTGCAGATGTGGCTACTGTATGGGGTTGCGACTTGACAGAGGGTTATGTGGAAATTAATGGTAAGTACTCTACTTAAGCAGGGGTGAGGGAGTGCTGAGTTCCCAGCCAATAGTCAACGATTCAGCTTTGCTCATCGTTGACCCTGTTTTAATTAAGGCAAATAAAGGGCTATAAATACTCTGTGGGCGTAAATGATGACAAGACAAATTTTCTAAACAACCTGTGTAGGTATCGTACCGAGAACCTCTATTTTCTTTGTTGCTTCCAACTGCTTCAACGCAAGAGTCGCAGCATCCAAATCATAAGGGAAAGGTCTACAACAAGTAATATAGTCCCTTGGTTGAGGAGGTCGATGACGCAGTACAGCATTCACCAATAAACATGGTTGTGAACTTAAATTAATTGCACCGTGCAGAACCCCAGGAGGAATCGTCACTACCATAGGATGGTTTTCACTTAAGGGAATATACTTATATTTTTTGTTGATTAAAGTTACAAGTACAACTTGGCCTTTAACTACCAGTAATTGGTCAGTTTGTGATTTATGAACGAACAGATCATCTATAGTATTTGGCGCGATTTGCACCAACATAGTTTCATGACTTGTTTGAGGAGTAAAGAACTCAACCATCCCCCCCTTTATTGACTCTAACTGACGGATTTCAATTTCTCTAATACTCATAAAAAATCCTACAAGAGCATTTTATGGATTGAACTTATACATCCAATCTTAGATGCTCAAAAAGAAAAAAGTGTGACAAAAGTAACCAAATATAGTGAAGTTCGGTAACTGTACTGAGCAGATATCTTCAGGCTGCTAGTAGCGCGTCTAGTCTAATTTGTTGGGTTAAGTAATCAATTATCATGAAGTTTTGGTTTTTTCACACTGAACAACCCAATATTTTAAGCTTGCCGCGCTACTATAATCTTAGGCTACATAGAAGTGATTTTGAGGTGTAATCGAGCAGTATTGGGGTGCGTCAGTGCGATGGAATCTAACTGTACCCAGAAATTATTTATACTCACATGCCCTACCAAACTTTCCATTTTCACCAAAGTCAAATTAACAACGCTTTATCTGTGCCAATAACACAACTATCTCATCAATGGCTTGGCGCAAAGCACTTGCAGGCTGCTCCGATTGATTCACCATAATACTAAATGCTAAAGGCTCATATTGAGGGCTATTTACGTATCCAGATAAAGATATTGCGCCGCTTAATGTACCAGTTTTAGCTTGTACGATGCCTTCAGCCGGAGTATTACGAAGGCGGTTGCTCAAAGTACCACTTTTCCCCGCGATAGGTAAGGAGGCACGATATACATTGGCGGCTGGTGTTTTGGCTATTCCTTGTAATGTTTGTACTAAAGCCTCAGGGGTGACTAAATTACGACGTGATAAACCAGAAGCATCTATCAAAACATAACCTGTTGGGTCAACTCCTAATTTATCTAAGGTCACTTTAATAACATCTAAGCCAATATTAGCAGTACTTTTATTTTGCACTCTAGGTTGTTTGAAAGCCAATGCCCTTAACAATGCCTCAGCATACAGATTATTACTATTTTGATTAGTTTCAAACAGTAATTGTGATAAGGGTGGCGACTGTACCGCAGCTACTTCTTGTTGATTATTAGTACTACTAGCAACTAATGTTGTTCCCAAGTTAATTTTTGCCGTTGTGAAGATAGTACGTAAACGTCGCAAGAAATAATAATTAGGATCAACTACAGGTAGTTCTGCTAAATATGGTGTGGAATTGGCTGCTACTTGTCCTTGAATTCGCAGGACTTTTCCTGTTAAATCACGGGTAACTTCAATATAGCTTGGTTGGTTTGCTGCCACTGTTACAGATTTATTTATAACTAACCATTGTCTGCCTTCATTGGGATCGTTCCATGATAATTGTGGAGTTTTACCTACAGTTTGAGGAGTCAGTTTTAAGCCAAAAACATTTTGATTGAGAATAAAGCTATTAACTGGCGCACCATAATCTGATTGCACATCTTCCCATTGCCAAGTCGAGTTAACAATATCCCCTTGAACATAAGTATCATCAGCAATTAACTGTCTAATTTGGGTGATACCCTTCTGTTTTAATTGTTCTGCCAATGCTTGCAGTTGAGTATCACTGAGGCTAGGGTCACCTCTACCCACAATAGTGAAGTTACCGTTGGCATTTTCATAAATTGAGGTACGAATGCGGAAGTCTGCACCTAGTTGTTGTAATGCAGCAGCTGTTGTGAGTAATTTCGCATTAGAAGCGGGAGTAAAATATTTCTGAGCGTCTCGGCTGTAGAGAGTCTGCACAGATGACAGAGGTTTGACTAAGATACCCCAGCGCACTCGATTGAAGAGGGGACGATTGACTATTGTATCTATGGCTGTTCCCAATTCCCCAGGGCAAATAGATTTTGTGGTGGGTGTAGGTGCAGTTGGGGTTTGGGCTTTAACTAGTTGCTGGGTAACACTAACTTGAACACTAATAAATAATGCCATCAGGCCAAAAGAAATTTTTCTGGGCATACAGAGTGTTTAAAACTACTTGATGATGATAACTTGCTTGTGAATTGAACCACTAGGCGTGAGAGAGCATTATTCTCTATTGAGAGGCTGTTCAACTGTGCAAAATCAGTATAATTGCGCTTTTATTTCACATTAGACGTAAATTCCTAAATTCTTGTTGTTTGTGCCTCACTAGGGTAAGAAAGACTATACTGCTCAAAAATGCTCTAATTCTTAGGCTATTCATAGTTACGAATCATCCTGATTTTTCAGGGTTAGCCGTAAATAAGTGTTTTCCTCTATGTCTACAGATAGTTGTTCGAGATTTTCTCCTAAATCTTTTTGTAGCTTCTGAGTTAATGTAACTGGGAAATCTAAACTAATATCTTGGTTTTGTACTAGATTAGACAATTCAGAAAACTGTACTTTTACAACTTTGCGTTGATGACTTGTGAGCTTATAAGTAGAGGTTTCTGATATATTTTGAGCCTGCATAGCTTTTTTTAATTGCTCTTGTAGATGCTCATATTCAGAATTTAACAATTTCCACTGCTCCTCGATTTGGGAAAAGCGTGAGTTGATAGCTGTTATGTCTACTGTCGCTGGATCAGGGTTACTTTCTATTTGCAAGTCTAATAAACGCCGATGAATTTGAGCGAGATAAATACAATCTAGATAAGCATATTCTATTTGTTCTTCGCTGAGAGGTCGCCGTCCCCAATTACTACTCTGTTCTTGTTTATCAATATTGTTAAAATTACATAATAATGTAGCTAAACTTTGCAGTTGATAATTTTGTACTGGCAAGAGATGATAAGGTATTTTCTTAGCAATTTCTAAAGTGCAAGTAATATTTTTAGCTTGTTTATTGCCCAGGAGTTTAACATCAAAACTAGCATTGTGAAACACCTTTTCAATATTGGTGCTTACCATAATTTTCTCAACAAAATTAGCGACTAAATCAGGTTGATCAAGTACATCCAAAAGGTAAACGCGATCGCCACTCATATCGTCAGGATCATCTAATACCTGAATCAGCGATAATCGAGGATTACGACTTTTATAGTCAGCGACCTCAGTGTCTATCCATAAAGTAGTAGCTTGAGTATATCCAGCAACTATGGCACGAATTTCCCTGGCATCAGTTAAGTATGGCATTGGTGGATATGTCCTGATATTTGCACTCAACAGCTAAAAATATATTTACAATTCACGTAGGATTGCTATACAATCTTATTCTGATAAGAAGGGGAGTAGCTGCTGGCAAAAGCCAGTACATCTGGATCAACATACTGGCGATGAGCCTGGTTCAGATGACAACTAGAAAATATTTGGAAGCGAGACCTTCACTAAGTTCACATTCAAGATGTGGCTTGGTGGGGTCTTTTGGCATTCATCAAGCTTCACATCGGTAAACGTTTTTCAGGAGCTTGAGAGAGTGTTAACAGCTTTTACCGCAGGTTTATTACTAATTACAGTTTCAGAACTAGGCGATAAAACTTTTTTCATCGCCATGATCTTGGCAATGCACCATTCCCGAAGATGGGTATTTACAGGAGTAGTGGGCGCTTTAGCCGCAATGACAATACTCTCGGTGTTATTTGGCAAAGCTGCATCTCTATTGCCACCAGTGTATATTTATTACGCTGAAATAACCTTATTTATTGCCTTTGGTCTGAAACTGTTGTATGACGCTAGTAAGATGTCGGCGGCAGCAGATAAAGCTGAAGTGATGGAAGAGATGGAAGAGGCCAAAGCAGCCGTAGAAAAAGCAGATTTGCAGCTACCAAAACAAAAAACGCCCTTATCAATTATCTTAGAAGCCTTTGTCTTGACTTTTATGGCCGAGTGGGGCGATCGCACCCAAATTGCTACCATAGCCTTAGCCGCAGGTAATAACATCATTGGTGTCACCATAGGAGCTATTTTAGGTCATGCCATTTGTGCAGCGATCGCCGTCATTGGAGGCAAAATGATTGCCGGAAAAATTTCTGAACGTCAACTCACCTTTGCCGGCGGATGCCTATTTTTGATTTTTGGTATTGTCGCCGCTATTGAAGGAGTGTAACAATTCAACATTCAAAATTCTTATCCTACTCATCAGTAACCCCCTGAAAATTGGGGGTTAGAGTTTTATTGCTTCGGAGTACTTTCAGGAGTAGGAACGGGAGGTGCAGTCGGCGTGAGAGTGGGAGATGCGGTTGCTGCTTTATTAATCTCATCTTTGTATTGAGCTGGCGCTAAAGCTAAAGCACTATCAAACAAAGGTTTAGCCTCGCTTGCTTTTCCTTGTTGCTTCAACAGCATAGCCTTTGCCAAAACTGGGCGAAAATCCTTTGTATCTTTCTGAATTGCTTGGTCAAATGCCGAAATCGCTTGAGGATAACGTTTCTGAGCAGCATGAACATTACCCAGTAGCACCTGTACAGCCACTACATCCACACTCCCCGGCTGGATGGTGTTGGCTTGGTTAGCGTTAGTCAGGGTATCTTGCAACAAGCCAACAGCAGCTTCTGGACGTTGCTGATCTAATAAAAGAACTACCATCCCCTGCAAAGCTTTTAAATCACCGGGTTTGGTATCCAAAATGGAGCGATAAGCTGTAGCTGCCCCTTCTTTGTCACCAATTTGCTGTTTGGCTTGGGCTAATAGCACTCCATACTCTGATTGATTAGGATTAAGCTTGGCTAGCTTTTCCAGAGGCTCTATCACCCCCTGGACATTACCTTGTTTTAACGCTAAAAGTTGCAGCCGTGCTTGTAATAAACCCTTCAATGCGGTTTGATTTTCTGGTTCCCGTTGTAAAACCAATTCATATCCACGTACTTCGTCTGCCAATTTGGATTGTTGATTAGAAGCGAGCGAGCTGCCTTGGTTACTAGCACTATTCTGGTTTGAGGGTGACGTATTATCATTCAGCGCCCCAATAATAGGAACAACTGAAACACCCACAAAAGCTAGAACTGCCAGCGCCAAGATGAGTTGAACTATCCACCGATTGCGCGGTTGAGACACGATTTAAATGCCCTCCATATCTATAATCACATTATTATCGATACAAATTAGAAAGTTAAAAATTTCCAAAGTTTGCGGAATACCGTCAAATACCTGTGAATTTTATAACAAACCACAAGTTAGCACTGCTAAAGTAAGTGATGACTTTAGGAGGAGCCATCAGAATAGAAGCTGTGATATGCTTCCGAAACTAGTGTAAAGGCGCTAAATTACAGATTTAGAGTAGAATGACGAGTCTAGCGTCTTTAAAATTATATAGAGCGTTTTCGTGTGATTTTGTGAAAAGCCAATATACTTTCATCAGCCACACAAGCGCTCTTTCTCGATGCTTTAGTAAAATCCCATAATTGGGATGTGTCTCCGCCGCAAGGAGTTTTTATGACTTCCGACCTGATGCCTTCGCCTGAATCTTCCAACTCTTTTGCCTCAGATCAGCCTCAAACTAAAACAGAGGCGGCCGCTAATATTCATATAGCAGCACCCCAGTCCTCTAAGCCTGAAAATTCATCACTCAACACTAGTGAGATTGCCTCAGATGAGAACTTAGCCGATCGCCAGCAACCAATTCCGCCTCCCAGTGAACCAATGCAATACAGAGCCATTGGTTTAGTCCGGGGTCGTTACCGTGCCAGCGATGAACAATTTACCCAAGGTATCTTACTGACTACAGATGGCGTAGAACTCAACGCCGTCCTCCTGGGTCGGATTATGAGCCTAGTCAAAAATCATCTAGACCTAGAACAAGACCATTTGTGGGTAGTTTATCCCCGCACAAGGCAAGAAAACGACACTCTGCATATCCAAATCGTCGGTGTTTGGGAACCAGAAAATCTGGCTAAACATTCGACAGAAGAAGATGAGCAAGATACGCTTTCACAAGAAACCATACCCGAAGAACCAGAAGCAGCTACAAAAGCCCCAGCGCCTTCATCGAATATTCCTGATGGTGGTTTTTCTGTTCGTGGTGAAGTCGTTTATCAGTCTTTCGATGCTAAAAGCTTAGTTGTCAAAATTAAGCAGGCTCCACGTAAACCAACTGATAAGCCCAAATATTTCAAGTTGAAACTGCGTGGTGTGTTGACCACCAAAGCTGTAGGGAAGTTTTGGGACTTCCAAGCCAAGCGAGAAGGTGACGTTCTGGTAGTACAAACGGCAGAAGCGATCGCCGACTTGCCCAAAAAACGCCGACCACCGTTTAAAGGCGGCGGCGGTGGTGGCCCCCGTGGTGGTTTTAGAAAACCATTCCCCCCCAGAAGACCAGGAGAAACGCCCCGCCCAGTCAAGAAAGTCGGTGGCGAAACTTCTGCGGTTTCCAAACCCCAACCAAAAGCACCGATTCCCAAGCCGGTGAAGAAGCCTAAGCCGACTGAGTAGGGCAAGGGGACAGGGAGCAGGGGGGGCAGGGGGAGAATTTACTTCAAAATTTTCACCCAATCCCCAATCCCCAGTCCCCAATCCCCAATCCCCAATCCCTAAAAATCCGTCCAACGGTCTTGAGGCAGAAACGAACGTTCTTGGGGAATCGGGGCTACTGGTTCCGTGAGAGTGAAACTACCTGCTTCAATCCACTGTTTTAACTCTAAGGCTACCTGTCGAGCTAGAAACATACTAGCCAAAGGAGCAGCTCTTACTGTTTTGCCCTCGATGGTGATACGCCCAGATTTGAGTTGGGCGTAACTCACCAAACCAAATGTAGGACGAACGCGCCGAGGAATGGAAAAGTCTACTATTGGCGCTACTAAATCTTGGTCTTGAACTGCACAGTGTTCTATAACCTCTTCATTTAACACCGGCAGTGGGATACCTACGCCCAACATCAACGAGGGGCCATAGCCTTTGAAATAACAACCCCGCACCCAACGAGCATCCATCTGTTTGGCATCACCAATTAAAGCTAAAGTCGCAGCCGGGCCAATAGGTGTTTGATTAGCTAAACGCTTTTGTAAGGGAAAGTGTTGAGTCCCTTCCCAAGCCACATAACCGATGCCACCACCTAAGAAAATTCTTGTGCCAATACCAACGAGTTGTAAGTTGGGGTCATTGAACAGGGGAGAAATTGCCCCTGGGTTGGAGTAAACAGCATTACCCAAACGTGGTTGCAAGGGGCCAAGATAAGTATGAAGTGGGCGATCGCCTCCATTCACACCTACGATAAAATTTTGATAGAGATTACGCGGATTGAATAAATAAAACTGATTTATCGTGTCGCGGGTAATTGTGGTTTCAAAACTCGCTCGCGGATAACAGTCAGTTACCTGTCCTTGCGCTCTGACGTGTATAGGTTTACCTGCGATTAAATCTTCTATGACATGACCGCCCCCACGTTCTCGGACTTCTTCGCCGTCCATCACGTCAACAGCACAGCTAGCACCCAGGTATAAATCAACAGCCCCAAAACCACTGTATGCTGGAACACCATCTAACCAGCAACGGCGAATTTTGATTGGTGGATCAGTGTGTCCGAGATTGAGAATAGCGCCAGTTGATTCCATCGGTTCAAAAGTGCCAGTAGTAACTACGTCAACCTCTTGAGCAACTTTACTCACACCAACTTCTACAACTCTTGCCTTTAATTCCTCAACCGTTAGGACTATCGCCGTTTTACGGTTAATTTTCTCATTAATTTCCGCAATAGTTCGCATTTTAAATGTAGCGGATAGACATTTCAATTATGATGCAGTATGCCTGCCAGATAACTGATTAAATCAGTTTGGCAAGAAAAATCCAATAACCTTCATCAGAAATGTACATCAGCCAGTTATAGATTTACCAATATTACTATTAATGGCAAGGAGTAGAGTTTGGCCTTATTATTCAGCCAAATTTAAATATATGACTTGTATTTGATTTTCATTGGTATAGCCTGCACTATGGGCTGACAATTCCCAGTAAATAAGTCAGTTTACAAATCAGATTTTCAAATTACCAAACCAACCTTAATTATTTGCTAATTCCGGTATAGTAGCTTCTAACTTGAGACAATTAGCTCCATCAACTTGTAACTGATATTCTACTTTATCCATTAAACGATTCATAATTAACCAACCATAGCCACCTTCTTGCCTATCACCAGGGTTGGGCGGGAAGTAGGTAGACATATCAAAACCTGTGCCGTAGTCCCAAATTTCCAAAGCAATATCTCGTTCTTTAAATTCCAAGCGTAGTAAGACTGGCAAATTTGGTTGCTCTTTATGGGCATGACGCACAACATTAGAATAGGCTTCTACTAAAGCTAACCGTAACCGGCTGGACTGTCTTGACCAATCAACAGATTCTCCTAACTGGATTTTCAAGCATCCCAATAACCAGTGTTCCACTATGTTTAAATAGTTCAAGTCGCTTGGTACATGAAGCTCGCTTTTCATAACTTACAAAACCTCCAGAGAGAGTATAGTTTGATCGTCTTCTTGGACGTGATTATCTGCCTGAATACGTGATAGTAAATGGTTGAGAGACAATGGTTGAGGCTCTTTTTGTAAGAGTTGCCACAGACCATCTTGATTCAGCATAGAATGAGTTGCTGGCTGAACGCCACCCACGGTTTTTACTGTTTCAAATAAACTATTTGATACCATTGCTTCCGTGATACCATCGCTGGCTAACAGCAGTGTATCTCCGGGTGCCAGAATCAAACTACCCGACTTAGCCTGCCATTTCGGTAAAATGCCTAAAGGTATGCCTCTCACTGTAAGATAGTTAGGTTTTTCTGGTGCGGTTTGATTTGACCAAACCAGGGGATAAATGTGTCCAGCATTTGCATAGACTAACTCTCTAGTAGTAGGTGTATAACGAGCTAGCACAAAAGTAATAAAGCAATTGTTACTAATTAAGTCATCACACAAAGCATGATTGAGATTATGTATAACTACATTGGGTTCGGCTGGGATTTCTTGGGCTAATTCTCGTCTTAATACAGAAATTGCACTAGCCATAAATAAAGCAGCAGGTACGCCTTTACCGGAAACATCGCCCACTGCTAACCACACATCACCTTTGGTGGGGTGAACAAAGATTTCAAAAAAATCGCCTCCTACTTCTCTTGCAGGATAGCAGCAAGCTTGTAATTTTGCGCTTTTGATATCCGGTAGGGTTTGGCGTAGTAGATTATTTTGAATTTGCCGCGCCACTTCTAACTCAGCACTAATTTGCTGTTGTTTTTCTTGCAGGCGTTGGTAGAGTTTTGCTTGGGAAACGGCTAAAGCTGCTTGTTCAGCCACACCCGTAATTAATTGAATATCTTCGTCTTGCCAAGGATGCTCTCGTCCCCACTGGTAAAGAGCCAAGACAGCTAATAAGTGCTGTTGGTAAGATAGAGGGACAACCAAGTAGTTACAGGGATTGTCATTGTATATATCTTGGGCAATTTGATAATGGCCGGTTTCCAGTACTTGGGCAATTAAAGTAGTGGGATCAAAGGCGCTATCAGGTAAGTTGTATGCTGGATTTCGATAATAAAATTGATTTGCAGTGAGGCGATTGTTTTCTACTGGTTTGAGTAAACAACAAGTAGCTTCAAAAGTTTGTCCAATAGTAGCTGCAATTTTTTGCAGCATACTCTCATAATCTAATGACTCTCGAATTGCTGTGGTGACCGCGTTAAATAAAGATTCCCGCCGCAAAGACCGACGCAATTCGTGGGTGCGCTTTTTGACCAACCGATATGTATCAGTAGCTTGCTCAACTAAATTTTTCAGGCGTTCAGGGTTCCAAGGTTTGGTGATGTATTTAAAAACTTGACCAGAGTTAATGGCTTCTACCAAATCTTCCACATCTGTAAAACCTGTAAGTAAAATCCGAATGGTGTCGGGAAATTTTTCTACTGTCAGGCTGAGAAATTCGGTACCGTTCATTTCAGGCATTCTTTGATCTGAAATAATTACGGCCATTTCGCCTTCTTGAGCTAGAATTTCCAAAGCTTTCCGGGCATGATTAGCTTTATATACGTGAAAGTCTCGCCTAAAAGTACGGTAGAGTAAATCTAAGTTATCTGGCTCATCGTCTACTACCATGAGCTTCAGTTTTTCTACCTTAGTTTCCGTCATATTTGACTTGCTTTTTCGGATACTAAAAATTAGCGAGATATGGCAACTGTTATCTCACTGAGTCGTCAAAAGGCATTCTCAAAAGTAATCTTTGATGAAAAGCTTACTTTCCAGACAAGTATAACTTTACTCTTAGAGTTATTGGTAAATCTTTAAGTCGCTAGTAAATTTAACCCACTAATCCAGAGCGTAAGGCGCGGACAGCAGCCTGGGTGCGGTCATCGGCGCAGAGTTTATTGAGAATATTGCGAACGTGGGTTTTTACAGTGCCGACTGTAATGTAAAGGCGTTCAGCAATAACCGCATTGCTACAGCCTTCGACGATTAGCTGTAATACTTCTAACTCTCTTTCCGTCAGGGTATAGGAGTCGATAGTCTCTAAGTTATCTTCGGTTTCTGAGTTGATGAAAGAATTTTTCGCTTCTGTTATGGTGGTTACTGGTTTTGGAGACTGTTGTTGTGCTTGTTGTAGTACAATTCTGGCGATCGCTGGATCAATCCAAGCGTTGCCATTGTAAGTTACCCTAACTGCTTCCAGTAGATTATCAAACCTAATATCTTTCATACAGTAAGAATCAGCCCCAGCTGCGAAAGCTGCCAAAACTGCTTCTTTGTTATCACGCAAGGTTAAAATCAATACTTTTGTTGGTAAGTCTGCGCCGTTACTGATTGATTTTAATTCCTTTGTTAGCTCAATTCCGTCTTTATCTGGCAAACCGATATCGATGATCGCAATATCTGGTTGTACCTTTTTTAACATATTTAGTCCTTCTGTCGCATTGCCAGCTTCTCCTACCACTTCAATTTCTTCTTTTTGTAGCAGTGCTGTCCGAATACCCACACGGGTGAGATCATGATCTTCAATCAGCGCAATCCGAATTTTATTCATAGTCAATTTCTACCCGTCACGCTAGCTTAACTTCAAAATCGTATTTATCGAAAATTTTTCATAGATACAGTTTTCAGCAGTTACCCAACAATAAATATAGAATTTTTCGTCATGTAGTCTTGTGCATGGGTGTATGACTAATACACGCTCTCATGAAAACCTTACACTTAAATCATCAAATCGGATAGCTGTGCCTCAAATATCAGCAATCTGTCTAAATTGACACATTTAATCTGGTCTCTATTTTGGCAGGTGTCAGACTCAAGATAAACAAACCCTCAGCTAGCTCTGGAGTTGTTGATTGCAGCAAAAAATTTTCATCTTTCAGATATTTTCACGGAAACTAGCTTGTTTTGTTTGTTAACTATCTTATGTAGGTTTTTCATTAAAAATAAAGAACAAAGTTAATTTTTTTAGCGATTTGTTAAAAATCAATGATAAAAGCTTACTTAAGCAGTATAAGCTGTTTTTATCATCCAAAATAAGCAAAATTAGGGTTTTATTTTGCATCTGGAGTTGTCTTAGAAGGCTTATCTGGATAAATTCCCCCCCTATCAGCCTAGAGGCAACCTATTAAAAAATTTGATAAACTATCGTCGAGAGAATCTGGTGTGAGGCTAAAGGGCTATGTTTCCATCATCTAAAGTGTTTTTAGTACTGGGAATTCCAGTTCATGTAATGAGTGACTATCCGAGTTGGTTACTGGAATGCCTGCGACATGGGAAAGGCGCTCATGTAGTGACACTCAATGCAGAAATGACGATGCAGGCACAGCAAAATACATCCTTGAACAACATAATTCAGAATGCTGAGTTGGTAATTCCTGATGGTGCAGGAGTGGTGATGTATTTGCGGTGGCTTTGTTGGCAAAAAGTCCAACGCTGTCCGGGAATTGAACTGGCGGAAACGCTGTTAAAAGCAATCGGTCAAGAGCAAGCCGATAAAACTGTGTTCTTTTATGGAGGAGCGCCAGGAGTAACCGCACAAGCGGCGAATGATTGGCAGCAAAAAATACCTAGTTTGAATATAGTAGGTACTCATTCCGGTTACCATTCTGGGGAAGAAGAAAAACAACTACAACAAACTCTCGCCCAATTACAACCACAAGTAATTTTGGTTGGTTTGGGTGTTCCACGGCAAGAATTATGGATTGCCCAAAATCGTCATTTGTGTCCTCAAGCCATTTGGATTGGTGTTGGCGGTAGTTTTGATATTTGGTCAGGAAGTAAAGATCGCGCACCCGCTTGGTTGGCTAATAATAATTTGGAATGGCTATATCGTTTATATAAAGAGCCTTGGCGTTGGCGGCGAATGTTGGCTCTGCCTCAGTTTGCGGTGAAAGCCTTTGTTTACCGTTTGACTATGAAGGGTGCGATTTAGTACTTCTCTCACTTAGATGATAGTACTTATGCCATTTTGAAGATTACAAGATTTTTAATTTTGAGTTTCGGTTTTGGGATTCCCAGGCATGATTTGGGAATCCTTATTTTTAAGTTAACGTGAGTTCGATAAATTCGGAAGAACCCCTCTCCAAACCTCTCCCCGACGCGGGGAGAGGCTTAAAACTCTGATTATTTGGTACTCAGTTATAGATTTTCAGCCCCTTCCCTTGTAGGGAAGGGATTGGGGTTAGGTTCCGTCGAGTTCACGTTAAGTTAATACTGTTCAGAAAAGGGTAAACCTGCCGAGCTAGGCGGGAGAGAATGAACATTACAGTGAACAGTTGCCCATTGCCTAAGGAAAATTTAGTAATGCCCGTATTAACGAATCCAGTCTCTGCCGAACAGACTATTCATGAAAAAGCAAGTCCAGCCCAAGAGGAAAGTGTTACTACCAGTAATATGGTGCAGTTAAATGGGGTGACCAAAACCTATGCTAATGGTTGCCATGCTTTGCTGGATATTAACTTAGAGATCAAAAAGAAAGAATTTTTATTTATTACAGGGCCTAGTGGTTCAGGTAAGTCAACTCTGTTAAAACTTTTGTATGGCCAGGAGTTACCTACCCAAGGAGAGGTGATTGTTAATGACTGTAGTGTCACAAATTTACGGGGCGATCGCTTATCATTATTACGCCGACGTATTGGCATTGTTTTTCAAGACTACAAACTAATTCCCCAACGAACAGTGGCGGAAAATGTCACTTTTGTCTTGCAAGCTCAAGGTTACACCCGCAAAGAAATTCATAGGCGCTTAGAACCTACACTCAAATTAGTGGGTTTGCTTTCTAAGGCTGATTGTTTTCCTGATCAACTTTCTGGAGGAGAACAACAACGGGTAAGTATTGCACGGGCGATAGTGGGAACACCGCCCTTAATATTAGCTGATGAACCTACAGGCAATCTCGATCCCGATAACTCTTGGCAAGTAATGCAGATTCTACAAAAGTTAAATGGTTTTGGGGCAACTGTCATTGTTACTACTCACGACGAGCAATTGGTACGTCGGTGTAATCGGCCTATAGTTCAGGTTCGGGATGGTAGATTGTACCGTAAATAGTCAGACTTTGTATACAACTAGGACTTACGCAGTGTTTTTCTGGCTTTTTTGTCAATAGTCAATTGTCAATAGTCAAAATCAAGGTTTTTGGACTGTGGACTATTGACTATTGACCACCCTCAGAAGGTTTTTTTGGTTCAGTGCGTAAGTCCTAACAACGTCTATAAATTAATTTTGCTCCCTGTCTAATTGATTACAAATTAGAAACTCTTGCTTTAACTTTTGTCGATAAAGGTATCAGGGTTGGCAAAGGACTAGATTGTAATGGTTGTGATTGCTCTAAGGCTTGCCAGCTATCTAAAGCCGCCTCTCTAACTATTGGCTCTTCTTCACGAGCCAGTAGTAACTGTAAGCATTGGCTAATTTCTCGTTGCAGTCCTGAATCAATTTGTTGAGTGGTGATGATTTTAGTTAATCGGCGTAAAGTAACCAACCGCTTTAAGGAGTCTGTTTCCGTGAGATTAAGGAATAACTGCTCTAAGTTTTGTTCTTCTTTACCTGCATAAGATTTGACAAGCTGCCATATAAGTAAAATTATAGTTAACAATGTGCCTAATCCTTGAGCGATCGCCCCAGTAGCTATCCAAGGACTAGGAGAGTCAGCCAAAATTGACGCGGCCATATAAGTACTGACAGTACTTAGTCCACCACCGCCTACAGCTATGACTAATCGCCGATTTGGGCCACTAAAAAACTTTTGAATTTCTACCCAATGTAATTGCCAGTCCCATTTTTGCATTGAGTAGACTAATAACATTACGCCAATACCAACCAGCAGAGCTAATAGTAGTTTCCAGTTCCACAACAGCATCGCTACAGTAATTATCAGCAAGCCTAGAAGACTGCTTGGCTCTGAGAGATGCTGAAAAGTGCGCCGCTTGGTGGCTTTAGTCTTAAGCTCTGGAAGCAGCCAGTTGAGAATCTGGTTGATTAATTGCTGCCAAGAAGACAAAGCCTTTACCACAGTGTTTACCTACCTAACATTACAAGATTGTCTAATGTATAAGTTGTACTTGGTATAAGGACAGGATGACTTAGGCTGTTTACTAGTGGTGAGGCTGAATTTTCGCTCGTTACTCAGGACTTATAACGTTTTATCAGCTCACAGTCTTACCACACTAAGCATTCGTGCTTTCCCAATACCAAATACTGTAAATCGACAATCAATAATACTCTATAAGAATACCTGGGTTGAAGTGGATCAAGCTATTTTGCTACTAAAAATTGTTCTGGGTTGTTTTTAAACGAAGAAATGAAATTCACTGAGAGTAAATTGACCATCAAATGCACAAAAGGTCACAGAGTGAATGTTCTCAACTGTGACCGATAATAAAGTATTAGGAGGTAAGGCCGAGTCTGAGTTGGCAAGATTGGCGCTGGGAAGTATACTTTGGGCTAATAACTGGCGATCGCGATCGTAAGCAGAAAGTACTAGCCTCTGTGAACTAGTCACACAAGCGCTTACTTGGTTAACAGGACGCAAGAATGTCGCTTCCAAAAATCCACTTTTGGGCGCACCCATCAATACTGTTAAGCCAGAATTAGTTGGAAACGCTGGGTTTGATGGTTGTATAGCTAGTGAATTATGAAAAATCACTCCCCAACGTTCGTACTGACGCTCTACGACTTCAAAGCACTTTAAGTCTTCTAAATTCAGACATAGACAGGTTTGTGCATCTATCGTACTAACATCAATTCCTTCTTCCGACTGGCTCCGTTTAACTGAAGCTACAATTTGTTTCTGCACATCAAATTGATTACGTGCAAATTTAATATCTTCAAATCTTGGTACTTTATCTGTTTGAAGAGTAGCCTGCTTGACCACAACACCCCGCCTTACCATTACCTAGAGAATCACAAAACTAATGATAGTTATTTGTTTTATGTGTTAACAAATAAAACATAACTATTGTGTATGAGCGTTGCAGATAGTTTTACACACTCATGATTTATCCGTAAGTTTTCTGTAGACTACCACAAAAAATTGATCCCCAAATATTACCTAAGTGATCCTCGCTACCAGAAGGAAATTTCAGTAAACCTTGCTATCCGGTAGTTATAGGCAAAAAATGTTTTGCGTGATGAAAAAAAAATTACTGAATCTTTACAAGTAAGCCAGTGATTTTACATCTACTTAATCTGACGCTGGCTAGAGGTGTCATCATCCTTGGTTCATCGATAATAGCAAGTGTCAGAGGCAGAAGTCAGGAGATCAGGGAGAAGAAAAACTAATGGCAACTGACCAATGACTAATAACTAATAACTAACACTATGTTTCAAGCACCGGGATTTGAGCAACGCTCTATAATTACTTCACTGGGTAAGATGGCGTATTACACTGCCACTGGGTCACTTTGGCAGGACAATAAGAAGACTGATGACCAAGAAACTTTGGTGTTTCTGCATGGCTTTGGAGGCGGGTCTTCTGCTTATGAGTGGTCGAAAGTATATCCTGCTTTTGCTTCAGGGTATCGTGTATTAGCGCCAGATTTAATTGGTTGGGGTGAATCGGAACATCCAGAACGCAATTATCTAATTGAAGATTATTTAACGACTATTCGAGAGTTTTTTGAGCGGACTTGTACGGGGCCAGTGACAGCGATCGCCTCTTCTCTCACCGCAGCATTTACAATTAGAGTAGCGATCGCACATCCTGATTTATTTAAGTCGCTCATTCTTGTCACACCAGCCGGACTATCTGACTTTGGCGAAAACTATTCTCGCAGTATTTTTGCTCAAATCGTCAGTATTCCTCTTCTGGATCGTTTACTATACAGCACTGGAGTGGCTAGTAGTGCAGGTATTCGTAGTTTCTTAGAACAACGGCAATTCGCCCAAGCTAACCGAGTATATGACGAAATTGTCGAAGCTTATCTAAAATCTGCCCAACAGCCCAATGCTGAGTATGCAGCATTATCATTCGTTCGGGGTGACTTATGCTTTGATTTATCCCTCTACATTCAACAGTTAAACACACCCACAGCCATTATTTGGGGGCAAAAGTCTCAATTCACTGGACCAGAAATTGGCAGACGTTTGTCCGAACAGAATCCCCAAGCAATTCGAGTGTTTCAAGAATTGGAAAATGTAGGACTAACCCCACAATTGGAACTACCAGCAGTGACAATCGGACTAATTGAAAAATTCTTACCTCTACTCAATAGCCATTAAAGGCTGCTCCCTACCTCTTCATCTCCCCCCATTGACATTGTTGAAATATTCTGAAAGATAGAAGCTGATTACCTCCGGGTATATCTTTTTTCGGTAAATTTTTTCAAAAAAACTGTGTTGCCTGTTACAATATTGTTAAGAAAAGTTGCCCGTTGCATTTTGGGAATACGCAGTCGGGTTTTAACTCTATATGAGAAGACAACGCTAAAAGAATCAACTAGGCCAGCTGTGGGAAGCTGGTCTTTTTTTCCGTAGGTAGAAGTTAGACCTATAGTCGTTTTACGTGGTGTCTCTCAAAAATTAAATCACCAAACCCTAACAATCATACAGGAAATTTTCAGTAATTTCCACATATTTTCTGATTTTATTCATTTGGATAGACTATGGTTTGTCAAAACTAGTATCTTTTTATTCTGTAGTAAAACACTAAAAAAGCTCGACCCATAAGAGGATAGAGTTTTTCTCGATTGCCTACAAGGAAGGTGTTAAAACAGAAGTAAAACAACTGACAACTGACACACAGCAAAATAAACTCAACATCAAAATCGAAATCCTCCTTCAAAACGAACCTCAAATCTGTCTCCACTCATTCCAATTCGAGACTCCCAAAAGTTATTACTACCAGGAACATTATGCTGGATGACCAAGCCATAAGAAAAATTAGAAACTCGATTTCTTATGCCTTTGTCAATATTTCTAAAATTTTGTAAATAAGTGCCAACAGACCAATGAGAATTTATTCTTTTTAGACCATCAAATGTATAGAAAAATTCATCCCTGATTTCTACGGAAGTATTAAACTCTAAACCTGTATTGAACCCCAATTTTCCCTGAATAAATCCTAGCGGTGTAAGACTAGATTGATTATCTAAAAGTAGAAGAGATGTAGATAGAGAATAGTTTAAGTTTCTATTTTGGTGAGAGAAAAAGTAGCTTAAATTTAGGTAAGCCGGATTCTGAGAATTAGCTGCGCTGTTCCAGGAAAATTGCAAAGATGGAATGTGGTTAGTAATACTTCGGGTTTTTCCATCTGCATCAAATTCTATATTAGTGTTGATAAAATTCAACACTCCATTAGTGTAAATACCTAGCATTGGTTCTTGAATACCAAAATTATTAGTGATATTAAATGCACTATCTGCCTGCAAATTAAACCAGATTCCAGAACTAAGACTGTAATTCCATTTCCCAGAAGAACCAGCCCATAAAGCTTCTATGGCGGGTAAATATAAATATCCCCCAAAAGTCTGTAAATAAGTCTTAATTTGACCATCTTGGCTTAATTCAATGCGGTCAAAAGCAATATCAAACGCACGAATATCGATAGGAACAGATGTTATATTTGCTGAGTTCCAATCTTGAATATACTGCTGACCGTCAGGAGCAGTTAAAGTCACTCGCGTAGCCAAGGAGCGGTTAGGTGTCTGTTGTGAAGAAAAAGGTACATTAACTGATGTTAAACGACCAAAACTATTATTAGACACGTCGGCTTTAGAAATGAAAGTTTTACCTTCATTCCAAGTACGCTTTCCATCAATTAATTGAACTGCTCGCTGATGATTACCAGTCCGAATTTGCCATAAACTCGAACTATTAGGTGTGATAGTGCTAGGAAAAGTCAATTTTCCTGAAACTTGCTCTAAACCACTAGTACGGTTACTTAAAAATAAGGTTCTATTCAGTACTTGGTTAATTTTTCGTCTTTGTTCTGGTGTGGATTTTGAATCTAAATTTGCAAAACTCTCTTGCCTAGATAATCTTTCTTGGGCTTCTTGCAAACTTGTATTTAAATGGGGAAAGTCAATCAAGTTAAAAACACCACCGATTAACATTCCTAGTGTAGAGTTAGCTGTTTGCAATTCGTCTATTTTTATTTCAGAGAATGACAAAGATAAGGAAACTCCAGGATTACTAGAAATATTAGTATAGGTCGCCTTAGGCTCTAAAGAGTCATATTCTAATAGTGTCCGACTATGAGAACGGCTAAAATAAAGTCTGTGCCAGTCATGTTTATTAATTGTATTCCTGATTCCTAAATTACTGCGTCTTTCGCCTAGAGAAACCCAATATAAAGAATTTAAGTAATATAAATTTCGCTGATTTTCACTGATGGAGCTATTGAGTAAAATATTGAATAAATCAAAGTTACCGAATTGCTCCCTGTTACCAACTTTAATTCCTGGAGTAGATGTAATTATAGGAATAAATCTAGTTCTTTGCCGAGTTAAAGGATTTCCCCACACAAAGCCTGCTTTTTTCAAAGTTTCTTCAGGAATTACGCTTCCGCGAGTCAGACTTACTTCTCCTAATAATGGCTGTAAATCACTTGTGGGAAAATTTTGCAATATTAGAGGATCTTTTTCTGTCGTCACTGATGAAATGCTGGGAACAATAGAAGTTATAGAATTATTTGCATTACTTCCATTAATATTAATAGGAGCAGCAGTAACACCCACAGGATTATTAACTTCTGCCGCAACTGATTCGACAGTAAATTGGTTAATCCCAATTTCTTCTATGAGTTCTTGAACACCTTGGGGAAGTGAAAAAACCGCCTGCATACCCCAAAGTCTCTGAGTTAATCTAATTGTTTGTCTCGTGACACTATCTGTTGATTCTCCTTGATATACGATTCCACTCTGCCAACCTTTAGTTTCTACAACGACCCGATTACCTGGTAATATCCAATAAAGTTGATCTTGTTTAGGAAACTCAGCAAAGGTAAATCTGTTAATTACAGGGTCTTCCGAAGAAAATTTGGTTGATAAATCAATATATCTTGTATCTTGTAGAGGATTAAAAGTCGAGGAATAAAAACTAAAGTTATCTCTAGGATCAATTATCCAAGGGTATTTAGTGGCGCTATTACTTAGTGCATTTAATATAAATAACTCCAAATCTTTTTTAGGTAAAGTTGGAGTGATATTTTGCTGAATAGGAGTGTTATCTTGCTCAGAGTTAGTATCTGGTTTTCGGAGCGGATTAATTGGAGTAGGAAGATTTATTTCATTGGGATTAGGAAAAACTTTTACTGGCTCGTTAGCTAGGGTTGGCGTAATGTTTTTATTCTCCCGAATATCTTGAGCGGAGTTGAACGAATAATTAACAGTTATTGCTTCTGAGCGTCTTTCATAATTGTTACTATATACAATTAAATCGATATTTTTTCGAGTTTTAGCATTGACTCTATTTACTAATAAATAGTTTATCAATAAAGATATGAATATTACCAAGTTAATGGGTATTTTTCTATAAGTAAGTATGATATCCACCTATTTAACATACTCTATTTCAATAATTACTTTTAAGGTAATTATGAGTATGTTTATACGAAATTTCAATAGAAAAAACTGAAATATACTTGTAACTATTCTGAAGTTGTCAAATGTATGAAAAAACAAAGTATCTGTAGTATCTAGCTTGTGAGAGATGATGTCCTGGCTATGAAGGGTTATTTAAAAATAGTATTCCCATCTTGCTAAAATTATGAAATATATAGGAATCATATTTGATTTTTGAAAATATCTAAGTATCTGTAGGGTGGGCAATGCCCACCCTACGTATATTTCAGAAATCAAATACTAGTTCTATATGCAGGAAGAAGATTATCAAATATGAGTTTGTGGCTTTTTCAAATAATTAATCAGGTAATATACGAAATCTTCTGCTTAAAAGAATACAGACACCTACTAATACAAAAGCAAATTCAGCTAATAAAAAAGCACCTATAGATGTGTTTCCTAGTTCTTTGATGAGGAAAGAAACTATAGCTGTACCGCCTGCACTACCACCAAAATATAGTCCTGTACCTAAACCTGCACGACTGGGGTGAACCTTACTTAACACCAAGGGAATCATACTGATAAAAACTAAACTGAAGCTAATACCAAAGGCTAGTATGAAAGCGATCGCCAGTTTATCGCTGTCATTTAATAAGGCTAGACCCATGAAGGCTGTCATCGCACCCAAACCCAGTAGCATAGATTTATTTGCGCCTAGTTGTGTTGTCCAATCGCCCAAAGGAACAGAGACGATCGCTGAGACTAACAAAATCGCAGAAGCAATAAACTCTACTGTCAGGTTGGGTAGTTGTATTTGTAATTCCTGGGGAAATATTGATAAAAGCAGGTTAAGTTCGATTCCTGTTCCCAAGCCAATGATGAAAATCAGGATAAACATCTGTACAGGAGTTTTAGCTGTTGGTTCTAGGTTGAAGCTAGAGATGTGCAGCAAATGTTTAGGTGTGAATAATTGCAGAATATATGCTGCCAAAATTAAAGCGATCGCCCCTACAAGAAAGGTGATAGATGCACCCATGTTGTCGAGGAGGGTGTTCAAAACTGGACTGATAGCGCCTATTAGCCCCAAGACGAACACTAATACTGCATTCGCTTGGGGTAACTCGCTTTTAGGGGCAAATTGCGTTAAAAGTGCGATCGCTGGGGCGCGGAAAATAATTATGGCGATGACCCAAACAGTCATCAACATCGGCACAACCCAACGTATACCTATGGGTAAATTTTGTTGAACTAACAGTGATACAGCTACAAAAATAACCCCAGCTAGGACTACCCCTAGACTAATCATGGGTAAACGACTACCCAAACGCTGCTGAATGCGATCGGACAACCCACCAATCATCGGTTCGATCACAGCTATTAGTAACCCTTGCCATATCCCCAACCAGCGAACCAGTCCGACAAATTCCAATTCCTCTAAAATTCTCGGTTGATAAAACTTGTAAGCCATCCAACTGAAGATGATGGCAGCTAATAAAGCGGCTAATCCCCAAACTTGTCGCCATAAAATTTCGGGGCGGGTATTGACAGAGTTAACCATGATTTTGCCGAAATTTTCTAGATTGGTTGTGGAATTGTATGACAAATTCCCTGATTAAAATCGCATTCAAAAATGCAGAATTTTCTGCTATTTGTACAATTACTCATTAACCCGTATAACATAATAATGCTCAGACTGCTAGTAAGAATGTAGTAAATAATTCACTCAGTGACTCATACCATCAATGGAATTTATCTAATAAATCTCTAATGGGAACTTGACTGCTTACAGTAATTTCATTTTTATGACTAGTGACAAAAAATACTCTTATTTTTATGAAAAACATTGATAAACATAGTTTTTACGTAGAAGCAACTGTTTTTATTTAGGCATTATTTTCTACACAAGCACCTAAATTGGTTATCTTTTTTAAGTTATATCTGTATGAAAAATAACTTACAGTGTCGTTGCAAATACTATTAATAACATTATCGAAAATTTAATTCCATTTTTATATCTTAGGTTTTTATGTTTCAGCATTTCCCTATATGCTTAAGTACTAATATATAGACATCAGATTATTCTCGATATATGAGACACTTAGAATTCTGAATTTATTCAGTATTTGTAGTTTTTCAATATCACAAATAAAAGTTTTATCGCAAGTAGCTTCGTTAACAGTTAATAGTCCAATTACCCATGACCAAAATCCCTATGCTCTTGCGGGTGAGGATTTGGAAATTTTGGTATCATAACTGCCAGGAAAGCTTGAGTATCGTCTTACACCTACAGCTATATCTGATATAACCAATCTCCAAGGTATGATTTGACAGCAATGCAAAACGAAAAACCGTCGAACAAACAACGGTTGCAACAGAAGACGAAATTACGATTGGGGATGTTCGTTGTTTTATTACTACTGAGTGCGATCGCTGTCTTGCTGTTTTACCCGCGAACATCTACGGTGGAACATACACCATCAAGCAATTACGACATTCACAAACAGCAAGACTTCAATCAATCACAGTTTTATCCCCCAAATCAAACTGTCAACCCCGACCTTTATCAACCTGTGGACAAATGGGTAGGTAGATTAGTATTGCCAAATCAGCAGCAAATACAGTCGGGATCAGATTGGGTATGGATGGAAATACAACACGCGTCACCAGAAGCACAAAATTTAGTAGGTAAAGTTGTGCGTTTGGAATGGCTAAACAAGCCAGAGTCACAGTCTTACGTACAAGCTGTGCAACAAGATATAAGTTTTACTGATGAAACAAGGGAAAGCCAAGCCAAGGGGATTATTCACCCATTTCGCCTGAATGGTCGTCTGCAAGTAGGGCCTTTGCAATCCCTCGCTGGTGCTAGGCCGAAGGATGATGTGGTCGTCACCTTAGATGATGGTGAGTTAGTGAAAGGGAGTGATAATCAGCTACGTCTGCAAATTGCCCACGAACCTGTAATGGCGACCGGCAGATTTTATGGTTTGGTAAAAATCCTCAATCCAGAACCAGCTAGTAGTCAATATCCTGCGTCACCGTTTTGTCCTGGGACTTCCTCCTGTCCCAGTGATTTTTTTCGCGTGCGTCATTACAATCGAGTTTCTGGTGACTTCAATGGGGTGGAGGAAACTGTGCGGATTCCCCAACAAGTAATTGATACACGCAATATTCCACCCTCTACTCCCAGGGAAATAGAAAAATCCCCAGCCGGGCAAGCGGGTTGGTATATTTATGGCGCAAAGAATACTCAAGGAATTTTTGTGGTTCAGGGGATAGTACCGCGATCGCTCTTAAAAATCCAGCCGCAACACGTAGTTTTAGGACAACAACCGGGGTTAACCTACATAAAAAACCAGAATTGGCAGATTGCACCCCAAGATAAAGGTACAATCCGGACTGTTTTACTTGATCCCAGCACCAACCAAGACCAACTAGCCGCATCTAATTGGCAAGAAGGCGATCGCGCCATAGTCCTGCATAACTTTGGTGGTATTGGTGGTAAAAAGAGTGAAGGTAGCACAGCATATACAATCACCGGACACTTCGCTTTTGGACTAGCGCAAGTAGTTCGTGATCCCATCACCAAAGAATTACAATTTGCCATTGAGTATCAACAAATTTACGCCAATAACTCAGACGGGATCATTGCGGGGAGACATTCTTGGGCAGACTACATGGGAAACTTACAATGGGGATGGGCAGCCACAAGACCCATTTCTGATGTATTAATTAAGTTTGCACCAGTTACCCAAGACTACAATTTTGACGGGATCAAGCTTTCTCCCGTGACAGAATTTCAGCGACAATTGCAGATTATGATGGCACGCTATCGCACAGGTGATGGCACTGGTAGCGCCACGGTTACCCCGGCGACTTCTTGCGTCCAAGATGCCAGCCAAGCACTATATATCGCCATTCAAGTAATTACTCAGCAAGTAGCCTCAAACTCAGCCATTCAGCAGTGGTTGAGTAATCATCCCGATGATCCCCAAACTGAACGCTTTGGGCAACTAGTGAGATTGAGTTCAGACTTGCAACGCCAATTAACTCCCTTGGGGATCGTCCGTGCAGACTGGAAAAGCCATGCAGATTATCTCACGGGCATTGGAGATGGGAAAGAAACTTTCCGTGATGGCGTTCCGCCCAGCGTAGCTGATCGCAGTCCTTGGGCCGCGTTGACAAGTTGGCGGACTATGGTACCCAGACAGGCACACGATGAAATAGCCGCCTTATTTTTCAGACATGGTGCCAAACTCTGGTTTCTACGCACCAATCAAATCGGCGGCGAAAACCCCGATATTGCCCCCGTAGCACCGACATTAGGGTTAGGAGAAATCACCATACCCTTTACTAACATTGCACCTATACCCATTTTGTTAAACCGCTTACTGGCATCTTTGGTTGTGCCAGAAATACGAGATTGGATAGTTGTGGGGATCACAGTCTTAATATACAGTGCGATCGCCTTACCTTTAGGCTGGCGTTCTGGTTTTTTGTCTTGGTGTTTTACCTCTACCAATCCTCTCCACCAACTAGCGATCGCATTACGAGTAATTATCACACCTGCGATCGTCGAGGAATTAGTTTTCCGCGTATTACTGCTTCCCCATCCCTTAGAAGTAATCAACTGGTATGGATGGACATTATGGGCAGGATTGATCTTACTGCTGTTTATTCTCTACCATCCCCTAAACGCCAAAACCCTTTACCAAGTTGGATTTCCGACCTTTTTTCACCCCATATTCCTAACCTTAACCGGACTTTTAGGATTGTGCTGTACAATAGCCTATGCTTTGACAGGTTCTCTATGGGCGATCGTCCTCATCCACTGGATTGTAGTACTAGTATGGCTACTAGCCTTAGGAGGCAAAGACAAGTTGTTAATTAGTCATTAGTCAACCGTTCTCTTCTCCCTCTGCACCCCATTCCTCTAAGACATATTTTGTCCCTTTTAATTTTCAAGTTTTCTTGTGTTTGTTTGTTAGTTTTACTCTCAAAAAGGGTATTTTCTGGTATGGAGGATGTCAGTTTATTCAGGTTTTGATAAAAAATAGACACAAGTACATTAGCTTATGCTTATCAGACGATCACTGGGAACTTATTAAATAATATTCAGGTCAGTTTATGTAACCGATAAGACATTTTATTTGATACCCAATACTCTAAAATCAGGTATCCGTATAGTTTAACCCTTAGGAAATATAGCTATAGCATCAGCAAAGAGTATTTTTGCTGGTAAACGTACATCTTAGGGTACTGTGTAGTTTCAGAACTGGAGATTTAAATTTAAGATATGAGATTGCTATCTCAAACATTAGCAATCAATAAGTTAAAGAAATCCCACTTTTATATTTTCTTTGTTATTTTGTATTTAACGGGACAGTTCTTACTAATCTAGTTAAGTTTAAATAACAATCAGTCCCCCCTATTTACCTACAAAATCCCTGAAAATTAGCTCTTTAAATGCTTTAATTGTCAATCCTCACACATTCCTCATAATTTCAGGTTAAAGATTGTATGGTAAGTTGCAAAATGGCAAATAGTTGATTCTCTCAAAGGAGATTAAATATTATGACTGTGCTAAAAACAAAAGAGCAACATATTGTCCTGTCTGCTGTTATTCAGCCTATTGGTAATCAGCAAAAAAATACTCAATCTAAAATTGATCCACTACAACCTTTACGTCAGTGGATTGATGCACTAGAAATACAAAATCGTAAGCTAGCTCACTTCATCGCAAAATTGATTCCTGCTCAGTGTCCTTTTGAGCGTGACATCGTAGTATTTGGTCGGATTATTGCCCACATTCCCCCCATGTGTAAGCTCAATCCCCTGTATGATCAATTTGTTGGTTTACGTTTTCGTGCTTTGTGTTATTTAGTAGATAAGTGTGGAGAAGACATCCAGTCCTACTGCTAATTGTGAACCGAGAACAAACTACATGGAAATCAAAATTGAGCATCAACCTAGTCCAGAAATACTCCAGAAATTGGGTGTTTTCCAATGGGGAATTTGGCAAAAAGAAGTCTCAAAATTTCCTTGGACTTATGATACTCAAGAAACTTGTTACTTTTTAGAAGGTGATGTCATTGTTACGCCTCATGGCGGACAACCAGTACAAATGGGTAAAGGCGATTTAGTAACCTTCCCTGTGGGAATGTCCTGTATATGGGAAATTAAAAGCGGCGTGAAAAAACATTATTCCTTTAATTAGCCAAAAGTCAAGCATTAAAGTTGGTTCCCTTCTATTCTCATCTCCTCTAATCTGAAGAATTTTTGGATTTCATCGTTCCATTTCAGAGATTATATGGAGTTGCAGCGAGTGTTATAAGCTAGAATGACAGAATTGGTAAATTGCTTATATCCGTATTTCTCAGAACTCGTAGCGACTCCATACCCTAAACAGTATTTTTAAAAATAAATAGTTTCATCTTCCAAGGCTAACAAGCTTACCGTAAGCGGAACCCGTTCGCGCTAGCGTTTCCGACAGGAGAAGGAGAAAGCTAGAATCAATATTCTACTTTGTATAAAAGTCTACCGCATCCAAAAGCTTCTCTTTACCCATACTTGGCCTACGTAATTACATTTAATTGACATTGTTTAGCTAAAAATAAACTTGTCTCTAATTCATAACGTAAAGTAGGTGAAATATCTCTAGCAAATTTTAGACAATTTATTAGTAATTTGCTGGCATCCCAATACTGTTGCAAATCTTGTAAATCTTGTTTTCCGAACTGCCAATTAAGTCCAATCTTACGCTCATTAATCATCATATCTCGTAATTCTTCAGTCCATGCTTGTCCATTTGCTAGCCACCAAGCTTTTAAGTATTCTCTCCCTTGACTAGAAGAGGGTAACTGGTTTCTAATATTTTGCAGTGAATTATTTAACGACACCTGATTGACTAATAAGTGCTTCAAGTCTAGAGCTAAATTTAAAGTAGATAACCTAGCAAAAAATATATCAGCCGTCATTGTCATACTCACCGTTAGTGCATTAGTTAAAGCCAAATCTAATGCTAAGTCTATAGACAAACTACCAGTAAACTGATGCTCTAAGGATATTGCTAAATCTTGGTTACAAGCTAAGGGATGCTCTGGAGGTAAAGCTATACTAAAATAAAAAGCACGTACACTGGCAGGATGGTATACATAACCTACTTGAGCAGACTTGTGTTCTACCCATTGCATAAAATGATATAAATTGCCATTTCCGACAGCTATATTATCAATCTTTTCTTTGATTAATTTTAATAAATCATCTACTGGTTGTAGCATCCACACAACTAGCAAAAATACCTGATGCCATCGTTGTTCAGATAAATGGCTAACTAACTCTTGCAGCGTTTGATGATTAGCATTAGCTACGATTTCTCTAGCTATAAAATACTCTTGAAATATGAGATGAGAAAAAGAGTAAATGCCTTTTGCTCTTTCAACTAATAAACCATGCTGTAATTCAATTGTTTTGATGATTGCAGTACTCTCCAGTTCTAAAGCATCTGTATCAGTTATGGTGTTGCTTTGATGGAGTAGATATTCAGTGATGACTTGCTGGAGTTTTGTTTCAGTGAGAAAATAATCCCCTTGATGAAAGCTAATTGCTGCTATGTGACTAAGTAGCTTGATTTTGTGCAGCAGAGATAAATTAGTCACAGTTTGATTGTTTTGAATTCCTCTTACGTCATCGTAGCGTACTAAAAGCAGATCCAATGCTTGTTTATAAATTTCAAAATGATGAAAAGGGAAATCTGTCGCAGACTGGAATGCCAAACAACAAAGAATCAATAAGGCTGGTCTGTTAGCTAACTCAAGAAGACGATGATTTTCTTCTAGTTCGAGTCTTTGTACAAATTTTTGTGCTAGAAATCTCGATTTTTCTGGAGAATTATTGGCGACTATCAAGAACCATTTATTAGCAAATTCGGTAATTTTTGTTTTATCAAAATCAGTAATTTCTACTTCTGTAAAACCATGAAAATTAGAATAATTTGTGCCTGTACGGCAAGTAATAACTATTTGATTTTTATAAAATTTTTGGATGAAACCGTTAATTCTATTAATATTTTTTTCATAGTTGTGGCTGATAAATTCATTTAATCCATCTAACAGAATTAAAGCTCTACCATGAGATAATACAGTTTTCAATTCTCCTTCAGTAATGCCAAAATTTATCACCTGGTCGAGTATATATTTAAATAAGCTAAGTTGCCGAGAGTCTTTAGCATCTTCCGCAAAATTTTTGAGATTGACAAAAATAGGTAAGTAATTTGGCTGAAATATTCCTTGACTGCAACTAAGAGCGACTGATTGTAAAAATGTAGTCTTACCTGAGCCTAATTTTCCCAATAATATCAGTTTAGAATATTTTTTTAGAGCTTCTAAACCCCCGATTAATTTTTGGTCTCGTTGTGCAAAAATGGGAGAAATAATTGTATAAGAACCCACCTTTTGTAAATCTTGAATATCTAACCATCTTTTACTAGAAATTTCCTCGCTGATGTTGACATCAATATAAATATCATTAAGTGAAATTGGTCTAGCAATATCTAAAAGATGTAATGTGCTACATTGAGCCTGAATTTTTTCGTGATGAATAGAGCGTAGTTTTTGTACCAGAATATTAATATCTATTAGGCTATATTCGTCACCTTCTAAATATAAAGAATTTTCAACAGATTGTTGGGAAATTTCTGCTGTATCCAGTTCCAGCGCAAAGCAAATATCATTAAAGACGTGACGATCTATAGGTTTACCAGTGAAAAATTTCCATATTGACTGGCGTGTTTCTAAACCAACTTCCGCCGCCAGATATTCTTGTGTCCATCCTTTGCGCTTAAAAGCCTGCTTTGCTTTTCTAATACCTTCAGCAGAGGCTTGGAGCGATCGCTTTGCCATGACAACAATTTGTCCGTTATTATACAAATTATACAAGTTATATACTAACTTATACAAAAACCCCAACGCGATCGCAAACATCCGTTGTACATAATAGAACTTGAGTCAGCCAAATCTACATACCCAACTAGCTTACGGCATTGCCCAAAGAGCCAATCGCAATCTGAGCAATGCTTAAGCTTTTACTACAGATAGTAGGGAGTAGCTAATTGGCTAGTGCAGTTTTCCCTAAAGTCCAGATTATGCAGTGTAAGGCTCCTGCCGTAAGCATATTAGCCTCTAATCTTGTGTTCGCTGCAAATACTTAACTAAAATAAAATTCATACTTAATTTCTGAAGTACACGTAGGGAAGCAACGGGCAATAACCACCCCACAGATAAGGTAATGCGCGTCTAAATTGCATAACTACATAATCGGTGCTGTTGACTGTCAACGGTCAACCCTCCGGGTGAGGCAGTTCGCATACCCTACGGGAAGGCATTCCGCCTACGACGGAAACCGCCTTGGCGCAGCCTCCGTCTCCGACACGCTCCGCGAACGTAGAGAAGACAGCGACTGCCTCACAGTCAACAGATATCACTATGGACTATGCAAATTAAAAGCAAAATATTTTACTTAAATTTTTTCAATGATCAAGTCGGATGCCTATAATTGACGATTTTTGATAGTAAGTATTGTCACAATAGTCTTCTTTTCGCTGGCTACATGGTAGTGCTACTTGCACAATAGTCTTTTCTTGTGGCTTGCTGTGAATTTTTAATTTACCGCCATGTAGTTCAGCTATGCGTTTAGCAATAGTTAAACCTAATCCAGAACCTTGCTGCTCATAAAGTTTACGCTCAAATTGCTGATACGCTCCTAATTCAGCAATTTGTGCTGCTGTAATTCCTCGTCCATGATCGATAAATGATAAGATTAAGCAATTATTAATAACCTGATTTTTGATTTGAACTAGGCTACCTGGAGGGGAAAATTTGAAAGCATTATCTAATAATTCTTCTATAATTTTAGCAATCTTAGCTGTGGAAATTCTTACATTACAAGGATGTAATTCTAACCGTAAATCGGCTTCTCTTCCTGCTTTTTTAGCTTTTTCACTAATGATTTCCATTAGTGTTAGATTAGGAAATATGGTAGTTTGACTTTGCAGCAATTTAATTTGCTGTGGGTCAGTTCCCATAACTTCTAACTCTGCGTACATTAAAAAGTTCTGAATCAAGCTAAATAGACGTTCACCAGATAGATAGATGGATTCTGCCATTTCCTGGATTGCTTGCGAATCAAGACTATCACTCTCTTCCATCAGAATTTGAGAAAAGCCTAATATCCCGTTTAAAGGTGTTCGCATTTCGTGAGGCAAAGATAAAGCAATACTGTTACGCAGATTATCTAGTTTTCTTTGATTCTCTTGTTTAATTGTGATATGTTTCTCTAATCGACAGGCAATAGCTGCTAATAGCTCTGCTCTTGTAAAAGGTTTAATGATATAGTCATCTGCTCCCATCTCCATACCTTGACGGAAGTCATTTTTATCAGACTTAGCAGTTAGAAAAATTAAAGGAATTATTGCTGTTTCTGGACATTGACGTAATACCTTTAAGACTTCATATCCATCTAGTTCCGGCATCATGACATCACAAATAATTAAGTCAGGAATTTCTTCTTGAGCTAATTGCACACCAAGGAGTCCATTATGCGCTTCAAGTATATTAAATCCTTCACCTTCTAACAAATCTAAGATATTTTGGCGTACATGGATATCATCTTCAATAACCAGAATTTTATTCATATTGGCCAATAAAATAAATTTTTAATAATCGCATAAGTTTGTATGGATGATTACTGATCTTTAGTTTATGAAAAATTACCAAAAAGCAACTACTACTATATTTTAGTAATTATCAAGTTAACTTTTGGTTAACAGTGGTAATCATTTGGCTATCTTTTATACAGACAGATGTTTATTATTCCACAGAAAATTTTCAAATTCTACTGCTGGTAATGGACGACTAAAGAGAAATCCTTGCATGGCATCACATTTATTTTGTTTTAAAAAGTATAGTTCTGATTCTGTTTCTACACCTTCAGCCACTACCTGCATATTCATATTGTGTGCCATTTCTACTAAAGCTTTGGTAATAGCAGATTTTTGTTTATCTTTAGCAACATTATGAATGAAGTATCTGTCAATTTTCAGTGTATTAACTGGCAGATTCTTGAGATAAATCAAAGAAGAGTAACCTGTACCAAAATCGTCAATAGCGAGCCTAACACCTAGAGATTGCAATTTGTTCATGGTAAAAATTGCACTATTTAGGTCTTGCATAATCATGCTTTCAGTTAATTCTATTTCCAAATAATGTGGTGCTATATTATTGGTTTTTAAAGATTCAGTAATTCTCTGAATTAAATCTGGTTTATTAAATTCCATTGCTGATAAATTCACAGAAATGGTTAAGAAATCCACTCCAGAATCATGCCAACTTTTAATTTGGTGACAAACATTAGCTATTACCCATTGACCAATTGGCACAATTAAACCTGTAGACTCTGCTAATGGAATAAATTCTGAAGGAGAAACAAAGCCTAATTCGGGACTGTGCCAACGTAATAAACTTTCTGCCGCGACTATTTTCCCTGAAGCAATATCAACGATAGGCTGATATTGCACCTCAAACTCTTGAAATTTCTGTTGTTGAATAACTTTATGTAGACTCATCTCTAACAACTGCGTTTTTGGAGATGAGATTTTAATACCATTTTGATTTATTAAGTACTTTTTTAAAGTGGCTTGCCTTTCTAAACGATTCATCACCGCACTGAGTAATTCCGCCCTGGTAAATGGTTTAGTTAGGTAGTCGTCTGCACCCATATCCATACCTTGGCGGAAATCTGCCTTGGCAGATTTTGCCGTTAGGAAAATAAAAGGAATAGTTGCCGTTAATGGTTCTTGGCGTAATGCTGACAATACTCCATATCCATCAACTTCCGGCATCATCATATCGCACAAGATTAAATCAGGAAATTCTGCCAGTGCTAAATTTATGCCAATGCGTCCATTAGCAGCAGACACGGTATGAAAATCTTCAGCTTGTAGCAAATCTAAAATATTTTCTCTGACCGACTCTTCATCTTCAATTACTAAAATTTTAATCATTTTTGACCTCTTTTTTTATTGTTGTTTTAAAGGAATATTCACAGTAAATAGAGTACCAATTTCTGAGTTACTAGAAACAGATATTTCCCCTTCGTGAACATCTACACATTTTTTAACGATTGCTAATCCTAACCCTGTACCTAAGATATTGCCAACATTCTTCGCTCGATAAAATGATTCAAATAAGTGCGTAATATCTTCTGCTGGAATACCAATACCCCAATCGTGAACTTCAAATACTGCACATTGATCTCGACAATAAAATTTAACTTGAACATTACTATTGACTGGAGAATATTTAATAGCATTGGAGATTAAGTTAATAAGAATATGTCCTAATAATTTTTCATCCATGCAACATGACATAGATTGATATTCACTGATAAAATCAACTTGCTTATTATTCAGGTTTAGCTGGATTTCTTCTACTAAATTTCGACAATAGGCGACGACATCAAGGGGTTTAGGCATAAACTCTAGTTTCCCCGCTTCTGCCTTTCCAATGATTAAAATGTCATTTAACATTTCCGTCATCCGCTTGACGGCAGTTTGAATACGATGTAAGTGAGTGAGTTGTTTTTCCTCTGTCCATTTGTGGCGGTAGTGTTCTAGTAATTCAGAAGAAGATAAAATGGTACTTAACGGCGTGCGGAATTCGTGGGAAGTCATGGATACGAAGCGAGATTTAAGTTCGCTCAATTCTTTCTCTTTTTCGAGTGCTACTTTTAAGTATTCTTCGAGTTGTTTGCGGTCTGTAATATCTATTAAGTAACCGACCATTTCCACTGGATTCTTTGTGTCATCTTTCACCACCCTTCTTTGGTCATATAGCCAATGATATGTGCCATCTTTGTGTAAAAATCGATATTCCAATTTGTAAGTTTCCGCTTCCAAGACACTGGAAAGTTTTTTAAGGACTGATGGTGCGTCTTCCGGATGGATATGATTGAACCAAAAGTCTGAATTTTCTATAAATTCTTGGGCTTCATAACCAGTTATGGTGGTGATGTTGTTACTAACAAAAATACTGCCAAAATCTCCACAGGTTTTGCAGGTATAAATCACAGCCGGGCTAGATGTCAGTAAATATTGTAGTCGCTGTTGGCTGACAAGTAGTGCTGTTTCTGCTTGTTTACGTTCTGTGATATCTGTTTGAATGCCTATATAGTGGGTAAGTTGACCAGTTTGATCATAAACAGGGGAGATGTTTAACTCGTTCCATAAGAGGCTGCCATCTTTGCGATAGTTCCGTAGAACTACAGTGCAAGCCTTACCTGCCTGCATGGCCGTACTCAGTTCTCGTAATCCTAGTTGATCGATATCTGCACTTTGGAATAAACGGAAGTTTTGTCCTATCACTTCGTCTGAAGAGTAGCCAGTCATGCGCTCAAAGGCAGGATTCACATAGATAATGGGTCTGTTGGGAGTGCTAGCATCAGCAATAATGATGCCATTACTGCTAGCATCGATCGCCCGATCGCGCAATTTTAAACCTTCTTCTACCTGCTGGCGTTTGGTTATGTCTGTATGGATACATACAGTGCCTATGATTTTACCATTGCTGTCTCTAATGGCATCTGCCCTCAGATCAACTTGTAATAAATGGCCATCGCGCGATCGCATGGCCACTTCACCCCGCCAAGATTCCCCTTTCATCACCCTAGCCATGATTTCTCGTTGCTTTTGAGGCTCCTGGAAAATTGTGCATACCCCCCCTGCCGCTTGTAATTGCTCTAGATTATAACCGTATAATTCCTGAAAACTTGGGTTAGCATAATTACTGATATTCAAAATATCACCAAAGATAATAGCATCACTTGTACTTTCCATCGCTTTGTGGAAACGGAGAAGTGAATCTTCTGCCAATTTACGCTCTGTAATGTCTGTAGAAATGCCACACATTGCATAAATGATGCCATTACGGTCTTTTAAAGGAAACTTAATACTTAAATATGTATGTAGACCATCTTCTTGGGGAACCATTTCTTCAACTTCTATCGCCATACCAGTGGTAATAACTTGACGGTTGTTAATGGCATATTGATAAGCAATATCATCAGGCCAAGTCTCATATACACTTTTGCCTACAATTTCAGATTGAGTGGTGTGGAATAGTTTTTCATATTGTTGATTCACCAAGATAAATCGGTTTTGCAAATCCATGACATAAATTATGGCTGGGGAGTTATCCAAAATTACTTGTAATTGCTGTTGAGTTTGATATAAGTTCGTTTCTACTTCCTTACGAGCAGTAATATCTCGATCCACCCCGCGATAACCACAAAATTTCCCCACCGCATCAAAAATCGGCACTCCACTAGTTTCGAGAACCACTAAATGACCATCTTGATGAACATTGGTGTTCTCAAGACATTTAAAGGGCTGTTGTGCTGCAATAATGGAATTAAAAATCTTCATGACACGTTCTGCTTCTGTTGGTGGCATCATGTCTAATGGAGTTCTACCCAATAATTCTTGTGGTTCGTAACCTAAAATATCTTTGGCTTTAGGACTAACGTAAGTATAGATAGCGTTTTCATCAACTTCCCACACCCAATCACTACTAGTTTCAACTAAGTTGCGGAACCTTTCTTCGCTATGCCTGAGAGCTGCTTCCGTTTGTTGACGCTTGATACCAATAGCGATCTGATTAGCTGCAATTCCCAAAGCTTGGAAATGAGATTCACTGAGTGCTTGGCAAGAAAACATGGCAATCACTCCTAATGTCTCATTCTCCACAATTAGGGGATAACCGGCAAAGGCAACTATTCCTTCTTGCTTGGCCCAATCTGGGTTACTGATAAGCGGATCTGTTTGTACAGAATTGGTGAGGTGAGGCTTTCCTATTTGGGCAATTAAACCGATTTTGCATTGACCGACTGGTATACATCTATGAGATCCATCTAGGTGGGTGTATCTTCCCGAACTAACTTGTAATTCCAGTAAATTTTCTTGTTTATTGAGTATCCAGATTCTAGCAAAGGCGGCATTGAGATGTTTAACTACTGCATCAGCAGAGCCGTGCATTAAATCCTGTAGGGTGTAACTTTGAGTGAGAATTGTATCAACTGCTGAGCGGAAGTCTGACAATTTTACCCTTTCTGCCAGGGCTTCTTCTGTCCGTTTGCGATCATCAATATCTGTATTTGTCCCGAACCAATTGATGATATTACCTTGAGAATCGCGTAGTGCTAAGGCGCGTCCTATGTGCCAGCGATAGGTTTGATCTGTTGTCCTTAACCAGCGAAATTCTACATCTAAGGGTTCACCAGTGGCTACACAATGCTGCCAAATTTCCAAGCAACGGTTGCGATCATCAGGATGTATCGATTGCTGCCATTTCCAGCCTAGTATGGCTTCTGGTACATTACCAAAGTATTCAAGGGTGCGTCGGTTCACATATTCAAGGTAGCCATCTGGTCGAGCTATCCATACCTGTTGGGGGATAGATTCAGCTAAAAATCGAAAGCGTTCTTCACTTTTTTCTAAAGCTTCTTGTACTTGCTTGCGTTCAGTAATATCTTCCAAAGTGCTAAGAATACCTACAACGTTACCTTTAGGATCATGGAGTGGAATTTTATTTTTTTCTAGCCAAATTTTTTGTCCATTTGGTTTCAGGAGGGGTTCTACTATGTGATACTCAGGGGTATTCGTTTCGATGACCCTAACATCGCTCTGGCGGTGTAAGTCTGCATCCTGAAGATTGGCGAGAAAATCGTGGGCTGTTTTTCCTATAATATTTTCTGGATAATCAAAACCTAACAATTTGGCAAATTTACGATTACAGCCCAAAAAGACGGAATTTCGATCTTTCCAAAAAACACAATGGGGAATCGTATCTATGACTAACTGCAACATTTGTTGAGATTGCCGTAGTTGCTCTTGAGCGATTTGGCGATCGCCAATTTCCGCCAGCAGTTGTCTATTTGCTTTCTGCAAGGCTAAGGTGCGCTCTGCTACTCGCCGTTCTAACTCTTGGTTGGCTTGTTCTAGTGCATCTTGTGCTTCTACTCGGTCGGTAATATCCATCGAAATGCCGATCATCCGAGTGGGTTTACCTGTTGTATCCGTGAGAATTGTAGATTTTGAAAGAAACCATTTATATTTAGACGGTTGCCCTGCTACTGGCAGCCGATGTTCTATTTCTAAACAACTACAATTGGCGATCGCTTCTTGTGCAGCCATATCCACTTTTTCCCTGTCATCTGGATGGAAAAAAGACATAACCTCGCTATGAGTTAATTCCTCACTATCTCCGAATTCAATAACAGGATTTAGAAAGAATAACTGGTCATTACTAAGATTTCGCTCCCAGTAAATTGTATTGGTCGCCTCTAGCGCTAGTTTGAGTCTGTTTGTACTCTCCTCTAATGCAGCAAAGTATTGCTTGTGTTCAGTAATATCTATACAAGAATTAATATAACCAGCAAAATCACCATTAGATGTAAATCTGGGAACCCCAATATTTAGTAGCCAAAGGTACTCTCCATTCAATCCTAGTAGTCGATATTCCACGGAGAAAAACTGATGAGTATGAAAAGCTGACAAGTAAACATCTAAAAAACCTTGTAAATCTTCTGGATGCAACTTTTCTGACCAACTTTTACCTATTTCTTGCTCTAGGGTACTGCCAGTCAACTCTAACCAGGCTTTGTTGAAAAAAATACATGACGTATCTGTAGCGGATATCCAAATTAATATTGGCGCAGTATTAGCCACACGCCAAAGGCTCTCGTCACTAGCCCCAATTGCATCGAGAGGATTAACTACTGCTGACTTTAGCAACTGAAAATCTTGTTGCGAGGTTTCTAGTTCTTCTTGGCTATTCAACTCCGTTGCTGCTCCCAGAGCTTGATAAATACTTTCAGAGGTAATTGTTCCCATTAGTTGCTCTTGTTCATCAACCACTAACAAGCAACTCGATTGATGTTGACGTAACAGAGAAATAATTGCCCCAATATCCTCAAATTGAGCAACCTGGAAAAATATGATTGAGGTGTTCATCACCTGCGAAATTGTGGTTGTTTGCAAGTCAACACCCAAGGCTACCAGCTTTACCACATCTCTTTCTGATAACCACCCTAATATCTGAGTATTGGCAACCACAACAATAGCAGCACCTTGCTTTGCCATTTGGGAAACTGCATCTGACAATGGCATTTCCGGCTCAACCGTCAGTGGCGAAAGGTCAATAACTGACTCTAAGCATGGTGGCCAGAGAAGTTGAGGTAGAGATTGCATAGAGCATTAAAATGGTTACTATCAGATAATCATTAACTACAACAGATACTGTTGTTATCTTCTAATATTTTTATGCTAAATACTAATATCTGGAGTATATCTACTAAATAGCTTGTATTCCAAAATTCCTGTAAGGTGCGTTAAATACCAAATATCTGCGGAAAATCGCGAAAAACTGTAGTCTGACGCACCCTACGAATATGCTGCATGAGACTCGGAACTTCTTCAATAAATTCTTGATACTTGTGGATGAGACGCGCTAGTAAGTTGGGTGAAGGAACGGAACACAAAATTTATTAAGATCACAGGTAGAGCGATCGCTCTACCCATCCCACAAATAATTGTCTCTCTCCACTTGGCTAATAACTTCTGGGGACTTCCAGAAATTAAATTATTCATTTGGAAAATGAAGATGATGAATAAACTCTTTCTCCCCCGAAGTTCGCCCGGAAGGAAACCCTCCTTGCGACTTCTCTTCCTGCTCCCCCTGCTTTTCGGGCTGCCAAACTACTAGTGATGCTGATAGTTAGAGGTTGTTTTTGTTAGGCTGGTGAAATCAGGGTTAATTACTCACATAGTAATTAGGTTGGCAAACAGAGGTGTACTATGGCTCATGTAAATCTTCGTCGCCCCCAAAATACTAACGGCGATTTTTATGTAGATACTACCTGCATTGATTGTGATACCTGTCGCTGGATGACACCAGAAGTTTTTCATCGTGTTGATGAAATGTCGGCAGTATATCATCAACCAACAAACGAAACAGAAAGATTAGCAGCATTGCAAGCACTTTTATCTTGTCCTACAAGTTCTATTGGCACCGTTGAAAAACCCAAAGATATCAAAGTTGCCCAGGAAAGTTTTCCCCTTTTAGTGGCTGAGAATATTTATCACTGTGGCTATCATTCGGAAAAATCCTATGGTGCTGCCAGCTATTTAATTCAACTTCCAGAGGGAAATATTTTAGTAGATTCTCCTCGATTTACACCGCCTCTAGTAAAACGAATAGAGGAGATAGGGGGAATTAAATTTATGTATTTAACTCATCAGGATGATGTAGCTGATCATCAAAAGTTTGCTGAACATTTTCAGTGTCAGCGTATCTTGCACATCGATGAAATTTCTGAGGGAACTCGGAATTTAGAAATCCAATTAACTGGTTCTGAACCATTTACTTTACAAGCAGATGTATTAATTATTCCCGTTCCTGGACATACTAAAGGACACACCGTTTTACTATACAAAAACAAGTTCTTGTTTACGGGTGATCATCTTGCATGGTCGGAAACTCGGCAACAATTGACCGCATTTCATGATGTATGCTGGTATTCTTGGGCAGAACAAATTAAGTCGATGCGCCGATTAGCTGATTACTCATTTGAGTGGGTATTACCAGGGCATGGACGACGCTTTCATGCTGACGTTGATACAATGCGTCAGCAGATGCACAAGTGTATTGAGCTAATGACTGATGAGCGTCAACTTTTAACATTCAACAGTTAACAGTCAACAGTCAACAGTTAAGATTGATTTGGTATTTTCAATTGCCTCTATGGTTACTCTGTCCCCCAACCTCAAAGCTAGACTTTCCCAACCCCTAAACATCGGCTCGTTTGTAGTTAAAAGCCGTGTTCTTCAGTCGCCTTTGTCGGGGGTGACAGATATGGTGTTTCGCCGTCTAGTACGTCGCTATGCACCCGATTCGATGATGTATACAGAAATGGTGAATGCTACGGGTTTACACTACGTCCAGCAGTTACCAAAAATTATGGAAGTAGACCCCAACGAGCGACCAATCAGTATTCAGTTGTTTGACTGTCGTCCCGATTTTTTGGCAGAAGCAGCAATCAAAGCCGTTGCGGAAGGCGCTGATACGATTGATATCAATATGGGGTGTCCGGTAAATAAAATTACCAAAAACGGCGGAGGTTCTTCTTTACTACGACAGCCGGAAGTTGCAGAAGCCATTGTACGGGAAGTAGTAAAAGCTGTTAATGTGCCGGTCACTGTCAAAACCCGGATTGGCTGGAATGACAGAGAAATTACCATTCTCGATTTTGCCAAGCGCATGGAAGACGCTGGAGCGCAAATGATTACGGTGCATGGACGTACCCGCGCTCAAGGTTACAATGGCAATGCCCGTTGGGAATGGATAGCCCGTGTCAAAGAAATACTTTCCATCCCCGTGATTGGTAATGGCGATATATTTTCCGTAGAATCGGCGGTGAAATGTTTAGAAGAAACGGGTGCTGATGGTGTGATGTGTTCCCGTGGGACTTTAGGTTATCCGTTTTTGGTGGGGGAAATTGACCATTTCTTAAAGACTGGTGAACTCCTGACAGCACCAACCCCAATTCAACGTTTGGAATGTGCTAGAGATCACTTACAAGCCTTATGGGAATATAAAGGCGATCGCGGTGTCCGTCAAGCCCGCAAGCACATGACTTGGTATGCTAAAGGTTTTGTCGGTGCGGCTGAGTTGCGTGGACAATTAAGCGTAATTGAAACAGTCCAACAAGGTTTAGATTTGATTGACAAAGCCACTGAAAAGCTAACTCATGGTTATGAGCTAGTGGAGGAAGCTGATAATTTTCAGGTAGCTTAAGGCCAAAGGGTGCAAGAGTAATAGCCTCATCACCCTAAACCCTTACACCCCTAAACCCCCACACCTTTCACTTTGCCAGCGTTACACTAAAACAGTAAAGAAATGTAACTAAATTAAATCTGGCGATCGTGGAAACAATTACCTTAGGGAAAAATGGCCCTACCGTTACACCACTTTGTATTGGAACTTGGGCTTGGGGTGATAAACTGTTTTGGAATTATGGCAATGGCTACGGCTCCGAACAGTTACAAGAAGCATTCACCACCGCTTTAGAAGCTGGTGTTACCTTTTTTGACACAGCAGAAGTTTACGGACTAGGACTATCAGAAGAATTATTAGGGCAATTTGTAAAACAGGTAAAAAAACCTGTACAAATTGCCACAAAATTTGGCCCCTTACCTTGGCGATTTTCAGGTCAGTCTGTCTCTGATGCCATCACAGACAGCCTCAAACGCCTGCAACTTGAGCGTGTGGACTTGTATCAGGTGCATTGGCCATTTACTTTTTTGTTAAGTCAAGAAACTTTAATGAACACCCTAGCCGATGAAGTGAAGCGGGGGAGAATTGCTGCTGTGGGTGTGAGTAATTACTCAGCGTCGCAAATGCGCCAAGCTCACCAAATATTAGCATCTAGGGGTGTGCCTTTGGCGGTAAACCAAGTCCGCTATTCTTTACTAAGTCGCCAAATAGAAACTGAGGGCATTGTAGCAACTGCCCGTGAGCTAGATGTAACTATTTTGGCATATAGCCCTTTAGCGCAAGGTTTACTTACAGGAAAATATTCTGCTGAAAGTGCCGAAGTTCCGACTGGTGCTAGAAGTATAGACCCAAGATTTAAAAAAGAGGGATTGCAAAAAATCGCACCAGTGATATCTTTACTACGCAGCTTAGGGGAAAAATACGATCGCACTCCTGCTCAAGTTGCCCTAAACTGGTTAATCGCTCAAGGTAATGTGATTCCCATTGCTGGAGTCAAAACCGCCCAGCAGGTCAGACAAAATGCGGGCGCTTTGGGTTGGAGATTAAATGATGAGGAAGTTCAGGAGTTAGAAAAAGTTAGTCGTCCTTGGAAATAGTGGTTGGGGATTGGGGATTGGGGATTGGGGATTGGGGATTGGGTTGAATTTCTTCCCGTACCTCTGCTGCTACTTCTAATCCCTAATCTCTAGTCTCTAACCTCTGGTTTCTCACTCAAACACAGGCGGCCAAATTTCTGATACCGTTAACTCCCAGCCTGGAAGTAAATCAGGTAATGTCAATTTATCGTTATTTTGTAAAATTACTGGCTCTTGATTAATTCTGTAAACGGTTAATGTTAATTTATCTGGGTCGATGAGAATCCCCACCGTACATCCTAGTTGTAAAAATAATTGAATTTTTTCTTCCAGTGGCTTGATGTGGTCTGATTTAGATTTAATTTCTACCATCAAATCAGGGACTAATTCCACAAAATCACGCTTGCTAATTTTTAGTCTCTCCGCACGCACAAAAGATACATCAGGAGCGCGGAGATTTCGCTTTTCTATATCAGCTTCGATGCCATTTTCCGTTTCCAGTCTAGGCAGAATAAAACCAGCGCTAGAACCAGTTACCCGTCCTAACTTACGTGGGCGAACCCAATTAGCTAGTTGCCGTGCAAACTCTACGCCTATTTCTTCTGAAATATAATCTGATGGCCCCATAACCAAAATACTTCCGTCCACCAGTTCCATCTGCCATTCTGGATGTTCAGCTTGTAGCTGCTCTAAGTCTGAGATTGTGAACATAAGATGAGAAATAATCCATTTATATCTATGTTCCTACAAGCTGATCAAAACAGTTAGCTATGTTAGCTAAGTCCAAAGTCTGATGACTAATGACTAAGAAGCTGATTCTCTCGCAGCAGGTGAACCCAACTTAGGATTGCTAGGTGTAGCGGAAGTTTCACGACGGCTAGTCCGTAATTTTGGTTTGGGAGTACCGCGTCTTTCGTCGTCGCTGTTGTTATTGTCTGATTTGTTCCAGTTGGAACGACCTCTGTCACCGGAAAACTCACGACGTTTGCCGCCTAGTTTAGGTTTGGGAGTGGATGCGACTTCTTCAGGGATTTCGGCATCCGTGCTTAACCAAGCGGGACGAGTTTGATCGTAAGCGATTTGTAGTGCGGCTGCGGCGATCGCTTGAGCATCATATTTTTCGATCAATTCGCTGACAATGGGCAAGAAGGAAGCTAAACGCTCACCAGCTAAGGCTTCTCTGACTTGCTCTTGCAATTTCAGGATGTGGCGTGCTTCGATTTGCGCCCGTGTGGGAATGGAAAGCAATTGCCAATTTTGGCGGACATGGCGTTCAAAAATTTGCTGTTTGCGACGCTCAAATGGTTGCACTAAGGTAATTGCTGTACCTTCTTTACCAGCACGACCAGTACGACCGATCCGGTGGACGTAGGTTTCGACGCTATCGGGTAGGTCGTAGTTGATTACGTGAGATAGTTGATCGACATCTAAACCGCGTGCAGCAATGTCGGTTGCTACTACCCAGCGCACTTGACGACTACGGAACCGAGTTAATAACCGTTCCCGTGCTTGTTGAGACAAGTCACCATGATATTCATCTACACTGTGACCGGCTGCTTGCAGTTGGCTGGTGAGTTCGGCGGCTGTACGTCTGGTGCGGACAAAGATTAAAGCTGTTTCTGGGTCTTCCATTTCCAGAATTGGCTGTAAGGCTCTGGCTTTTGTCCAGTGACGGGGGATGAGATAAGCTACCTGATTGATTTTATTGGGGGTGGCTTTTGGCTGCTCGACGGTGACTGTGACGGGCGATCGCAAAAACTTGTTGACCAACATCCGAATTGATGGTGGCATGGTAGCTGAGAATAAAGCTGTCTGACGCTCTTGGGGTGCTTGAGAAAGAATTTTCTCTACATCGTCAATAAAGCCCATGCTCAACATTTCATCGGCTTCATCTAAGACAAACCACTTGACTTGATCTAGCTTCAGGTTACCCCGTTCTAGCAAGTCAATTACCCGCCCTGGTGTACCGACAACGATATGCACGCCGCGTTTGAGTTGCAGCATTTGACGGTCAATTGATTGACCACCGTAAATTGCTAAAGTCCGTAATCCACTGTTACCAATGAATTGAGCCATTGCATCGTGGACTTGAATTGCTAATTCGCGGGTTGGGGTTAAAACTATGGCTTGTACTGCTTTTTGTTGAGGATCTAACCGCTCTAAAATTGGCAGTGAAAATGCTGCTGTTTTACCTGTACCTGTTTGTGATTGACCAACTACATCACGTCCTGACAACAGTTGGGGGATGGCTTGGGCTTGAATGTTTGTTGGTGCTGTAAAACCAAGTTTTTCTAAGTGTTCTACGCGTTCTTGGGAAATGCCTAGTTCGGGAAACGATAAGTTCATCAACTCTCCTAGATTTTGCTTTTTTGCTTTTAGACTTGTAAACCGAAACGTTGTACTACTGATCGGCTATCAGTTATGACTGACAACTTGACCAAACAGGTCATACTCATCAGCGCTGTGAATTTTCACAGGGATAATGGTTCCTAGCTTCGCCTCGCCATCAACGTAGACCTGACCATCAACTTCTGGAGAAAATCTGCCAGAACGACCAATTAATTTCCCACTTTCAGGATTTTCTTGCTCAATCAGGACTTCAACTGTTTTGCCGACTTCCTGCTGATTTTTTCGCCAAGAAATGGGTTGCTGGAGTGCCATGAGGCGATCGCGGCGTTCATCCATCACCTCTTGGGGCAGTTGATTTGATAACTTGTAAGCGGGGGTTCCCTCCTCTGCGGAAAAGGTGAAAACACCTACATGATCAAACTCATGCCGTTGGACGAACTGTAGTAAATGCTCAAACTGTGCTTCTGTTTCTCCAGGGAAGCCCACTATAAATGTTGTCCGTAACACAGCACCTGGAATGGCTATCTTGAGGCGCTCGATGATTTCATCGTTGACTCGCCCTTGCCAGGGACGGTTCATGCTACGAAGAACTTCACTATGAGAGTGTTGTAGAGGCAAATCTAGATATGGTAAGACGTTTGGTGTTTCTTGAATTGCCGCTATCACATCCGGGGTTAATCCAGTGGGATAGGCGTAGTGCATCCTAATCCACGGTACATTAATTTTCCCTAAAGCACGCAATAGTTCGGCTAATTTGGGCTTACCATAAATATCCAACCCATAGTTGGTAGTGATTTGGGAAATAAGAATGATCTCTTGCACCCCTTGGGCTACTAGTTGCTCGGCTTCAGCAACTATAGATTCTATAGTACGCGATCGCTGGTTCCCGCGTAAGTGGGGAATTATGCAAAATGCACAACGGTAATCACACCCTTCGGCTACTCGCAGGTAGGCTACACCTTCGGTAGTAGTTCGATAGCGTGGGGTCGTTTCATCGGCGATATAGGTTGGCTTGGCGCTAACTAGTGTAACCCGTTCGCCTTGCTCTGCTCGCTCAATGACGTTAACTATTTTATGGTAGTCTCCTGTACCAACTACGGCCACTGCTTCGGGTAACTCTTCCAATAATTGTGTTTGGAAGTGCTGCGCCATACAGCCCGTAATGACAATTTTTTTGTTGGCTTCTGCGAGTTCTACTAAGGTTTTAACAGATTCTTCCCTAGCTGATTCTATAAAACTACAAGTGTTGACTATTACGTAGTCGGCTAATTCTTCATTTGTATCTACACCATAACCTGCTTTTACCAGCAGGCCTAACATATGTTCTGTATCAATTCGATTTTTCTCACAGCCCAAGTGAGAAATTGCTATTGTCGGCTTTTCACCCATATTTTGAAAAAAACTTCCAGTCTTTTCTTGTTATTAAACACAAAACGCGATAGTTTTGCTTTTTTCCTCCGCACCCTTGACTGACAGCGATCTGGTGGGGTACATCCACGGTCAACAACTGCCCTTTAACCCTGAGTTTGACTATTTCAGGTCGTGTTATGATGTTTTTATTAGTTTGTTTCCCAGGGTAATTTTTAGTGTCTTGAGATAAATCTGACACTTTTAAGTTTTTTAACAATTCGCCTATTGGTATTTTACATTACCGCAGCGTATGCGTTGTTAATTTACCCATCGGGAAGCCGCCCAAAGGGCTGGTTGTGAGAAGTCGCTACCCTCAGGGAAATCGCACTTGCGACTACGCCCAATAAAGCAGTAATGCTACCCTAACGATCAGGCTTGACCTACATGAATCGCAGGTGATGTGCCTAAACCACGGGAAGCTGCCTTGCGTGTTGTGAGTGGCAAACTCCTCTTGTAGCCAGGTTTTATCTTAACATATCTTATGGTAAGTTTTGCGCCAAATTCTGTCTTCAGGAGGAGGTAGTAAAATATCCTGCATAAAACGAAATTTAATGATGTGGGCTGGGGATGAGGGAGATCAGGAAGATGGGGGAGATAAGAAAGATGAGGGAAATGAGGGAAAATTTTTTTGAATACCCAATCCCCATTACCCAATCCCCATTACCCAACCCCCAGTACCAATCCCCAATCCCTGACAATAGTTAAAGACGTGGACTTATATCAACTATTTAAAACTCGCACACCGATTATTGGCGTGGTTCATTTGCTCCCACTGCCTACCTCACCCCGTTGGGGAGGCAGCCTCAAAGCAGTGATTGATCGGGCAGAACAAGAAGCCACAGCACTGGCTAGTGGCGGAGTGGACGGTATTATTGTAGAGAATTTTTTTGATGCGCCGTTTACTAAAAATCAGGTTGATCCAGCCGTTGTTAGCGCCATGACTGTTGTCGTGCAGAGAATACAGAATTTGGTGACATTGCCGATCGGTTTAAATGTGTTGCGAAATGATGGCAAAAGTGCGATGGCGATCGCTAGCTGTGTGCGCGCCCAGTTTATTCGTGTCAACGTCCTCACTGGGGTGATGGCGACAGACCAAGGATTAATAGAGGGAGAAGCCCATGAATTATTGCGCTATCGGCGAGAATTGGGTAGTGATGTGCAAATCCTGGCTGATGTCTTAGTCAAGCACGCTAGACCACTGAGTTCACCCAATCTGACTGTGGCGGTCAAAGACACTATCGAGAGGGGTTTGGCAGATGCGGTGATTTTGTCTGGCTGGGCTACTGGTAGTCCCCCCAATCAAGAAGATTTAGAATTAGCTTGTGATGCTGCCAATGGCACACCCGTATTTATTGGTAGTGGGGCGAGTTGGGAAAATATTGCTACACTGTTGCAGGCTGCCAACGGTGTAATTGTTTCTAGTTCACTCAAACGCCACGGTCGAATCGAGCAACCAATCGACCCGATTCGCGTCAGTCAATTTGTGGAAGCTGCTCATCGGAGTTGGAACTCTAAAGGTGAGAGCAAATCGGTTTCCTCAATCACTATACATTCGTAAGTGCTGGGGACTGGTGACTGGGAATTCTTTTAGTCTCCAATCCCTAATCCCCAATCCCTAATACCCAATCGCAATTTATGATTCGCCGCCGTTCTACTCCTTGGATTCATAAATGGTCGCGTCTAATAATTGCCGCGATCGCCGGATTTGGCGCTCTCAATACCGGTTATCTAACTATAGAAAAGTTAACAGGAGGTAGCCCAGCTTGTGTAGCACAAGCTGGTGTTAAGAGTTGTACTGACGTACTTTCCAGCCCCTGGGCAACAATTTTAGGACAACCATTAGCCTTGTTTGGGTTTTTAGCGTACACCAGTATGTTGGTGTTAGCATTAGCACCTGTTGTTTGGAAAGGTGGAGAAAACAACAACCGCAAACAACTAGAAAACGTGACATGGTGGCTACTGCTGGTAGGTGCGATCGCCATGTCTGTTTTTAGTGGCTATTTAATGTATTTACTGGCATTTGAAATTAAAGCTCTGTGCCTTTATTGTATTAGTTCGGCTTTATTTTCCCTTAGCCTTTTGGTACTAACAATTGTTGGGCGTTCTTGGGAAGATATTGGACAAATCTTATTTACTGCTTTGATCGTGGGTATGGTAACCCTGATTGGTACTCTAGGAGTTTACGCAGGTATTAATAAACCGGATGTTACCTCTGCCAATATACCTCCTGGACAACTAGCACCTTTTGTTCCCAAAACCAATCCTAACCCAGAATTTGGTTGGGAAATTAATACTACTTCCGGTGAGGCAGAAATTGCCTTAGCACAGCATTTAGTTAAGGTAGGTGCTAAGGAATATGTGGCTTATTGGTGTCCTCACTGCCATGACCAGAAACTACTTTTTGGGAAAGATGCTTACCAAATCATCAGTGACAACATTAAGATAGAGTGTGCTGATGATAGTCCCAAGGGTCAGCCAGAATTGTGTCGAGCCGCAAAAATACAGGGTTTCCCCACTTGGATTATTAATGGTCAAACCTATAGTGGAGTACAGAACCTTTCGGAATTAGCCAAAATCACAGGTTATACAGGGCCAAGCAACTTCAAGTACTTTAAGTAACTTCTACAAATCATTTCCACCCAGTCCAGACACCAATAAATATGACAAATAAAACAGTCAACTGGTTGATAAGCATAAATCACCTGTTGACTTTTTTATTTATGCGATGAGAACTGAGGGATTTCTAGTTATATATCTTGGAAAGCAAGGATTTTTGCTCTGACTTTCCTTGTGGAATGCTGAGGCGTAGCTTGCTTCCCTAAAGATTTACACCCACTGAACCTAGCTTTTTTTCAGGAAAAATATGGCAGTTTTAAGTAAGTGAAAATATACTATTGACAAACAGTACTTAGATTGGGCTTGTGTCTATGAATAATACAATATCAATCATACAATTAATTGTTATCTATACCAGTCGATATTATCTGGAGAAATATTATCTAGATATATATAGGAACCCGACGCTCAGACTACTCTTCTTCCCACGCAGTGGCTCCCCTACGTGTATTTCAAAAATCAAGTATGAGTCCTAATATATTCCTCCAGATAAATCAATGTAGTTTATCAGGATTTATGCTCGATAATTACTTGATTTGTAACAAGTCAATATTTAGGTTGTGTCATTCATAATCATAAAAAAATGAGTGTCTAAAATTATGTTTTTCTCCTGATGATAAAGCTTGAATATTAGGATTTTTCTGACTTGGGAAATTTTGGGTTAATATTTATCAGCAATCAAGAAAATTATCCCACTTAGGTATTGGGAATGAGTAAGCAACTAGGGAATCCTATTGTGAGGTTAATTCTGGGACTAAAGCAATGGCTGAGTCGAGGACGAAGAGAATTAATTACTGCTTCCGTCGTTTTGGTTTGTGTCCTGATACTGCGTTCTATAGGATTACTGCAATCCGTAGAATTGTCTGCATTAGACCAATTTTTTCGCCTCAGACCAAACGAACAGCCTGATAATCGCATTACTATCGTAGCCATTGATGAAGCTTCCTTACATAAAGGATTTCCCATTCCTGACGGCATCATTGCTAATTTATTAAAAAAATTACAAGCCAATCAACCTCGTGTTATTGGTTTAGATATTTATCGAGATTTGCCAACCAAAGATGGCCATGAAAATTTAGTTGATACTTATAAAACAATACCTAATTTAGTCGGTACACAATTATTATCAAATGATAAAAGTTATAAAGTTGCGCCACCACCACAATTAAATTCCCAACAAATAGGTTTTAATAACTTACTCTATGACCCAGACGGCAAAGTACGCCGAATTTTGTTGTACTGGCATATTGGTGAAAATTATTATGAAAGCTTTGCTTTAAAGTTAGCTTTATTATATTTAAAATCAGAGAAAGTTTTTCCTAGAAAAGCAGCTAATAACCCGGAGTATTTACAGTTAGGTAAGTCAGTTTTTCCTCGATTTGAACAAAATGATGGTGCTTACGTTAGAGCTGATGACAAGGGTACTCAAATTCTGTCTAATTTTCCTAAACCAGGTTGTCGAAATTCGTCTTTAGATTCCTGCGGTTTCCAAAAGGTTAGTATGCTAGATGTGCTAGATGATAAGGTGCCGCGCAGTTGGATAGAGGATCGCATTGTCTTAATCGGCTCTACTGCTCCTAGCCTCCAAGATTTTGTATTTATTCCTTATTCAAGTCGTTGGATGAGAGCAGCAAAACCTGTGGCTGGGATTGAACTGCAAGCTTATTTTATTAGTCAGTTAATTTCTGCGGCTTTGGAAGGAAGACCTGTATTAAAAGTGTGGTCTGATTTTTGGGAATACTTGTGGATTTTTGCTTGGTCATATTTAGGAGCAGTAGCAGCATGGCGAATACGGGGAAAAATTCCCAATATCGTGGCGATATTTGTTGCTTGCTGCTTGCTTTTTTTAAGTGCTTATCTAGCTTTTTTATCAGGGTGGTGGATACCATTAGTTCCAGCACTGCTGACCTTGGTTGGTTCAGTAATTTGGATGATTAATTATCTTGCTCATATGCAGGAAGAGTTAAAGCGTTCCAAAGAATTTTTACAGCAAGTAATTGATACGATCGCTGACCCAATTTTTGTAAAAAATGAGCAACATCAGTGGATTGTTTTAAATAAGGCTTACTGTCGATTTATTGGTTATCCTGAGAGTTTTTTAGTTGAAAAGTCAGATGTTGATTTTTTCCCTAAACATGAAGCTGATGTTTTTCGACAGCAAGATGAGTTAGTGTTTGACACTCAAAAACCTCAGGAAAATGAGGAAGAATTTACTGATGCTTATGGAAAAACTCATTTAATTGCTACTAAGCGATCGCTCCACAAGGATGCAGCCGGTAATTTATTTTTAGTTGGGGTGATCAGAGATATTACTCAGCGCAAATTGATGGAGGAAGAACTCAAGCGCACGGCAGCTGAGTTGTTTCGCTCTAATAACGAATTAAAACTGAAGGAAGACCATTTGCGTTATTTAGCTTATCACGACGCTTTGACCGGTCTTCCAAACCGTAAATATTTTGCGGAACAACTTTACGAGTCCATTAATTGGGCAAAAGATAACAATTTCTCCCTTGGACTTTTATTTATTGACTTAGACGGCTTTAAGCAGGTTAATGACAGCCTTGGTCACGAAATGGGCGATCGCTTGTTGGTGGTGATAGCTCAAAGACTCAGCAATTCTTTACGCGCTAGTGATACAGTGGCTCGCTTAGGTGGCGACGAATTTACCGTCATTCTACAGGCGATACCTAACGTGCAAGTAGCAGCCAAAGTCGCTGAAAAAATTCTAGCGAATATCACTGAGCCAATTGTTTTGAACGGATGTACTACTAAAGTTTCTGTCAGCATTGGTATTAGTATTTACCCAGAAACCAGTTTAGATCCTGATACATTGCTAAAAAAAGCGGATGCAGCCATGTACCGCGCCAAACATTTAGGGAAAAATCGCTTTGAATTGGCAGATAGGGGAAATACTGAGTCCTGAGCAGGGAACTTCCAAATCATTTTGGAGTTTTGTTGGCGTAGCCTTTCCTCCGAAATGCCATACAGGCGTAGAACTACTCATAGAGTATTTCGTATTTTGAATTTAACTGCTATCAGTTGTTCATGATAGTTACTTAGATATTGAACGACACAACTAGTCTTGGTCGGACATATTATGAAATTTTACTGATATTTCTCAAACCAATTTTTAAAAAGAATGACTATAATGGTCGTTTTCTCCCTAAACTTTACACATTCTTAAGATCATGAATTGATGAAATTTAGATGAATCTGCGTAATGTTACGTAAATTACTACTGATAGTGTGAGTATTTACACCATAAATTATTAAAAAATAATTAAAAAAACATGATGTTGATATTTCTCTTGTGGTAATTAATGAACATATATAACTTTTGACGTAGAAATAACTATAACCAAAGACCGGTGTAAATAACCGGCTGTAGGTTATATTGCTTAACTATTGAGTACCTTTTTGTGTCAATTCTTGAAGGGATGCGACTCTTGATGGTCTTTTAGTTAAGTATTTCTCTGTCTCACCAATAAGATTAGCCAACGTTTGATTCTTGGGAAAAGCTTTTTTCCTGTTTGTAAAAAATAAACAGCCTGTAGATAAATCAGAAATTTAAAAAATTACCCAAGCCTATGAAAACCAACTGGACAATCATCGGTGTTGTGATATTTTGCATTAGTGCCAGCCTGATTATTCCCAAGGTAGCGGATGCTAATGGAAATCAGAATCATGTTTCCTTCGCTAGCAGTTCTAGGGATATAAGCACGATGCCTAGCCAATCTGAGCAAAAAGCACAAGATTTGGAAGAATCTTATGTTCCACCAAATTATGGTGGGCCAGATAGCCAACACGGTAGCGGTACTCGCTAAATATTCATTTTTTGTAGGGTTTTATCAGCAAATAAGCACGTTACTTACTATTTGACTAAGTAGTCTCGTAGGGGCAGTAATTTGCGTGTGATACAGGGAGAAACTTAAATCCAGAGTGATTACCTGGAGATAAATATCAATTCACTATCAGTATTTTTTTGTGCCTATTGGAAGTCAGTATATGGAACTTAAACACTTAGTTGAATATACTTAAGCATTATTTAAGATTTCATGATCAGAGATTGCCACCATTGGTGCTTTTGTACTAGGGTGTGGACTTGCCAATCAGGATTTGAGTCGGGATAGTCTAAACGGAAGTGTCCGCCACGGCTTTCAGTCCTAAAAGCAGCGCTTTTGAGAATTAAATAGGCAACATCGAGTAAATTGCCTGTTTCTGCCCAAAGTCGTAGTTGTTGGTCGGTATCTGAGAAATTAAAGCTAACTGGCTCGTTGGGTTGTAGAGATAAGAAAAATTGGCTTAAAGGCAACGCAGCAAAATCCTGTTGCCAAGATTCTACAGTAGCGATCGCCACAGATAAAGTAGACTGTTCTCGACAAATACCAGCGCTTTGCCAAACTAGACGCGGTAACTTTTCTCGCAGTATGGTTAATTGTGATTGCTGGTTTTGCCACTCGCTGGCATCAATCTTAAATTCTTTTGTGGGTAAGGCTGGTGTTTCTGTGTGCTGTGTCAAATCTGCTGGCGTGAGATTTGCTAACTGCGCCCCAAAGACAATACACTCCAACAATGAATTACTCGCTAAACGATTCGCTCCATGTACACCCGTACTAGCGGTTTCTCCCACTGCATACAATCCAGGTATATTAGTTTGATTATTTAAATCTGTGGCAATACCACCCATCCAATAATGGGCGGCTGGGGCTACAGGAATCGGTTCGTGAAAAACATCTATACCCCAACGTTGACAAACCTTAACAATATTGGGAAACCGCAGACGAATCTTTTCTTCCGGGATGGGGCGCATATCCAACCAGACATAGGCTGTAGCAGGATCGACCGCAGTGCGTTGTAGATGACTAAATATAGCCCGACTCACCACATCTCTGGGTGCTAATTCTCCAGCCGGGTGATAATCAAAGGCAAATCGCCGCCCTTCATCATCTACAAGGTGTGCGCCTTCACCACGGACTGCTTCACTGATCAGGAAACGGTCTGCACCTGATTTAGTTAAGGCTGTGGGGTGGAATTGGACAAATTCTAAGTCACGGAGAATAGCCCCAGCCCGCCATGCAATTGCGACTCCATCACCTGTACTTACCGCCGGGTTCGTGGTTTGGGCAAATACTTGACCACCGCCACCAGTCGCCAAGACTACAGCCCCAGCCCTGACCCATGTAATTGCACCTTGATAAAAGAGGCTGATTCCCTGACAATGACCGGTTTCTGGTTCCAGCCAAAGACTCAAAGCCAAAGCTTGCTGAATTACTTGGATATTTGGACGACGTAATACTTGGGTGGTGAGAGTGGTTGTGACTTCCCTACCTGTAGTGTCGGCGGCGTGAAGAACACGGTTACGAGAATGGGCGGCTTCTAAAGTTAACGCTAAAGCTTGTCCATGTCGGTCAAAGGCCACTCCCAAGTCCACCAAAGATTTGATACATTTGGGGGCTTGTTGAGCCAAAAATTCTACGGCTGTAACATCACACAAGCCCGCTCCTGCGTGAATTGTATCTTCAATATGTAAAGAAGGAGAATCATTAGGGGCGATCGCAGCAGCTATACCACCCTGCGCCCAATCACTAGCAGATAAAGCAACAGTTTCTTTGGTAATCAAGCCGACTCGTAAGGATTCTGGCAGACATAATGCTGTATACAGTCCAGCCGCACCAGCACCGACTACTAAAACATCAAATTGGCTAGGAAACTCTATTTGTGACAAGGTTAGAAATCTGGGTAATGGGTAATGGGTGAGTCCAGTCCTGTAGGAGGGTTTCCCTCCGTAGGGAACTGGCGTTAGCGTAGCGGTAGCGACGTAAGGAGCGTCACCCGAAGGGTCATGGGTAATGAATAACGGGTAATCACCAATCACCAATCACCTATTACCTATCCCCTGATTTAATAATAAGACTCCCACCCCCTGGGATAGAGAGTGGGTTAGTCTTGTTGACGGGAAATACAAATTGGGTTATCTGTAAATACCGTTGTTAAAGCGATCGTCTCCTTCGTTGAAGGCAGGTTCTAGTTCTGTTACGGTGAATTTGTCAAAATTAGACTGTAAGAGTTGTTTTTGACCATCGCTTAATCCTGGTAGATCCAAGACATCTTCTACCTTGCTGTAAGGAGCATTTTGGATAATTTTCCGAGCCAGAGTGGGATATAACCCTGGATATTGTTGAAAAGCTCTTACGTTGGTATTGTTCAAATCGATTTTCTTACCGAATTCTGTTGCTAGTTTGGCATCTGCCCGATTTTGCGATTCAATCGCCAAAACTGGGACTTGAGGAACCAAAAAACTTTGTAAACTGCCAGCTTGGGCAATTTGAGTTGTTCCCAACCATCCCCAGCAGCCTAGCAACAAACTAAATACTGTTAATAAACGCACCAATCCTTTCACGATTTTTTTACCTCTTTCCATCAAACTGAAACAACAGCTTTAAGCAAACAGCCTTCAACAATATATAGTAGAGACTTTGCGTACAAGGTTTCTACTGTTTATGAGAAGCCAATGACTTAATCAACACACAGCAGCCATCAGAAACTAATATACAGCTTATTAATGCTCACAATATTTGTTTAGGGGTGTGGGGGTTTAGGGGTTTAACACAATTACATCCAGTCTAAACAGCCTCTTGTGGGTAGCTGTCTTGAATTTTGTTGGCGTAGCCTACTCTTCTCCTTCGGAGACGCTAACGCGTAGATTGCTTCCACGTAGTGGTACGAGAACGCTACGCGAACCCGTAGGGTATTTTGAATTTTGAATTTTGAATTTTGAATTGATTTATGCCGTGAGGGCGGCTATTAAAAATAAGCTATCTACCAGAATTGTACTTAGGACTGCTCCGCCGAAAGCATACCAGTGTCGCTGCTTTTTAGTTAGGGGTAAAGTTCCTGCTATTAGTAGCACCAAACCTAGAATAACTGCCCATGATATACCCCAAGGTGTTTGCACTTGGCTAACGGCTGCTTGTAAAATGGGCGACACGTTTTCGGGTTCTACTACCATGATTTGCCGCCAGTAGGGCATTAAATCTACTAAATAAAAATACACATCTGTTAAAACTGTGCCGAGTAAGGAACCTAAATAAAACCAGTTACCTACTTTGCCCCAGTTGCGTAACAAACACCAACAAGCAAATGGTAGTCCTATAGACTCTACTGGTAAATGCCACAAAGGTTCCCAACGTAGCCAACCCCAATAAATTCCCCCTGCTAACCAACTCCAGCTAAAGCCTAAAAGTAAATCTCCCCATACATAAGTTGCTGGACGAGACATTAAAGTAAAACTGAGCCACACCCAAAATCCTGTGAGCGCTAAACTCAATGTGGGTAGAGATCGCACTAATGGCGCTTCTATAAATACTGGTACTGATACTAAAAACACTGCTGCTGCAAACACTAGCCAGGTTTGTTTAGACACTAAAGCTAAAGGTAATGAGGGAGATGCTTGTAGTGTCGATTCCAATTCTTGAATATTCTTCTGTCCAGTTTCGCTTTGCGGTAATTCCGTAATCCCTGGAGTGGTAGAAGTTGCGTAAGATGCCAAAGTATTATTAATCAAAGTTTTAATAATTGTTACTAATCTTTATATTACTCAAAATACCATACTCAATAATCCCCCCTGGGGGCATATTTATACTACCACGGTTGGGGAGGAGAGAACTGTTGACTGTTGGCTGTTGACTAATGACTATTGCACCGCAGGCTGGAACATGAGATGCTTTGTTGGGTTATTTTCCTGGGAGCTTATCTAGTTAGCTGTTTGTTTATTTAATTGTTTGTAATACAGCGATCGCAGGTAAAGTAATGACTTTATTCAAACGTCAATGGTTCGTGCTTGTTAGTGCAGTATCGGCGGCTTTGTCGGTAGTGCTGTTTCCTTTGGAAGTTTTTAGCGCCTCACCTAACTCAGTAGGTGGCGGGGTGCAGCAAATGAATATTTTGCAGGCGATTGTTTTAGGTTTTGTGCAGGGAATGACTGAGTTCCTACCCATTAGTAGTACAGCACATCTGAAAGTTGTACCAGTCGCCCTTGGTTGGGGTGATCCAGGGGTAGCTTTCACGGCTATCATCCAGTTGGGGAGTATTGCGGCTGTGCTGTGGTACTTCTGGGGCGATTTGACGAGAATTATTAAGGGCGCGACAAGAGCGATCGCCTTGAAAGATTACGCTGATTATGATTTACGTTTATCTTTAGGAATTATTTTAGGAACCATACCCATTGTCTTTTTTGGGTTGCTGATTAAAAAACTTATCCCCGATTTTGATAGTTCACCTATCAGAAGTTTAGGAGCGATCGCCGTTGCCTCGATAGTCATGTCTTTGTTGTTAGGGGTGGGGGAAAAATTAGGCAAACGTGAGCGAGATTTTGAACATCTGACAATGCAAGATGGGCTGTTGATGGGTTTAGCCCAAGCACTAGCATTAATTCCCGGTGTTTCCCGTTCCGGTTCCACCCTCACAAGCGGGTTATTTATGGGCTTACAACGAGAAACCGCCGCCAGATTCTCATTTTTGCTAGGGATTCCCGCTATTACCTTGGCAGGGTTAGTCGAATTAAAAGATGTTTTCGCTGAAGGTATAGCCGATGGTGCAGCACTTCCCTTAATTGTGGGAGTAATTTCTGCGGCTATTTTTTCATATATGGCGATCGCTGGCTTACTGAGTTTTCTTAAAACTCAAAGTACTTGGGTGTTTATTTGGTATCGGTTAGTGTTTGGTATAGCGATTTTGGGGGCGATTAGCGCCGGAATTTTGCAAAATAGTTAGGGATTGGGGATTGGGGACTGGGGATTGGGGACTGGGGATTGGGTAATTTATCTTTACCCAATCCCTCGTAAACTTTCAGGCGTTAAACTTGCGTGTCTTTTCGTGTCAACTGACAACTAACAACTGACAACTGACAACGCGTCAGTGCGAATAATTTTGTAAGATTGTTTGCAAGGAGTTGTCTGTGTTCTGAATCTTACTGCCATTAGTCTATATTCATTAGTAGTGACTCTAATGAGATATTGGCTTTTGATTCATGGCTGCTATTCTTCCCGCCCGTATCACCAAAGTACTACCTGATTCTATAGCTGCTGAGATTGGCTTTGAAGCGGGGGATGCGCTTGTAGCTATTAATGGTGTACAGCCCCGCGATTTAATTGATTATAAATTTTTATGCTCTGATGAGTTTCTGGAATTGGAAGTTTTAGACGCTTCTGGCAAAACTCATCATATCGAAATTGAGAAGGACTACGACGAAGACCTGGGGTTAGAGTTTGAAACGGCCTTGTTTGATGGTCTAATTCAATGCAATAATCGTTGCCCGTTTTGTTTTATCGACCAGCAACCCCCAGGTAAGCGTTCTAGCCTGTATTTAAAAGATGACGATTATCGATTAAGTTTTTTATACGGCTCTTATCTAACTCTCACCAATTTACCGGAAAGGGAATGGCAACGGATTGAACAGATGCGCCTGTCTCCCTTATATGTGTCTGTTCATGCGACGGAACCGGAAGTAAGAATTAGACTGCTGAAAAATCAGCGTGCAGCGCAAATATTAGACCAGTTGCGGTGGTTTCAAGCCAGAAGGCTACAAATCCATGCCCAAGTAGTAGTATGTCCTGGTATAAATGATGGCAAACATCTGGAACAAACACTACGGGATTTAGCGTCATTTCATGATGGGGATGTGCCTACCGTTGCCTCAGTGGCAGTTGTACCAGTCGGGTTAACAAGATTTCGCCCTGAAGAAGACGAACTTATACCTGTAACAAGAGAAAAAGCCCAAGAAGTGATTGCACAGGTGCGATCGCTAACCCAGGAATTTCGCCGACAATTTGGTTCTAATGTTGCTTGGTTAGCCGATGAGTGGTTTTTGATTGCGGGTGAGGAATTACCTAGCGAGGCTGAGTACGAAGAATACCCCCAAATTGATAACGGTGTAGGTTCAATTAGGTTATTTCTCAAACAATTTGCTGAGACTGCGGCGGAATTATTACCTACAAAAATCAACCACCCCAAAAAGTTAACTTGGGTGGTTGGTAATGCTGTAGAAAAAGCCTTTCAACCAATTCTCAAAAGCTTAAATGCGGTGGAAGGATTAGAAATAAATATGTGTGCGTTATCTAGTGATTACTGGGGACAAACTATTAGTGTTACTGGGTTAATTACTGGACACGATTTACTTTTACACTTAAAGGAACAGGATTTAGGTGGAGGCATTTTGCTACCTAATGTCATGCTCAAACATGGAGAATTAGTTTTTTTAGATGATATGAGTGTTGAGGAAGTAGCCCAAAAATTACACACCAAAATCATACCAATAGCGGGGGTAAAAGAACTGATAAAGACCTGTATTACTGATAGTGTTAGCGTTTAAATAGGCAATATCAGTTGTTTTTCTGATGTAAATCAGAGTTGATTTAATTCATAAATAATAAATAATAATTAATTAGTGGTGGGGAGAAATAGTGAAGAATCACAAAAAAATCAATCAAGATCATCACAGATTACAAATTAAAAAAACTGGATTCTTCATTTTTACTCTGCAATTAGTTATTTTTAATTGTGTTGATATTTTGACAGCAAAGGCGGTAGAAAAACCCGTTTTGAGTGTAGTTCAAAGTCCAGACAATACACAGCATTGGGCAGGAATTACCAAACGCTTGCAGAATATTGGGGTGGAATATTGTGTGATTCCCCTAGCAAGTGTGAGTAATGCAGCAGATTGGGGCGATCGCCGCGTGTTATTTTTACCGAATATCGAAACCCTCACACCAACCCAAGCGATCGCCTTGGAAGAATGGAAAAGCCAAGGCGGTAACATCATTGCAAGCGGCCCCGTTGGCAGTCTCTCAGCCCCAGGAGTCCGTCAATTATTAAAAACCCTCTTAGGCGGCTATTGGGGATTTAGCCTCAAAGATAAACAAGAAATCAAACCCCCCAAAACCCTAAATCATAGCTGGGTAAACAATGGTGGAATTTTTGGTAATGTACATGGTGGTGTTCTCATACCCAGTAGTGGTGCTAGTCAAACTGTAGCTGTGTGGAATTCCAGAGAGAATCCCGCCGCCGTAGTCTCCACTGAACGCGCTACCTTTTTGGGCTGGCGCTGGGGAACAGATGCAGCTTCCACAGCAGAATTAGATAGTTCTTGGCTCAAAGCTGCTGTGACTCGTTATGTGTCAGGAAATAACACCAAAAAAATAACCGGAGGTGCGTCCAATTGTGCCACATCGGTAGCAACTGTTTCAGAGGAACAGAAGAGAACTAATAATATCGCCCCCCAAACCATCACTCCACCTAAACCAGCCTTACCAGCAACCAAACCACCCGCAACTGAAGAAGCGATTGATCAACTGGAACAACAGGTACATTGGGATGTTGCGCCTCATTCTAATGCACCAATAGGTAGTAGTGAAGCGATCGCTCTCCAACAAGAACTAGAAAACCTCATCGGACGAGTAGAAAGCGCCCATTTAGCCGCAATGGTGAATGATGGAAATAGCAATAACTCCCTGTCTGTGAAAGCTGAAACCCCACGAATTACCAGCACCTCTTTAACTCCCATTGCTAACAAAGAGCAAGTTTTGGCACAAGCCAGAGTAGTAGCCAAAAACTTACCTCAGTTAATCGCCAATAAAAATTATGCTCTGGCTCGTCAACAATGGCTCGTAACTAGAACAAACTTGTGGAAGCAGTTTCCCACAGACCGCAGATTAGCACCAGCCGAAATTCGCTCAGTATGGTTAGACAGAGGAACAATTGTCCGTGCAGGTAGCGAAGAAGAATTAGCCAAAATTTTTGATCGTTTGGCGCAAGCAGGAATCAACACTATCTTTTTTGAAACAGTCAACGCTGGCTACACCATTTATCCCAGTAAAGTTGCACCCCAGCAAAACCCATTAATTCGCGGTTGGGACCCCTTAGCTTCTGGTGTGAAATTAGCACATGAGCGCGGGATGGAATTACACGCTTGGGTTTGGACATTCGCTGCTGGAAACCAGCGTCATAATGAATTACTGAATATTCCCAGCAATTATCCAGGGCCAGTCTTAGCTGCTAACCCTGATTGGGCAAACTATGACCACCAAGGACAAATGATTCCCCTTGGTCAAACCAAGCCTTTTTTCGATCCAGCCAATCCCGAATTACGCCAATATTTGCTGAAACTTTACGAAGAGATTATTACTAAATATAAAGTCGATGGTCTACAGCTAGACTATATTCGCTACCCTTTCCAAGACCCAGCAGCCGGACGAAGTTACGGTTACGGTAAAGCAGCCAGAACCCAGTTTCAACAATTGACAGGTGTAGATCCGATGAAGATTTCCCCTAGTCAAACACAACTATGGCAGCAGTGGACAACATTCCGTACCCAGCAAGTTGATAGCTTCGTTGCCCAAGTTTCCCAAATGTTACGTCAGCAGCACCGCAACCTGATTTTGTCAGTTGCAGTCTTCCCACTACCAGAATATGAACGCGTCCAAAAAATTCAACAGCATTGGGAAGTTTGGGCGAGACAGGGAAATGTAGATTTAATTATTCCCATGACTTATGCCCAAGATACGGTGCGCTTCCAAACTTTAGCAAAACCTTGGATTACTTCGACACAATTAGGTTCTACTTTATTAATCCCTGGAATCAGATTACTTTCTTTACCAACATTAGGTGCATTTGATCAACTACAACTGGTGAGGGATTTACCAGTGAGTGGTTATGCACTGTTCGCCGCCGAAAATTTAAATAACGAGCTGCACAAGTTATTTAGTAATACTCAAGGAAAGCAACAATCGGCAATTAGTGAACCTTTACCTCATCGTGAACCATTCCAAAGTGCTGTGACCCGATATCTGAGTCTGAAACGTGAATGGCAATTAGTTCTACAGGATGAAAAACAACAGATAACAAATAAAAGCATTTCTGATTTTTATAGCCAGGCAGAATTACTGCAAAATGCTTTAAATCAACTAGCAACCGCACCTTCTGCTAGTAAGTTAGTCACAGCCAAAGCTAATTTAACTCGCTTTCAATCACTATTTCGAGTCTGGATGCGTCAACAACAGATGGAAAATAGCTATCAAGTCAGAGCCTGGGAAAATCGTTTGGCAATTATAGGCAGACTGTTACATTATGGCGAACGTCAATTAGATTCACATCCTAACCGTAGAGCTAATACGGTTTCTAAGTAGCAAGAAAGTATCCAAAATGTAGGTGTGTATGGGTGTATGGGTGTATGGGTGTATGGGTGTATGGGTGTAGGGTGGGCATTGCCCACCATATCCGGTTTTTGGTGGGCAATGCCCACCCTACTTCTCTTCATTTTGAATTTTGAATTTTGAATTGGCATTCCCTAACCTCTAAAGCCAGGGATTAGACGCTTGAGAGCGCGACCAGCAACGCTGCTGTAAGACATTTCACCACAGAGGATTTTACCCATAACTTTGGGTGCAGTGGGACGCTTGACACCAACTTGATAACCAACGCTAGGAAAGCGATAGAATGCCCCTGCTAATTTTTGCGCCCAAGCCATTTCCGCACCCCAACTTTCCTGAATGATTTCGGTGTATTGTTCCAAAGCGTTGATATCACCAGAAAGTGCTTGATCAACGGCTCCGGCGGCCATGACACCGCTATAAATTGAGGGACGAATCCCTTCGGCCGTCATGGGGTCAACTACACAAGCTGCTTCCCCTGCCAAAATAGCGTTTTGAGTGTGTAATTTTTGATTACCATCCCATAGAGCAATTGGATGACCATATTGCTTACTAGTTTTGACATCTATGTTAAATAATTGGGAGTATTCAACCAAAATTTTCTTAAAATCTTGGGGTTGACCACCAATAAAGGTTCCTACTCCAATGGAATAACCTTCTTCTTTGGGGAAGTTCCAGATATAACCGTTTTTCACTAAACCAAACTCGAAGTGAATTGTCGATTTATCTTTTACTTGGGCGGGAACTTCTGCTTCTAATGCACCAGCTAAACGGCGTTTACGTTCTTTGAAGCCTAACCATTTTGCCATTGGGCCTTTAGCACCGTCAGCAGCGATGAGATAGCGCCCAGTAACGGGGCCGTTAGCGGTGTTAACTTGCCAGTAGTCGCTCTTAAACTCAATTCCTGTAACTTCTGTATTATCCCGCAGTTCTGCGCCTTGTTTTTGCGCTTGCTGTACTAGAAAATGGTCAAAAACTTCTCGGCGTACCATCCACACTGGTTCTTTAGTCTCAATCTTCGCTTCTACGGGGTCTTCTAAGTTCCAGGTAAAACGAAATGAGTCTACTTTCAGAGAAATTGCTGGGCTAAAGTCAAAGTCAAACCATTCGGCAACTATTGGTGACACTCCCCCGCCACATGGTTTATATCTAGGTAGAGACTCTTTTTCTAAAACTAATACTGAACGCCCTTTCTTGGCTAGATGATATGCTGCTGCGCCACCCGCAGGCCCAGCACCAACGATGATGGTGTCGTACATAAAAAATTCAAAATTCAAAATTCAAAATTCAAAATTTCTGAGAGTTGTCAACAGTTAGGACTTATACCGTTTCTGGATGTAGCTTGCCTGGCGTAGCCATAGATGCACTTTATTCTGTACTGTAGAGACGTTGCATTCAACGTCTCCATATCATTTATTTGGCGCAGCTTCATATTAATTTGGTATTACTGATAAAAAAGGCTGAAGAACATGAGATTCTTCAGCCTGAAAACTGTTTAGACAGTGGTGATGTCTTTTTCTTTTTCTGCCAACAATTCATCGATTCTGGCAGTGTATTTGTTGGTTAGTTTTTGCAGTTTGTCTTGTTGGTCTTTGGCTTCATCTTCGGAAACCTCGGCGTTTTTCTCTTGTTTACGAATTGAGTCTATGGCATCACGGCGGATGTTACGAATAGCAACACGCCCTTCTTCCGCGTACTTAGCAGCCAGTTTGACTAGTTCTTTGCGGCGATCGCTTGTTAAGGGTGGTATATTCAAGCGAATGGCAGAACCATCATTACTGGGTGTTAGACCAACATCAGATAGAGAAATTGCCTTTTCGATAATATTTAAACTGGTCTTATCGTAAGGCTGAATTTGTATTGTCGTTGCGTCTGGCGTGCTGATGTTTGCTAGGGATTTTAAGGGCGTAGGTGAACCGTAGTAGTCTACTAACACCTTATCTAACAAGCTGGCATTGGCGCGGCCAGTACGAATTGTATTAAATGCCCGTTGAGTCGCCTCAACAGTATGTTGCATTTTACTTTCAGCTTCAGCTAATTTCACAAGAACCTCCCACAAGGGTACCGATAGATTCTCCTAAAACGGCGCGGCGAATATTACCCCGCGTTGTTAGGTCAAATACAAGAATAGGGATATTATTTTCTTTACAAAGGGCGATCGCCGTACTGTCCATCACCCGCAAGTCCTGAGCGAGAACATGGGCGTAGGTGAGACTGTTATAACGTTTGGCGTTAGGATAGACTTCGGGGTCTGCATCATAAACCCCATCTACCTTGGTGGCTTTAAAAATTACTTCTGCGTCGATTTCTGCGGCTCTTAATGCTGCTGTTGTATCTGTTGTAAAAAAGGGATTACCGGAACCAGCACCAAAAATAACCACCCGTCCCTTTTCTAGATGACGGATGGCTCGACGGCGAATATATGGTTCGGCTAATTCCTGCATAGCGATCGCAGTTTGTACCCGCGTTTGTACTCCTATGCGTTCCAGTGAATCTTGCAGCGTCATGGCATTCATTACCGTGGCAATCATCCCAATGTAGTCGGCGGTTGCCCTGTCCATCCCCGCCGACGCTGCCTTCACGCCACGAAAAATGTTACCACCGCCAACGACGATGGCAATTTGAACGCCGGTGGCTATCACCTCCGCTATTTCTTGGGCTATTTCCTTGACCACTTCTGGATCAATCCCATAGCCCATGTTGCCCATTAAGGCTTCACCGCTCAGTTTGAGTAAAACCCGTCGGTAATTCGTTCCCATGAAGTTCCGCTTTATCAAAAAAGTTGCAAGTGCCTCCAATTTAAGATAGCAGTACAATGACTATCTATGTCTATATATGCCAGATCAATGAAGTGCCTACTGGTTCCGTCTCAGGTACTGGGATTTCTTCGCCTTTAAACAGAGCAGCGATCGCATTTCGCAGGTAGTCTTCACCTACAGATGATGGCTCTTGAGGATGATTGTCAATCTGACCTCTATATCGCAATATACCATGACTGTCGATCAAGAAGGCGATCGGTGTTTTAGTAGCGCCAAAGCTCCTGCTAACTTCTTGGGTAGAATCCCACAGGTAAGGAAAGTTTAACTTGTGATTTTGGGCAAAGGCTTTCATTTTCTCTAAGCTTGACCAACTTGGCTCGGTAATATCACTAGCATTTATGCCAATTAAGATAAAGCCTTCAGCTCCAAATTCCCCTTGAATGGCTTTTAACCTGTCTAAATACAAATTTACATAAGGGCAGTGATTGCCCAAAGACACTACGCCAACTGCGCGAAAATTATCTAAATAACGACTCAGATGATGGACGTGATTATCAATCCCTGGTAACTCAAAATCTGGCGCGTAACCACCAACAGGAGTGTTACTTGTTTCTAGTATGGTCATTTTCTTTAGCCAGCCTGCACTAGGAACAAAAATCCAGGTGAAATTTAACCTTACTGTTTAGGTTTAACTCACCTATTAATAGATGCCTTATATCCAGTATATCTTATGGGCTAACTTCAAGTCCGTAAATTGTAAAACTACTGAATTTATCCGGATACTTATTTCAGTATCTTGTATTAACTTCCTAATCTTGTGTAAAGATATTTAAATAGTGTTATTAATGAGCCATGATAAAAATATGAAGTACAAAATTAAGTTCATCAAAAAAGAGTATTACATAATATCTATAAAGTAATGATATCAAGTTAATAATATGTCAATTTTTTTGAATCTTATTAGTCGAGCCTGTACTCGCCTATAAATAGGACAATCAATAATTACCACGTTAAACGTACAAAGGTAGACTCTTTCTACTGCCTTCTCCGTGATAATTTTTATTAATCTCTTGATTGCATCCATGCTCTGAGTTGAAAATAAGGTATGGGCGATCAAGAATAAGAAATTGAGGAATAAAAAATTTCACACACTTGTTGTGGAATTTCTGTTTATTGATTTCTAACCTGAAAAAAATCTCAGTGCTGTAGACATTGCTGCTCCCGTTCTTTTGTACACAATACTAATACGTAGCTGAGTTTCTCTCAGGGTTATGAGTTGTTCCATAAGGAAGGAGTATCTCAGGGTTTGTTCAGTAAAATAACTAACCTCTAACTCTACAGGTAAAATCTTTTACTTTAATATCTTCAGCTATTTTTAAATTCTCATGAATACTTCTACTTCTACAAAAACCTGGATTTGGCGAGGCTTTTCCATCTGTTATCAAACTCAAGGAACTACCGGGCCATCCGTTGTACTAGTACATGGTTTTGGTGCTTCTTGGAGCCACTGGCGAAAAAATATACCCATCCTGGCGAAAAATTGCCGTGTTTATGCAATTGATTTAATTGGTTTTGGTGGTTCAGCTAAACCTCAACCAGATACGGAAATGGCATATACATTAGAAACTTGGGGAGAACAAGTAGCTGATTTTTGCCGTGAGGTTGTCGGTGAACCAGCTTTTTTAGTGGGTAACTCTATTGGCTGTATTGTAGTCATGCAAGCAGCAGTCAGCAATCCAGAAATTAGTTTAAGTGTTGCCCTACTCAACTGTTCTCTACGATTACTGCATGATCGCAAACGGGAAACTCTACCTTGGTCGCGTCGTTTTGGCGCACCTATGCTGCAACGTGTACTATCTATTAAAGCAATTGGTCAGTTCTTTTTCCGTCAAATCGCCCAACCAAAAACAGTGAGAAAAATTCTGCTACAAGCCTATGTTAATAGTGAGGCAGTGACAGAGGAACTGGTAGATATTTTGACAGTGCCAGCAAGTGATCCTGGTGCTGCGGCTGTATTCCTTGCCTTTACTTCTTATTCATCCGGCCCTCTACCAGAAGACCTTTTACCTTTGTTGCCTTGTCCAGCATTGATTGTGTGGGGGACAGATGACCCTTGGGAACCAGTAGACTTAGGTCGAGAATTAGCCAACTATCCTCAAGTACTCAAGTTTATTCCCTTGGAAGGTGTAGGGCATTGTCCTCAAGATGAAGCTCCTGAATTAGTTAATCCGATTTTACAAGATTGGATATGGGAAAAAACTAGACTTTTAGAAGCCCAAGAAATTGAGCATAATTCCCAGACAATTGGGTAGTGATTTTTAATATAGATAGCAAAAAGACAAGTCTGATTTAAGATAAATCAAGACTTGTCATCATAATCAATAAGCTTCTATCGATGAGCTTCAGGCAATTATCTCCAGTAACCACCCCAGCCACCCCGGAAACCACCTGGTCTGAACCAAGAACGACCTCCCCAGAACCTGCCTGCTCTAAACCAAGAGCCACCCCGGAAACCACCGAAACCACCGAAACTACCCCAGCGACCTCCAGCTAGATTTTGCTGGTCTTCTGTAGATAGTTCGACGAGTAAATCAGATTGCAAAACTTGATTGGACATGATTCTTTTCCTCTGTTCTATCTATTATTTGTACACGCCTACAAGGCTTACGCAAATATGGGCGAAAATCATAAATGTGTAATACCTTTGATTTTATTTATAGGAATAATTCTGACAAATTAAACTCCCCTATAGGGGGAAATAAAAATACTAAGAATCTTGCTTAAGAAGTATGATATTTTTAATGGTATTCCTATATCTATTGCAGATATATATACAAATAATATTTCATCTATGAGCTTATATTTTTATGTGGGAAACAGTATTTTTGTCCCCTATTATAAATAGGATATGGCTTAAAATTTTTCTTATCTCCAAAATGTAATTTTTAAACTCAAAAAAGCCAGTTTCTCCGAGGAACTGGCTGTTGAGCAAACATCTCATATAGTTAGTGTTCTGATTGCACTAGTCAGCACAAGAAAGAAACAGAGCTTATAAATCAATACGGTTCAGTTAAGAGAATAGTAGGTTGGGTGGAGCGATAGCGGAACCCAACAAAGTCTTGAGAATGTTGGGTTCCGTTCCTCCACCCAACCTACACCAGTCTAAGTTGTTGCCTTAACTGAACTGTATTAGCTTATAAATACTGACTACAAGGTTTGAGAACATTTACCTTGAGAACAATAGTGTAAGTTTAATGGCAAATCAGATCCTACTTTTGAAATTTGCCAATTTATCTGAGATAGACGTAGCCAGAAAGTTTTACTCGCAAGCGGCGACGGCGACTACTGAAACCACCTCCAGAGCCGCCTCCCTCCTGATCATAGCCATTTTGATCCCAGCTATCTTGATTAGTACCACTAGAACCCGCACCACCAGAACAACCACCTTGACCTTGTGGTGGTTGAGTTGTTTGCTGACCACCCACTAGAAACTGCTGTTGTTCTATGGATAAATCTGCTAGCAAATTAGATGCGATGATTTGATTAGACATAATTAATTACCTCACTTCATTACATAGGTGTTTAACACCTCATAATTTAATTGTTCAATATTCATACATATTTTAAATTACTCCTTAGTTAGATAATATATGATTAAATATCTAGCTTTTGGTTCATGGTAAATCATCTTTTAATTGAGGTTATTTTTTACATGAGTATATTAATTATTTGGCTTCAATTAATAGAGATAATAATTAAAAAATATGTGCATTTTCTTATGGAAAAATACCCGTGAAGAAAGCTAGGTAATAAAAGTACCTAGCTTCATAAAATTTAGCAGAAAATAGGAGATGGTGCAGAAATGCTCAAATACAATTAGGCTTTGAGCCGATTATTTCAGTTCACTCCACTCACCACTAACTATGACAATTTACGGACACTAACGATGCTGACACTTCTAATTCGATAGCGGCGAGTTTCACCACTGCCAAGTCGTGTACTTCCGCCTTCATCATCTCCATCATCAAAGGTTTGACCACCAGCCAAAGATTGCTGTTGATCTAAGGATAAATCTTCAAGTAAATTAGAAGCTAGCATTTGGTTTGACATGAACTTTTACCTCACTTACGTACAACATAGGTTTGTTATTACCTATATTTTTATTATTAAATATTTCTTGTTAATTTAAATTATGCTGCGGTGGTATTTGTAAAAACAAATTTTACTACTTTTGATTCATGATATTCTGACAATAAAATATAATTCATATATAAATTCAGGCTAAAAAATATAGGGATATGATTAATTATATCCCTATGATAATTTTATTAAATTATGAGTTTTTAGCTATCAATACAATTCATTAAATGTCAAAATTTCTACCTTACAAACTCTAGTGCGTGCTTAATAAATTTATTTAATTACTACTTTATAAATAAAATTTTAGTTTTGCTGTGTCTTTCTTGATAAATTAAGATTTGCTATCTTGTTTATAACGTAAAATAATATTTACAGTGATAAAAACTTTAGATGCTCTCCTTGTTGGGACAGGAAATCTTCTAAAGTACCTTGCAGTTGTATTTTTCCTTGATCGAGTAATACAATCCAATCAGCGCGGTGGACTACGCTGGGACGATGGGTAATGAGGATTGTGGTTTTACCCTGTCGTGATTCTAGCAACCGATCAAGAACTTGAGTTTCACTAACTGGGTCTAGTCCGGCTGTTGCTTCATCTAAAATTAGGACTGGTGGATTATTAAGAATACCTCTGGCGATCGCTAGTCTTTGTTTTTGTCCTCCAGAAAGATTAGCCCCAAATTCTCCTAGCACTGTTTGATACTTATTTGGTAGTTGGCTAATAAAACTGTCAGCATCGGCAATTTGGCAAGCTGTGACGACTTCTTCAAAGGAAATATGGGGACTTCCTAAACGAAAGTTTTCTAAAATTGAACGACTCCAGAAATGAGGTTCTTGAGGTACATAAACTACTTGTTGCCGCAAACAATCAAGGGCAATATCTTGAATATTATAAAAGCCGATGCGGATATTACCAGAATTGGGCTGATATAGTCCTGCCATGAGTTTGGCTAAGGAACTTTTACCACAGCCTGACTTGCCAATCAAAGCAATAATTTGTCCTCCTGGTAGCTTGAGAGAAAAATCCTCTAATAGGTCAACTCTACCAGGATGGTGAAAGTTAATATGGGAAAAACGAATGTCTGCATCACTAGAGATTTGGGCGAATGGTTTTTGAGAAGTGTTATCTACTTCGGGAGTAGCATCAATCACTTCCAAAAGCCGAGATATAGCAGTTTGGGAACGAAAATATTCATCAACTAAACCTACTAATGAGCTAATTAATGTCAGCACATTAACTTGTAGTACATTAATCGCTAACATTTGACCAATACTTAACTTTCCTTGGATAACTAAAATACTTCCTAGTCCTAATAAAACTACACCGCCGATAGCAGAAAGGAATTTTGCAATAGTATTGTTGATAATGCCAATTTGAATAGTACTAAATGTTAAATTTGCCAGACGACCAAAACGATTTTGTAATTCATCCCAAAATTGTGGTGCAGCATTTGTGGTTTTCAGGACTTGTGCGCCTTTAAAAGTTTCTACTAATACACCTTGATTTTCTGAACCTAAAACTAAAAGACTACGAGTTTTTTGTTGCAGGACTGGTAAAAGCGGCAATGTAGCTAAACTCATCAATGCACCGATGAGTATTACCGCTAATGCTAACTGCCAACTATAAAAAAGCATTAAGCCGAAGGAAATTACAGCGATGAAAAATTGGCTAGGTAAAAGCACTACAACCTGTGAGACTAATTGATTAATTTCATTAATATCTCTAAGTCGGCTGGTAATCTCTCCACTGCGACGGGCTTCGTAATAAGTCAATGGTAATTGCAGAATTCTCCGTCCAAATTCCAAGACTAAACCTAATTGCAGGCGTTGGCTAAAATGAGCAATCATTGTAGATTCTAATACCTGCATACCACTACTAAATAAATTCATGATGATAACAGCGATCGCTATCACAGCTAGTAGTTGAGTATCGCCACGAACTAAGACATCATCTGTGAGGATTTGAATCAGGACTGGTGAGCCTAAAGCCAATACGCCCAGGACAATGTTGATCATAAAAACCTGGGACAATAGCCCATGATAGGGCAAGATGCGCTGAAGAAAGCGGGTAAAGCCTGGTTGTGGTTTGTCGTGGGGCTGTTGAGAAAAGCGCTGGTGATCTGGCTCCATTAGGAGCATGACCCCATTCCACGCGGCTGTTAACTCTTCTCTGTGAATATAACGAATACCTACTGCTGGATCAGCGATGATATATTTGCTTCCCTTTTTGCCATATAACACTACCCAGTGATATCCCCGCCAATGAATAATTGCTGGTAGTTGAATTTCTTTAATTCTGTCTAAGATGGCGGGGGATGCTTTCACGGCTCTGGCATTAAAACCGAGATTTTCTGAGCCACGTTTTAGACCTAATAAGGTTGTACCTAGTTGTCCAGTCCCTACTGCTTCACGGCTTTTATTCATACTTAAAAAGCGTCCGTGTTGTCGACAAATTGAAACTATACAAGCGGCTCCACAATCTTCTTCACTCAACTGTAAAACACAGGGGTAATTTTTTCGGAGTTTGAAGAGATTCAGCATATTGATTTGTAATTTAAGTACTGTTTTGTATCAGTTGGTGGCTTTTTTAAACGCAGAGGAATACGGAGGCTAGCGCGGAGGTACGCGGAGTTTTGTAGGAGCAGGGGTGTAGGGGGGTAGGGGGGTAGGGGGAAGAAAATTGACTATGGACTATTGACCAATGACTAATTACAAATCTGCAATTAATCTGGCTTTGCGGAGGATGAACCTTAATACTGTTTCTCTGCGGGAAATGATATCTGCTTTACCCTGCATTCCGGTTTTGAGTTGACATTGCCGATCGCCTCTGCCAACGTATGGGGTTTGTGGTTCTACAATAACTTCATAGGCTGCGGTTTTAGCTGTGGTGGTCTGCGGGTTATTGTTAGCTACGGGTAGGGCATCTGGGGCAATTGTTTTGACTGTTCCTTTGAGAGTGCCGTAGTCTGGGTAGGGACAAGCAGAAACCTGCATTTGGACTTGTTGACCGGGTTTGACTTTGTTGATATCTTGTGCCTGGACGTTAGCTTTGATTTGTATTGGTGCATTTAAAGGTGCAATTTGAGCGATCGCCTCACTCGCTTGTACTACCTGTCCGGGGTTACGCAAATTCAATTGCAGCACTGTCCCGGCGATGGGTGCGCGGACTACACTCTGGTTTAGGTCATTTTCGGCTTGTTGTAGTTCTTTGCGGTTTCTGTCCAGTTGTTTTTGAAATTCTAAACGTTGTTGTAGCAAAGTCTCTCTTTCTTTTTTCAAGGCGGCTAAAGTAACTTCACCTCTGGCTTGTTCTTGTTTAATTCTTTCCGATGCTACAGTCACACTTGCATCATTGGGATTTATCTCGGTTCTAGCCTTGGCGAGATTGGTTTGCGCCACTGTTAAAGCTTGGTCTTTTTCTTCTTGGAGATTTTTGGCGTTAGCTTTGGCTTGTTCTAGCTTCGCCTCCGCCGCAATCACCGCTTGTTCTTTCTCCTCTAAAAGATTTTTGGCGTTGGCTTTAGCTTGTTCCAGTTTCGCCTCCGCCGTAATTACACCTTGGTCTTTTTCCTCCAAGAGATTTTTAGCGTTAGCTTTGGCTTGTTCCAGTTTCGCTTCCGCCGATTTGACAGCCTGTTCTTTCTCCTCTAAGAGATTTTTGGCGTTAGCTTTGGCTTGTTCCAGTTTCGCTTCCGCCGAAATCACCGCTTGTTCTTTATCTTCCAAGAGATTTTTAGCGTTAGCTTTGGCTTGTTCCAACCTCGCCTCAGCTGAAATCACGGCTTGGTCTTTTTCTTCAAAGAAACTACGGGCGATCGCTCCTGATGCTACTATCGGCTGTAATCTTTCTCGCTGTACTCTAGCTAAACTCAAGGCGGCGGCTGCTTCCTGGACAGTTGCAGTAAGTACCTTATCTTGTTGTAGGCGATCGCGTTGTACCCTGGCTAAATTTAAAGCGGTTTCTGCTTCCTGCACAGTTTTAGCTAAGAGTTGTTCCCTCTGTAATCTTTCTTGTTGCGCCTTCGCCAAATTCAAGGCGGTTTCTGTTTCTTGCACAGTCGTCCTGAGAAGCCTATCCCGCCGTAAACGATCGCGTTGTTCTCTCGCCAATTTTAAGCCTGTTTCCGCTTCATCTACGGTAGTTTTTAGGAGCTTTTCCCGTTGTAGGCGATCGCTTTGCACCCTGGCTAAATTTAAAGCGGCTTCTGTTTCTCGCACCGTCGCCGTTAACAGCTTTTCCCGTTGCAGGCGGTCTTTTTGGATTCTGGCTAAAGTTAAGGCTGATTGTGCTTGTGTCATATCCGCCGTAGCTTTCACTTGCTGATCTGCATAGTTGCGTTGTGTACCACTAAGTTCAGCTTGTGCGGCTATAGTGGTGCGATCGTTTAAATTCGTCTGTGCTGTAATTTGAGCATCGATTTCTCCCAACTGTGCATCGATTTTATTGAGTTGTAGTTGACTTTGCTGAATCAGGTTTTGTAATTGGCTCTTTTGGGTTTGCAGACGCGAATCATCAATGTAGGCGATCGCTTGTCCTTCATTCACCATCTGATTTTCTGCAACATCAATTTTGAGAATTTTGCCACTAACCAATGACTGTACAAGCTTTAATTCTCCCACAGGGCGAATAGTCGCCGGCACTTTCACCGTCACGTTGTACTTGAGAACAGATGTTAGTGCAACTCCTACAACAAAGATACTGAAGACAACCACCCCACCGATACTTGTCCATTTCCCAATATGGGGTAGAAACTCGTTAGCTTCTAACGTAGGAAGTTCTTCGGGAATTGGCTGATGCGATCGATGCCAAAAATCATTTTCTTGGCGGCGTAAGGTGTTCACGATACTGCACCTTGGTAGATGAATATGATAGAAATTAGGCTGTTAAATGATGTGTTTGTTTATTTTGCAGATTGATACAACCATTTTTATTTTGTAGCTTTAGCTTCCCGTAGGTTATTTTGAATTGATTCATCCTCTCCCCAATTTATGTTCCAGATTAGCTATAATAAAACATGGGGAATAAGAAAAGAATGTGCTTTGAGATGTGCTTGCTTTTCTTTGATCTCTAACGTGGATGACGTTTAGAGAAATATAGAGGAGAACGCTCAAACTCTCTCAAAAACCTCACTTACGTTGAGCGAGTTATTATCACCTCCTCTACCCCTTTTTTCACAATACAAACATCGGCAATTTTGTTTGCATTGCACGCAAGAATAATTTGCAGCATGAGCAAAGCTATATCCTTATTCAACAAAGGAAGCTGTAGAAAAACCAGACAGAGAAGTGGTCATCTGCTATATAGTCTGATCGAAAAATTCTGTTTCAACGTGAGTTCAAAAAAACTTTTTGACCTCTCCCCCAACCCCTCTGTCTTGAAAAGTTCTGTTCGGAGGAAGCCTCCGCACCCTGCGGGATATTGCTTGCTACAGACTTTTCGCTCCGACGCGGAGAGGAGAGTAAAGAGCAGACATATCGACAAAAAATAAATGTTTTCAAGCCTCTCTCCGTTTCGGGGGAAGTCGCTCCGCATCTAGCGGAGAGGGGTTTTTTCAGCCGTCGAACTCACTTTATTCCAGTTCCGTTGTCTAGAATATTTTCCAGAACTAGGTTAACTCATACACAAGACAATAGATGAATTTAATGAGCTGTTGCAAGTCTGACTGGGAGATACTGGGCGGACAAGATGACCACTTTATAGTGCATATACTCCACATACAAACAAACTGCTATTAACTATACCAATTTAATTAATGATTGCAACACATCCTTGGGTGAAGACGCGATTCATCGCGTCTCTACAAATGGTTTATTTGTCGCATTCTTTTTTCAAATTGGTATTACCTAACTGTCTTATGGTTAATCTAGAGTTAACAGTCAAAATTTTATAGTAAATTTCGACCATTTACTTCTACCAAAAAAATACGTAATTTCAAAGCCTATCAGATGAAAATCCCCAAATTTACGGTGCTATCTAGGGAATCTTAAAAAGCCAAATCTGGCATAAAGATTTATTCAGTATGATAATTGCAATTGAACCAATCATTGATTGAGAAACAATGCAAATGCAAATATTTAAGTAACATGATTTTTAGCCTCACTTGCGTGACTAGGTTTAGCCTCACCTAAGAACTTAACTATAAGCACTGTCTGCTAATAATTCATAAATCTGGAGACAGAAATCAAACTTATATATTTACTACGCAGGATAGATACAAAATCATCTGATGTGACTATAGTTAATTTAGCAACACCAGAAAATAAATTATCCGAAATTGATGCTTTAGTAGGGTGCGTCAGCATGAATAATCTCTGAGTATAGTTAGGTTCTATCGCACTGGCGCACCCTACATTTTGGATATATTTTTATCTGTAATACCAATTTTATATGAGGTTGCACATAATATAAAATCCGTTGATTTATCCGCGTTTCTCTGTCTTGAAAAGTTTCCTACGGAGGGAAACCCTCCTACAGAACTTTTCGCTGCGTGCATCTGCGTTCAATTATTCTATACAGCTTCATCTTAATTTGGTATAACGCACTTTAAGATGAGATAGCTTTAACGGAATTATGCTGAAATCCTTGACCGACACCATAACGGATAGTTTTAAATTCTACGTAGTTCGTCGCCGGAGTATAGAGAGTATATGTTGCTACACCTGGTGTTCTGCCTACATTACCCACTCCAATTATCTGGCGTGGAGAAATGGTCATAGTTTCAGGTGATTTTGGATTATCAAGAGTTGTGATACCTGTAGTTACAGAACCAGCTTGCAAGTGATATTGAAAAGCTAAACCAGAACGACCACAAAATAAATTACTTGCCTGCATTCTCGCCAGACGGTCAAGCATTTGAATTGGCGAAGTATCGGGGGTTAATGCTTCATCAATTGATACAGTCGTACCGTGAATTAATAAACAATCTAGTTCAAAAAAACCAAAATCTAGAGTTCTTAACCATTGCACCGTCTGACGAGAAACAGAATCCCAAAGTAACTTAACCGTTTCTCCGCCATACTGCGCTAACAAATCATCAGCCTCGCCAGTAGGGCCAAGACCATGCAAAATGCAGCACTGTTCTTCCCACCAACCTTTACAAACCAGAGGTTCTAACTCGCCGTTTCGTGGGTTGCGGACTCGTTCTACAACTTTTTCTACTTCTGGTCTTGGCCCCACCAAATCACCCAAAATATATAAAGCTTGTATTTCATCACCTTGGCGCTTAATGTCTGCCATCACAGCTTCATAAGCTGCCAAATTACCCTCAATCCCGCTTAAAATTGCCCACTTATTCATAAAAATTCTTCGATTTCATAATTTATTTTTTGCAAAAAGCACTAGGGATGTAAGGAGACAAGAAAACCATTGACTATTGACCAGTCCCCAGTCCCCAGTCCCCAGTCCCCAATCTCCAATACCCAATCCCCTTCATCGAGTACAAACATGAGTGGGGTCATCAGCCCTTTCTGCATATTCCAAACCTTGGGCTAAACGCCAAGCAAAGATGGGAGGTAAACCTTGTTCGATGATGGCGGCACAGGTTTTTTGATAGTCGTAAGGTACTTCTCTGAGATTTACTTCTTGAGTATCGGTATCATAAATAGCATAAGTGGCATTTGGTCGCCCGTGTCTCGGTTCTCCTACCGAACCTACATTGACAATTCGTTTTACTGAAGCAGAAAAGTTAATTGCTTTCTGTTCTATTCCCACACCTTTGACGGACACTTGTAAATTGCCTGCATCTAGGGTACGGACATAAGGTACATGAGTATGTCCGCAAAATAGCACATCTGCATCTGTGGAAAACACTCTTTCTAAGGCGGCAAAAGCATCAAGTTCTGGTAATAAATACTCATGGTTGCTTTGGGGGCTACCATGAACGAAAACCAAGTTGTCTTGACGTAAGGTGTGGGGTAATTGAGCGAGAAATTCTTGGTTTTCTTGATGGAGTTCTTTATGTGTCCACTCATGGGCGAGTTTACCGCGTTTTTCCGCTAACAGTGAAGGGTAACTACACTCACAGGAGTTTAAACCTTCCACAATATCTTCATCCCAACAGCCTACACAGGTGGGAATATCTAATGAGCGAATTTGTGCGACGACAGCATTAGGATATGGGCCATATCCTACTAAGTCACCTAAACAATAGATTTGGTCGGCTTTTTGTTGGTCAATATCTAACAAAACTGCATCTAAGGCTTCATAGTTGCTATGAATGCAGGACATAACTGCTATTTTCACTCGCTACCCTCCTCTAGTAAAATTTGTGTTACCTGTTCTTGGTATTGTGCGATCGCTGCATCTGTTAAATAGCAATCTGCCAAAGTCTGTCTCATTGCCGACTCATCTAAGTTTTTTCCCAATACTTCTATACCACTAAACCTTTGCGGTCTGCCTGCTAAGTGGCGGGGTAAGTCTAATTCCAGAAAATCAGTCGTAGGTATACCTGCGACAAAATCTGCATAAAGTGACCTACCATCAGCAACATCAAAAATACCCTTGGCACGGTTAACTACACCATAAGCACCATGAGTAATTTCGTACCAAAACTCTTTTAAACTATCTTCGTCAATCACTTGACCGTTGCTGGGTACCCGCCACATTTGGGTGGGTATGATGGTGGCATTAATATCTGCACCAATAATAATTTTTTTGGCCCAGGTATGGTACTCAGAGTTTGGGAGGTTTGCTGGTAAAACAGCTACGGCTTGATAAGGTAAATTATCTAATATTGTTTGGATAGCGCTTAATTCTAAATAAAACCCTATTTCTATATAAGCATTTCCGGCTGTTGCCAGTTCGGACAAAAACTCGATTTCTTGCCCATCACTGAAAACTTTGACTTTTGGGAATTCTGCTGCTATGCGTGTATGGTCGATGGGAACTTTACCAGTCCCAGGACTAAAGTAAATGATGTTTTCATGGGAGGTGGTGTTTCGTATTTGTTGGCAAATCCAGGTAGTTTTGCCACTGCCAGTAAGGCCGGCAACAACAGTAATAATTGGTAAATTCATTTTTAAATGATAATCATTTTCATGCACTTTGCAAAGCGATCGCTAAAATATCTTGTCTTACTGGCTTCCTGTGCCAGTTATGCAACCCTGACTAATCAGCGATGACAACAGCAGAAGTATGCACAAAAAACAAAATATCAACTATTTGCTTCTCTTCTCTAATTGTTATTGGGATCTTGAATATACACATTTCTCACAGGAAAAGGAATTGAAATACCATTTTCCTGATAGCGTTTGTGTAGTTTTTTAATAAATAAATGTTTGCCAATACGCTGGTCAAAGTATTCGTTGACACGCATATATAATGTAAAATCTATACTAAAATCCCCAAAGGTATGGAACCTTATATATGGCTCATGTTCTTTTAATTCTGGGGCAATCTCCTGCATAACTTCTTTGGCAACTTCTACCGTCACTCTTTCAACTTGATCTAAATAACTATCATAACTAACACCGACGTTCATTGTTAATGTGATTTCTTTAGCTGGTAAATGATAGTTAGTAAAGATTGCCGAGGCCAGTTTAGAATTAGGGACAATAATTACATTATTGGAAAACTCTTTAATTGTGGTATTACGCCAAGAAATATCGGTAACGTAACCTTCTTGTCCAGCATCTAATTTGACATAATCTCCAGTTCTAACTTGCTTAGAAATAATTAAATGAAAGCCGGAGAATAAATTTGCTAGTGTATCTTGTAGCGCCAAACCAACTGCTAAACCACCGATTCCTAAAGTTGTAATAATGGGTGTAATTTCAATTCCCAATGTTTGCAACAAAATTAGGCAACCCAAAACTAAAACAGTAGCTTTGGCTAAGTTAGAAATTAAAGACGCTGTAGCTCTTTCTGTTCTATAAGTGTATAGTCTGATGAAACCTGAAACTAACCTAGCTAAAACTAATGTCAGTGAAGATAAGAAAAATATTGTAATAATTTTTTGCAATAAATTAGTAAAATCTGGCTTCAAAGGAGCAGCGATAACTGCTCCTAAAATGCCCGCAAGTATGAACCAAGTTAGGAGCATACCTTGCAGAGACTTAAAAATTATATGGCTTCCGGGTATTTCTTTTTTATAGACGAAGTTTTTAAACTTATTAATTATAAATTTTTCACTAATCAGTCCCGTTATTAAAGCAAATATGGGCAATCCTATAGGTAAAAGCCATTGAATCATAATTAATTTTGCTATTAACTCTTGCAAAATTTTACTACACCATTGAGTGTCAAACACTTTTTATTATACCAATTCAAAAATCGTTTGTGGCAAATAGAGAAATCAAAATGAAATCATAGCTAGTAGCGGAAGTAGTTACTTCATAAACGAGAAATAGTGTGCTTAAATAAAGCACACCCTAACGTACAACTAGGCTTAAATTTTCGCTGCTCTGGTTTTGGGTTTAAACATAGTCTCTAGCATTACCCACAGGTGAATTAAGATGCTTTAGATTGCTGCCAGAGAATAAGTTGCAATGGAGAACAATAGTAAGTCCCATCACTCGTGCCTGATTCTTGTTCAGCTATCCAATCATAAATTTTTGCAGCTTTTGCTAAGGCTAGTTTTTCTGAACGATAAAGCTGAGGAGTAGGGCAGTAAGCTTGACCATTGATGTGTATAGCGGCAATTTGCCAATAGTCGCTGCTTTCACCTTCTGGTAAGACTTCCAAAAATCCGTCACTGTAAGGCTCAATTATTCCTATATTCATCTACAACCATCAAACTTTTAACTAAGGCCACAACATTAGATACCAGCTGTTCAAGGGGAAAAAGCTGGAATCGTCAGGGAATACAGTAGCAACCCCTGCTAATGATTTTGTGTTCGTAGTCAATGGAAATCTGAGTGATTGGTCACTTTTTCACTATAAATTCTTAATTGGTAAGTTTTCCACGGTGAAATTATTTGTTGGGATATTCTCGTAGTGCATATCCTACACCACGGACTGTATGAATCAAACGCTTTTCGTTGTGTTCTTCTAACTTAAGCCGCAAATAACGGATGTAAACTTCGATGATGTTGGAATCACCCATAAAATCATAACCCCAAACTTTTTCGAGAATTTGATCTCTGGTAAAAACCTGACGGGGATGGGAAAGAAGATACTCTAATAAATCAAACTCCTTTGCTGTTAATTCAATTGCTCTGTTACCCCGAAACACTTCACGAGTGCGGCGATTTAAACTTAGGTCTTCAAACTGCAATAAATCTTCATCTGTTTCTTGGGTGCGGCGCAGATGGGCGCGAATTCTTGCCAATAATTCCTCAATGCTAAAGGGTTTGACTACATAATCATCAGCTCCTGCATCTAATCCTGCCACGCGATCGCTCACTTCATCTCTGGCAGTTAACAAAATTACAGGTATTGAATTACCCGTTGCTCGCAGACGGCGGCAAATTTCTAAACCTGATAGTCCTGGTAACATCCAATCAAGAACCGCTAAATCAGGCGTTGACTCCCGCGCCAAGGTGAGTCCAGTAATTCCATCATGAGCAACACTGACTTTGTAACCTTCACTACTCAGTTCCAATTCGACAAACCGCGCTAGTTTAACTTCATCTTCAACCAAAAGAATGTGTGCTGTCATATTTTTGTTCCTATCATCGGTGATTGTCCGAGAAAATTGCACTCTTAAACTAACTCTGGGTTTATTAAGAAATAACTCGACACTTAAGTTTCTTGGTTATCAGTGTTATCTCTGTAACCGAGTCATTCAATATTATTGATTCATATCCTAAAGGCATGAGATATTTTTTTCCGAATCTCGTCTATAAAATTAATTTCAGCTTCTAAATTAGTCTTTCAAAACATTGGTTAATACAATATTTCTCAACTCAGTGAAGTACAGCCACTATTCTTAAAACCACCTCTAAATACCTGTAAACACATAAGTGGAACGACTTGAAAAAACCAAGTTATGTCAAGTGATGTAAAAATGCTAGGCTTCATTTCTTAGTAATGAATTTAGTCTTTGTTTGAGGACTAAATTTCTCACTACGAATATTTCATTATTTACCCTGTTCTACTTAGCTTTGTGCTTTATCCATATAGAAAATTTTGTATATAAATTTTGCTAAAAAATCCTGATTGATCAGGCTAACATAAACTGTCACGATAAAAGTGAGTTTTTCCTGAAGAAATTTTAAGTTTTTCCTGAGAAAATTTCTAACTTCTCAAATCCACGCTAATTTTTATAAGATTATTGATCAACAAATTTCATACTGCTTTAATTTATATATCAGCTTGAATTCATCTTTATGAAGCAATCTGTTAATTACACTGCTTGATTAACACCAAGCAAGTAATTCACCTAAAAATGAAAATTGCATCATGAAAAGTCTAATTTACGGTAGCTTATCTGCTCTTATTCTTTCTACATCTGCTGTAGCTATAGCTACACCTGTAAAACATGAACAATCTGGTTCAAATATCAACAAACTATCTCAGGTGGCGCTGAATGTTAACGTTCCCCATATTACAAACTCTGGTGTCCGTAATGGTAATCACTTTATTCGACTGGCAGTAGTAGGTATGTCTTTGCAAGACCTCATGATTTCATTACCAAGTCAAATGGAACGTTTTAATGGAGTGAGAATTAGGGATGAATCAGGTAAAGCAATTTCCGCTAAAACAGAGATTAGTAAAGAAAATTTGTCAATCACTTTTGATGAACCTGTAACATCTGGTGCTTCTGTAGAAGTAGAACTAACAGGTGTACGAAGAAATAGCTTAGGTCAAGACGTACTGCTTTACGGCGTGACGGCTAGAAGGGTTGGATTGACAGGAGATATTCCTGTTGGTACAGCCAGAATCGATATTTATGATAAGAATTAGTATATACGTGAGCAATTAGGAGTCAGGAATCAGAAGTCAAATTTATCTGATATCTGACTCTTGAGTTAAAGAAATATACTTCATTAACTAATTATAGGAATCATATTTAAACATTGAATAAACGTAAGTATCTGTAGGGTGGTTAATGCCCACCATATCAGGGTTTTAGTGTGCATTTCCCACCTTACATATAATTGAAAAATCAAATAGTAATCCTATAGTTAATAAATTCAATAACTAAATATAAAATTTTATATTTAATTTCTTTTTCATAAGAAAATTAAGTTGAAAAACTCACTACTTGTGGATGGCTGTCTTTAATTTTCTAGCTTTAGCTTCCTGTAGGGTATTTTGAATTGATTCATACTTTGTCTATCTCGGCAGAATTATTGTAAATATGCTCCCTTCTCCTAACTTTGATTGCACGCTAACACTACCTCCCATACCCTCTACCAGCGTTTTGACAATCGATAAACCCAAACCACAGCCGCCAGTCGCCTGGGAGCGAGATTCATCTATACGATAAAATCGCTCAAAAATCCGGGCTTGGTGTTGCAAAGGAATACCATAACCTTGATCACAAACTTGAATAATTGCTGTGTCTTGAAGTTGATCTAACTTAAAGGTTATGGGTGTATCAGCTTCAGAATACTTAACAGCATTATCAATCAAATTCAGTAATACTTGTTTAAAGCGACTGTAATCTACTTTCACTTCAATAGGGGAAATTGTTGACTCGATAGTAATTAGGCGATCGCTATACTTTTCAGCCATGACTACAATTTCTGCAACTATGTCATTCAGCACATAAGTTTTCATCTGAAAGTATAAATAACCGCTATCTGCTCTTGCTAAATCTAGTAAATCTTGTAACAGGCGGATAGTTCTTTCCGCTTCTGATGCAGCAATTTCTAAAGCTTCTTGTTGAAGAGGGGTTAAATTATTTTGCCGCCGCAATACGCTTTGTAAATAACCATATACAATCGTTAAGGGTGTACGTAATTCGTGAGAAACATTACTGACAAATTCCCGCTCCTGTTCCCAGGATTGGGCAAGACGGGATAAAAGCATAGTTAAGGTTTGTGCTAATTCCTTGACTTCGCTAGGAGCATTATCAAGATATAATTGGGCTTGCCCTAAATCTTCAGCAGAAATCACAGCAGTCATTTGACTGAGTTGGCGCAAAGGTTGTAGAGAGCGCCTGATATAAAATGCGATCGCTACAGTCAGAATAATAATTGCCAGAATACTAGTAATACCTAAATTACGCACCATTGCTACAAACATGGTTTGTTCGCGGGTAATATCCTTGACTACAAATAACTCACCCAACAACTTACCTTGGACTTTGATAGAAGTTCCACATACAACAAAATAGCTGGGATCAATTTGATAAACTTGCGCTTTAATCGGCATCTGAGTCAATTTCATTAACTTAGCTACCAAAGAGTCAGGTAATAAATCTAAATTTTCAGTTTTTGATAATATTTCATTGTTAGAATTTTTAAACCATATCAATGTGTTAGTATTCGCAAAATTATTAATAGCCTTTTGTAAACTCATCTCAGGTTGCATCATTCTGCTATAAATTTGCAGGTCTTGTGGTAAACGCTTGGCTATTTGTTCTACCTCATGTTTACGGCTATCAATTAAAATTTGCTGCATCTTCCAACTTGTCCAGGTAGCCAGGCTACCTAATACCAAAGCTGAAAAGGAAGCCATACCAACTGTTAGGCGTAACTGTAGGGAAAATGGGTCGATATTTATCCAATTTTTTTTAATGTTATTCACTGTTTTTGAGTAGCAAATAAGGCTTTGATAATAAAATCAAGCTGTTAAATTTAGCTTGACTGTTAACCCCTACATCTTTAGTTATAGCTGATTTACAATTACCGCTCTTGCAGACTAAAGTAAATAGGGTAGTTATTACCAATAAAATACCAAATATTTTCCTTGTGCTGCGCGTGTCAGTTGCCACTGGCTAGGGGTTTTATATCTGGAATACCATCCTTGTGGGCTTTTGTTCCTAAATTCAAATATGCAGGTTAAGTATCCGATATTTTATCTCTTTAATATTAATTAAAATATATTACTTAGTGATTAAATTAATTTAAGCTGAGAATTTCCTAAAAACTTCTATGATTCCGAAAGCCATTATAGCAATACCTACATTCTATCTCTACTGATGAACTTCACAAAAGATTAATAATCCCTTGGGCTTTATATTATCAGTAGTGTATTGTTAAAACCCAGCATTTAACAGTTTCAGTTTTAATTTAGTCTTGACACTGAGTTACTTCTTGTTTAATTAGTTAAAAAATTATAAATATCTCAGTGCTTATATCTATAAAACTGATATCTTCTTGAGGAGATAATCAGAAGTTTCTCACCGCAATTTAACATAGATATTTCAAAAATAATTTCCCGAAGTTTGTTATAGGTATTTATGGTTAAAGCCATTGATGATGGAATTTTTTTGCAAAATCAAATGTGGCAACGTGAGCGTCTGGCGATCGCTCTTTTATCATCTTTAAACTATCGGACTGGAGAACTAAGCGGCTATCTGTTTAACATTGCTTGTGGAGTCAGCAAGTTACTCAATGTAGATTGGTCGGTAGTCACATTGTGTCAACAAGGATTTGAGAAAGTCCTAGCCAGTAATATTAATATGGGTGTAGGCGAACACGTTTATTCACTACATGGTTCCCTAACGAACACCGTTATAGAAACTGGTAACTCCTTAGTAGTAGAAGATACAAGTAAACATCCAGAATATGGTCAGCCTCCAGAAGGCTACCGAGCTTATTTAGGGATACCGTTACGGACTGCTGAAGGCGAAGTAATTGGTACTATTTGCTCATTTCATCACGAATCACGAGAGTTTAGTCCAGAAGAAATCCAGTTTACAGAATTATTTGCCGAACGTGCTGCTACAGCCATTGATAATTATCGCTTATATAAGGAGCAGTGCCAATTTAATCATATTTTGGAAGCGGAAGTAGAAAAACGTACAGCAGAATTAAAAGCAACACAAAGCAAGCTTGTAGAAAAGGAAAGACTAGCAGCTATTGGTGAATTTGCAGCCATGATTGTGCATGAAATTCGCAATCCTTTAACTACAATGATCATGGGATTAAAATATTCTCAAAAAACAATTTTGTCATCAGATGCTCAAGAGCGATTATCATTAGCAGTTAGTGAAGCTTGTCGCTTAGATAATCTACTAAGTGAAATTTTGCTTTATGCAAAACCTCAAGTTTTACAAATATGTGAATTAGAGGTTAATAAATTTATTAGTGAGTTACTTATATTAGTGCGTCAAATGCCAGAAGCACTCTCACGTAAAATCGAATTCATTCCCTCATCAACTTCAGTTAAAATATTAGCAGATAAAGATAAACTTAAACAGTTATTTATTAATACTATCCGCAATGCCTGTGAGGCAATTTCAGCCGGAGAGGTTGTTCAATGGGAAGTAAATATTTCATCGCCAGATGAAGTCTGTATAAATATTTGTAATCGTGGTGAACCAATTCCCCCAGAGATTTTATCAAAATTAACTCAGCCATTCTTTTCTACAAAACCTCACGGCACTGGCTTAGGACTTGCCATTGTCCAACGCATCGTCCATGCTCATTATGGGAAATTATCTATTGAGTCTGATATCACAAAAGGTACTATAGTAAGTGTACGATTGCCTATAGCTACTTTCCAGACCCTGGGATATTTTGAAGTTTATAAAGATTATACTTACCAAGTAACTTCATGAAAATTGAAGAGGAAAGTTTATGAAAAAATAATTAAAGGGAAAAAGGATGATGCTTATTTCCATTTTTCCCTAATTCAGCAATAAGACTGTTGATTATTTTTTCTATACAGCCCTCTAACTACTTCACTTCATTAGGTTCAAATTTAGTGATCTTACCTTTTTTAACCGCAACAACTACATCATAAGTTGAACAATAAGAGAATGTCACATTGTTGGCTTTGTTATAAAGGTTAACTACATGGCCTGCGCCACCTGCTTGAATTCCAATTGGTTCCAAATCTCCGAAAAAGAAACGACGCAACTGATCACCACCACCAATCTGACCCTTATTTTTAGTAACTAATGATATTTTCTGACTTACTGATAATTCTTGAGCTGATGCTTGAACTAATGCAGGATTGATTACTTTTAATGGTGCATCCCAGACCGTTAAAAAACTAGTCAATGCAAAAGTTGTAATTAATGGCGCGAGTTTCATTGGTGACTCCTGGATGTTTGACTTATCTCGAACATCCAAACTATCCCACTGAGGACTGAGAGCTTATTGAAACCAATTCATGATTTTCCTGAGTTTATCTATTAATTCTATTAAGTTAATTCTCAGCGTTTTTTCAGAAACTTACACCATAATTCAAAATCACATCTTGATTTAAGGCTACTCTCAGCAAAACCTAATTTTTAAATAGATTGAAGTAAATTACCATAGCGAATGATGCTTTATATTGCTGTGATGTGATTGTGATTAAATTTAGAGGACGAAGTCGCCTAATCCACAGAGTTTCTGGACAAGTATATCTTTGGCTAGCCATCTTCATTTTTGGTGCATCTAGTGCAGTTACCCGGAAGCTCACGGAAATTGGCGCTCGTCACTTTATTGATGGACGCAATCCCATTTCTTTATGTAATGTTTTGTTTGTGGGGAACTTATGCGCCTTGATGGTGATGCTCCTCATCTATAACAGACAGTGGAACAAAGCTACTTTAGCGCAACTGTCCAAGAAGGATTGGCTTGGTTTAACAGCAGTAGCCATATTATCAGGAGCGCTAGCGCCTGGCTTAATTTTTCAAGCATTGTCACTCACAGGGGTGAATAATGTGATTTTGGTGGGACGCTTAGAACCAACTCTTGCTTTGGCTTTATCGGTTTGGTTGTTAAAAGAGCGGATCGGTTTTGGGGAATTTATCGGAGCGATCGCCGCATTTACTGGTGTTATCTTAACTATTATCCTTCAACCTCCGGGGTCAGACATGATGAATATGGGAGGTTGGCAATTGGGTTTAGGAGAATTGCTAGTAGCCTTAGGGTCTATCACTTTAGCTATTTCTACAATTATCGGTAAAAAATATTTAACTCATATCCCTTTAGGAATTTACAGCATCTTTCGGACTGCACTGGGAACCGTTATCTTTTTCTTTATTGCTCTATTACTCTATGGTAGAGATCATTTTGCTGATGTCTTCTCACCATTTTTGTGGCAATGGATGTTTCTTTATGGTGGTGTAATTGTGGTTGTAGGTCAGTCATTCTGGATTATAGGGTTGAAAAGTTCTACTGTCTCCACAGCATCCTTAGTTGCTTCATTTACACCAATTGCAGGTATTATGGCAGCTTATTTCATATTAGGTGAAGTCCCGACGATGGCTCAATATCTTGGTGGTAGCTTGATTATGCTAGGTATCTTTCTCAGCCAAGTTAGCAAAAGCCGTCAAACTTCTCATAAATCTCCAATTGCTTCAACTCCCACAGAACAAAAGGTAGAAATGGATATAGGATTTAAGGGTATATAAAACCTACTGTGTACACACAAGTCTTAAAATTACCCTAGTACTTGGTTTCGTCATCTAGCTTGAGGTTGTGGGATAGTGTACCTGTCCGCCAGAGGCGATCGCTCTGGAAGCCTTGCTCAGATGGATGTACTAATTTCTCATAAAAAAACCCCTGGCAATTACAAGGGGTTACGCATATAAAATCTTAGAGCATATGAGTGTAGATAAAAATTTATAGAGAGATAGAAGTATCTACACTGCCAATTTCAAACTCACACGCCCTGGAAACCAATTCTGATGGTAGTTTATCAAAGCTAATTAATGATAAATGAGAAGGATTTTCCATCAATTCCGCCGCTAATAAAAAGCCAGCTATTGTCCAGGTTTGATATTTTCTGGCTTGTTTACCGATGAGTCGTCCTTTTTTGCCATCGTAATACTCTGGCCACTCATCTTCTAAAAGGCGTGCTTGAGCAATTTCAATGGCTTTACCTGCTATATAAGGTTTCCCAGCTTTTACAGATGCTGCTGCTAGCATCCACATCAAAACTGGCCAACTTCCTGCATTATGATACGACCAAGGTATATTTTTCGGGTCGCACCCTGTGACAATTCTATATTCTTCATCTTCTAAAGCTGGGTAGCAGATTTTCATTGGCATATCTCCTACCAAATCTTCCCATCTATCTTCGATGAGAGTCATAATAGCTTGTGACTGTTCCTCTGTGGCTAAGTCAGAAATAATCGCCATCAAATTACCCAGGGCAAAAAAGCGAGTATCCAACTGGGAAGGGCCAACATTACCAGCTAAATAACCACCTTTTTTAGGCAACCATTTATCTAATTCGTAATAGGGAATAGAGTCTACATAAATGTTAAATAAGTTGACGGCTGCTTTACCGTATTCTTCACTCTTGAAGCGATAAATTGCATTTAAGCGATTAATATCTATCCAATAATGTTGGCGGATGTGGGCGCACAAAAGCGGTAGGCGGTTATCAATTGCTTCCACAACATCTTGATTTCCTTGACAAATTAACATTTCACGGGCTGCACGTAACGCCGCATAAAATAAAACTTGTAGTTCCAAAGGATGACCATAAATACCTAATCGGCGGTCAATCATGCAGGCACCATCAGGAACCAATAATGTTGGATACATATCAAAACGATTTGCCAAGCATATTTCCATAATTAGCCGAATACCTGTTTGGAATTCTGGCTGATATGCTAGAGAAAAATCTTTGGTGGCTACTACATAAGCACGCAATAAAAGAATCCACCATAAACAAGAATCAACTGGTGTAACGCGTGCGATCGCGTGTTCACCAAAATCCGCTTCTAAATATTCTTCACCATTATCTGAGACTACTTTAAAGCTGGCTGGAATTAATCCCCGCCCCGGCTTATAAGCATCTAACTGTCTATCTTTAGGCTGTAATTTTAATGTTTCTTCTAGAAAGTTGCGGACAATATCTGTTTTACCCTTAATCAAAAAAATTAATGCTGATGAAACAAAATCTCTCACAAAACATTGGTCGTAATTTAATGCTTCTACAGAAGCATCAAAGGCTGCAACCGTCCCTACTGGACGACCTTTATAATATAAAATTGACTTTTCTAGAGCTTCCCATGCTGATTCTTCTATAATGTCATTTGTTAGCAGTCCGTTTAGCTTCTGCATCGCCAGATTAACTCCATTGGGGGTGTGAATTGTTGGTAGATGCGCTTTGGTAGTCTTACCTTCACATAAATAGCAAAGATAATTGTTTAAATAGCCTACATCAATTGAGATAACAACCGAATATAAATTTTAAAAGCCGTTGATTTTTATAATTCTGAATGCACAATTAATTTGCTAGCAATCACTGATGATTGTGATAAGTTACAGCTATAACTGTAATTAATTACCTCAACTTATCAAGCAATTACTAAAAACCGTACTATAAAGATATATTTTTAGATTATCTGTCGTTCCATTATTATTGCTGGAACTATGCTTTACCAAATAAAAACATATCCCTGGGGCTGTTTAAGGTTTAGATGAAGTCTTAATAGTTCCTCATATCCTGAATAAATTAGGATTTGGTTTTAAAGACTCATTTTCCCCTACAGATTAATAATTTATAACTTTTTGTGAAAATATGCAATATGAATAATTACAATCTCCAAAAAGTCAATACTTCGCAAGGATTATATATTGTACACCACTGAAAGATTAAATGCTGTGCTTTAGAAAGCCAATTACCTATAAATTAATCACAGCAGTACATCTAGCTATAAATTAATGCAATATAAGATAAGAAAACGGAGGCTAGCAAGTAATCTTTGAAACGCTAGCATAAACTCAGTAGCTTAATTTAAATAAGGGTGATTTTACTGAAAATAAATTGAGTATTTTTGCTAATTTCACCAATAATTAGTGATTATCAGCATATGCTCCTGTTATCCGCCATTTAATCAGCTATGAATGCAAGTTTCGCAGCGATTATGATGGGGTTTTCATGAAAATGTTAGGCTAAGTAGTTATAGAGCGTAGCAGGTAGTATGGCGTAGGCAATATCTACGATAGGTAATTAGGTATTCTCAGTGTGAGACGTAAAGACGAGGAAAAAGTTGCACAGAGGTTAAAACTTACCCGTGAGAACGAACAATCAAGGGTTCGGACGTTTACATCATTACACCCAATCTCAACAGACAACCTGGGTGCGTAAGTCTTGATTATATCCAAGGGCAGAGAGTCAAGAACTGGAATATATTTCCGGGGTTTCAATTAGAACAATCTACAAGTATGAGGCTTTTACTAAATTGTTCATCCAGAATCAATATAGTATGTCGAATTTATTTTTAAAAGTTGTAATACTGTTATGTTCTCCACAGGAGATTATGTACTTAATCAACAAACTGGGCATTTGGGAAAAGTTGTTGGTTACGGAAACTACCTGATTAACAATATAGATACGGTGACACTGAAAGTGCTGGTGGCGGAAACTGCTAATTCGCAAAAACGAGTGTTTGTAGTGGAAGACCAAGTTTCAGCTTGGATTAGGTGGTCAGTAGCGTCATAATTCCACCTTATAAGGAGATGAGAATGGTGCAAGATTGTATTTTTTGTCTACATGAAGCCGCCTTACAATTGCTATGCAAAAAGCATTTATTCCCCACAAATCCAAATGATTGTTTTGTTAATCCTCCTTGTGGATGTCCTAACCCTGGTAAAGAAATGCAGTGCGAAGACTGTCCACACCTAGAAGCTTGTCTGTCTAGTTTTAAAAGCAGGCACTAAGAGACCATTTATAAAGTAAATCTTAAGTAGGGGAGGCAAAAAGCGGTGTAGATTTTCTTCCCGCTTTATTGCCGTTGTGTTACGGCTATGAAAGAATTTGGGATATTGCCGTTGTGTTACGGCTATGAAAGAATTTGGGATTTAGAGACAAGAAAATTTAGCCGTAACGCACCTTCTATGAGGCGGTGCGTTATGTGCGAGGATAGTTATTTTGTGAGCAATCATCAGGGAAATCAGCGCCTAACACACTCTTGATGTTTCGTTTTCATGGGTAAGTTCTATTACTCAGAATTTTCTTGTTCCCCTTCGACTCCGCTCAGATCAAACCTGCTCCTCTACCGAGACTGGATACTTTTGCTGCTGTTGGGCAGCTTTTCTTGGGAAATTGAGAGGTTGTAATTATGCTGTCCTGGTAATATATTCCCTACTTTTAGCAAGTACCTTCCTGGCTGCCAATAACCTGATAGTTCAGCTTTACTACCTGAGTAAGTATCTGGTAAAACACAGAAACGCCCACCAGGCCCATCAATCAATAATGTGGGCTTACCTTGACCTTCCACGGTCAATCGTAAATAAGGTAGTGCTTCTGTAACTTGAATCATTTGATTGGGTGTAGCAGCGACATTGCCACAATTGCTTTTGACTGTTCCACCAGACTGACCACTCAAGACCAATGGATCTGAAGGCAATTTCTGATTGATCTGAATTGATGGTACTTGAGCTAAATTAGCTTGACTTGATGCTAAAATCATCCCTAAAGCTGCGGGAACAACTTTAAATAGGCTAAACTTCTTCATAATGAATTAATGCTCCCGACTATTTTTAGAGCGATATATGTAATAAATAGTCTGAGTTAAAAGACGTTGCTATTACGTCTATGTTCCAAAATAGATTGTATAAAATTTTATCTACTAATTTAATGAATATATGGCTAAATGTTAAAGATTAGATAAAGTGTCTAATTAATAGGATAGCTGTATTGAAAAGAGGGAATGGGGAAGGTGGAGTCCCTCTGGGGATAAGGGGTAATGGGGATGGGTAAGAATTAGGAACTGGTACAGTCTTGCCTTCACGGAAGGGTATTGCCCTTGCTTCTAGCCTCTTACATTTCTCTCATTCCAAATTCCGTTGTTAAATATCTTAACTGAGGTAAAAAAAGATTCATGAGTCCTCAACCAGAAGATGATTTAGAGCGTCGTCTCCGACAGCTAGAGGCGGAGATGAATGCCCAGTCTCCAGGGACAGAAAAAAATTCGCCGTTGAATTGGCTAAATCAGAACGCTAGTGTTCAGAAATTACAACTCTGGTTTAATGGCTTATCCGGGACAAAAAAGCTCATAGTTGTGGGTGTGTCGGTAGTATTAGGCATAGCGATCGCCCAAATGGTGTTAAAAGTCGTTGTATCGGCAATATCTTTGGCGCTGTTAGCCGGGTTAGTGTATCTTGGATACAAATTTTTGGTATCTGGCAATTCTCAAAATAAGCAATAGTCTTATGTTAATGATGCCGGAATGCGGCAAAAGAATAAACTTAAAGGGAATTATCTAAAAATGACGACTCCAATTGTTAAAAAAAGTAATAATCCACCAAGCAAAAATTTAGCAACACCCAATTCACTACCCCTAGCTACAAGGCGCTTGGCCGCTTGGGCAACGGAAATTACCTTATTGGCTGCCACCGGTTTGGTTCCTTTTGGTCTAGGGGCGTATATCAATTCCAGAAGTGATATTAATCGAGAACCCCTCAACCCAGGATTAGTAGTTGTAGAAAGAGCGATCGCCAGACCTTTGGCATTACCGGCAGACTATGGTGTACGAAATGTAGCTTGGCCGACTAACTACCTATGGATGTTAGCTTTGTTAGCACCCACAGCTCTTTCTTGGTGGCAATTATACTTACTAGCAAAAACGGGTAGTACTCTGCCTAAGCGTTGGTTTGGGGTGAAGGTAGTCAATGAAGAAGGTACTCCCCCAGGTTTAGCCGCCGTTGTCGTCCGTGAAGGTATTGGTCGTTGGACTGTACCCATGTCTGTTGCTTACATTCTGTGGCGCTACAGTTTTGCTTTTCCCAATTTGGGCTTGTTTACATCATTGGCAGTGTTAATGGTCATAGGTGAGGCTTTGGCTTTACCCGCCCGTCGGGGACGGAAAGCCTTACATGATTGGTTGGCGGGTACTTATGTAGTCGATGCTAATCGCCCTGTAGCATCCCCAGATTTAGCCCCCAGTGGAGGAGGTTTATCTGGTATCAGTCCTCAACCTGAAGAAGGGAATACTGCCTTAGCCACAACGGCAATGGCTATGAGCTATCCCCAAGCAGAAGTCATCACCACGGACAACAGTAACTTGATTTCCTTGTGGCGACGGATGCAGCAAAACCCCAGCCTCACCTTATTTGGTGTTGCCCTCACCAGTATGACGGCTGTACTAGCTACTCTAATTGGGACTCAAGTTTATATTCAGACTCAGCAAGGGAATCGGGAATCGCAGAAAATTAACAGTCAGCAGTTCTTGGAACTAGTGAAACAATTAAGTCCTGAGTCTGGAGCCAGCATTGAAGACCGTCAGAGGACAATTTTGGCTTTGGGTAGCCTGAAAGATTTCCAATCTATCCAATTTTTGACGGACATGATGGTGAAGGAAACTAACCCTATTCTCATAGATACCATCCAACAGGCACTCACCAGCGTAGGCACCGCCGCCATCCCCGAATTACAAAACAAAAATCAGTTTTTGGCGACAGAATTAGACTCTGTTGGTAGCGCATCCCCAGAACGGGAAGTTCGCCAAAAACGTTTACAAACTAACCAGCAGACAATTAATAAAATTCTCAATGTTTATGGTGGTAAAACTTTAGGCCTTGACCTGAGTCGGACTCAACTAGGCCAAAGCGGGACTGTGGGTGGTTCGTTTTTTAACTTGGTTTTAGACAATATTGATTTATCAGGCATTAAGTTCAAATCTGCCAATCTTAACCAAGCTAGTTTTAAGGGTAGCCGTTTTCGCAGTGTCGGTGATGATGGGCGCTTGGACACCTATGATGATGCGATCGCTGATTTAAGTCAAGCCCAGATGAAACAAGCCAATTTCACTGATGCTAACCTCAGCCGCGTCCTCATGACTCGTAGCGATTTAAGCCGCGCCACCCTCAACAGAGCTAATTTATCTAATGCACGCTTGATTGGTGCTAACCTCAGCAGCGCCCAATTAGTAGGAGCTGATTTGCGGGGTACAGTTTTAGAAAATGCCAGCTTGACAGGGGCTGATTTAGGTGATGCTAAATTACAAGAAGCCAACCTCTACGGTGCGCGTCTTAGTCGAGTTATCGCCATAGGCGCTCAATTATCCTTTGCCAACTTAACTAAAACTGATTGGCAAAGTTCCGACCTCTCCGGCGCTGATTTAGAACGGGCAAATCTCAGCAATGCTGACCTCAGCGCCACTCGCATGACAGGGGCAATCTTACGCTCTGCTCAACTAGAAAACGCTAACCTACGCAATGCTGATTTAAGTTTGGTCGATTTGCGGGGAGCTAATGTCGCCGGTGCTGATTTTAAAGACACAATTCTCACACCCAACAAACAAGACCCAGCAGACCAATTCGTACAAACCCCAGAATTAGGTTCTGTATCTGCGGTAGTTAAAGGGGTAGATTTTTCTCAGGCTAAAAATCTGGATGGCAAACAACTAGCTTACATTTGCACTCAAGGCGGTATTCATCCACGTTGCCCGTAGGGATTTAGGAGTGTAATATCAAGTTTGGCTAGGGAGTTTCTTGGTTAAGGCAAGCTGTTTTTGATACCAATTTGCATAAAGAAAGCGACAAATAAACCAACTTTAGAGACGCGATTTATCGCGTCTTTTTCACCCAATCAAGCCTCTATTAGGGGGTGATAGTCGTCTGGGTTGTTAAAACCAGCCACCCATGCTGCTGCTTGATGGCAACTCTGCATCTGGGGAGGGACACGGAGGATGTGAATGTGTCCGGTGGAGGGACAAGTGACCTTTAAGACCATGAGAGCTTCATCATCTTCAAAGGGGATGTAGACTAGTTGACGTTCCCCACCGGCATCTTTGTCGCGATCGCGCACTAATCCCCCCACTTGCTGTAAAAATGTTTCGTATCCCAGACGCTCAATTAGCACCCGCCGTAACTCAACGTTCTCTATTTTGAGAATATCTTGCCCGGTGATGGACTGAGATTCAAAGGCTATGTAATCGTTTACCTCGACACCTCGCCAACGCAACACGAAACCATGTCCCACCCCTAAACTTGTAATTCCACTTCCAGCCAACTCAATCCAACGGGTGACATGGAGACCAGGGGGAAGATTGACTAGGTTTACACAGCCACTAATATCTAGACTTTCACAGGTGAGATTTTCTGGTAGATTGTAAAGCTCTGTCGCACCGCTTAAATCCAGATGCCCCAAAACGCGTATCCCCTCCCATGCACGGTGTTCAAGGATGAGTTTTCGCCCCAGTTGCGGCGATACAGGCTGATGATTTTCTTGGGGAGGTTGTGGCGATCGCTTCTTGGGGATACGCCCCCCTGACATCATGTTCAGCATTAATCTTCTACCTCTACGTAAGCATCAGGACGGTATTCCCGTTGTCTCCAAACGCGGTATAGCCCTTGGGGTAATTCAATGGCTCGGTGTTCTTCATGAATTAAGGTAGCACTGGCTTGTTTAACTTCTAGAAACATCTCGCTACCATGTACCCACAACTGCACACCATGAGATTCCCTTATACGATGGCTGTGTCCTGTCACTTCACCATGAGCCAGAGTCGTACCTACTCGTTTTTGGGCAGCATTGGGAATGCTATTAATCCGCCTCAGCAAAACGTCACCATGTCGATAAAGAGCGTTAGCTTGGTTTATTGGGGATTTTTTGCCGTCATTTAACATACAGTAGTTCGATAGAAAATTTGTATTTCAGCTTTTGAATACCAGTATATTATAGTACATAATTACTAAAAAAATCCTAAATTAAAAGCTTACTCGGCACAGTTAATAATGAGGTGGGTCAAGGCATCGATGAGGCGATCGCTCTCCATTGGCATAATATCTTTACCGTGCATAATCTCTTGTGTCATCACAAAATGCACTAATGATCCAATCAAAATTCTGGCTGTGGCTTCTGGATCGGGGATGTTGAGTTCAGGACGGGAAGCTATATATTTACTAATGGTTTCTATGGCTGGCTTGGCGATGCTACCGATAAAAATTTGCGCTAACCCTGGAAAACGTGCCGACTCACCAATCAACAAGCGCTCAAATGACTGATATTCTGGATCGTCTATCATTTGATGTAAGGCGGTTTTCGCTAACCTTCTCAGCACTATATAAGGTTCCCCTTGCAAGGCTTGGGTTCCCAAAATTTTCTGAAAGCGTTTTTTGGCCAGTTTCTCTATTAATGCTTTAAATAAACCTTCTTTATCCTGAAAGTGGCTATATACTGTTGCTTTGGAAACTCCAGCAGCTTCCGCTACTTTATCCATACTAGTGGCAGCATAGCCGTGGGCTAAAAATTCCTGCATCGCACCTTGCAGAATCTTCTCGACTTTATCGGTAGAATTTGAACGATCTGTTTCCCCAATCTTTGGGCGTGCCATTTTTCAATAATCCGTAGAAGTATTAATTGAGTCTGTAGTCCAAATCAATGACTAAAATAACTATTGACTAAACTAATCGGTTTAGTATAATCATATTATATAACTATACAGTTTAGTTTTGTATATCTCAGATCAGATATCGAGTAGATGTATCAGTTATGAAATTGAAGATAGACGGGGTGTAAGGGTGTAAGGGTGTAAGGGTGTAAGGGTGTAAGGGGAGCAGAGAAGAATAACTATGGACTATGGACTATTGACCAATGACTACTGACAACTGACTACTGACAACTGACAAACTTAATAAAATTCGATTTGAGTCAGCGAAGTTGAAATTGCTACAAAGGTAAGCGATTGTGCAGAATTCAAAGCTCGACCGTTCAATTTCTCCTCAATCGATTTTACGTCCAGCGATTTTTTTAGCTTGTTTTGCATCGTTTGTTGCCATAGGAATCAGTTTTTATATAGGTTTAAATTTTCGGGAAGCATCTAACCAAAAGGTACAAGCACCGGGGGCATTGTTACCAGAGCTAAAAACGGTTACAGCTTTAGGACGAATTGAACCAAAGGGGAAAGTGATTAAACTCTCGGCGACTACATCCAGTGAAGGTAGTCGGGTAGAACAATTGTTAGTCAAAGAGGGGGATAGGGTAAAACCGGGACAATTAATTGCGATTTTAGATAGCCGCGATCGCTTAGAAGCGGCTTTAAAAGAAGCCCAAGAACAAGTAAAAGTAGCCCAAGCCAACCTTAACCGTACCCAAGCTGGAGCGAAAGGCGGAGAAATTGCGGCACAACAAGCCACAATTGCCAAGTTAGAGGCGGAAGGTAGAGGTAATATTGCGGCACAACTAGCTACTGTAGCGCGATTGCAAGCCGAAGTCAAAAACGCCACAGCCGAAAACCAACGCTATCAAGCACTGTATCAACAAGGAGCCGTTTCCGCGTCTGAAGGCGATCGCAAGCGCTTAAACTTAGAAACTGCCCAAAAAACCCTCCAAGAAGCCCAAGCGGACTTGCAGCGCATCCAAACCACCAGCCAACAACAACTGCAACAAGCCAAAGCCACGTTAACACAAATCACCGAAGTTCGTGGCGTAGATGTAGAAGCTGCTAAAGCCGAAGTTAATCGCGCCATAGCCGCCGTGAACCAAGCAAAAGTGCATTTACAACAAGCCTACGTGCGATGGCCAAAAGAGTTGGGAGGGTCATCACCTCAAGATGCTCAAGTGTTTGAGATTCACACCCATCCAGGGGAATTAGTCTCAACTGATGGCATTGTTGATATTGGACAAACAAACCAAATGTACGTAGTCGCCGAAGTCTACGAAAGTGATATTAGCCGAGTCAAACCAGGACAAAAAGTAAGAATTATCGGTGATTACTTACCTGTAGAAATGCAGGGAACCGTCGAACGCAAAGGCTTACAGATACGGCGGCAAAATGTAGTCAACACTGACCCTGCGAGCAACATTGATAACCGAGTAGTAGAAGTCCACATTCGTTTAGATCCTACTTCTAGCCAAAAAGCTGCTGATTTAACAAATATGCAGATTAAAGCGGTCATTGAACTGTGATATCAATTCAAAATTCAAAATTCAAAATTAGGAATTAGGAATTAAGAATTAATGACTCACTACTTAGGACTCAGCACTCACTACTCATTCCCAATTTTTTATGTTTCAACAATTGCGGCGACGAACTCCTTTAGGATGGCTGCAACTGAGCCATGAAAGAAGTAGGCTTTTAGTAGCATTGTCAGGTATTGCTTTTGCTGACTTGCTAATGTTTATGCAGCTTGGGTTTCAAGCGGCGCTGTATGACAGTAACACCACATTACATCGCAGTTTGCAGGCTGATATTATTGTCATCGGTTCTCAAACGCGGAACTTACAACGCATTTCTATGTTTTCACGTCGGCGACTTTACCAAGCAATGGATGTCCCAGGGGTGAAGTCGGCGGAAGCGATGTATGTGAGTAATATGCTGTGGAAAAATCCCCAGACACGCCGTGATACGGAAATTTTGGTCATTGGGATTAATCCCGATAGACCGGCTGTGGACTTTCCTGAAGTTAATCAAAAACTATCAGAAATTAAGTTACCGGATACCGTGATATTTGACCGTGCGTCTAGAGGTGATTACCAAGAAACCATCGCCCAACTAGAACAAGGACAACCTGTCAAAACCGAACTAGAAAGGCGTACGGTGACTATTACTGGTTTATTTAAATTAGGGGCTTCCTTCAGCGCTGATGGTACTTTGATTACCAGCGATCAAAACTTCTTGCGCTTGTTTCCGCGACAACCAGCTTCTAGTGTCAGTGTTGGTTTGATTCAGTTGGAATCCAAAGCGAATCGCCAACAGGTAGCCGCAGCCTTAAAATCTCGTCTCTCACAAGATGTAAAAGTGCTGACACACGACGAATTTATCGAATTTGAAAATAATTTTTGGCGCACTAACTCCCCCATAGGATTTATTTTCAGCATTGGGGTGTCAATGGGCTTTGTAGTTGGTGTGATTATTGTGTATCAAGTCTTGTCTACTGATGTTAATACTCACTTGCGAGAGTACGCCACCTTCAAAGCCATCGGCTATCGCCATTATTACCTACTAGGTGTGATCTTTGAAGAAGCCGTAATTTTAGCATTACTGGGCTTTCTTCCCGGCTTATCAGTCTCCTTAGGACTGTACCACCTTACTCGCACTGCCACAAACTTACCTATGTACATGACAGTCATCCGGGCATTGCAAGTATTAATCCTCACAATCATTATGTGTGCAATTTCAGGAGCGATCGCCACCCGTAAACTTCAAGCCGCCGATCCAGCCGAGATGTTTTAAATTCTGTTGGCGGTAGCAGGGAGTTCAACCCTTGTTGAGTGCTGAGTAGTAAGTAGGCTCCCTCTCACGGCGGAAACCCCATCCTTAGTACCCAGTAACCAATCCCCAATCCCCAGTACCCATTTATGCTGAAAGTCATTTCCGTTCGGAATCTTGATCACTACTTTGGTAATGGTTCACTGCGTAAGCAAGTTTTATTTAATATCAACTTAGAAATTAGTGCTGGTGAAATCGTTATCTTGACTGGGCCTTCTGGTTCCGGTAAAACGACCTTACTTAATTTAGTGGGGGGATTGCGATCGCCTCTGGTGGAGCGTAGCTCATCGCCTTTGGTGGAGCGTACATCATCCCAGTCAGCTAGTTTACGAGTGCTGGGACAAGAATTGTACGGTGCTAGTGCGGAAAGATTGGTACAGGCGCGACGGCGTAACGGTTATATTTTTCAAGGGCATAATTTGCATGGTAGTTTAACCGCGCTGCAAAATGTCAAAATGGGGTTAGAACTACACCAATACATTGAATTAGCAGAATTAGAAACTCGTGCAATCCAAATTTTGGAACAGGTGGGACTAGGAAACCATCTGCATTACTACCCAGATCAACTATCTGGGGGACAAAAACAAAGGGTAGCGATCGCCCGTGCTTTAGTCAGTCATCCTCAGCTTGTGTTAGCAGATGAACCGACAGCATCCCTAGACAGCCAATCGGGACGAGATGTGGTTAACTTAATGCAAAAACTCGCTCACGTAAAAGGCAGTACAATCCTTATGGTTACTCATGATCACCGTATTCTCAATATTGCTGATCGAATTGTCCAGATGGAAGATGGTAGACTCATGAGTCCTACTCCTGCCGTAATTAGCTAAAACTGTTCATCACCTCGTCGTAGTTTTGTAATATAGCTGCCACAACTGTGTGCCATATTTATTCTTGTATTTGGTTACAAAATGCTTTTTGGGTTTAAAGGTAGGGCTTCCTGCCTTTTTTTTATGTCGCTGCGCGTTTCAGTAACCCAGGTCCTTGAACTTTTAAGGGTTGTTATGCGTAAAGCTCCCGTATTTTTAATCGGGGTGTACATTCTAAAAAACCCGGATTGTCCAACAAACCGGGTTTTTAATGATAGTTTGAATCCAAATTTAAAAGTTTAAACTAATCCTGGCCCTCTACCACGACTATCACCTTTTTCTGTTAACTCTCCTTCCTTATCTTCGTTAACTTCTGCCAATTCTTGAACCCGTGATGCTGTATCCTCTTCTGCTTCTTTTCTAGCATCACCTGGTACTTCATAGTACATTTCTGGTTCAACAGCGTAGTTGTTTAATAAACCCTCTTTATCTACTGTGTAACCATCTGTGGTACGAATACTTTGGGTATCTGTTTGGTCATCGGTGGGTGCGTCAGCTTCCCTTTCTTCTGTAGGAAGTGTTTTATATAATGCCCCTTCTCTTTCTTTGCGTGCGGCGGTTTCGGCAGGTACAATTCCTCTATCGTACATATCGACCTCTGCCCGTTCGGATGAATCGATCGCTCTTTTAACTGGTTCATTAGTCATAAATCTGTCCTCGTTAAAAAATCTGTTAAAACTTCGAGAACTAGATTATGCTTTTTCAAGATCACAAATCGACTATCTTTAGAAGTGATTTAATAGAATATTCGGAAAAATCCTCTTTCTTTAGATATATACAATTCCCAAGAATAGCAAATACCCGACTTAATTTCATAAATCGGGTTTCTATTTGTTTACAGATGATTTCTGATAGCTATCTGGGTGAAATTTATTCCCCAAAAACTTGAGATTTCAGTGTCCTAATTTCGGCGGTTAATTCTTGGCGAGTTGAGGACTTGATCAGATAACGGAAAGTAAACCATGTTGAGTAACTAAGGCCAATCAACTCAAATAACGGCGCTAGCAAGGGAATACCATTGATTGCACCTAACAAAGCTAGTACTACTTTTAAGGTGACGAGTGCCGCTAAGATGAGCAAAACGGTGAGAATTGAGCGGCTGTATTGTTGATAGAAACTACCTAAATATTCGGGAAGTTCTGCCAAAAAGTCCGTTACTTGATTGGTAATTTGCTGCCACTCAGGAGTAGTTGCTGTAGCTGGTGGTAATAGAGGTAGGTTGCTCTGTCCTGCACTAGACAGTGCGATTGTTCCCTGAGATACTTCGGTATTTAAGGATTCCGGTTGCTTTTGTTCGGTTTCCATAGTTTTTATATGTTGGTAATTACAACAGCTTTTTTAATTTACTAGACGTAAATAAACATAAACATTCCCATCACCAGTTGTCAACGAAAATTCTCAGTAGTTAGTACACCTAACTACTGATACAAATAGGACTTACGTATGAAAGCGAAAAATCAAGGGTTTGGATAAGGGTGTAGGGGTTTAGGGGTTAGTGAAATGATGATTCTCTCGTTAGTCTCAAAGTCATGACTTACTGCTTGGTAAAAAACATACACTTGTGAACCCCCTGCTTTCCCTGCTTACCAAAGCGATTGGATATTTTTTAGCTGGAAGTCCCTTAACTGTTTGGGGGAGCGACAGTTGCTTTGACAACTACGTTGGTGACACCTTTAATTTCTTTAGCTAAAGGTTCGATTTTAGCCAACTGGTCTTGGTTGTTGACGGTTCCGCCGACAGTGACAGTACCATTATCTTCTGCTTGGACTGTTAATGCACCATTAGGTATATTTGCCTCTAATTTAGAACGAACTTCGCTAGCTAAATCACCTTCAGCTCTTTGTGCATCGCCGCCAGTAGCATTGTTGCGTTGTTCGCGGGCGCGGATGTCAGAGTTGAGTTGATCTCTACGAACCTCGCTCTGAGCGTCTTGTTGAGCAGCTTGGGTTGCTTCCGCCGAGGGCGCTTGTACATTTTCTGCGGGAGTATCGGGTGCGGATTGACTGGTTCTTGCACCATCTTGACAAGCCGCAGCACCAAAAACTAGTAAAGAACTAATTAGAAGAGGAGTAAGCTTTTTCATTTCTTTATTTCCGGGTATCAATAATTTAGAGAGGATAGATTTTGTTTAGTTCTTGAGAGACGCGATACATCACGTCCCTCAGTTCATCAATGGGATTAGATTCTTTCTTCTCGGTGATCAATAATCACTACGCTTGGTTCTGTGTCGTGACCTACAGTAGAGGAAATACGATCGCCTACAGTGGAGGAAGTGCGATCGCCTGTGATTGTGCTATCAACATCTCGGCGGTGTGTATCATGTAAATCGGTGGCATCAAAAACTGAGTATTCTTGAATACCACGACGTTTGAGGATAGCCTCAGCGTGTTGAATTTCGGTCTCTGTACCGTCAACAATGATGAGGTAGTCACCTCTTTGGAAGCGATCGCTATAAACTCGCGCTTTGTCTTCAGGGATTCCCAAGCCCACGAGTCCGCCAACAATTCCACCTGCGGCTGCACCGAGAGCGCCACCTGCTAAAGTTGTGGCGATCGCGGTAGCAGCTGCACCACCTGCAATGACTGGCCCAACTCCGGGGATTGCCAAAGCACCCAATCCTACTAATAGACCGCCTAAAGCGCCTAAACCTCCACCTGTAGCGGCTCCAGCCTTGGCTCCTTCGTCGGCTTTATTACCATGACCGAGGTTCGCACCAGTGGTTTTGCTATCACTGCTATCTTTGGCGATGAGGGAAACTTGATTCATGGAGAAACCTGCATCCCGCAATTCTGTTAATGCGGCTTCTGCATCTCGACGGTGAGGGAATACACCGATCGCTCTTCTGCTTCTTTGTCTGGTTGTTGCGGGAACCACATCTCGATGAGTAACGCCAGTGGCTGCTGCTGCGGTTCCAGGGGCATCATAGATATCGTAGTCTTCTATGCCGCGACGACGCAGGATTGCCTCTGCTTGGGCGATTTCTGCATCTGTCCCGTCTACTATGACTAAATAGTGACCACGGCGTACACGGTCTTCATAGCCTCTAGCTCGTTCCTCTGGAATTCCTAAACCAATTAACCCACCCAATAGACCACCAGCCACGGCACCAAGTCCAGCACCAGCAAGGGTTGTAGCCAAGGTGGTCGCAGTTGCTCCTGCTAACATGATAGGCCCAATACCTGGAATTGCTAGAGTGCCAAGACCAACTAATAAACCACCCAAGCCGCCTAAAGCACCGCCAGTAATAGCCCCTGTTTTGGCACCCTCGTCAGACTTATCGCCTACTTTCTCTCGCACGGGGCTACCAGCAATCTCTTCATCCCGGTCTGCATCCTGAGCGATGATGGAAATTCTATCCATTGCAAAACCGGATTGTTTCAATTCGTGGAGGGCTTGTTCAGCATCTCGGCGATGAGAAAATACGCCTACAGCACGTCTATGTACACCTACTACCATTGTTTAATTTCTCCAAACAACAAAAGACAAGATTAGGTAATTAATTTTTTAGAAAATAATTGATTTCATTACTTTCTATTTATCTCTGTCTTCTCAATTATTTTCATCAATCTGTTGGCTGAATTCATGGATCTGTCATTAGATATAGATGATTTTCCAAGGTTAAAATAGCAACCAAATCAAGAATTAATAGTTTATAAAACAAGCCCTTTTGTAGATAGAAAAATTATTTATAGCGTCTTCTGGAATAATTCCGTTTTCTGGTTGCAATTAAGTTAAAAAAATAAATTGTTCCATTGTCAAATTATTTGTGGGTTGGAAAATACCCAGTTTACTATTTTGATTTTTGTAGAAATCAAATCTGACTTTTATAGTCTTAGCCCATATTTATAAGTGCAAAGATAATTATCTTCATTGTCTGAATAGCTAAACAAAAGATATAACCTTTGATAAATGTGGTTATTACCTGCGAAAGTGTAGAGCATTACCAACAATAACTAAGCTAAGAGATAAGCCCTTTATAAAGTAATGGGTATTTCATCTATCGGACGTAAGGTATAAGAATCCTATGTTCTACAATTTGGATAGTTTTTTAATTTATTCCTGGTTCTCCTTGGGAATAGCAGGCACAAATAAATTGCCGGAAGTAATAGCTCCTACAGCAGTCCCTATTAGTTTTTCTGGGACGAAAATTTTAGTGGCTTTATTGGCTGGTACTCTGATGGCGATCGCCTTCCATTTACTATTAACTAATCTTTCTGTTGCCGTTGGCATTTCTACTTACGGCAGAAATCCCTATAGTGATGATGACGACGACTCAGAAAGTTTTGGTAAGCAAGTTAGAGAAGTAGAAGCAAAAGTTGGTAGTTGGGCAATAGTCACAGCCAGTATTGCTTTATTCGCAGCCACTTTCTTAGCAGTAAAATTGAGCTTGATCGCCAATACAACCTTAGGGGTAATTAGTGGTGTGGTCATTTGGTCTACCTACTTCTTTTTAATCATTTGGTTGGGTTCTTCCGCCTTAGGTTCCTTTCTAGGTTCAATTATCAGCACAGTTAGCTCAGGGTTACAAGCTCTAACAGGGACGGCTACTAGCGCTATTGGTGCAGCAACAACTAGAAGCCAAATGGTATCCACAGCAGAAGATATTACAGCCGCAGTCCGGCGCGAATTAACCGCAGGTTTTGACCAGGATGCGATTAAAAATACCCTGCAAAGTTCTTTATCGGCACTACAATTACCACCACTAAACTTAAACGAAATCCGCAGTCAGTTTGACAAAATATTAGCTGATGTAGATTGGCAATCCCTCGGTGATAGTGATTTACTACAAAATGTGAATCGCCAAACATTTGTCGATTTAATTAGCGATCGCACCAATTTATCCCCAGCTAATATCAACCAAATTGCTGACCAATTACAAGCAGCTTGGCAGCAAGTTTCCCATCGCAGAAATCCCACAGAACAAGTAATTAATTTACTGCAATCTGCCACACCAGAAGAGTTAAAGTCTGAAGATTTGGGTGAACGTTTGCAACAACTAGTGACATCTAGGAAAAACGGTAATGGTAGAAATGGGATGATGCAGCAAGCGGTGAAATATGGTATCAGCGCCGCCGTACCAGCAGTACTAGATCGGGTAGATGTTTCTGATATCGATGTAGACAGAATTACCAATCAACTGCAACAGTTACGAGATAAAGTTCAAGATATCGATGTCGAGAGAATCACCAAACAATTGCAACAGATTCGAGAGAAAACTACTGAGCAAATTAGTCACAGATTCTCACCCCCAAGTGATAACACGATCAAAACAGACGTAGAAGACTATATCCGCAATTCTTTTCCTTGGCACTTCAACCGCCTCACTATTAGAAATGAATTTCCGGATGTCATCTACGACCCACAGGCAGATCCTACAAATATCCGCCAGCAAATTGAACAATTAAACTCAAATGATTTTACTAACTGGCTGACACAACGAGGCGACCTGACGGAAGCCAAGGTGAAAGAAATTGCTCAAGACATGGAGAGTATCCGTCAGCAAGTTTTAGAAACAGTCCAGCAATCGGAGAAAGTCGAAAAAGGTAGAGAAATCCGCAGCCGTATCGAAAATTATCTCCGTGCTACTGGTAAACCAGAACTGAATTCTGAGGCAATTAACCGAGATTTTGGTAATTTGTTAACAGAAGCAGGACAGGAGTTTGCAGATATCAATACTCGCTTGCAAGAATTTGACCGAGAAGCCTTTGTACAAGTATTGTTGCAACGCCAAGATTTCAGTGAAGCAGAGGCTAATAATATTGTTAGTCAACTCGAAGGCATCCGCGATAATTTTCTCAATCAAGCCAGAGAAACCCAAGAACAAGCAACCACCAAAGCCAATGAACTATGGCAAAAGGTAGAGGAATATCTGCGTCACACCAAGAAAGAAGAGTTAAATCCTGACGCAATTAAGCGGGATTTGCGAGTGTTATTAGAAGACCCCCAAGTGGGAATTAATCTTGTACGATCGCGCTTATCTCAATTTGACCGTGATACCTTAGTACAGTTGCTCAATCAGCGTCAAGACTTAAGTGAGGCGCAAATTAATCAAATTATCGATCAGGTAGAAGCTGTTAGAGATAGCGTTCTACAAGCACCCCAAGCCGTGGTAGACCAAACTAAAGCACAATACGAAAAAACTACCACAGCGATCGCCAACTATCTCCGCAATACTAACCTAGAAGAACTCGACCCTGAAGGTATTAGGCAAGATTTGGCAACTTTACTCACTGACCCGAAAGAAGGTGCGGTGGCGTTGAGACATCGGTTATCTCAAATTGACAGAGAAACCTTAGTCAAAATCCTCAGCCAACAGCAAAACTTGAGCGAAGACCAAGTTAATGGGATTATTGATCAACTACAAGACGCTATTAGGGATATTATCAGAGCGCCCCGCCGTTTTGCTAAACGTGCTACTCAAAGGGTTGTAGACTTTGAAGCCGGTCTAGAAGATTATTTACGTCAAACCAACAAAGAGGAGCTGAACCCAGAAGGAATCAAAAGCGATTTACAATTACTCTTGCGAGATCCACGCTTGGGAATTGGTAGTTTAGGCGATCGCGTTTCTAAGTTCGACCATGCAACAATTGTGGCTTTACTCTCCCAACGGGAAGACATCTCAGAGGAAGAAGCCAACCGCATCGCCGATCAAATTGAGTCAGTCCGCAACACCATTACCGAGCAAGTGCAGCAGATTCAGCATCAGTTACAGTCAGCAATTGACCAAGTCTTTGACAAGATTCGCAACTATCTCAACTCCCTGGATCGTCCAGAACTCAACTATGAAGGTATCCGTCAGGACTTTGCTAAATTATTTGATGACCCACAAGCTGGATTTGAAGCCTTACGCGATCGCCTCAGTCAATTTGACCGTGATACCCTAGTTGCAGTTCTCAGTTCCCGTGAGGATATCTCCAGGGAAGATGTTAACCGCATCATCGACCAAATCGAAGCCGCACGGGATAGCGTCCTACATCGCGCCGGACGCATCCAACAAGAAGCACAAAAACGCATCAAAGCCGTGAGACAGCAAGCTAGACAACAAGTAGAAGAAACCAGAAAAACCGTTGCTAGCGCCGCCTGGTGGCTATTTGGTACAGCTTTCTCTTCTCTAGTCGCTAGTGCGATCGCTGGTGCATTAGCCGTTATGAATTAGGGGTGTAAGGGTTTAGGGGTGTAAGGGTGTAAGGGGTTTAGGGGTTTTTAACCCAGTCCCCAATCCCCAATCCCCAGTCCCCAATCCCCAATCCCCAATCCCCAGTCCCCAATCCCCAATCCCCAATCCGCAGTCTTTTGAGTTCTAAATGATGAGAGAATATTAAATTGGCATCATAAAACTTTAAATACTTACATCATGGCAAAAATCCAGTTTTCTAGAGGACTCGATGAAGAAGTAATTCCAGAAGTACGTTTGACGCGATCGCGCACAGGTGACACTGGTACAGCAACTTTTATTTTTACAAATCCTAAAATTTTAGACCAAGGTACTACTGAAGATATTACCGGGATGTATTTAATTGACGAAGAAGGAGAAATTATCACCCGTGAGGTTAAGGGTAAATTTGTCAACGGTAGACCTGAAGGAGTAGAGGCTGTTTATGTGATGAAATCAGCCCAAGAATGGGAGCGTTTCATCAGATTTATGGAACGTTACGCCCAAGAAAACGATTTAGGATTCAGTAAATCTTAAAAGTCAACGGTCAACAGTGAGATAGTGCGTTCCTGTCGCCTTGCGTCGGAAAGCAACTATCGAACCCGTAAGGGTCAACGGTCAACGGTCAAGAGAGTTTTGGACTATTGACTATTGACTATTGACTTATCCTCCCTACACATAATGGAAAAACCTCATCCAGATACACCAGGAATAACGGTAAATTGTGCGGTTATTACTGTGAGCGATACACGTACCCCAGAGACAGATAAAAGCGGTCTTCTCATTCAACAGTTACTAATCGATGCAAATTATACTGTAGAAACCTACGCAATTATTCCCGATGAACCAGCACAAATCCAAGCACAGTTGGCATTATTGAGTCAGAATTCTAATTTAGATGCGGTAATTTTTAATGGTGGTACAGGTATTGCACCGAGAGATACTACTTATGATGCTATTGAAAAACTATTAGAGAAAACCCTACCCGGATTTGGGGAAATATTTAGATATTTAAGTTATCAAGAAATTGGCTCACGAGCGATCGCCTCTCGTGCTATTGCAGGCGTATATCAAAATCAATTAATCTTCTCCCTTCCCGGTTCCAGCAACGCCGTGCGTTTAGGTATGGAAAAACTGATATTACCAGAACTCACTCACCTAGTTAGCCAGGTACGTAAATAAAACTACTCAGTGGGTAGGGTGTGTTGTCCCGCAGAGAAGGCTGTTCAAAATCTATAACTAAGTAAAAAATCAGAGTTTTAAGCCTCTCCCCGAAGCGGGGAGAGGTATGGAGAGGGGTTCATCCAAATTTATTGAACTCCCACTACATTTGTATATGATTAGGGTTTTGAATCCCTTTTTCCCAGAATACTAAGAAGCTAAAGCGACTTCCACTAATTGCTGTAACTCACCTTTTTGGTAAAGTTCAATCAAAATATCGGAACCACCGATAAATTCACCATTGATATAAACTTGGGGAATTGTCGGCCAGTTGGAATATTCTTTAATACCCTGACGAATTTCTTGGTCTTCTAAAACGTTGATAGTCTCAAAAGGAACACCCAAAGTATTGAGAATCTGCACAACATTGTTAGAGAAGCCGCACTGAGGCATCAATTTGGTTCCCTTCATGAAAACCATAATTTTATTTTGTGTTATTAAATTACTAATTTTTTCGCTGGTTTCCTGTGTCATGGCTTTTGTATGTCCTAGTTTTGTGATTAGTTATTAGTCATTAGTTAGTTAGTCATTAGCCATTAGTCATTGATTTCTTACTGTTGACTATGGACTATTGACTAGTTTCGGGAGTGTATGTTTTCAATGCTAAGGCGTGGATGGCTTCTGTTGACATAGCTTGCCGCAATGCACCATAAACTAACTGATGTTGTTGCACAAGTCTCTTACCTGCAAACTGCGATGAGACTACAGTCACCTGATAATGGTCGCCGCCACCGGTCAAGTCTTGCACCTGAACCTGCGCGTCTGGCAGTTCCGCCTTGATCATTGCTTCAACCTGCTGCGGAGTAATCATCGCAATTCCTGAAAAAACTTACTTTTCTATTATTAACAGATATATGGCTAGATGCTTCTAGTTTGGAAATAGGGACTGGGGATTGGGGATTGGGGATAATTACTTCTTAATTTTACTCCTCATAACCCTGCTTCCTTAGCATTTCCCATTACTAAAATATATAGATAGCATAAATGTCAAGAAACTTCTTTGCTCAATATTACGAAAAAAAAGTACAAGCACAAAGATTAATTTTTACGAAAACTCTAGGTACAATACATAAGCCGCTTCCTTTTTCCTCAAGATCATGGGCAATACTTTTGGACATCTGTTTCGGATCACTACTTTTGGCGAGTCACATGGCGGAGGTGTGGGGGTTGTGATTGACGGCTGTCCCCCGCTACTCGAAATTTCTCCTGAGGAAATTCAACTAGAGTTAGACCGCAGACGACCCGGACAGAGTAAGATTACAACACCTCGTAAGGAAGCAGACACCTGCGAGATTTTGTCTGGAGTCTATGAAGGCAAAACTCTGGGAACGCCAATATCAATTTTGGTGCGAAATAAAGATACTCGTCCCCAAGATTACGATGAGATGGCGCAAAAGTATCGTCCTTCCCATGCTGATGCAACTTATGATGCTAAATATGGGATTCGGAATTGGCAAGGCGGCGGTAGATCCTCAGCGCGGGAGACAATTGGTAGAGTAGCCGCAGGTGCGATCGCTAAAAAAATCCTCCGGCAAGTTGCTAATGTAGAGGTTATAGGCTACGTCAAACGTATCAAAGACTTGGAAGGTGTTGTAGATCCCAATACCGTCACCTTAGACCAAGTGGAAAGCAACATTGTTCGTTGTCCTGATGGCGAATTAGCAGACCGCATGATTGAATTAATCGAACAAACAGGTAGACAAGGGGATTCTATCGGCGGTGTAGTGGAATGCGTAGCGCGGAATGTTCCTAAAGGCTTGGGTGAACCTGTATTCGATAAATTGGAAGCAGATATCGCCAAAGCTGTGATGTCTTTACCTGCTAGCAAAGGTTTTGAAATCGGTTCAGGTTTTGCTGGTACTCTACTCACAGGATTTGAGCATAACGACGAATATTATATTGATGAAAACGGTGAGATTCGCACAGTAACCAACCGTTCTGGTGGCATTCAAGGCGGTATTGCCAACGGCGAGAATATCATTTTGCGAGTTGCTTTTAAACCCACAGCCACAATTAGAAAAGAGCAAAAAACAGTTACTCGTGAAGGCGAAGAAACCCTATTAGCCGCCAAAGGCAGACATGATCCCTGTGTCCTACCCCGTGCAGTCCCGATGGTGGAAGCAATGGTAGCGCTGGTATTGTGCGATCATTTGTTACGCCATCACGGACAGTGTAAGGTGCTATGACAATTCCTTTGCAATTTTAAATAGTACTTTTTTACTGGGTGGGTGTCTGACTCGCCCTTTTTTCTGGGTAAATTAATAGTATTAAAAAATACGCATAAGCAATTGCGTTACTACGTACTATAAAAATGAAACCAGATTCTCAAAATCGCTTAAAACACTTTGCTGCACTAAAATCTAAATACGCAGCGACTGAATATCAAGATTCGTCTTCCTGTAGCCCATTGTATTGTATCTTACGAAAAACTGACTTGGGTATTGAACTCAGTGATTTAGAATTTAATTGGTTGAGGGAATCTAAGTTAGATACAACGTTAAAATTTATCCAGAAAGAACAGCAACGTAGACAACAAGAATTGATAAATTTAGAGGTCGAATTTTCTCAGCTAAAGTCTAAATACAAAGCTAAAAAACATAATCTTCCTTGGCAATCTAGTAATCTATATTGTATAGTTTTAAAACTGGAATCAGGAAATCTGCTTACTGATTCAGAAAGTCAATGGTTGAGAGTAAATGGTCTCGCCGATACAGACACCATTGCTCAAGAAATAAAACAATTTACCCATCTTAAATATAAATACAAAGCCCATCAATATCAAAACGTATATCCTCATGACACATTATATAAAATACTCAAAAAATTAGATTTATCTGAAAGGTTAAATGATGATGAGTATAACTGGCTAATCAATCACCAGCTTTGGGAGACAGTAGAAATTTTTAAACAACAAGAGTCAGCAAAAGAAGCTGAATTTTCTGCGCTCAAATCTAAGTATCAAGCTAGTAAATATCAAGATAAATCTCTATCCGATACTCTATATAAAATTCTCCTGAAAATTGAGGCTCAGGGTAAGCTAATTGATCAAGAAATTAAGTGGTTAAAACAGCAAGGATTCATCGAAACAATTGCTATTCTTCAAGAGTTGGAACAAGCACAAGAATTTGCTATCTTGAAAGTTAAATATAAAGCCAATCAATATAGTGATTCCTCGCCTAAAAGTCATCTGTATAAAGTCTTAAAAATAATTGAGGGAGGGAACTATCTATCTGATCAGGATATCAACTTCCTGAAAAAACGCAAGCTGACTGAGACTATACAAATTGCAGATGAAAAATATATCTCTACTCTGAAATTAAAGATAAATTTGGGAGAGTTACTTAATGATTTAGAAATTATATGGCTGAAGAGTCATGGGCGTGACGATATCATTAATTTGGCTCAACAACAACACTTTGCAGAACTGAAAAGAACATATGGATTAGTAGATCCCTTGCTGCCAATTGAACCATTTTATACAATTATGCTCAAACTAGAGAAAGGAGAAAGATTAGATCCTTTGTTAGTAATTAAGCTGCAAGAAGAAGAAAAGTTATCTCGTCATGGAAAAATAGCTATTGCGCATTATAAGCTTGAAGCAGAGTTTTATGAACAAGAATTACAACGCACTGGAAATAAATGGCATATTCCCACAGCTAGCAGTTATTGGCGCAAAGCAGATGAGCCAAAACAGTCTTTAAAAGTGACTGATTTGAGTTTAGACAAAATCAAAGAAAGCAAACTAAAGTCAGCAATTTTAGTTACTAGGGGTGGTGCATTTCGAGATATGAGCAAATTGGGCGATGCTGAAAATTGTGCCAGAAAAGCTATGGAGTATCATCCTGATAGTTATCAACCCTATACTTTAATGGGAGCAATTTTTTATGATCGTCACGATTATTCCCAAGGTGATTATTGGTTTGAACAAGCCATACAACGTGGTGCTAAAACTGAAGATATCGATGATGAAATAAAACGAGTATTACGCGGTACAAGAGATGAGATAAAACGGCATGAAGCCGCAGAATATTTACTACGGAAAGATGCAAGACGCTATTCTTGGGCTAAATCTTATCTCATCAAAGTCTCACGGTAATTGTAAAGAACCTGGGTTGCATTGCTATACTGTCTATCTGCATAGGTTACTAGATTTATTCACGACACTTTAAAAGTTTCCATTGTATACAGGTTTTGGTGGGCAATGCCCACCCTACGTTAGGGGGGTTTTTCTTGCCTTATTACCCACGTTATATGAGGCGATTGTCTGCAAAAATTGTAATTTTGTGGTCTCCTAATGTAGGATGGTTGAGAATAAGGGCAAATTTGCCTAAAATAAAGCACTATTTTATCGAGTTATATTACATGGATTTTGTGACAGTTCTGGGTTTCGCTGCCGCTTTATTAACTACTTTTTCTTTTTTGCCACAGATGATTAAAACATGGCAAAGTAAATCAGCTAAAGATGTATCTTTCATTATGCTGATATTCTTTAATACTGGTATTTTCTTATGGCTAATCTATGGAATTATTTTGCAACAATTACCTGTGATCTTTGCCAATGCTACTACATTAGTTTTTAACATGATAATTCTATGGCTTAAAATTAAATATAGATAGATATATTTTGATAAAACTCCTGTGACATCTTCTTTATTTAGCGCTGAACGCCTGTTATTTACCCCTGCTACACCAGAAACCAACGCCATACCACTGATATTTTCCTTCCCAAATGAGTACACAGTGGGTATCACTAGTTTGGGCTATCAGGTAGTATGGGCGACTTTGGCAATGCGTAGCGATGTGCAGGTGAGTCGTTTATTTACCGATACTTACGAACCACTTCCTAGAGAACCAGAAATTGTCGGCTTTTCTATTTCTTGGGAGTTGGATTATGTCAATATTTTAAATCTCCTGGAATCTTTACAAATTCCTATTCGCGCCAGTTTGCGTGATGATTCCCATCCCATCGTTTTTGGTGGTGGCCCTGTTCTCACTGCGAACCCGGAACCTTTTGCCGAATTTTTTGATGTAATTTTGCTGGGTGATGGGGAAAATCTGCTGGGTAATTTGATTGAGGCTTATAAGGAAGTCAGGAATGCTTCTAGGCAAAATCAACTGCAAGCACTCGCACAAGTACCTGGAATTTATGTTCCAAGTTTGTATGTGGTTGAGTATGAAGCAGCAGATGGGGTCATAAGTTCGATTAAGCCAATTTCCTTGGAAGTTCCCCCAGTGGTACAGAAGCAGACTTATCGAGGAAATACACTGTCAGCTTCGACTGTAGTAACAGAAAAAGCTGCTTGGGAAAATATCTTCATGGTGGAGGTGGTGCGGAGTTGTCCAGAAATGTGCCGCTTTTGTATGGCAAGTTATCTAACCTTACCTTTTAGGACTGCTAGTTTGACAGATTCCTTAATTCCAGCGATTGAGAAAGGTTTACAAGTTACAAATCGGTTGGGGTTATTGGGTGCATCTGTAACTCAGCATCCAGAATTTGAGACGTTGCTAGATTATATCAGTCAGCCAAAGTATGACGATGTACGGCTGAGTATCGCTTCGGTGCGGACGAATACGGTAACAGAACAGTTAGCCAAAACTTTAGCCAAACGAGATACGCGATCGCTTACCATAGCAGTAGAAAGTGGTTCAGAAAAAATCCGCCAAATCATCAACAAAAAGCTACATAACGACGAAATTATCCAAGCCGCCATCAATGCTAAAGCCGGCGGTTTGACAGCCTTGAAACTCTACGGCATGGTGGGACTACCAGGGGAAACACCAGAAGACTTAGACGCAACTGTAACCATGATGCGTAGTATAAAAAAAGCTGCACCAGGACTGCGCTTAACACTGGGTTGTAGTACCTTTGTGCCAAAAGCCCATACACCATTTCAATGGTATGGGGTCAATCGGCAAGCAGAAAAGCGGTTACAATCTTTGCAGAAACAGTTAAAACCCCAAGGGATAGATTTTCGCCCAGAAAGCTATAACTGGTCTATCATACAGGCTTTAATCTCCAGAGGCGATCGCCGCATCTCTCAACTTCTGGAACTCACCCGCGACTTTGGCGACTCCTTGGGTAGTTACAAACGCGCATTTAAGCAACTCAAAGGACAAATCCCCGATTTAGAATTTTACGTCCATAGTGATTGGTCAACCGAGCAAATATTACCTTGGAGCCACTTGCAAGGGCCTTTGCCACAGTCTACACTACTAAAACATCTGGCTGAAGCCACAAGCCATTTTCACAAAGAACTACAGCCATTAAATTAGTTCTGGTCAGTGGTCAGTGGTTGGTAGTCAGTAGTAAGAATATTTGAACATTATTATTTGCTGCACTTTGAAAAAGCAAGGTAGTAAGTTCATAAGCAAGGTACGAAACCAAGTCCCAAAACCACCGACAACTGACAACTGACAACTGACAAATTAATGCAAAATACAGCTGAATTTTACTGTGCTTATTGTGGGGAACCAAACTTAACCTTTATTGACTTGAGTGCTGGCGGACAGCAATCTTATATTGAAGATTGTCAGGTTTGTTGTCGCCCCAATATCTTATATGTGCGGGTTGACGAAGATACCCTAGACATCGAAATTGATACAGAATACGAAGGTTGAATATTAGGTTTTTCTTTCCATGCTGCACTTTCAACATACCTCAGTCATTAATGCGCCACCAGAAGTAGTTTGGAAATTCCATGAAAGACCGGATATTTTGCAACTGCTGACTCCACCTTGGCAACCAGTACGAGTCGTTCGCCGAGAGGGAGGATTAGAAGTAGGCGCAATCACAGAATTTAAATTATTTCTTGGCCCTGTACCTTTAACTTGGTTAGCGCGTCACACTGAATGCGACAAATATCGCTTGTTTACCGACACCCAAATATCCGGGCCTTTTGAATCTTGGATACATCGCCATCAATTTCAGCCAGAAAATGGAAAAACCAGGCTGATTGATGATGTTTCCTACGTTATGCCCGGTGGCGAGACAATAGAATTTATTGGCGGTTGGCTAATACAAGCACAACTTGAAGCCATGTTCCGCTACCGCCACTATGTCACAAAACGGGAGTGTGAATAGAGAAATTTGCCAAAATTAAGAAGTTCGTTAAACCCTTCTTTGGTAATCATCGGACTTACGCTATTTTTTTAGCAGGTTCCTGAACAGACTGGAAAATGAAGAAATCATCAGCACTCAGAATAGGAGTACCGGAGAGAGTCGCAAACTGCGCGCCTGTGCCAAAACCAGCAGCGCTGCCATTTTGGTTATAGAACAAGCGACCACTACCTAAACTGTAAACAATCAACCCATTGCTAGTTGCCGCTAAGGTATCGTTACTTACACTAGCAAACTCACTACTTACACTAAAACCATTGCCAACCACACTAGTTAGAGCAGAGAAGCTGACCTTATCTAACTTAATGTCATCCACGCCAACTGCAAAATCAGCAATGGTATCTATGCCAAAATCACCACTGTTGAAGGGATTACCCTGACTACCAAAACTGAAGTAATCAGCACCAGCACCACCGAATAAGCGATCGCTACCAGCGCCACCAATCAACTCATCATTGCCAATACCGCCATTGAGGGTATCATTACCACGACCACCAATCAATACATCATTGCCAGCATTACCTGTAAGATTGTCATTGCCATCTTCACCAGACAGAATGTTGTTAGCATTATTACCTCTAATGTTATTGTTACTGCTATTGCCCGTACCTTGTATGGCAGTACCTCTGAGGGTCAGAGCCTCGACATTAGCAGCTAAGGTGTAGCTGACTGTGGCAAAAACCTCATCTTGACCAGCACCCGCCCCCTCTTGAATAACATCGCTGGCGTTATCTATGTAGTAACGGTCATTACCTGCACCACCAGTCAGGGTGTTTGTACCACTACCACCTGTGAGGATATCATTACCATCACCACCGATGAGGGTATCATCACCAGCACCTCCATTGAGGTTATCATCACCAGCGCCACCAGTCAGGGTATCGTTACCAACGCCACCATAGACTACATCGTTGCCACTACCACCTGTAAAAGTGACTGTGCCGGCAAAGCTTCTCAGGTCAAAGGTTTCAACATTGGTGATGGTTGTGCCAAGAATGCTGGCTAGTTGATTGTTGACATTACTTAAGTCAAAGCTGATGGTGTCCGTATTTATGCCACCTTGAATAATGATTGTGTCTTGTCCATTTCCACCATTGAGAATGTCATTTTGGCTGAGGTTGGCGATGTTGGTAATGAAGATATCACCTCCATCTCCACCATCAAATATATCTTTGGCACTGGTAGCTATGATTGTATTATTGTTGGCGGTGCCGTTGATGATATTGTCTGGCCGTCTGATTTCTAGGTTAAATATAGTGTTAACACTGAGGTTGGTTGTATCTGTAGCAGTAACTCTCAGGCTAATGCTACCTAAATTATCCGTGGTAGGAGTACCAGTAAATCTGCCCGTATCGGCATCAAAAGATAACCAACTGGGTAGAGGGCTACCATCGCTGCGGGTAGCTGAATACGTGAGGGTGTCGCCTGAGTCTGCATCAGCAAATGTGTTAGCGGCGATTTGAAAGTTAAATGCTGTGCCTGTTATAGCTGTTTGGTTAGAAATACTATTGGCTACTATCGGTGCATCATTAACAGAATTAATAGTGATACCGACAGTCTGAGTATTGCTACTAAAAGCTGTGGCATTGCCATTAACTGAAGCGTTTACTCCTGTAGTACCACTGGCTACACCATTAGAACCATCCCAGGCGCGGAAGGTGAGATTAGCTTGGCCATTATAGTCAGCATTGGGGACAAAGCGAACTCTCGTATTTGTTTGCAGTTCCACCCGTGTGAGGTCAATAGAAGACCTAGCGGAGGTTGTATTGTCACCGAGGAAAAGGAAATTGGGTGTTTCGTAAGGGTCAAAAGGTAAAGAATTGATTGGGGAAGGTGCAGCAGTGGTGTGGTTGAATGCCGTGTAATCGCGGAGATTGCCACTTAAAATCGGCGTAGATGAATCCGGCGCAAACAGCTTGTAAGTATTATTTTCAACTACCAAATTATAGTGGGTAACTGCTGTGCTTGTGTTTCTAAATGCCCGTTCTGTGGTGCTGTGGGTAAATAACGGGCTAGCATTCTGCGCCCAAATTTCATCTGTCCAGAAACCTAACTCAATTGCTTTGGTTTTGTCACTAGTAACAACAATGACGCTAAAGCCAGCGCGGTCTTGAATGCCATCACCATTATCATCACTGGTGTGGGTTTCACTGTTAATTTTCACATCAAAACTAATAGTGAAGCCTTTTACGGGGTCAAGTGCAGGAAACGACTGGTTAAATAGAACTGGGGCGTAACCATTGTAATTACTGTAACCGGATGTCCCAGTTGAGGCTGTAAATCCAGCTAGTGATGAAGCAGGTGTAGTATTACTATTTAATTGAGTTCCACCACTAATCTGAGACTGAGTACCACCAACCCCAAGCACATTTCCTAGTATAGGAAGAGTAATAGCAGGCGAAGCACCAAATTTGAGCCAGCCTTGAGAAGTTGGTGAGCCAATCAATGAACCATCATAGAGTCTGATACTAGGAAGTAGTACTGTAGCTGAGCTATCAGAAACAGCACCAAAGTTGAGCCAATTAGCACCGCCATCAAGAGAATATTGCCAACTACCGTTGCTATTATCTGCTCCTGTGACAGCAATTCCTTGGGGGTTTGCGTCGCTATCGCTAATTAATCCTCTCACTAGGTCAGCAAGTAAACTACCCCGGTTACTCACAAGAGGTGTATCCTCATTAATAGTTGCTAGAGTGAGAGTCCCGGCGTTGAGGGTTGGTGCTGTGTCGTTAACAGAGGTAACAGTAATGGAGGCTCCTTCATAGTCCGTACTGAAGGCAGTTGTTCCACCTTTACCAGCCAAAATATTCGCTGTGTTACCTGATGTACCTGTTGTTTGATCCCAAGCGTAAAAGTTAATATCAGCAGAGCCACTAAAGTTAGCATTGGGGCGAAAGCGGATTTTAGTATTTGCATTTGATGGTAGTAACCGTGCTGCATTTAGCAATGGTGTTCCAAAGGCATTCCAACTAGTTCCATTATTCAAGGTATATTCCCAAACACCGTTACTGTTATCAACGAAGGTAACGGCAATGCCTTTTAGCGCACTAGCATCTGGGTCACTTATAGAGTTACCGATGATTTCAGACACTAGAGTACCAGTGTTACTAGTAACAGGAATATCTTCAGTAATAAAAGATAAGGTGAGATTACCTGTATTGTTCAGTAGAGGCGCGGTGTTAGCCATAATTTTTGTGATTCTTATGTTTTGAGAACAATAATTGATCTAACGCAGATATTGAAGGAGGGCTTTTAACCCTCCTCATCGCAAAAAAAAGAAAATAATGCTGACTTAACGTGAGTTTGATGAACCTCTCCGCGTCGGGGGTCGGGGAGAGGGGCAAAAATCTTCCTCGCTTTCTAGGAAAAAATCAGGTTTTCAAAGCGTCGCTAAACCTGTGGTTAATTACCAGACTCAAAAATCACAAAATCACTAGCATTTAGGGCGGGAGCGCCGGAGAGAGTGGCAAAATGAGCGCCAGAACCCAAACCCGCAGCAGTACCATTCTGGTTATAGAACAAGCGACCGCTACCCAAACTGTAAACAATCAACGCATTGCTAGTAGCAACTAAGGTATCGTTACTGACACTAGCAAACTCACTACCTACACTAAAACCATCACCAACTACACTAGTAAGGGCAGAGAAACTTGCCTTATCTAACTCAATGGCATCCACACCTACGGCAAAATCAGCAATGGTATCGATGCCAAAACCAGCACTACTAAAGGCGTTTCCAGTACCAAAACCGAATGTATCAGCACCATCACCACCGAATAAGCGATCGCTACCAGCGCCACCAATCAACACATCATTGCCAATACCGCCATTGAGGGTATCATTGCCGTTGCCACCAATCAACACATCATTGCCAGCATTACCCGTAAGATTGTCATTGCCATCTAACCCTTCGAGTAAATTGTCCTGATTATTGCCACGGATGTTGTTATTACTCGCATTGCCTGTGCCGTTTACAGCAGTACCTTTGAGGGTTAAAGCCTCAACGTTAGCAGCCAAGGTGTAGCTGACTGTGGCAAACACTTCATCTTGACCACCATTGATATCTTCAGTGATCACGTCGCTGGCGTTATCTATGTAATATCGGTCATTGCCTGCACCACCAGTCAGGGTGTTTGTACCACTACCACCTGTGAGGATATCATTACCATCACCACCAATGAGGGTATCATCACCAGCACCTCCATTGAGGTTATCATCACCAGCATCACCATTGAGGTTATCATCACCAGCGCCACCATAGATTGTATCGTTGCCACTACCACCTATAAAAGTGACTGTGCCAACAAAGGTTCTTAGGTCAAAGGTTTCTATGTTGGTGATAGTTGTGCCAGGGATGCTGGCTAGTTGGTTGCTGGGATTAGTTAAATTAAAGGTGATGGTGTCGGTGTTTGCACCACCTTGAATGAGAATGGCATCTCTGCCATCTCCGCCGTCAAATGAGTCATTTTGTTGGAAGTTGGCAAAGTTGGTAATAAAGTTATCGTAGCCAGCGTCACCAGTAAATACGTCTTTGGCGGTGGTGGCAATGAATGTGTTGTTGCTGCCGTTACCGTTGATGATGTTGTCTGGTAGACCAACTGAGAGATTAAATGTAGTCTCAACGCTCAGGTTTGTGGTGTCTGTAGCTGTGACTTTGATGGTGAGGCTACCCACATTGTTCTTGGTGGGGTTGCCAGTGAATGTACCTGTGGCGGGATTGAATGACAACCAACTGGGTAGGGGTTCACCATTGCCAAGAGTGGCGGTGTAGGTGAGGGTGTCTCCTGGGTCACTGAATGTATTGGCTGGGATTTGGAAGTTAAATGCAGTGCCTGTTGTTCCTGTTTGGTTGGTTATGGGGTTGGCGACTGTGGGGGGAAAAGAAAAACTAGTAGTATTCAGTAGTATGCTGACATTATTGCTATTTTGGTTAGTAACAGCCAAGTCCGGCTTACCATCACTATTGAAGTCTCCGAATGCTAATGAATAAGGACCAGAACCAACAGCAAAGTTGGTGGCTGTATCAAAACTGCCATTACCTTGCCCTAGCAGAATACTGACATTATTGTTACTTTGATTACTAACAGCCAAGTCTTGCTTACCATCACCATTGAAGTCTGCCACTACTACTGACCGAGGATTAGCGCCAACGGCAAAGTTGGTAGCCGCACCAAAGCTGCCATTACCTTGTCCTAGTAGCACACTGACATTATTGCTACCTCGGTTAGCAACAACTAAGTCCAGATTGTTATCACCATTAAAGTCTCCTACTCCCAGTGTCAATGGCAGAGAACCAACAGCAAAGTTGGTAGCTGTACCAAAGCTGCCATTACCTTCCCCTATCAATATACTTATGGTATTGCTACTATCGTTACTAACAGCCAAATCTAACTTGCCATCTTTATTGAAGTCTCTTATTACTACTGAACGAGGAAAAGAACCAACAGCAAAGTTAGTAGCTGCTCCAAAGCTGCCATTGCCTTGTCCTAACAACACACTCACATTGTTACCGCCAGAATTAGCACTAACCAAATCCAGATTGCCATCGTTATTCAAGTCTTGCAGCGCCAATCCTTGGGGAGCAGAACCAACAGCAAAGTTGGTAGCTGTACCAAAGCTGCCATTACCTTGCCCTAGCAGAATACTGACATTACTACTATTAAAATTGACAACAGCCAAGTCCAAATTGCCATCATTATTGAAGTCCCCTATTCTCACTGAGATGGGATTAAGAGCAACACCAAAGTTGGTGGCTGGACTGAAACTGCCATTACCTTGCCCTAGCAAAACACTGACATTATTACTATTAAAGTTGGAAACAGCCAAGTCCAGCTTGCCATCATTATTGAAGTCCCCTACCGTCGGTATAAATGGAGCAGAGCCAACACCAAAGTTAGTAGCAGGGTCAAAAGATACTAATACTGATGGATAAGTTATTTGGACTGCGGTTGTGATGGCTGATGTTGTAGATATATGCCCAACATTGATATCTAATTCCCAACTTCCCCCCTGTTGGCTACTGCCTACTTTATCTGTGGAAGCAGCAACATTTGCACCTGTGAGCTGGTGTAGTTGTCTAACAAACTCCATCCCCTGTTCCCCAGATGCCACTTGGCAACCGTAAAGCAAAATTTCGGCATTTGTGGATAAACTTTCTCGCCAGTGTTGTAATTGGGTGGTGTAGGTATGCAAGTTAGCGGCATTCAGCCTAGTTGAGCCTAGTTGTAAGCTGGCTTGGCTACCGTGGGAGACAATGTGAACTGAGTTATATTCCCAACCTTGCAAAGCTCTGGTGATTTGTTCCACCCCATCAATGTTGGGGTCAAGAATGAAGACCTGATTACCTGGTTTAACACCAGCAATTAAACTTTCGTAGTCTGTAACTGCCGTATCAATAAAGACAATGCTTGAGGTGATTGCTGCTGGATTTGAGCTAGTTTGAGTATATAATTTTAGGTTCATAACTTTTGGTGTTAGATGCTTGGTAATGAGAAAAATTAAGCTAATACAGTTATCAATCTCAATATGCTTGTAATTTTAATATTGTTTACCCAACCTTAATTATGTATAAATACGCAAGTAATCCACCCTGATCTAACCTTGTTAAAGATAACTTTGTTAGTCAGGGGAGATTCTGTTAAGTATTTAAAAAATGTATAAATTACGGTAGTTAAAGAAACACTAGGATGCACGTATATGAGATTTGACTCAGTATTTTTTAATAACTCAGTTACATTCTTGTATTAGCTTACAAGTGTTATTACTCTTAATAATTTATGCTTTATAATTATGCTCAACCTCTGTATTTTTACTTAAATTAGTCGGATTTACTGAAAGTTAAGCGGTCTATAACGCTTAAAAGCATTACAGATAGTGCTTGTGTGTACACCTCAGCCAACGCGAGGAGAGAGGTTAGAGTGCATCCCATACAAACGAGAAGCACTATATCTTGCGTTGAGAAGCTTTGATAAATATTAATCCAAGTTTTTGTATTGCTTTTTGCGTAAAGCTTTTGGCTAAAATAAGGCTATGTCTGAAAACTCTCCTTCTGTAACTACAACTACTACACGCCCCACGTTCATCCTTGTAGATGGACACTCCCTGGCTTTCCGTTCATACTTTGCCTTTGCTAAAGGACGGGATGGTGGGCTGCGTACTAAGACAGGTATTCCTACCAGTGTTTGCTTTGGCTTTCTAAAGTCTTTACTGGAAGTTATGGCTACACAACAACCGCAAGCAATGGCGATCGCTTTTGATTTGGGTTTACCAACTTTCCGCCACGAAGCCGACGATACCTATAAAGCTGATCGCCCCGGAACGCCAGAGGATTTTGTCCCTGATTTAAAAAACCTCCATGAATTACTGGAAGGCTTCAACCTACCAATTTATACAGCCCCCGGTTATGAAGCTGATGATGTTTTAGGAACCTTGGCACAAAAAGCCACCGCCGAGGGGTATAAGGTAAAAATTTTGACAGGCGATCGCGATTTGTTTCAATTAGTAGATCCCGAAAAAGAAATCACTGTCTTAAACTTCAGTCCTGATGCGCTCAAACGTTCTACCAACAGCATTACGGAAGTTAGCACTGAACAAGTTAAAGAAAGATTAGGTGTCTTACCTACTCAGGTTGTTGATTTTAAAGCCCTCTGTGGCGATAAATCAGATAATATTCCCGGTGTGAGAGGTATCGGGGAAAAAACCGCAGTTCAGTTACTTAGTACCTATGGTTCCCTTGATGGAGTGTACAAAGCATTAAATGAAATTAAAGGCGCGACTCAGAAGAAACTAGCAGAAGGAAAAGAAGATGCGGCTAAGTCGCAATTTTTGGCAAAGATAGTTGTAGATGTACCCTTAGAAGTTAATTTAGAAGATTGTAAATTAGTAGGATTTGATGAAAGCCTGCTCATTCCTATTTTAGAAAAACTAGAATTTACTCGTTTCTTATCCCAAATCAACGACCTACAGCGACGCTTTGGTGGCACAGTTGTAGAAGTAGAAAAAACTGAAGTAGCGGCGATAGAAACCACCAAATTTGAAGATGATGATATTGCTTTTTACACTGCTGAAGAAACACAAGCAATTCAACAAAATCAACCAGCTTCACCAATTCAACCACGGATTATTAATACTGAAGCCAAACTCATAGAGTTGGTGCAGATATTACAACAATTCACCAACCCAGAAACTCCCGTTGCTTGGGACACGGAAACTAGCGGCTTAGAACCACGGGACGCGGCTTTGGTAGGGATTGGCTGCTGCTGGGGAACTGAAGCCGATGCTAGTGCTTATATTCCCCTGGCTCACACAAAAGGGGAAAATTTAAGTCAGGATATTGTCCTTACGGCGCTGCGTCCGATTTTAGAAAGTGCTGATTATCCGAAGACTTTTCAAAATGCTAAATTTGACCGTTTAGTTTTTCTAGTTCAAGGAATTAATTTAACTGGCGTTGTATTTGATCCGATGTTGGCTAGTTATGTTTTAAATCCAGATACTAGCCATAATTTAACTGACCTAACTCAGCGTTATTTGGGGTTAACAATTCAAAATTATGTAGATTTAGTTCCTAAAGGTAAAACTATCGCGGATATAAATATCTCTGCTGTAGCTAATTATTGCTGTTTACAAGTTTATGCCACATTCCAACTTGTAGCTAAATTGCGGGAAGAACTAGCCAAAACTCCTAATTTGGATAAATTGCTTAGGGAAGTAGAACAGCCGCTAGAATCCGTTTTAGCAACAGTAGAATATACTGGTGTCCGGATTGATTCAGCTTATCTACATGAATTATCCCAACAATTAGAAATAGATTTAGCTAAATTACAGGAACAAGCAACTGAACTAGCTGGGGAAAAATTTAATTTAGGTTCTCCCAAACAATTGAGTTATATATTGTTTGAAAAATTGGGATTAAGTACTAAATATTCACGGAAGATTCAGACTGGTTACTCTACAGATGCAGCAACTTTAGAGAAACTCCAAGAAGTTGATGAAACAGGCTTTGTTAATGCCATTACTGAGTATCGTACTTTATCGAAATTAAAATCTACTTATGTAGATGCTTTGCCAGCATTGGTACGTCCAGACACTCAACGAGTACATACAGATTTTAATCAAACAGCAACGTCAACTGGTAGGCTATCTTCATCTAATCCTAATTTACAAAACATCCCCATTCGTACGGCTTTTAGTCGGCAAATTCGCAAGGCATTTTTACCAAAATCAGGTTGGTTAATGGCGGCGGCTGATTACTCACAAATTGAGTTACGAATTTTGGCTCATTTGAGTCAAGAACCGTTATTAGTGCAAGCCTATCAGCAGAATGAAGATATTCATACAGTCACCGCCAAATTAGTTTTTGAAAAAGATGATATCAATTCAGATGAGCGCAGAATAGCCAAAACTATTAACTTTGGTGTGATTTATGGTATGGGTTCTTTAAAATTTTCTCGTTCAACGGGAATAGATAAAAATGTAGCGAACGAATTTATTAAAAGATTTAACGAACGCTACGCCAAAATCTTTGCTTATTTGGAAGGAGTGAAAAAACAAGCGATATCTCTTGGTTATGTTGAGACGATACTCGGTCGGCGGCGGTATTTTAATTTTGATAGCACAAGTTTGCTTAACTTAAAAGGTAGCAACCCAGAAGATATTGATTTAAGCAAATTGAAAAATTTAGGTGCTAAAGATGCTGGTTTATTGCGGTCTGCTGCTAATGCCCCTATTCAAGGTTCTAGTGCTGATATTATCAAAATCGCAATGGTGCAGATTCATGAAGTTCTCAAGAAATATCAAGCGCGGTTACTGTTACAAGTCCACGATGAATTAGTCTTTGAAGTTCCTCCCCAAGAATGGGCAGAATTACAACCACAAATTAAATCAGTGATGGAAAATGCAGTTAAGTTAAGTGTGCCGTTAGTGGTTGATGTACGTGCAGGGGAAAACTGGATGGAAACGAAGTGATGGGTAATTGGTAATTGGTTGTAGGAGTGTAGGGTGCGTCAGTGTGATAGAACCTAACTATACTTAGAAAGTATTCATACTGACGCACCCTACCAAACCATCAATTTTGGATAATTTATATTTTGGTATTTCCTGAGTTAAGTAGTTTTAGTTATTACTACTGTTATTTACTTATGACCATTTATAGCCCGGATACGATTAATTTTAATGGTGTGAATGGCGATCGCTATTGGTTCGATGAACCTTTTCCTTATACTGGAGTAGGTGATATTGATGAGCGCTTGAGTGGCTTCCCTGTGGCGGTGTTTCTTCCCCATCATCGACCGCGACAAGAAACACCCCTAGTTATTGGTTTGCAAGGGATGTGTGCGCCCTATGGTTGGAATGCTTTCATTGTCCCTACACTCACAGAAATGGGGATTGCTGTAGCTTTATTTGATCCACCATTATCAGGGGAACGTAGCTTAGTACGTACCTCCACAACCTTAGTACAGAACGAAATTAAGCCATTAATAGACAGAGGTATTCCCTTTGATACGGCGCTATTTTTGTCTATTTTTCGCACAACCGCCCGTGATATTAGCAAAATCAGAGAATTTTGTGGCGATCGCTACGGACTCACTGACTCACGACTGGCATTATTTGGAGTGAGTATGGGGGTATTGCTGTCTGCATACGCTTTCACCGCTAATAGTTTAGGGGATAGATTACTCGGAACCATTGGTCATGCAGACCTCCCATCCTTCGCTAAAAGTTGGGGTCGTCCATTTTTACCAGACTTAGCAGCCTCTCCCTTGGGTGGATTAGCAGAATCACTATTGCAACGATTACAGCCAGATTTAGCCCCTTTATTCCAGCTTTTACGATTAACGAAAAATCTTAAATATCAAGATGAATATGCTTGGGATTGCAACCCCATGAACTATATTCAACAAGTCGATTCACACCGTCGAGTCCGCTTTTTAGTAGGTGCTAATGATTCCATTGTCAAAATAAAAGATGCTCGTGCTTGCGCGCAAAAATTCCCCGATGGTGATTGTTATGTCGTCCCTGGTATGGGACATGGAACCAGACAATCAGGAGTTTCCTTTGTCGATCATGTACGCTATTTCTTAGCGACACAGCTAGGTGATTGGTGTGGGTAAATCTATCACAATTACAAATGATTAATTACGGCAAGATTTGCGATCGCTATCATGTTCTGGATACTGCCAAGAATAAGCAAAATGGCTTACACCCTTGAGTTTAGATGCAAATGGTCGTAGCGCCTGCATTTGTACTTCTAGGGGAGGACGATTACTGACTGATTCTCCCCAGTTCCCCGCTAACGCCGGAATAATCTTTGTCCCTGGTTGAGCCATGCTTAAGACTCGCTGTACTTGCTCCACAATACAATTGACATTGCCGCAGGTAGCATAAGACATGGGATGCCATTGTAAGGAATTAGGGAATTTATCCCAAGGTTGCAAGCGAGAATCATAACCTTGTCCTACTGTTTGATTGCCATCAGGGAAAAAGACAACACCAGTAGGAATATTGATTTGTTTGGCTGGGTGGGTAGCTAAAGAGACAAAATCTATAATACCCTGCATAGAATGAGCGATCGCCAATAGCCACAAATCCATTTGTAAAATTGGTTGTCTAGCTGTGGGTGTCATTAATGACTTCTGCTGTGGTGGTACAATGCGACCTTGCCACATAGGTTCACCCTCTTGAGGATAAAGTTGATCAACATCGTTGATATCTGCTGGGGTGACATAACCTTGGCTCAAAAAGCGACGAATTAACTCCAACCCCTTCTTATTCTGGGCGCGACGAAATAAAGCTGCTTGGGTAGCCTCCGTATACAACCACAAATCTGCAACTTTAGTAGCAATAGAATTACTACCTGCTTGGCGTGGGTAACGCACATAGTCAAACAACAAACCATCTGGACGACGGCGGACTATTTCTTGAACCATGCGATAGTAGTCGCGTTTGGCTTGTTCGTTGTATGGGTCAATGAAGACTTGAGACCCATTATCGACAACGTATAAACTAGTTTGACCTTTACCATTGCGAGCGATCGCACCTTCCCTATCTCGCCGCAGTGCATAATTATAACCAAAATTATTCGTATACAACCAACCGTAGACTTTTAAGCCCCGTTGTCGTCCTTTTTGAATTGCTGTAGCTAGTAAATCAACTTTTTCTGCGCCCTTTGTGCGAATCACAGACGGCCAAACTGTCGGGTTAGCAGATGCGGGTAACAACACTCGCCCATCGTAGAATACCTCTAGATAAACTTCGTTATAGCCACGATTAACCATCCGATCCATAATTTGGTCTATAGCCCCTGGTTTCATATCGCAAGGATATAAACGTAACCATACGGCTTGGATGTTCGGCCATGTGCGACTACGACATTTTTGTAATTCCTGAGCCTGTTGTTTGATTAGTCCTTGATAGCGTTTTCGCGCATCTTGATTGCCTTTGAGCGCCGATAAACGTAGCTTTTCTTTTGTTTGTGCTGCTGTTGATGATATCTGGCAAAATTCTGTTACCTGTGCCTGGACTGGTTCTATCCCCAAATAGGGAAGCAAAAGGCTGCTAGTGAAAATTGCTGTTACTAGCTGTCGGTAAAGTAATCTTATTCTTACATGATTCAAGGGACGGTTAGACATATTGGACATCAAAAGGACAAATCAAACTTCATCCCAATTTAAGTAACTGGGATGAATATGTATCAAATTTTATGCGCCAAAAAAAACTTTTGCCGCTTGAATACTAAAACCTATGTTTATGTAATCAAATGTTGTATTCTGTTAAATTATTAAAACTACCTAAGCAACAACATCCTACCAATGGGATATTTGTTGGTCTAATCAGCAATAAATTAGGGGTATAGAGGTATAAATCAATTCAAAATAGATGTTTTAAACCCTTACACCCTTACACCCCTACCTTTACACCCGTCCTCAACAGAAAATCTGGGTGCGTAAGTCATATAAATATTGTAAATATTTGAGAAATTTAGAATTTTTAATTACTCTAGTCAAGAGCCGCTAGTTTTGACTCTTGACTGTGCAAACTAAGATAGTAGATAGTTAAGCACCCCGTTTTAGTGCTGACTCTACCTGCTTGAACTCTTGCTCTAAACGACTCTTAAGCTTTTGTGGTACAGGTCGATTCGGATAAGAACTGTAGTGTCCAGCTAGGGAATTGAGAGCTGTTCGCATAGTTGTAAAGGAATTCAGACCAGAAACAGAGTTAACCCTTTGATAGCGAGCAGAAAAATCATTTATTTTTTGCCGAGCCTCTGCTTGGAGTGCAGCTTTGTCTGGTGAATCTTCTGTTATCTCTAGAGCTTGTCTCAACGTATTGACGACAGCCAAAGTATCTTGGCGATAATCACCTGTCAAACTATCTGGACTACCGCAGCCTACTAAACCAATAGCTACAACTAGGACAAGGGCAAGCAGACGTGACCAATAGCGCTTCATAAGCATTATGTAAAAGAATACGTAAATCAACGTCCATCCTATCTTGGATTGGTATCTTGGGATCAAGCTCGTGGTGAGTGCCATTAGCGTAGCCAAGCATTAGCGCCTGCTGAACTAAGCGTACAGCAAGCTAAAAATAATACTAATTTTCCCTAATTTTTGTAACATCCAGATGACTGTAGAGGCTGACGACCGTTCCCTAATAAATATACTGTAGGGCTTACGTACAAGGGTTATCTGTTGAGACCAGGTGTAAGGGTGTAAGGGTTTCACACATTTATACCCCTATACCCTTCTCCAAACCCTTGATCTTTCGTTTTCATACGTAAGTCCTAGATTGTTTGTATTCTTTTTTCAAACTGATATAAAGTTAAATGTTTTTACGGGCAAACTACTTATAGGAAAGAAAACTAGAAATATCATGATACTGTCTCGTCAATCTATTCTTGCTCCTTGTGTAGTCTGCTTATGTGCGTTAACCATTAGCTGGATACAATCTCCGCGATTACAAAAGGTACTGAAGAATCAACAAGACACTTCTCTAGCAACACTGGAAAAAGATATTCAAGCAGAGAAACTGAGACTCAATTTACTCAAAAAAACACCCAGTTTTGGCTACGATAACTTAATGGCTAATTGGGTATATTTAAATTTTTTACAATATTTTGGCGACGAAGAAATCAGAGCTAAAACAGGTTACAGCCTCAGTCCAGAATATTTTGAAGTAATTATAGAGCGTGACCCAAGATTTTTAGACGTTTATATTAGCCTTTCCACTAGTATTTCTCTTTATGCTGCTATGCCAGAACGCTCCATTGCATTGATGGAAAAAGGCTTAAAATCTCTAAAACCTCAGCTTCCTGAAAAGTCATATCACGTATGGCGCTTTAAAGGAATTGATGAGTTACTTTTTCTAGGAAACGCTCAAGCTGCTCAACATTCTTTTGCCACCGCCGCAAGCTGGGCTAGTAACTATACAGATGAAGAAAGCAAACATATAGCCCTCACATCTTTGAGGACAGCTAATTTTCTTAAACAAAATCCTAACAGTAAGTATGCACAAATTTCTACTTGGGCAATGATATTAAATAATCAAGTAGATGACACAACACGTAAAAGAGCGATTAGTGAAATTGAAAAGTTAGGAGGAAAATTCATCACTACCCCTGAAGGGGTTACTAGGATTATGTTTCCACCAAAAGATTAGTCAGAGACGCGATTAATCGCGTCTGTACAGTTGTCAGTTGTCATTGGTCAATAGTCAATAGTCAATAGTAATTCTTCTTTGCTTCCCCTGCTTCCCCTGCTCCCCTGCTCCCCCTGCTTCCCCTGCTCCCCCTGCTCCCCCTGCTCCCCCTACTCCCTCAATCCCCAAAATGTTCTGGTACAACGGTAAGCTAATTAATTCCCAAACCTTGGAGTTAGATATTTATGATCCTGGGTTACTTTATGGGGCAACTATTTTTACCACACTGCGAATTTATGGGCATTCTCTCGATCATAGTTTAACTAGTTGGCAGGCACACTGCGATCGCCTCCACACTTCCATTCGATCTTTCGCTTGGGAACAACCAGACTGGAACCGTATCCGCCAAGGTGCAGAAATACTGTTAACTCATTTCCCCGTTCTCAGAATCACTATTTTTCCTGATGGTAGGGAATGGATAATTGGCAGGTATTTACCCCAGAATTTATTAGAAATCCAAAAATATGGCGTATCTTGCACCATTGCTGAACCAGAAATATATCGTAGTTTGCCTTCTCATAAAACTGGTAACTATCTGAGTGCGTGGATGGCTAAAACTTATGCGGCAAAGTTAAACTCCCAAGAAGCAATTTTAGTGAATACAGCCGGAAATTGGCTAGAAACCACCACAGGCAACCTTTGGGGATGGCAAAATGGGAGTTGGTGGACACCACCTTTAACAGAGGGAATTTTACCGGGGATTGGACGACAGCAGCTAATCCACTGGCTGCAAACTCATCAACAAACGGTGCGGGAGGAGCCTTGGACATCTGAGCTAGTCAACGGTTTTGAAGCGATCGCCTACACTAATAGTGTGGTGGAAGTTATTCCCATACATACCGTTTACCAGCCCACAGAATCGTTACAATATGATCCCTACCATCCACGCTTGCAAAAACTTAGGGAACTATTCTTAGCATGACAGATGTATCATTTTGGTATACGTTAAGATAAGTTAACATAATTCTAATAATGCCCTACGCACAAAAATACGGGAGGATAAACCTCGGTGAATAAAAGATGGAGAAATGCGGGGCTGTACGCGCTGCTATTTATTGTTGTAATTGCGCTTGGCACAGCTTTTTTTGAAAAACAACCCCAAAGTCGGGAATCATGGCGCTATAGCCAGTTTATTCAAGAAGTTGAAAAAGGCAGAGTAGAAAGAGTTAGTTTGAGTGCAGACCGTTCCACGGCACTAGTCACACCCAAATATGACCCTAGTAAAAAACTTGTTACTTTAGTCAACGATCCAGAATTAATTAATACTCTGACTGCAAGAGGCGTTGATATTACTGTTTTGCCACAAACCGATGAAGGATTTTGGTTTAAAGCATTAAGCAGCTTATTTTTCCCTGTATTACTTCTGGTGGGCTTATTCTTCTTACTCCGTCGCGCCCAAAGTGGCCCTGGTAGCCAAGCCATGAACTTTGGCAAATCCAAAGCCAGAGTGCAAATGGAGCCACAAACCCAAGTTACCTTTGGTGATGTTGCGGGGATTGACCAAGCAAAATTAGAACTAAACGAAGTCGTAGACTTTCTTAAAAACGCCGATCGCTTTACTGCTGTCGGTGCGAAAATTCCTAAAGGTGTTTTGTTAGTAGGGCCTCCAGGTACAGGTAAAACCCTCCTAGCTCGTGCAGTAGCCGGGGAAGCAGGCGTACCTTTCTTCTCCATCTCTGGTTCTGAGTTTGTAGAAATGTTCGTTGGTGTGGGTGCGTCCCGCGTCCGCGATTTATTTGAACAAGCTAAGTCCAACGCTCCTTGTATCGTCTTCATCGATGAAATCGACGCTGTCGGTCGTCAACGGGGTGCTGGTTTAGGTGGTGGTAACGATGAACGGGAACAAACCCTTAACCAGTTACTCACCGAAATGGATGGTTTTGAAGGTAACACTGGCATCATCATTATCGCTGCTACCAACCGTCCCGACGTACTCGATGCCGCCTTGTTGCGTCCTGGTCGCTTTGACCGTCAAGTTGTTGTTGACCGTCCCGACTACGGCGGACGTAGCGAAATTCTCAAAGTTCACGCCCGTGGTAAAACCTTGGCTAAGGATGTGGACTTGGATAAAATCGCTCGTCGTACCCCCGGATTTACCGGTGCAGATTTATCCAACCTGCTAAACGAAGCCGCAATCTTAGCAGCACGGCGCAACCTGACCGAAATTTCGATGGACGAAATCAACGACGCGATTGACCGCGTGTTGGCTGGGCCAGAAAAGAAAGACCGCGTAATGAGCGAAAAACGCAAAGTCCTGGTAGCTTATCACGAAGCTGGTCACGCTTTAGTTGGTGCATTGATGCCCGACTATGACCCAGTACAAAAAATCAGCATTATTCCTCGCGGACGTGCCGGTGGTTTGACTTGGTTCACCCCCAGCGAAGACCGCATGGATACAGGTTTATACAGCCGCGCTTATCTGGAAAACCAGATGGCTGTAGCTTTGGGTGGTCGGATTGCTGAAGAAATTATCTTTGGTGATGAAGAAGTTACTACAGGTGCTTCCAACGACTTACAACAAGTAGCCCGTGTAGCCCGTCAGATGATTACCCGATTTGGCATGAGCGATAAACTCGGCCCTGTCGCCCTCGGTCGTCAGCAAGGCAATATGTTCCTCGGTCGTGACATCATGTCAGAGCGTGACTTCTCGGAAGAGACTGCTGCTGCTATTGATGAAGAAGTTCACAAACTAGTAGAAACAGCATATACCCGTGCTAAAGATGTGTTGGTAAATAACCGCCACATCCTCGACCAAATCGCGCAAATGCTGGTTGATAAAGAAACAGTAGATGCCGATGAGTTACAAGAAATTTTGGCAAATAACGATGTAAAAACAGCCGCGTTTGCCTAATTTCTGTTTTTGATTCAAAGCCAAAAAAAGGTAACTCTGAGTTTTCAGAGTTACCTTTTTTATAAATGAATTTTTTCATACCAGTTCTACCTGTGAAGCACTCCAAGCTGATTAAACCTTAGAAGTTGGCTTCAAAAATAGCCAGGCGACGAAGAATGTAGCAGCCGTAAAAAGTTGCGTTAAATCCAATGCAGATAGATAACCATCGGCAAAGGAAGCAATACTGCGGTCAGTAATGCCAAATACCCAAGAGGAGAGGCCAAACAGCCAGATTCCATTCTTGAGGTTACCTACAAATTCTTTAGAGTCAGACTGTTGTTGGTCTTTCATATTACCCTATTATTTTGCTGGTACAGTTTGTGACTGTTGACAAAAATGCTGCTGTGTACAGGTTATTTTAGGTGATACACTTATATTAATAAATATTTCACAAGCTTGACAGGATTACTAAAAAATACATCTAAATTTTATTAACGGTTTACTCAGTACCTCAGTAGATTAGGAAGTGCTATAAACGCTTTCTACCAACAGTTAGATGTTTTTACTGTGGGAGTACAAAATTTATATCTCATAGCCTCTCCAACCTGAGGCTTTAGATACTATCCACGCATTGAAAAAAATAAGTTTAATAAAACAGTGGTAACCATAGATAATTCAATGACTGCAACCCAGTTAAACAACCTGCCTCAGACGGCGCAGCTACGAAAAAACGCTCAACCAGAGTTAGGACTGGTTTGCATTACATTTGATAAAAAAGTGCGATTTCGGACAATGACGCGCACACGTTATTTACAACTTTCTCTTGCTCAACGTGAAAGCAGCTTAAGAGAAATATATCTGCATAACTTACAGTGCTTACATGATGCCCTCACATTTTGTCAGGAAAATGATCTTCGCCTATATCGCATTTCCTCGGCTTTATTTCCCCTCAGCGATATGGAAGACCAAATTGGGGCAAATATATTAGAAGAAATCAGCACTGATTTAGGGAAAATTGGTGAGCGATCGCAAGCTCTTAATATCAGAATGGTACTACATCCAGATCAATATGTAGTCCTCAGTTCCGACTCTCCCGAAATCGTCCAAACTAGTATCAAAATCTTAGAACGACACGCCCGGACTTTCGACTTATTAGGCTTACCTCGTTCTCCTTGGTCATTAATGAACATTCATGGCGGTAAATCTCAACGTAGTGAACAACTGATCAAAGTCATCGCCAACCTGCCAGAAAACATCAAAAACCGATTGACCTTAGAAAACGACGAATACGCTTACAGCGCTGAAGAAATCTTCAACGTGTGCCAAAAAGCTCAAATACCAATGGTCTTTGATGCCCATCATCATATTTGCCACGAAAACCTAGATAGCTACGACCATCCCAGCGTCGCCGCCATGTTGTCCGCCGCCAGAGAAACCTGGACAAACCCAGAATGGCAACTAGTCCATATTTCCAACGGCGAACAAGCTTTCAATGATCGCAAACACAGCAATCTCATCACCAATATGCCCAACATCTATAGACAAGCCCCGTGGATAGAAGTCGAAGCCAAACACAAAGAAGTAGCGATCAACCATTTGCGCTCATGGTGGCTTATGGGACAATAGTTCTTTGATATAAAAGCACTTTGTGACTTTGCGCCTTTGCGCGAACATAATAAAAGAATATGGCGATCGCGATTGACTTTGGTACAAGTAACACTGTAATTGCTCGTTGGAACCCCGTCACCCAACAACCAGAAACCATCACCTTACCTGGCTTATCCATCCAGCAAAGCCTTAATCCCCCATTAATTCCCAGCTTGGTTTATGTAGAAGATGCCAACCAAGCTAAAATCTTAATAGGGCAACAAGTACGCGATCGCGGTCTTGACCTCAAAGGTGATACTCGATTCTTTCGCAGCTTCAAACGAGGAATTGGGGCAGATATCCAAGGCTTTTTACCAGAACTAGACGGGCAAATTGTCACCTTTGAACAAGTCGGACAATGGTTCCTCACCGAAGTTATTCAACAACTAGCACCCCTAGAAGGCGGCTTAGATTCCCTAGTATTAACCGTCCCCGTTGATAGCTTTGAAGCTTATCGTTATTGGTTAGGTCAAGTCTGCCAAGCCCTACCTGTGGAACAAGTGCGGATGTTAGATGAACCCACAGCCGCCGCTTTGGGTTATGGTTTAGCAGACCAAGAAATTCTCTTAGTAGTTGACTTTGGTGGCGGGACATTAGATTTATCCCTCGTCCAGTTAAATAAAAGCGCCCAAACAAATACTAAACCTGTAGGATTCTTACTCAAATGGGGTAATAAATCCCTAGCAGAAGAATCTAAACAAAAAACCAAAACTGCCCGTGTATTGGCGAAAGCCGGGCAGAATTTAGGGGGTACAGATATTGATAATTGGTTAGTAGATTACTTTACCAAAACTCAAGGATTGGCGGTAAGTCCTTTAACAACGCGACTAGCAGAAAGGATAAAAATTCAACTATCAACCCAAAACCAAGCCAGCGAAGTTTATTTTGATGATGAAAACTTTGAAAGTTACGAATTGGAATTAAATCGGGATACTCTAGAAAGCATCCTCAAAGAACACAGTTTTTTTGAGCAGTTAGATGATGCAATGGCTAATTTATTACAACAAGCACGCCGCCAAGGAATAGAATTAGCAGATATTAACGCAGTGTTATTAGTTGGCGGTACAGTACAACTCCCCGCAGTGCAGACATGGGTAAAGCAATATTTTCAGCCAGATAAAATCCGTTGCGAAAAACCATTTGAGGCGATCGCTCAAGGTGCATTGCAACTATCTCAAGGCGTAGAAATCAAAGATTTTCTCTATCATAGCTACGGTGTGCGCTATTGGGATCGTCGTAATCAACGCCACAGTTGGCATTCAATTATTAAGGCTGGGCAAGGCTACCCCATGACTCAGCCAGTAGAATTGGTCTTAGGCGCTTCTTTGGAGAATCAACCAAGTATTGAATTAATCTTGGGTGAGTTAGGTACAGAGACAGGTGGAACAGAAGTATATTTTGATGGCGATCGCTTAATTACCCGCCGCCTAGATACTGGTGTCACCAGTGTTAAACCCCTCAACGACAAAGAAGGCGCAAGAACCATAGCCCAACTCACACCCCCAGGATTTCCGGGGAGCGATCGTATTAAAATCTTGTTTCAAGTTGATGAACAGCGCTTTTTACGTATCACCGTTGAAGATTTATTGACTAATGATACTTTGCTAGAAAATCAACTGGTGGCACAGTTGAGTTAAATTAGTTTGGGGTGGAATGGATTTAAGTTTACGAATTTTATCTATAATTGAGTGCGATCGCCTAAATCTTCAACATGAAAAAGACAGCAGTTTTTCCCCCTTCCCTCGTAGGGAAGGGGGTTAGGGGGTTAGGTCTCTTCATCACAAACCTGAGCAATCAGCATCAAAACTCGATCAATTTCCTGTACAACTTCCTCATTTCTAATCCTCAACAAACGCAATCCTCTAGCTAACAAAACCCTGTCACGTTCTGCATCATATTCAGCTTGTAATTCATGAATTTTTCCATCCACCTCTATCACTAATCTAGCGGCGTGACAGTAAAAATCTGCAATAAAACCATCAATAATTTGCTGACGACGAAAGTGTAAACCATTGAGACGATTACTGCGAAGATGTTGCCAAAGAATTTTTTCTGCTGGTGTCATTTGGCGACGAAATTCTTTAGCAAGCTGCATTTTATTTGGGTTTATTCTTTGTCCGATAACTATATTGTTAGTTTGGTCTTTTTTCGGTGTTGGATTATTCATGTATGAATTATGGAGGCTGGTGTTGATTCATACATTATGGCTGACCTCTCCCCCAACCCCTCTCCGACGCGGAGAGGGGAGCTAAATTTCTCCCCCTTCCCTTGTAGGGAAGGGGGTCGGGGGGTTAGGTCGGTTTGGGATGTTGGAGGAATGTGATCGCTCTGTCAAATGTTGTACATTGTACATTAACATAAGGATAGATTCATTTTTATACCCCTCAAAACAAAAAGCATATTATAAGTATGATATAGATAATTATAAGTATTTTTGTATAGATATTGAGGTTCAAAGGTATGATAGACCCAGTAATAAATAGTTTCGTTCAACAATACCTAACAGAATATGAAATAGAATCAGAGGGTGAATACACAGATTTTGAGTTATTCGCTAATTATTGTGTGTTTTCATCTTTCAATCGTAGAACAGAAGACTTTGATGTCACTAAAGTCCACACAGGACAAACTAAAGACACAGGATTAGATGGTATAGGTATTTTTATTGATGATGTTTTAGTTAATTCTGAAGAAGATGCAGAACAGATTATTGGCGATAACAAGAATAGAACTTTGAAATTAAAATTCATTTTTGTTCAAGCAAAACTAAAAAATAGCTTTGAATTTGAAGTTGTTAAAAAAACTATTGATGCAGTACAAGATTTCTTTGCTGATTATAGGGATATACAACCTATATATTCAAGAAGTGAGCAGGTTAAAGAAAAAGCTGCTCTAGCATCTTATTTACTTAAAAAGTATATTATAAATACACGAGACAAGAAACCAGAGTGTCATATATACTATATTTGTATTTCTCATAAAGATGCTGATTCTACAATTAAACTTAAACAAGCAAGACTTGTTAAAGAACTAGAAGAAAAATTAAGGTTTTTGTCAGGAATTAATTTTTACCTATGGGGATCTGACAAAATTGAAAAACTATATAGACAAACCAAGCGTCAAGTCGAAGCTACAATTAGAGTCAGTAAGTATTTTACTTTAAAAGTTCCAGGAGTAAAAAGAGCTTATATAACAGCAGTATCTTTTGAACAGTTTAAAAATATAATTTTGGATGAAGATAAAAATATTAGAGATGTTATTTTTTATGATAATATTAGAGGTTTTTTAGGAGTAGGAGAAGATAATTCAATAAATGAAGCCATAAAAGAAACTCTAAAATCAACAGAAGAAGTAAATCTTTTCCCACTGCTAAATAATGGAATAACAATTATTACGCACAATTTAAATATCATAGATGATGATAAATACCAATTAATTGATTATCAGGTTGTTAATGGTTGTCAAACCAGTCATGTTTTAGATATGTGTAAAGACTTTCCTAACATAGATGATATAATAATACCTGTTAGAATCATTGAAACAGATGATGACAATATCAGAAATAAAATAATAAAAGCAACAAATTCCCAAACAGAAGTTAAAAAAGAATTACTTGCAGCTTTATCTGATTTTAATAAAAAATTAGAAGAATGTTATGAAAGTCAAGAACCGAGACATAGTAAATATCTTTACTATGAAAGAAGACCAGGACAGTTTTTTAATCAAAGCGTTATTAAAACTAGGATTATTAAGATCCAACCTCAGATCAAAAGTTTTACCGCAATGTTTTTAGATGAGCCTCATAAAGTCAAATATTTTGATCAAAAGTTAATTGATAGAATTGGAAGTGATATTTTTCACAAGGATCATTATCCAATAGCATATTACACAAGTTCATGGGCGTTTTATCAGTTGAACTCTCTGTATAAAAAACCATCATTTAATAGAAATTATAATAAGAAAGATACCTCAACAGTGGTTAAGTATTATTTGTTAATGATTTTTAAATATCTTGCTATTCCTGGTGATTGTGTAAGTTGTAAAAACAAAAAAGAAATTGAAAGATATTGTAATGAATTACTTCGTATTCTTGATAAAACTGAAGAATCAGAAAAAATCTTTGTTGAAGCTAATAATAAATTAATTAGTTTTGCTCAAAAATACAGTCAGCAAAATTTTAAATCTATCTCACCAGACTACGAAAAAATCTGTAAACAAGAATCTTGGACTGATTTTATTTTGACAGAAATGGGAATCACAAATAAAAATCTTTCAAAAGAGAGGCAAAAAGCAATAACGGATAAACAAGGAACTCTTCCTTTGTAAACTTAATAAGCCGGAAGAAATTTATCTAATTAGAGGTGAGCCATGAAGACTCACCCTAGTTAAACTATAGCAACAAAGCTTGCTCCTCCTTAGAAATCACCCGCCCTTCATCCTCAAAACCGACTATTTGATCAAAGTTCAAATACCGATATAAGTTATCAGCAAAAGGATGAATCTTACTTGCCACAATATCAAGATATTCTTGTACTGTGGGGATGCGACCTAATAACGCGCAAACTGCTGCTAATTCAGCAGAACCTAAATACACTCGCGCACCTTTACCCATGCGGTTATTAAAGTTGCGGGTAGAGGTAGAAAATACTGTGGTTCCGTCAGCAACTCGCGCCTGATTTCCCATACATAAACTGCATCCAGGCATTTCTGTTCTTGCACCAGCCGCACCAAAAATGCTGTATACACCTTCCTCTTTTAATTGGTGTTCATCCATGCGGGTTGGTGGTGCTATCCACAGGCGAGTTTTGACTTCTCCTGCACCTTCCAAAACTTTGGCTGTGGCGCGATAATGACCAATGTTTGTCATACAAGAACCAAGGAATACTTCTTGTACTGGGTCATTAGCAACTTCTGATAATAACTTAACATTATCGGGGTCGTTGGGAGCAGCGACAATTGGTTCTTTGATGTCGTTTAAATCAATTTCAATTATGGCTGCATATTCCGCATCTGCATCGCCTTCTAATAACACTGGGTTGGCTAACCATTCTTCCATTTTGGCGATACGGCGTAGGAGGGTGCGGGAGTCTTGATAACCCCGTGCAATCATGTTCTTCAGTAAGGCTACGTTGGAACGCAGATATTCGGCGACTGTTTCAACACTCAGTTTAATGGTGGAACCGGCGCAAGAACGTTCGGCGGTAGCATCGGTAAGTTCAAAGGCTTGTTCGACTTTTAAGTCTGGTAAGCCTTCAATTTCCATGATGCGTCCAGAGAAGATATTTTTCTTGTTCTCCTTCTCGACTGTGAGTAAACCTTGTTGAATGGCGACGTAGGGAATGGCGTTGACAATATCTCGCAAGGTAATTCCTGGTTGCAATTCGCCTTTGAATCGTACCAAAACTGATTCTGGCATATCCAAGGGCATCACACCCAACGCACCAGCAAAGGCGACTAACCCGGAACCTGCGGGGAAGGAAATACCCAAGGGGAAGCGGGTATGAGAGTCGCCACCTGTACCGACGGTGTCGGGTAACAGCATCCGGTTGAGCCAAGAGTGAATGATACCATCACCGGGACGTAAGGCGACACCCGCGCGGGAAGAGAAGAAATCTGGTAGTTCGTGGTGAGTTTTGATGTCTACGGGTTTGGGATAGGCGGCGGTATGACAGAAGGTTTGCAGGACTAAATCAGCACTGAAACCTAAACAAGCCAGTTCTTTTAATTCGTCGCGGGTCATGGGGCCGGTGGTATCCTGGGAACCAACGGTAGTCATGATGGGTTCGCAAGATGTACCGGGACGGACACCTGGTAAACCGCAGGCTTTACCTACCATTTTCTGGGCTAGGGTGTAGCCTTTACCTGTGTCTGCTGGTGGCTGGGGACGGATAAATAAAGTGCTGGGTTCTAAACCAAGGGCTTGACGGGTTTTGTCGGTGAGGGTACGGCCGATTAGTAGGGGGATGCGTCCACCGGCGCGGACTTCATCGAGGATGGTGTCTGGTTTGAGGGTGAAGGTAGAAATAACTTCGCCGTCTTCGTTGGTGATTTCGCCTTTGTAGGGATAGATGGTAATCACCATACCAGTTTCTAACTTGGTGACATCGCACTGGATAGGCAAAGCACCGGCATCTTCAGCAGTGTTGAAAAAGATGGGAGCGATCGCCCCACCTAAAATATACCCCCCAGCGCGTTTGTTGGGTACAAATGGAATATCTTCGCCTGTATGCCACAAAACTGAGTTAATCGCCGATTTGCGAGAAGAACCAGTACCGACTACATCGCCGACGTAAGCAACGGGATGTCCTTTTTTCTTCAATTCAGTAATAGTTTCTAAGCTTCCAGGTTGCCTTGACTCTAGCATTGCTAGGGCGTGTAAGGGAATATCTGGGCGAGTGGTGGCGTGGGTAGCGGGGGATAAATCGTCGGTGTTGGTTTCCCCTGGTACTTTAAAGACTGTGACGTTAATATATTCTGGCAGTTGGGGGCGAGATGTAAACCACTCGGCTGCTGCCCAAGAATCAACTACCCGTTTAGCGTAGGGGTTGGTTTTTGCTAGTTCCACAATATCGTGAAAAGCATCATACACCAGCAAGGTTTTGCTGAGGGCGGCGGCGGCGTAGGCTGCTATGGGTTCTTTGCCTTCTCCACCCATAACTAAGGGTGTTTCGGAAGAGTCAGAGACGGATACTGTGGCGAATTGCAGCAACTCGATTAAGGATTGCACATTATAGCCGCCTACCATTGTTCCCAACAACTGCACCGCGTCTATGGACGAAATGATGGGACTTTTGACTTCTTGTTTGGCAATGGCGGTGAGAAATCCAGCTTTGACGTAAGCCGCCGGATCAACACCAGGGGAAACGCGATCGCGCAATAAATGTAATAATGTATCTTCTTCACCCTTTGGTGGATTCTTCAGCAATTCACATAATTCTGAAGTTTGTTTTGCATCCAACGGTAAGGGCGGAATGCCTAGTGCTGCTCTTTCGGCAACGTGTTGACGGTATGATTCCAGCATTGTTTACTCCAAGATGTTTGGTTTAACTGTTGGCAAATTTTATAATCACTCTCTAGGTTGCAGGAGAATATCACCTTATCAGTCTTTCCCGGCAGAACTAAAAGAAAGTGAAATTCCTTACTTTATTTTTTTGTCTGGCAAGGACTTATAATTATTACTGTATAGCTACTTTCGGAGTTAAAGCTATTTGCAAATAATTCTTGTGTTGCCCTTGCACTATTTGATTGGCTACCTATTTATAAGATAAGATATTTCATTTGTCATTTGCTTCACTCTGATTTTGTATATGTCTAAAACATACACCGTTGAGATTCTCCACCAAGGCAAAACCCACACTTTACAAGTTCCTGAAGACAAAACCATTTTATCAGTTGCAGATGAACAAGGGCTAGATTTACCTAGTTCTTGCCATGCTGGTGTTTGTACAACTTGTGCTGGTCAAATTATTACCGGAACTGTAGATCAAACTGATGGTATGGGGGTTAGCCCAGAACTACAACAACAAGGTTACGCATTACTTTGTGTAGCTTATCCTCGTTCCGATTTGAAAATTGAAACCGAAAAAGAAGACACTGTTTATCAAAAGCAATTCGGTAAGTAAGATAATTTTGGTAATTGGTAATGGGTAATAGGTAATAGTAAAAAACAATTACCTATTCGCTATTACCCATTACCGTTTACACCAACTATAAAATCAACTCAGTATTTGCATACGGCTGAAATCGGTTATTCTAGAAGCTACAAATCAACTGGATTGACAGCGATGACAACTCATTTTATCAGTGCAGAAATCGACATCCAAGAAACACCCACAGAGTTGCAACAAGCAATTGAGGCTGAGTTGCAAAAGCAAGGTGAACCTCTGCGTTGGGCGATTACTGCTGTAGATGATGAACAGCAAAAGGCGACAGTAGAAGCTGTGGTTACTACTGCTAGTGCTGAGTAGGGAGTTTTCAGGGAACACCAAAAAATAAATTATTCCAAATTGAAGGTTAGTAGGGTGCGTCAGCATGAATAATTTCTTGTCACAGCTAAGTTTTTTCGCACTGACGCACCCTACATTTTGGACATTTTTTTATCTGGAAGTCCCTAAGTGCTGAGTATTGATAAATATTGTGGGTTAAAGTGTCTCCAATTGGAAATTAACCCATCCATCCGCAATAATTTTTAAGCTACATTAACTCAGCACTGAATATGAATCGTCCTTACACTGCTATCTTGATTGTACCTACTGGTATTGGTGCAGCGATTGGGGGATATGCGGGGGATGCTTTACCTATTGCTAGATTAATAGCACAGGTTTGCGATCGCCTGATCACTCACCCCAACGTTATTAACGGTGCTAGTTTATACTGGAATATCCCTAACTCTTTCTATGTGGAAGGTTATGGGCTTGATAAATTCGCCTCTGGATACTGGGGTTTGCGTCCGGTACGCAATAATAAAATTGGGTTACTTTTAGACCAAGGCATTGAGCCAGATTTAAGACTACGACACCTCCAAGCCGCCGATGCAGCGCGCGCAACTTTAGGCTTAACCATCACAGACCATGTAATTACAGATGCGCCCTTGAATGTAGAATTACGGACTGCACCATCAGGGGCAAGTTGGGGGACAATTGGCAACCCCGATAGTTTATTACGAGCGGCGGAAATATTAATTAATAAAAATGGGGCAGAAGCGATCGCCATTGTCGCCCGTTTCCCTGATGATATGAATGAGGAAGCAGCACAAAACTACCGCCACGGTAAAGGCGTAGACCCCATAGCTGGTGCAGAAGCAGTCATTAGCCATTTAGTAGTCAGAAACTTTCACATTCCTTGCGCCCATTCCCCCGCTTTAGCGCCAGAACCCCCATATCCAGGCTTATCACCCCGTTCTGCGGCAGAAGAACTAGGTTATACTTTCTTACCGAGCGTACTCGTAGGTTTAAGCCGCGCACCACAATTTATATTAAAGAAAGAGTTAAGCCAATCTCACCTAGAAGACATTTGGGCAGAGCAGGTGGATGCTATTATCATGCCAGCAACAGCCTGCGGTAGCAGCGCCTTACTCAGCCTAAGCCAAAAGCAATGCCAGATTATCACTGTAGAGGAAAATCAAACCCAAATTCAAGTCCCTGCCCAAGCCTTAGGAATTAAATCCACACAAGTAAAATCTTATTTAGAAGCAGTCGGCTTAATAGTAGCTCACAAAGCAGGCATTAATCCAAAGTCTCTTTGTCAGTAGTCAATAGTCAATAGTCAATAGTCAATTTTCTTCCTCCCCAATCCCCAATCCCCAGTCCCCAATCCCCAATCCCCTAAAACACCCGTGGTTGAACAACAAAAACAAGAACCAGAAATTCCATACTTAACACGTACCCAAGTGCTAGTGGCGATGGGTGTAACTGCCGTCTTGTTGTGGACAGTTGCTAAACTATGGTTACGCTTTGGGAACTTTTTGTTATTTGAATGGCATTGGTACCCAAGAGATTTTTTGCTGGGGCTTGGTGTAGGGTTAATTATTACTGTTTTAAGTGGGCTAGCTTATAGTTTTTGGAAGGCATACCGCAGAAGCGCCGACTATTATTTAGAATTAGTGCTGAAACCCTTAGCTTGGCCTGACTTAATTTGGTTGGGGTTACTACCAGGATTAAGTGAAGAATTATTATTTCGCGGTGTTATGTTACCCGCTTTAGGCTTAGATCATTTCGCCGTTATTGGTTCTAGTTTATGCTTTGGAATTCTGCACCTGAGTGGTTCCCAACAATGGCCTTACGTCATTTGGGCAACCATTGTTGGGGTCATACTGGGGTATAGTGCCTTGTGGAGTGGTAACTTGCTAGTGCCAATTGTGGCTCATATCATGACCAATTTGGTTTCTAGTTGTTTGTGGAAACTACGCCAGTCTTAGAACACAACACTTCCGCTAAATTAGCTAGGACTTACGCACACAGGTTGTCTGTTGAGACCGGGTGTAAGGGTGTAAGGGTTTCAAACATTTATACCCCTATACCCCTATACCCCTATACCCTACACCCCTATACCCTTCTCCAAACCCTTGATCTTTAGCTTTCATGCGTAAGTCCTATTATTTTGAGTCGCCAGAGCGATCGCCTGTGGTAATATACGGTGTTCCTGAATCTGAATTCTGGCGTGGAGTGTTTCTGCTGTGTCATCGGTTAATATTGGCACGGCCGCCTGCATCAAAATCGGCCCGCTATCCACTTCTAGAGAAACTAAATGCACAGTGCAGCCTGTAATTTTTACCTGAGCCTCTAAAGCTTGTTCCACAGCGTGAATGCCTTTAAAACTAGGTAACAAACTAGGGTGAATATTAATAATCTTCCGGGGAAAGGCATCAATTAAAACCGATGTCACCACACGCATCCAACCAGCTAAAACTATCCATTCCACATCATATTGCCGTAGAGTTTCAACAATTTTTTGATCAAGAACTTCCCGATTTTTGTATTCCCGGTGGTTTAACAAAACCGTTTCTATTCCTCTATTAGCTGCTCTAGTTGCTGCTTTAGCCGTGGGATTATTGTAAATTAAAACTTGGATTTGGGCATTGAGTTGCTGGTCTTCAATAGCTTGAGCAACTGCCTCAAAATTGCTACCACTACCAGAAGCCATTACCCCCAGTTTCACAGGAGCGCCATGAGAAAATTGGTGTGTATTAATGCTGGGAGAAACAAGGCTAAAGGTAGAATCAGAGCGGAGGGTCATAAACAATTCAAAATTCAAAATTAGGGAATGGGGACTGGAGACGGGGAAAGAATATACACTCAGCACTTTCAAGCTAGCTACTCATGAGTAAATTTCTTTTACCTACACCCTTAGAGGATGTTTGAAAAATCCCTATTGGTGTAGCCAAATATTTTAGATCCCCCTAAATCCCCCTTAAAAAGGGGGACTTTGATTTTAGTTCCCCCCTTTTTAAGGGGGGTGAGGGGGGATCAACAAGTGTCTAAAATCACAATAAACCAATTTTCAAACACGCTCTTACACCCATTTTCAAGACAGCTGAGAGGAAAATTATAATGCCAAAAATATCCACTAAGTCATGGTTAGACAATGATACATTCGCCGCTTGGACTTTTCTTGCCCCGGCTGTAATTTTGTTGGGTTTATTTGTCCTGTGGCCTATTGCCTATCTGTTTTATCTAAGCTTTACTGCTGGTAGTTTCACTTCCACAGGTACATATTGGGTAGGTTTCAAGAACTACTGGCGATTGTTACTTAACCCTGATTTTTGGCAAGTTATTGGCAACACCGTCTACTTTACCGTAGCTTCTGTAATCCCCAGCTTAGTGATTCCCTTGGGGCTGGCAGTTTTATTGAACCGTTCTATGGCCTTGCGGGGGGTGCTACGTAGTGCCTATTTTCTGCCATCAATTATTTCTCTGGTTGCTGCTGGGTTAGGCTTTCGTTGGTTGTTTCAAACCTCTGGCCCGGTAAACGCATTTTTAAATATATTTGGCATCCCAGCAATTTCTTGGTTAGGCGATACATTTTGGGCAATGCCTGTACTAATTATTTTAAGTATTTGGAAACAACTAGGGTTTAATATGGTGGTGTTCTTGGCAGGATTGCAAGCCATTCCCCCCAGTCGCTACGAAGCCGCAGAATTAGATGGTGCCAATGGTTGGCGACAATTTTGGCATATCACCCTACCAGGATTAAGACCTACTTTAATCTTTGCCACTGTCACCACGGCTATTTTCACATTGCGGAGTTTTGAGCAAGTTTACGTAATGACCGGTGGAGGCCCCTTAAATACAACCAACTTACTGGTTTACTACATTTACCAAGAAGCTTTCGGACAATTCGATTTTGGTTACGCTGCCGCCGCCGCAACAGTACTGTTAGCTATGGCTTTGGTTCTTGTGTATTTACAATTGCGTACTTGGGAAGAGGAAGTATGAGTTGGGTAATTGGTAATTGGTAATAGGAGTATTCAATAATCCATAAACCCTGATTTTCTGTAAAATGTAGTAAATTTTACGTCTATGGTCGGATACAAATGATAAATTTTTCAGGCTAGGATGTTTTCCTGATAAAACTTTTATCCTTGAATATTAAGTATTTGTGATTAATCAACCATCTGAAAGTTTGATAAATACTCACTTAGAGCAGAATATCAACCGGGGGTATAAATTTAGCTGGTTTGATTGGCTTTGTTTGTGGTATCCTCCTGGCTGGTTGATTTTATTTAACCGTCACTGGCAACATTATCATCAAGACCCAGATGGATGGAATTGGTTAGAATATCTGCTGTTTTTAATTCCTTGCGGATTTTATGTAGCATTGTTCAGTAGATGGTTGCGTCTGGGTTGTCGTTCTCCCAGAACAGAGGCTGAGGAATTTAACCCCAATTATCAACAGGCTTTTCGGGAAGAGATTTTAGCCCCAATTGTGCAGCATTATTTCCGTGGGGAATTGCATCAAGTTGAGAATTTACCATCAACAGGCCCGATGATTGTGGCGATGAATCATGCAGGGATGTGTTTCCCTTGGGATTTTATTAGTTTGGGTTATTTATTAGGTCAAACAAGAGGTTGGGTAGCCCAACCAATAGCAGAGGGGTCATTATTTGAACATCCTTGGATGGTGTGGTGGCTACCTCCCAAATGGTCGCAGGTTTTGGGTGCAGTCCGGGCTGATTTGAGTGATTTTGAGGCAGCCGTAGCACAGGGTAAAATTCTGTTATATGCGCCCGAAGGAATACGGGGGCCTTGTAAAGGCTGGCGACAACGTTACCAACTACAGAAGTTTGATTTGAGTTTTGTACAGTTGAGCGATCGCTATCATATCCCCATTCTCCCTGTGGTCTGTATCGGTAGCGAATCTTTACATCCTTGGACGATTAATTTAAAAAAATTACGCAAACTGTTTAAACTACCGTTTTTACCGATATCACCTTTAATATTCGCTTTAATTGTTTTCCCTTCAATGGGTGTTTGGGCTATGAGAACTCGCTTACATTACTTTGTTGAGCCTGTGGAAAAATTAAATGACAAAGTATTTGATTGCGTTTCCAGTCAGGAACGTAAGTTAGTTTATCAACGTACTAAACAATTCCAACAACGATTACAATTTCGCGTGAATCAATTATTAAATAAAAAATTGGATGTGCTGGAATAGGCATTTCCCAGCAAAACCGTGATACTACGTATATCTTATAAATTGATCAATAAGTAAATACAAATACACTGATAAAATAGCCAGATTACGAGAATTTACTAGCAGACATTCTTAGTGAAGATAGAAGCGAAATGTTTACCAGGCAAGAATCACCCGGATGTATTCTAACAATTTGACAGGTTGATAAAGCTTCACAAAAACTTAAGTATATTTATCAACCCGGTAAACAAGATTCCAGCGTTAAAAATAAGTTAGTCATCATTGCAATTCTTTTTTAGCTAACTTATTTACCCATGACAACAACACTGTTTAAAACACTAGGTGCTGCTACAACCCTCGCTGGAATTATTGCTACTGCTGGATCTGCTAGTGCAGCCTCACTCAGCTACACAAGTTCTACAGCTTTCGAGACTACAGATATCGAGAATTCTATTCTTGGGGTACAAAAGTTTAACTCTTCTCTTGGTACTCTCCAAAAAGTAACTCTAAATTTTGTCGGCGACTTAACTGGAAATGCAGAGTTTGAAAACAAAAGCAGAAACGCTTCTACAATAACAGTAAAGCTAAATGCTAACCTCTCTTTATCACAACCGGATCTTGTACCACAAACTCCGTTGTTGCTTGATCCAGAAAATCTTTATACTTACCAAGTTGCAGCCTATGACGGTACGGACGATAAGGCTGGGGCTTCAGGTAGGAAGATTAATACTCTAGCTGCGACAAAATCTACAACCTCAGTCTTTACTGATACCCAGTTTTTGCAAGCATTTACTGGCACTGGCAATATAGACTTTTTATTCTCAGCTTTGGCTAATTCAGTTGTTACCGGCTCTGGTAACATCAGCAGTGGTATAGAAACTTTAGCCAAAGCTAGTGTCACAGTCACCTACGAATACGAGGAAGCAAAAACAGTACCTGAGTCCTCTACTGTACTAGGACTTGGTTTAATAGCTGGTCTTGGTTTATTGTCGCAACGCAAACAAAACTGGCTCAAAACATCAGGTTCATAGATATTTCGGCGCGGATTAAAGTTAGTTAGTGACCGAACTTGTGCCAGAAATTACTACTACCTCATAATTTTGATAATTAGAAAAACCCAGATGAGCCAACAACTGGGTTTTTTTATTAGCTATGATTGTCGAGATTCGATTGTCATTGGGAGAATGTATGTCGGCTTGGCGCAAATATAATCTTATTATTCCTATTGGTATAATTATCTCTGTATTGCTTACTGGTTGTTTTGAAGATAAAACCACCCAATGTCAGCGACTGATTCAGGTGGTGAATGCGGGAAATTCCCTGATTGAGCAAAACAAAGGACAACAAGTCATTACAAGCTTACAATTATCGAAGGATTTAGAAGCAATTACAACCTCTTTAGCAGAACTTAGTTTCACAGACCCAAATCTGAAGGAATTTCAAACTGGTTTCATCAAGGTGTTCCAAAATATTAGTCAGGCGATCGCCACAGCAGGTAAGGCCCTTGGTGCAGCTAAATTAGCGGAAGAATCACCCACAGGTAAGGAAAAACTCAAAAAGGCTAGAACAGAAATTGATACGGCTCTCACAAAAGTAGCAAATACTACTGGCAAAGAAGCAGATACCTTAGTTAAGGAATTAAATAAATACTGCAATCAGCCTGAGTAGGTGACTGATAAAACCACTTACTTTTGTTCAATTTCCCTTTTAATTACGGTGAATCATGAATTTTTCACAGATAATTCAGGAATTTTAAACTAGCAGATTGTAATTAACCTGGAAGCAAAATAAAGAGAGGTTGTTAGACGTTACTTTTACGTAGTTTTTAGTATTTTGTACTACAACTCTTGATAACTATTTTACAAGAAGAGCTTTACCACTAATAATTTTATCGCTATACTGTGGCTTGTCAGGATTCATCTATGTTGCTCACACAAAAACAAATATAAACTAAGAAATTGAAACCAATTTAAAGCATTAGTTATGAAAAGAGACTATAGGGTGGAAAATTTCGTTGGATCACGATTTTGTGATTAGTTTATATTCTCATTCATCTGGGAACTGTTATGTGTTTTTAAGTGTATAAAAATACACAATTATCTAGTAAATAAAATTCAGACTAATTATACCTTTTGAGAGCGAACAGCTATGAAAGAAGAATTATTAGCCAGAGTATTGCAAGTCTTGAGTATAAATATGCGTTGGATGACTTGGAATTTATTTTTGGCTTTTATACCTTTGCTTTTGAGTGTTTGGCTGTTCCGCACCAGAAGCGGACGCTCTTGGCTATGGTGGCTAGGATTTTTAGTTTTCTATGCTTTTTTACCTAACGCACCTTATTTATTAACTGATGTAATTCATTTAATACACGATATTCGCACCATTGAATCGGTATGGATGATTACCTTAGTACTAATTCCTGTTTATTTGCTGGTGATCTTAGCAGGATTTGAAGCTTATGTTATATCTTTAATCAATTTAGGTTATTATTTACACCGCATTGAGAAAAGCGAATGGATTTTAAAGGTTGAATTAATCACTCATGCGTTGTGTGCGATCGGCATTTATTGGGGTAGATTTCTGCGATTTAATAGTTGGGATTTTATTACTCAACCAGATGCTGTATTGACTAGGGGTATAGAAGAACTTTTAGGAAAGCAGCCTTTGATTATTATTACTGCTAGTTTTGTGATCCTTTTAGTTTTGTACTTAATAATGAAACGAGTATCTTTAGGTTTTGTGATGCAGCGAAATAATCCGATAGGGAGAAGATCGGGGCGTGCAGAATACTAATATTGACTATTAACTATTCATTATTAGGTGAGTCATGGTCAATAGTGACTGTTGACATAAAGTCATCTGACTTGCCACCCTTAAGAGTATCGAAAGTTCCTTTAATGGTGCCGGCAATAGGAACAGCAACTAGTGTTCCTAATAAACCTGCTATTTCATATCCCATCAAAATTGCTACAAAAATCCAAATAGGATTAAGTCCAATAAAGTTACCCAGTAACTTGGGGCCTAAGAGATTGTCTTTGATCTGCTGCATGATAATTGCGGCGATCGCCACTTGCACTGCTAACCACCAGTTTTGCAAAAGTACCAAAATTGTTACTAACCCAATACCTAAAGTTGCGCCAATAAAAGGAATAAGTTCGGAAATTCCAATGAGTATGGCAAATAACAAAGCAAAGGGTACTTTGAGGATGAGGAAAATCGGGGTAAGCGCGACAATCATGAATAACCCCAGCAATAACTGGCTGAGGAAAAAGTTTTGGAAGTTTAACTGCAAAGATTTGGTTAAAGGGAGTCTGATTTTAGATGGTAGTAGATTCATCAGACCATACCAGACGCGATCGCCATATATCAGCATATAAAATGCCAGCACTACCACTAATATAAAATTGAGTAATCCTGAGAGCAATGTTCCAGCTAATCCCACCGCACCAGAAGCCAGTTGCTGCACTACACTTTGAATGCTAGCGTTTATTTGATTACTCACAACCCGCAAATCAAGGGGTAAACGTCGCTGCTTGGCAAATCTCTCAAAATGCTCTAAGTTTGCTTGACTAGCTGTTAACCAATCAGGAATCTTATTTAATAGTTGGACTGTTTGGTCAATCAGCATCGGCACTAAAGTAACTGCCAGAATGCCGAATAAAGTTAAGGTGACCAGCAGAACAATAACAACAGCTTGAGTACGGGTAATTCTCGCCCGTTCAAAAAATTTTACTGGATAATTTAGTAAGAAAGCTAAAATCGCCGCCAGACTCAGAATTGTAAAAGGGCTTTGAAAATACCGAAAAAGTACGGACAATAGCCAGACATTCAGAGCGATAACCGGGCCGCTCAGACCATAAATGAGTAAACTTTGAAGGGATGAAGAACGGCGCATTGATGCAAAGGAACTAAATCATTATGGATAGAACCATAGCTGACCTCCGCAAGGATTATACCCTAGAGGCTTTAAGTGAAGTAGAAGTTGATACTAATCCTTTCAGACAATTTAAAAGGTGGTTTGAGCAGGCTTTAGCAGCTCAACTTCCAGAACCCAATGCTATGACTATCGCTACAAGTACACCAGATGGTCAACCTTCCGCGAGAATGGTACTGCTCAAAGACTTTGATGAACGGGGTTTTGTCTTTTTTACCAACTATAATAGTCGGAAAGGTCAAGAACTAGCTGAAAATCCCCAAGCAGCTTTGGTCTTTTGGTGGGCAGAATTAGAACGCCAAGTCAGAATTTCAGGTAGGGTAGAGAAGGTTTCAGAAAGCGAATCAGACTACTACTTCTACAGTCGTCCTGCTAATAGCCGACTGGGTGCATGGGTATCAAATCAAAGCGAAATCATCGCCAGTCGAGAAGTTCTAGAGCAAAGGATGCAGGAATTTCAACATAAATATGAAAATCAGGAGATTCCTAGACCTTCCCACTGGGGGGGTTTGCGAGTGATCCCCTCACAGATAGAGTTTTGGCAAGGACGCTCTAGCCGCCTACACGATCGCCTGCTTTATACTCTTTTAAATGATGACAGTTGGGAAATTCACCGATTATCTCCTTAATATAAGTAGAAAAGAGTAAATAATTAAAGGTTTGTAGTGAGAACTTCAGTTCTCAAACAAGGGCTAAAATCCTGACTACGAACTGAAACCTAGTATTTTTACATCACTTAACATAGGTTTGTTTTTTCCAGTCGTTCTACTTAGTTGCGAATGCTGAGTAGAGTACCACCAAAAATATAAGATGGTGCGCTAACTACTCAACACTCATCACCTATTCTGCTACGGCGGATTTGCTAGCTAATTGCAGTTTGGGGTCTGGCATAAATTTATACCTCAGGTAAAATCCACCCCAAACAAACAGGACAATTAACAAAGCACCAATACCCAAAGGACTGGGTAGCCAAAAGACTACTTCTATATGGTTGAGTTCACCGGGTTGCAATTGCCATACCAGCTGTCCACTTTGCTTTTCTGGTGGAACGGCCGTTTCTGTTCTTTCAATGCTTTTGGCTCCCCAAGGTGTTTTTAAGGCGAATTTTAAATCAAGAATGGAACCAGTATCTGTTAAAACATTACCTTTATTGGCGATTAAAGAGAGCGATCGCAAATCTAAGTCATAAATTAATTGATTTCTGACTACCAAAAGAAAGTTATTTTGTGCCAATAACAAATTAGACTCTACCTTAGGAAATTCGGAATTTTCTCCACCTGCTTCAGTGTCATTTGTTTGATGGGTGCGGGAATTAAAAAATTCGTTGAATTTCGTTTGTAATTCCTGACCATTACTAAAAGGAATCGTCACAATGATTTCTTCTGGCGAAATGCGTTTGGCATTGCCTTCTAGTTTCCGGGCGCGGCGTTCTATGCTAGTTAACCATTCGTATACATAATCACCACTAAAACTAGTCAGCCTATCTGCCAATTTGATATGCTGCACCAGTTGACCATGATTAGAATTATCAAAATTCACCCCCACATCGTACTGCACACAGCCAGTTAATAGGAGTGATGTTAACAGCACTAATAAAAAAATGGGTTTACGAAGTTTATTTTTAGCACTTAAGTTTGGCAGAAAAAACTTATGCTGTTTGCTTAATTTCCGGAAAATTTTGCCAACATTAACATAATTCATTACTATATCCCTCCTCAAAAGTTACGGCACTTGGTGTATCAGTTGTCAGTTGCCAATAGTTTTCTACTTCCTGGCTCCTAAAAACCCAGCCAAACCAGATATGAAATAGTTAAACCAATCATAATTAAGGCCAGCCAGATGAAGCGATTATCTTTGGTATTTACCTGAGAAAGATCAACAAATTCAACTTCAGCAGGTGCTTTTTTTTCTGTAGGTTTACGTGGCTTGGCCATAACACGCGTTTTGGCTTCATTGTCAGACAGTGCGCCTAAATCAGGAATCTCTGTCATCCAATTGCTGGGTCTTTTCAATCTTGGTGCTTGCAGGATATAAAGCAAACGTCGGGCTTGTTGGCTAGTTTCTGAGTGGGGATGACGACGAAGTTGCTGACAAAGGGCGATCGCATCTTCAGTACGTCCAGCCGCTTCATAGGCTGTAACTAACCAAATTTCTACTTCACCCCCAAGGCGGGAGTTACGCGCGACTAAGGCGCTGGCTTTTTCAAGATTTTCTACCGCTTCTCGATATTGCCCATTTTCAAAAGCAAATTTACCCGCTTGATATCGAGTTTTAGCCAGTTCTAAACTTTCTGTACTCACTTTTGCCCACCGATCAGCACTAACTGGAAAATAGGGAGTGGGGGGTAGGGGGAAAGATTAGCCCCCATTACCAACTTACCCTCCGGGTGACGCTCCTTACGTCGCTACCGCTACGCTAACGCCAGTCCCCTACGGCGGGAAACCCCTCCGGGTTCACCAGTTGCCTACGGAGGGAAACCCTCCTACAGCACTGGATTCACCGCCTACAGGGCTGGACTCACCAATTACCCATACCCCTACAAATTAACTATACTGAGAACCGAGAATCATTGTCCCAATACCCACATCAGTAAAGATTTCCAGTAGTAAGGCGTGGGGAATACGGCCGTCTATGATGTGTGCGGCTCTGACTCCTTGAGCGAGCGATCGCACACAACAAGTAACTTTGGGGATCATCCCACCGCTAACAACACCACCATTAATTAATTCGCGGGCTTCCCGAATATCTACTTTGGGAATCAATGTTCCAGGGTCTTTATAATCTTTTAAAATACCTCTGGTGTCCGTTAATAAAATCAGTTTTTCTGCCCCTAAGGCAGCAGCAATTTCACCAGCTACAGTATCGGCGTTAATATTGTAAGCCTGTCCTGAGTCATCGGCAGCAACGCTAGAAACGACGGGAATATAACCGTTACTCGCCAAAGTTTCCAAAATTTTGATGTTAACGTTACTCACTTCCCCGACAAAGCCAATACCCTCTTGGCCTTGGGGACGGGCAGTAATTAGGTTACCATCTTTGCCACAAAGTCCTACTGCCAAGCCGCCAGCTTGGTTAATTAGGGAGACAATTTCTTTATTAACTCGACCTACCAACACCATTTCCACAACATCCATTGTGGGAGCATCGGTGACTCGTAGACCGTTCTTAAACTGTGCTTCAATTCCCAGCTTATCTAACCAACTGTTAATTTCCGGGCCGCCACCATGTACTAAGATTGGTCGCAACCCAACGCAGGATAAAAAAACAATATCGCGGATAACTTGGTCTTTGAGGTGGCTATCTTTCATAGCCGCACCACCATATTTAACAACAACGGTGCGACCGGCAAATTGTTGAATATAAGGTAGTGCTTCGCTTAGTACCTGCACACGAGTAGCTTCAGCTTGCCTGATATACTCAATATCGTTGACCATCATTGAGGAGCCGTGGATACTTATATATTTATGCAGTCAGTATAATTCGTAATTGTTGCTTTCATTGCGAATGACAAATTACGAATTACTAATTAGCAGTAGTTTGTTTCAGGACGCTGGGAATGACCTGCATAATTTTATTGGCAATTTGTTCTGGTGTTTCTTCTGCATTGACACAGATGCGTAAATCTGCTTGCGAATAAAGCGGTGTTCGTTGTTCTAGAAGCGATCGCAATTTGCCTTTAGGGTCATCATCCTGTAAAAGTGGTCTTGTTGTATCTGCCGCTAAACGTGCATAGAGTATATCTACTGAGACATCTAGCCACACAATTAAACCGTGGTGTAGGTAACTCCAGTTTTCTCGTCGCAACACAATACCCCCACCTGTCGCTACAGTCAACTTAGTATAGGAACAAACCTGCGCTAGCACATCGCTTTCTATCTGGCGAAATCCCGCTTCCCCTGCTTCGGCAAATATCTCGTTGATAGATTTTTTAGCAGCTTGGGCAATAACATTATCAGTATCTAAAAAGCCATAACCCAATTCCTGGGCGAGTAAATGTCCTACTGTAGTCTTACCAGCGCCCATCATACCGATTAAGTATAGGTTAACTCCCTGCAATAAACTACTCATTCTTGCTTAATTCTCCATTTTGCGACGACTTGTTTTTGTGTATCAGAATCTGGTGTGATGATTGAAAACAACCCCAGTAGAATGAGTGATGCCCAAGAAACCATAATACAATCAGCCTTACCCATCCCCGTATGAGTTTATCTAATATCTGCTTTAGGGTAGGTGCAAAAACTAGCGATCGCCAGGTAATATAATCAGGTCGTTTTTAAGTCTCTTGACCTTAATTGGTTGAAAAAGCCATTAACAATTTATAAGTAGCCATCATAAACTGCATACACCAGAACGCATGAAAAAGGATCAAAGTATTTTCAGTTTATGTAACAGAAGGAACACAATCTACTACCTCCTTAAGGACAGGAAAAGTTTACAGGTGCAGTGCTTCCTCTAGATATATTTCAAGAATCACAAAGGTGTTCTATAGCAATACTGCTAAAACTTTGATTAAGAATATTCATAAGTTCTGCTGGGATAAAATTATGCGAATACTTATTCCTTGAGAATTTTTTCTAATTATATCCGAGGCTTTCCTTTATTAGATACTAATATATATGTATAATTTTTTGACTCTAAACTGTTTATAATCCCTATAAATTAATCTAGCCATCGATACTAACTGTTATTTTTACTATTAAATATGTATTCAATATAACTTGGTAAATTTGTTGACAGTTATTGCATACAGTCAAAATAGATTGCAGGTAAATTTATAACTAATTTAATAACTTTCATGGGGTGGCTTCGTAGTAATGTATTAGGTATGGTTAGGTTTAAAGGAAATTTAATAAAACTTTTTTGAAACTTTAATCAACCAAGTTCAGTCAATATAAACAAGCCTTACTTTATCCTTTACGGAGCCACTTCAGTTGGACATAATACGGTGTTTTATACAGCACATGAACGATATTTTTACCTTTAGATTTAACTTGCTTTAATCAATATTTTTTAAAGACAAAGGTGTAAAAAATGACGACACTACTGTTAAAAGAGCATCAAACAGCTTTACCAAAATTGACAGTTTAGGTATAAACAATACTGCATATTCTCAGGTCGTTAGCTCAAATTAATTAATGTGGTGTGTAATGAGGCATCAACCATGACTCGAATTCGTGATGTTGTGCAACAAGCTTTAACAACAGGTTATCTCACAGTTGAAGCAGAAAACCAGCTACGTTACTTACTGACTACTCATTATGATTCGGAAGATTTAAACGCGTTCATGAGTTTGCAAGAAGCTGCTATGAACGGAAAAGTAAAGCAGGAATCTCGTGAACGATGTGGTGTTAAGTAAAAGTAGGGAGGTTTCCTGACTCGTTCGCAATAGCGTCTTGTAGAGAAGCACTCTGGCCTGTGTCAGGGAGAATTACATCTGGCTGTACATCCGGCTATAACCAACACAAATCAGCACTTATAGCACTTTCATTCATCATCATCAAAACCCCAATCATCCTCATCATCATTGGCTACCTCTTTATTGGGTGGCTGATATGGAGGAATAATAACTCGGTAATCAGCATCATAAACAGATTCGCTCTTACCTGCTGCGGTGTTTTTTGGTTCTCGGTAACTGTAGGAATATGTAGAACCTGACTGAGAGGCGCTTTTAGGTTTTTGTGGACGCTCATAAGTTGAAGAATCTGGAAATGAATCAGCTTGAGAATTGGTACTTGGTGTATTCCCTGGCTTTTCTGCAAAATCCCAGTCATCATCTGCACCGTTACTTTCCCAATCATCAAATTCATCACGAGCCGCGTAGTTAGTTTTATTTGGCGGTGCTTGGCTAGATGGGGGAGGTGTAAATTCTTCTTTGCGGTTCGCTGTACTACGGCTAGAGGTTGTGGTTGATTTAGGCGGGACTTGACGTGGTTGCCCCCCAAAATAATTGGATAATTTAAATAAGCTAATTATTAATAAAGATGTGGCAGCACCAGCAACTGTACTAAACAGTATCCACAGAGCCAATGGTAACGGCTGGCTTCGCATCCCCAAAAACACCAGAGGTAAAACTGGCGACCAATTCTGCACTAACAAAAGTGTTAGTCCACCTAGTACTGTTACTAATAAAGTTAAGCGAATTACAGCCATAAAAATAATTCGTAATAGCCTGCGGTGAGGCTTCGCCTACGCGGTTTTCAATTATATCCCTATACCCCAACCGTTGTGCAGGTTGGGGTATTAGACCAGATCCTTTCAACAATTGTACAGACGCGATTAATCGCGTCTCTCGTTCGCGGAGCGTCCCACACTTAAGCGCAATAAATTACACTTTACCTCCCTCCCATCGTTTTAGAGGTACGCAATCGATATCAAGTTGGTCTAGAGTACGAGCAACAACAAAATCAACTAAGTCCTCAATGGTTTGTGGGTTGTGATACCAAGCAGGGATGGCGGGGACAATGCGGACTCCAGTTTCAGCTAAGGTGGTTAAGTTGCGTAGGTGAATCAAGCTAAAAGGGGTTTCTCTGGGAACGATAACTAATTTACGTCCTTCTTTGAGATGCACATCAGCCGCCCGTTCTAGTAAGTCAGAACTCAAACCACCCGCTAGCTTGGCTACTGTACTCATACTACAAGGAATCACAATCATGCCTGAGGTGCGGAAGGAACCACTGGCGATATTGGCTCCTACATCGCTCCAAGGATGGCAACGCAGTTTGCCAGAGAGAGCAACCCCGGCTTGTTCTCGCCAGAATTGCTCTTGTTGTTTTGGTTCTGATGGCATCCGAGTTTCCTGTTCTGCTTGCCAAACCATGTAAGTTGATTTAGAGGCAACTAATTCAATTTCATAGTCGGCGGTGAGCAGATATTTAAGGGCGCGGACGGCGTAAATCAGTCCAGATGCTCCTGATACGCCGATAATCAGAGGTTTGTTATGTTGTGACACCAGATACTTAACAAAATTTATTCTTCATCTGCATAAGAGTCTAAATCATCAGATTCCAGGTCGTTTGGTAAGTAAATATCGGAAATATCACCATTGACATTACCGACACCTAAATTTTTAACTAAACCATCACTACCAACAGTGACTAAATCGATTTGCTGGCGATAGTAATCGACACTCTTGACTTGTACGGAAACCCGATCGCCTAATCTATAAGAAGCACGATTTTTTCTGCCAAAGAGTGCCTGTTGTCTGGCGCGGTATTCATACCAGTCATCCTTGAGAGAACTGACGTGTACTAACCCTTCCACGCGCAAAGGTACACCCGGATTGGTTGCAGCTTCGGCGGCTGGGACTTCGATTTCTACAAAGAAACCGTAGGATTGTACGCCAGTAATTACGCCTTGGAATACTTGACCAATACGCTGTTTCATCAGTTGGGCTTTTTGCAGTCCAGCTAAATCGGCTTCAGCTTCTTGGACTTCTTTTTCCCTGTCGTTGATTTGGATAATCACCCTGGTCAAGTCGCTTTGCATTTCCTGCTGCAACTCTGGGGCTAACACATTCCAGTTAATCTCGGAGTGGCTGGAGGAGTGGCGCAGGTTAACCCGTTCTTTGACTCTAGTATTACGGCGATCGCGTCCGTGTTCTAGTAACTGATAATACACCCTCTGCATCAGCAAGTCTGGATAACGGCGTAGAGGGGCTGTGAAGTGGGTGTATTGTGGTAGTGCCAAACCAAAGTGGGTGGCTTTGGTAGTACTGTACACCGCAGGCTTGAGGGTATCTTGCAAAAGATAAGTTAACACCTGCTCTGAGGGAGACTCAGCAAAAGCCTTGGTTAACTGTTGATAATCTAAGGGTTCAATATCTACATCTGGTTCTAGTGCTAGTTCTACCCCTAAATTAATTGCCAGTTTCAGCATTTCTTGGACATCTTCCGAATCTGGTGTGCCTTGAGTGCGCCAGATAGCGGGGACACCTAAAGCACTCAAATGGGTAGCGATTAATTCATTAACTAGTAACACCAATTCCATCAGTAGCGATCGCACTGGGGAATCATTCACCAGTACAGCTCCTAAACTACCCTCATCATAGTAGGGGTTGTGATTCGACGGCAGATTTAGCTGTAAGCTACCACGGGCTAGACGGGATTCCTTGATGGCTTGCCCGATCGTAGTTAAGTTTTGTAGCCGTTCTATAACCTGTGGCGAGTCTTTTTTCGTGGCTGCACCTTGGAGAATCGCTTCTGCTTGCTGTTTACTGATGTTGCTATCTACGTTAATGACACTGGGCTGAATTTCCCATTCCAAAACTTCTCCAGATTGGGAAGAAATCGTAATTAAAAAAGACAGTGCTAGGCGATCGCTCCCAGTTACGAGGGAAGCGCGATCGGCTACAGTATCCGGTAGCATGGACAATACCAATTCTCCCAAATACACCGACCGACCCCGTTTGATTGCTTCCCTGTCTAAAGGTTCATCTGGTTGGACGTAGTGAGATACATCAGCAATATGAAAACCTAATTGCCAATTGCCAGCTATTGTTTTCTCTAAACTAATGGCATTTTCTATTACCTTCGTGTCGCTATTGATGCCAGTAATAGTAAAGGTAAATAGATTGCGTAAATCTAGTTTATTTTTTAGGTCTGCTTTAAGTAGCCTTTTGGGTAACTTAGCGGCTGCATCTAATATTGACTCAGGGAAATTACGTGATAAATCATGTTTACAGGTAACTAAATCTATATCCGCCGCCGCTTCCGCATCGCTGCCCAAAATTTGGACTACACGACCCACTGGCGGATACTGGGCTAGAGGATAACGCAGTACTTCGACGTGAGCGAGGTGATCAATGGCCTCTTCTAGTTTGAGTTTGTTGGCTTGAATTTTCAACTCAAACAGCAGCCGATCATCTAGAGGGACAGCACGAAAACCGCCTTCTACTTGCTTAATCCGTGCCAGTAAAGTGTGATTGGAACGTTCCAAAATCAGCTTAACTTCTCCTTCAGGAGAACGGCGACGACTGCCTTCCTTGAGAACACGTACCAATACGCGATCGCCATTCCAAGCATTACTCAGATGACTTTCACGAATATAAATATCCTCAGCCCCTTCCACATCTTGAATGGCAAAGCAAAAGCCCTTACTAGAACAACGTAGCTTTGCTTCGATCATTCCTTCCTCGGAAATACGGCGATACTTCCCGCGTTCTTTTGCCAAAACCCCAATTCTCTCCAACACTTCCAGGGCGATGTGGAGCTTTTCTAAACTGTCTTCGTCCTCGCATCCCAGTTTCTTTTCCAAAACTTTGCGAGCCACCAATTTATCATCGGTGAAATTGGCAAGGAGTGTAGCGATTGAAAATTCCATGCAGTGAACCGACCTTTGGTCAAAACATCATTTTTGCTTGAATTTGGTTCTTTACCGTATACCCTCACGGCTTACGGATACTAGCTGGACACGAATTACCCTCAAGTTGGGTTCCCGAAGTCCCCACAAAGGAAACTAACCCAATTGAAAAGTAAGTTGCTTCTTCACAAGTCGCTCCGTGTAAGGTTACTTCTTTGCAGGAGTAAACTTCTGAAGAACTTCTCACTGCACGACAAACTCAGAGTTAGCTTGCGCTTAGGTTCCTTCATCTAACCAAACTCAGAGACTACGCCTGATTTACATTTTGCCCCATCAGGTAATTACGCGGCTGGTTTTGAGAGGCTGGTTTTAAGATTTACTCTCCACACTGACCAAAAGCGTTATGTAAGGGAAAATACAGGTGTTTGATTGTCTAGCTTGAAGGTACTTTTACGCCATGATACTCTGATTTTTACTAGGAGAAACTGCTGAATCACCCAATTTGCCCATATGTAGAATCGGTAACAATTAGGTAGCAGCTTAATAAGCAATGAGGGCGAACCTTATCTCCATTATTGTAGATTTAGAGCGCACTTCCAGAAAATAGTTCTGGACATTGAATTGGGTAAACAGTATAGCATTAATAGCCAACTCACTTAGAGTTAGTCAGGAAAAACAAAAAATTACCTCTACACTCAGCTATTGTAATAATTCGTAATTTGTGGTTACATTCTTTGCTCTTGCTCAAGACAACGGATATTTTCACCCACATACGAGGTAAGTGGATGTAAATTAAAATATATCCAGAGAGAAACCTTAAAGGAAAAAGTTAGTCACATTTACCAAGATTTCTCATCCCACAAAAGTTTGTTGATAACTTCGGTAGGATCAAAAATCTCCAAAGTGTAACCAGTGGCTGGGGTAAACAGGTAGCATCAACCCCATTATTCAATAGATTTAGATTTGGTGGCAGTATTATGTTGGCTCAATTCCAGAGCTTGTACCCCAACGGCAGTTTAATTTCTGAATTAGTCCAAATTTTTCAGGGAAAATATATCGTTCGGGCAAGCGTTCAAATTGAAGGTATCACTCGCGCAACTGGTATGGCAGCAGCAGAAACTGTGGAAGCCGCCGAAGACCAAGCAAGAACTAGAGCGCTGACCGTTTTGGGTATCACAGATACACCACAGGCATCAATAACGCCTTCCCCAAAACTCATATCTCAAGTACAGGCCAATCCTATCTCCCATGAGTCTACTTATACTTCGATTCAAAATGAGGATTTTGGCAAAAATAATTGGTCAATTGCTAACAATAACGATCAAAGCAAAGAGGTACTGAATAATACTTCAGTTAAAACAACAACATCTAAAAGTAGTAAAACTGAGAACCCAATTCCCGATTTACCCCAGAAATTACCTGATATTAACTATTACGAACCAGAACTGGAACCGCCAATTGAAGACCTACCTCCATTGACAGCACAACAGCCAGAAATTCCTACCATCACGGAAATAGCTAATAGTAATGTCACCCCATTCACGCCCCGAAACTACAGTCCGCAAGAGAACGTAACCAGCATATCAGGCGGCACGGGGAAGAAAAAGAAAAAAGCCGAGCCTGTAGATTTATCAGATGTAATTGCTAAAACTGATGTCGAATTGCAGCGTTTGGGTTGGACACCAGAACAAGGAAGAGAATATTTAATCAAAACCTACGGTAAGCGGGGACGTACTTTGTTAACAGAAGACGAATTACACAGCTTCCTCAAACACTTAGAATCTCAACCAGACCCAATTGCCGGGTTCTAAATTAGTCAATAGTCCAAAGTCAATAGTCCATAGTTAGCAAGTAAATTGACTATTGACTATTGACTATTGACCAATGATTACTGATTAACCATCGCCACTGGACGACTACCAGCAGCGTGACGGTCAATTACTTGGTCAATTAAGCCGTAATCTCTGGCTTCATCGGGCGACATGAAAAAGTCACGTTCGGTATCTTCAGCAATGCGCTCAATGGGTTGACCAGTGTGTTCGGCTAAGTAATCATTTAACCGCCGCTTGTGGTAGAGAATTTCCCGCGCCTGAATTTCAATATCAGTTGCTTGACCTTGAGCGCCCCCTAGAGGTTGGTGAATCATAATCCGCGAGTGGGGTAGACTCATCCGCTTACCTTTAGTCCCAGCACTCAGGAGAAAAGCACCCATACTTGCCGCTAATCCTGTACAGATGGTACAGACATCAGGGCGGATGTGCTTCATAGTGTCAAAAATTCCCATACCAGCAGTTACAGAACCACCAGGAGAATTTATATACAAGTAAATATCTTTTTCTGGGTCTTCTGCGTCCAGAAACAGTAACTGAGCAACGATTAAGTTAGCCAAGTTGCTGTCAACTTGTTGACCCAAAAAGATAATCCGCTCACGTAATAGCCGTGAGTAAATATCAAAAGCGCGTTCGCCTCGACCCGATTGTTCAATAACGATAGGAATAGTCATGCAGCGTGCTTGTAGCTAATTTACATCCATCTTATCAATTGGGTACTGGGGATTGGGGATTGGGGATTGGGGATGACATTTACTCCCTGCTTCCCCTGCTTCCCCTACTTCCCCTGCTCCTCCTAGTCCCCAGTTCCCTGTACCTAACTCCTAGTGCAGATGCACATCATCCTCTTGGCACTTTTGATAGTGAGATGCGTCTAGAGAGGTGGCTCTTCTCGTTAGAGGAAGAAAAATCAACCTTTGTTGGCAATTGCCCACCTGATTTTCAGGCTTGCTACTCACATTATGTAGCTTGGCGATCGCCTACGGTGGACAAAACACCATCTTGACCTAAATCAGTTCTGCATCCTCAATATTCAATATTTCTTTAGCTTTTTCATCAGCCAGGATACTGGATATTTAATGGAAATCCGTTAAACCAAGATAACGGGGTGTAGTTAGACTAACTAATTTCACGAGTAATGCTATCAACCGAGGGAGACCTGCCATGCTAGAAAAACTTGTGCAAGCCGCCATCATCACTTTCTTGCTCCACCTGATAGCAGGAATTAACCCAAATAGTAAAATCCAAACAAGAACAGTTACACCCACGCCAGAAGTCCCTGCATCTCTGGTGAGTTTTTTCCGTTCCCTACATTGAGGGGATGAGGGCGAATAAATTCAGTACTCATCACTCATTCAAGCTAGACTGGGCAAATAAGGCAACTACCACCATCTGCATCATGACTAATCGCCTTGCCCAAACCAAGAGTCTCTACCTCCGCAAACACGCCGAAAACCCGATTGATTGGTGGCCTTGGTGTGACGAAGCTCTTGCTACTGCTAAATCACAAGATAAACCAATTTTTTTGTCGATTGGTTACTCCAGTTGTCACTGGTGTACTGTGATGGAAGGTGAGGCTTTTTCTGACCAAGCTATAGCCGAATATATGAATGCTAATTTTTTGCCTATCAAAGTAGATAGGGAAGAAAGACCAGATATCGACAGCATTTATATGCAGGCTTTGCAGATGATGAGTGGTCAGGGAGGCTGGCCTTTAAATGTCTTTCTTTCACCAGAAGATTTAGTCCCGTTTTACGCTGGTACTTATTTTCCTTTGGAACCAAAGTACAATCGTCCAGGTTTTTTACAAGTACTAGAAGCACTACGCCGCTATTACGATACGGAAAAAGAGGATTTGCGCCAACGGAAAGCCTTGATTGTGGAATCGCTCCTCACCTCTGCGGTATTAAAAGGGGAAGCTACCCAAGAAGCTGAAGAAAGCGAATTATTAAGGAGTGGTTGGGAAACTAACACAGGGGTAATTACTCGCAACGAATACGGTAATAGTTTTCCGATGATTCCTTATGCTGAATTAGCATTGCGGGGAACTCGATTTAATTTTGCGTCTCGATATGAGGGAGAGCAAATTTCGACTCAACGGGGTCTAGATTTGGCTTTAGGTGGGATTTATGACCATGTGGCTGGGGGATTCCACCGTTACACTGTTGACCCTACTTGGACTGTTCCCCACTTTGAAAAGATGCTTTATGACAATGGGCAAATTGTCGAGTATCTAGCAAATTTATGGAGTGCGGGAGTCCAAGAGCCATCTTTTGCAAGGGCTGTGACTGGAACTGTGGCATGGCTGCAAAGGGAAATGACTGCACCGGCAGGTTATTTTTACGCGGCTCAAGATGCTGATAGTTTCACAACTCCCACGGACACAGAACCAGAGGAAGGTGCTTTTTACGTCTGGAGTTATGCTGAGTTAGAACAACTGTTAACACCAACAGAATTAACGGAATTACAACAGCAATTTACAGTCAGTCCTCAGGGTAACTTTGAAGGTAAGAACGTACTGCAACGCCGACACCAATGGGAATTGAGCGCAACTATAGAAACTGCATTAGGAAAATTGTTTGTGGCTCGTTATGGTAGTGCTGCGGATACCCTAGAGACTTTTCCACCAGCACAGGACAACCAGGAAGCAAAAACTACTCACTGGCCAGGACGTATCCCTTCGGTGACGGATACTAAGATGATTGTGGCTTGGAATAGTTTGATGATTTCTGGTTTGGCTAGGGCTGCTGCGGTATTTCAGCAACCTTTGGCTGGGGAACTAGCAGCTAAGGCGGCGAACTTTATTTTAGAAAATCAATTTGTTGATGGGCGGTTCTACAGACTCAACTATCGAGGGGAAGCGGCTGTGTTGGCTCAGTCGGAAGATTATGCTTTATTTATTAAAGCGCTGCTAGATTTACACGCAGCCACACCTGAAAATAGATTTTGGTTAGAAAAAGCGATCGCACTACAACAACAATTCGATGAGTTTCTCTGGAGTATAGAGCTTGGTGGTTACTTTAATACAGCGAGTGATGCTAGTCAAGATTTGATTATACGAGAACGTAGCTATATGGATAATGCTACACCCTCAGCTAACGGTGTGGCGATCGCTAATCTCGTGCGTCTGTCATTACTCACCGATGATTTACACTATCTCGATTTAGCTGAGGCTGGGTTAAAAGCTTTTAAAACTGTCATGTCTAGCGCACCGCAAGCTTGTCCTAGTTTGTTCACGGCTTTAGATTGGTATCGTAACTCTACTTTGATTCGTAGCACAATTGAGCAGATTAATTCTCTAACTCCCCAATACTTACCCACAGTTGCATTCTCTGTAGTATCTAGTTTACCTGACAATAGTGTGGGCTTAGTTTGCCAAGGCTTGAAGTGTTTACCATCGGCTAATAGTGTGGAACAGTTATTACAGCAAGTGCAGCAAAGTCAAAATAGGGGATAGGGGAGAAAGGGTGTAAATGACTAGTTTCGCCATTTCGTTATTAACCAGCTTATGAACCAGCCTACGCCGCTAAAGAGTAAGACTGCGAGAATACTGAGAATTGACGAGGCGAAAAAGGGATGGGGTTGGTTATCAGGAGATAATGCGGCTAAGGGTTGCTTGATTTTGTCGATGTGGGAAACAATGACACCGGAAGCTATTGCGCCGCCACCAAAGCCGATACCTATTATTTGGATTGTGGTTTCTAGAGTGCGATCGCGTTTTGCTTGTTCTACATCGCGCTCTGCTTGTTCTATTTCCACAATACCGCGAATTGTGTCTATGGCTTTACCTAACAATTCTGAGCCGTGGCGAAAATAACCCAAGTCGCCATTAATTTGTTGTTGGAAATAAGCGCAGTTTTTTTGGCTAAATGTTTCTAGAAAGCTGATATCTTCATTGGCGAAGATGCTTTTAATTTGTTGTAGTCTCTCGTTATAATTATAAGTATTGATAGCGATGGTATTTTGATATTCTTCTAAGTTTCGTAGTAAGCGTGTGTATGTTAATGATATTTGGGGTAAAGCTTTTAACTGGTTTTTCAAGTTACTTAAGTTGATTTTATTATCATATTGAGTATCATCTAATTTGGGAACTTTATCAATTGTATCTTCGACTTTTCTATAGGCTGAATCTAGTTCTTGATATATTTGACGACTATCTTTATAAGCTTTAACTGCTTTGGTGCGGAAGAAAAATAAATCTAGTAATTCTTGATAACATTGATTGAATTTATCGCCTGCTTGTTCGTCAGTAAATAACCATATTAGAACGTGTTGATAATTAGTTAATTGGCTAAATAAACCGTATTCAAAAATTGGACTACCAAATAACTCGCCTTGGCGGTTGAATGGTGGTAGAGGATAGTTATCAGGTAAGAAAGATTTTAAACACTCATTGGCTATTTGCTGGATAATTTGTCTGTCTTTTGCGCCTGTTAACCAGCCAGTAATTAGCAGAGTTTGACCAAGAAATAAAGGATTTGCGGGAACTATGAAGCAATTATTTTGATTTAATTGACGTAAAAAAGTAATGTCTACATCATCTGTCTGATTGTTATTTTCCTTTTCGGGACGGCGGAGATTTAGCCATAAACTGTAACTATCATATATTCTTAAGGGATGAGCAAAGCCTTTAATTAATAAGTCTTGGGTTTGGTTGAGAGAAATGTTACCCTGCAAATCCACAGCGTAGTTATCATCGATTACTTCTGAGTCTTTTAGTAAATCGACACGGGGGTTATCTGGGTTTTTATTGACATCAAGACGTTGATGGAGTTGTAGATATTGGTGTAAAGTTGCGCTGGCTATAGCGTTAGCCTGATGCCAAAGAAAGTCTTTATCTGGTGATGAATTGTTTATGTCACTACTGGCACTTTTGTACAATTGAAAAGCGAATAAATGAATATTCGGTGCATAAATTTTCATGGTTGCTTGGTTTGGCTATTGCTTGTTTTTCTCTCTTCTAGTTTCTTGAGTTCATCTTGTACTACTCGATAGCGATTTTCTTGAGTATTTTCTTGGATTTCTGGCTTACTTTTGCTGATTTTCTCAATTTCTCTTTCTTCAATTAATACAGCGTCTCTCACATCTTCATAGTCGAGATACCATTGGCGAATAGCTTCTGCAAATAAATCTGGTGGTTGGGTTTCTAATTGAGCAAGTTTGTTTAGTAATTCGGGGATGGCTACAATAGCTTCTGGCGAGAAAACATAATCTTGCTTTCTCACCACTTGGGTAAATGCTTGAATGAGTTTATCTGGTTCCATAGCTTTTGTTTTTGAGTTGGTTAATTGTTGAGGATATTTTACAAGTTATACCAAATTTTATATAAGAGGATGTTTCAAAAGTGATTAACTGTGATTTTAATTACATTAGTCCCCCCCTTGTAAAGCTATCTATTACCCACTTCTTTGTGCTGGGTGCAAAATGTGGTTTGATCCCCCTAAATCCCCCTTCAAAAGGGGGACTTTGATTCTTGTTCCCCCTTTTTTAAGGGGGGTTAGGGGGGATCAAAACGTTTTTGGGCAACTTTATAAGACTTGTGTGTACACCGTACCCTTTACAAGGGGAAGGTTAGGAAGGGGTAAAAATCTACGTTTGTCTGCGTTTAATTTGCTACTAATTTAATCTTTATTCTATTGAGAAGATAAAAACTAAACTGGAGAAATAGCAGAAAAAGCAGCCCAAAATTCTGGTCTTTTAAATGGTTGTTGTTCAGGTTTATATTGTTGTAAAAAGCCAATGATTTTTTGCTGTTGTGTGTTTTGCATATTGGTTTTACTTTGCACCCAGTCTATAATTTGTGATTGCGTTGCTCGGCGTAACCATGTTTGGGTATGGTTCAAGGCTAAGGACACATTATATTGATAAAGTGGTAAGTTTTCATAAAATTTAATCATTAATAAAGCTGTGTGAAAGTCGCTAACTGCCCATAAACTACTAATCATGTTAGTTGCACCAGCACGAATAAAACCACTTGCCAAGCCTATATATTCATCGCTGCTATTTGTATAGTCAATAAAACCAGTTTCGCAAGCGGACAGACAGACGAGGCGACAGTTATTTAAGTTTAATTGAAAGATATCTTCTAGGGTGAGGCATTTATCTAAATCTATTGCTGTTTCGTTGTCAATTCTCAGGTAGCGTGATGAGTTGATGGTGCTGGGAATGTTAGAGGTTACTGCATCGGCTAACTGTAAACCAGATTTTAAGGGGGAACGGAAGTTAAAGTAACCGTGACAAGAGAAATGCAGCCATTGGGAATTGCTGAGGGTTTCATTAGTTGGTGTTGCTGTTAATGCGGCTTTGGTGGCTTGGTGATGTTTGAGGATTTGTTGGGGTTGAAAATCTGCGGCTATGGTTTCCACTTCAATATCGGTGAAGGCTAAATCGTTAGTGGGGTTTTGAATGGCAAATAAATTACTGAAGGGATTTAATTCTAAGTTGGCTAATTTTTGCAATCGCCGTTGAGTAAATCGTAAAAGTTGATTACTTGGTGCATAACTTACGCCATGAGGAAATCTATCAAATAAATATTCTGGTTGTGATGAGTGTTTATTAGCTAGGGGTACAGCATGGAGTGGGAATAAATGTAAATAACGATGGGGAATGACAATCAGTTTTTTGTATTGGGAGGAGATGAGAGAAATTATCTCATTGAGGTGAAGGATTTGAGTGAGTTTGGTTAGTTGCTCGTTTAGCTGATATCGCCATTTTTGTTTATCTTCACCGTAGATTTGCAGATAATTATCAGTCCATTCTTCTAAATTATCTAAATTTTCTGAGGCTGATTGCCAAATGATTGGTTGATGGTTTTTAGTGATGATGAAGGCACGAAAACAATCAGTAAATATATACCATTGGATAATAACTGTTTCATCGTCTAAAAGATTTTGAATTTCTGCAAAACGGATTTTGCTGTCTATATCAGGGAGATTTTTTTGATTGATTGAGTCTGCTTTGCTTAATAGTTCTACTAAATAGCGGGTTTTGCTGCGTTCAATATATTCTATCGCTTCAGTGTCTTTGCCCAATGCTAGGCAAACTTCTATCATGCGTCTATAAAGTTTATTCCATTCTTCTGCTTGTTTGCGCTTGCCTTCTTCACCTAAATTATCACCTGCATTAATTTCACCCCGTAAAGCTTCGACGGTTGCTATTGCTTGGGCAAAGGTATCGTAAGCTAAGTTAAATTGTTTCTCTTCTTGGTATAGTATGCCGAGATTAAACAAAGTTTCTGCATGATTTTGAGGAAAATCAGTGCGGGTATAAACTTCCAGAGCCGCAGAATAAGCAGCGATCGCCTGCTCCAGATTCTCCCCTCTGTTTCCTAATATTCTGTTACGGTAAGCATTCCCCAGATTATTTTGCGTCATTGCCCATTTTTGAGGAAAATCAGTGCGGGTATAAACTTCCAGAGCCGCAGAATAAGCAGCGATCGCCTGCTCCAGATTCTCCCCTCTGTTTCCTAATATTCTGTCAGAGTAAGCAATCGCCAGATTATTTTGCGTCATTGCCCATTTTTCAGGAAAATCAGTGCGGGTATAAACTTCCAGAGCCGCAGAATAAACAGCGATGGCCTTCTCCAGATTCTCCCCTCTGTTTCCTAATATTCTGTATAAGTAAGCAGTCGCCAGATTATTTTGTATAGTTGCCCATTTTTCAGGAAAATCAGTGCGGGTATAAACTTCCAGAGCCGCAGAATAAGCAGCGATCGCCTTCTCCAGATTCTCCCCTCTGTTTCCTAATATTCTGTTACGGTAAGCAATCGCCAGATTATTTTGCGTTCCAGCCCAATCTACAGGAAAATCAGTGCGGGTATAAACTTCCAGAGCCGCAGAATAAGCAGCGATCGCCTCCTCCAGATTCTCCCCTCTGTTTCCTAATATTCTGTCAGAGTAAGCAGTCGCCAGATTATTTTGCGTCGTTGCCCATTTTTCAGGATAGGCTGGGCGAGTGTAAATAGTTTGGATGATTTCGTAGCCAGTAATGGCAATTTCCATGTTGTTGGCTTTGCTACCCAAGGGAAATTGCTGAATCAGATTACTAAAGTTACCAATCACATTAGCGATGGATGTTGCTGTATCTGGTTCTGCTTCTGCTAAGGTATTTGTTGCCCAACGGCGCAGTAATTCTGCAAAGATACGATTTAGTTTATCGGTATTAGCTGCCAGCAACAGGTAAATTACTTCAGGATTGCCGTTACTTTCTGCTGTTGCTCGCAATACTTCTAAGATAAATGGCGAGTAAGTCTCTATATCTGCTTCGGTGATGGGGGGCGTTTCTGGGGTGGTGAGATATGTTGCTAAGTTTCTCAACCAATTGGCTCTATTTTCTTCTCCCTGCTGGGCAAAATGCTCTGCTGCTAATCCTACCACCTGCACAAAGTCAGCATCTAGCAATTCTGTATTCGCTGCTAATATCTCTGGTTCTTCCCCACTAGGGCAATCTAGCAGGGTTTGAATTAGCTGATAATAAGCCTGTAAACGCTGTTCGTTCATGAGCAGGTGCAAGTATCACATAACACAATCCCATTATGACGGAAAGATGAGGATTCTTGCTGAGTGTCAATTCTGTCAGCTTTTGCTCGTGTTGATTTCTTGACGATCAGAGTTGTTTGGTGGTGATTTCAATTCCTGTGGTGGCAAATGCAATTGATTTGGTCACGAAACTAATTCGTGTGGTGGCAAATACAATTGATTTGGTCACGAAACTAATTCGTGTGGTGGCGAATACAATTGATTTGGTCACGAAACTAATTCGTGTGGTGGCGAATACAATTGATTTGGTCACGAAACTAATTCGTGTGGTGGCAAATGCAATTGATTTGGTCACGAAACTGAGTTTTTGATAATTAAAAAAATAAATTTCGTCACTAATTTTATTTTTTTGATAATTAATACTAATCTTTTATTGTCTTTGCTCCCCTCTCCGCGTCGGAGAGGGGTTGGGGGAGAGGTCAAAAATTGGGTGAAGAAGACGCGATAAATCGCGTCTCTACGGATGGTTTATTTGACGCAATTTTATAGAGAATTGATATAACAAACGACTCAATTCATGAATAACTTAACTGCTATTGTTCTTGCAGGTGGTCAAAGTTCCCGTATGGGACAGGATAAAGCTTTGATAACTGTTCAAGGTGTGCCGTTGTTGCAATTTGTCTGTAACATTGCGGCCAGTTGTGCTGAAATTGTTTATATTGTCACTCCTTGGCCGGAACGCTATGAGCATTTAGTTTTACCGCGTTGTCAATTCATTCCAGAAGCGGGGACTCAGGGGCCTTTGATTGGCTTTGCTCAAGGGTTAGCTCAGGTAAAATCTGAGTGGGTATTACTTTTAGCTTGCGATTTACCTAAATTACGGGTTGAGGTTTTGCAAGAATGGGCTGCTAATCTTGATAGTGTACCAGAGGAAGCGATCGCCACATTGCCCCATCACGCCAAAGGCTGGGAACCTTTATGTGGTTTCTATCGCCGTCGCTGTTCACCGCCGTTATTAGAGTTTATCCATCAAGGTGGGCGCTCTTTTCAACAGTGGTTACAACATCATTCTGTACAAGTTTTAGCCCTACCAACCCCAGAGATATTATTCAACTGCAACACACCGGAAGATTTAGCTGTAATTCAAGGTGAGTTCGATGACCTCTCCCCAAACCCCTCTCCGACACGGAGAGGGGCTTAAATATCTTGGAAGCTCAAAGAAAAATGAAGGTTTTAAAGCCTCTCTCCTTGCAGGATACTGTTGGCGAATTATTGAGGGGTTAAGCCCCTCAAGAGTTTGGAACAGTGGAAAAAAGAGAATAAGTATATTGAGCGTAGCATCTACAAAGATTATGACCCTGCACCCGCGTGATATGTCGCAGATTCCTGAAACAACAGCGCAAGTAGCCCGGAATTCATTTCCCAAAGGGAACATATATATGAAGATGCGGGATGAAATAGGAGTGTTATATAAGGATGAGGATTTTGTCAAACTTTACCGCGCAGATTGTGGTCAAAGTGGAATATCAGCAGGACAACTGGCATTAGTGACAGTAATGCAATTTATCGAAGGTTTAACGGATAGACAAGCGGCGGATGCAGTGAGGGGTCATATTGATTGGAAATACGCACTATCGTTGGAATTAAATGACCCAGGGTTTGATTATTCAGTACTTTCAGAATTTCGTCAGCGATTAATCAAAGCAGGACGAGAGCGAGAGTTACTCAACCAAATGCTAGCTCGTTTCCAAGAACTAGGTTGGCTCAAAAATCGCGGCCGTGTCAGAACTGATTCAACTCACGTATTAGCCGCAGTACGACAGTTAAATCGTTTGGAATTAGTGGGAGAAACTTTACGTCATACCTTAAATGACTTGGCTTATTTTGCCCCTGATTGGCTCAAATCGAGAGTTGACGTTGATTGGTTTGAACGTTACTCCCTGAGATTTGAGCAATACCGCTTGCCCAAATCAAAAGCCGAACGTGAGAAATTGAGGCGAAAAATTGGTGAGGATGGTCATCATTTGCTATCCGCTTTGTATGCAGACTCAACTTGTAATTGGCTGTGGCAGATTCCATCAGTGGAAACATTACGTATAGTTTGGGTGCAACAATACTATATTCAATTGCAACAAGTCTATTGGCGAGAACAAGATAACTTACCACCAAATAGACTACAGATTGAATCTCCTTACGATGTTGATGCACGCAATTCCAGCAAGCGAGAAATCAACTGGACTGGTTATAATCTGCATCTGACAGAAATTTGTCACCCCATACTGCCAAACTTAATTATCAATGTGGAAACGTCCGTGGCCACAAGTGCGGATGTTGAGATGACACCAGTAATTCATTCTCGTTTAAACCAGAACAATCTTTTGCCACAAGAACATGTTGTCGATACTGGCTATGTCAATGCTCAAAACTTAGTCGATAGTCAATCCCATTTTCATGTTGATTTAGTAGGAAAAGTTCCCCCCGGAACTAGTTGGCAAGCAACAGCACAATCCGGCTTTGAGCAAAATTGCTTCACTATTCATTGGGATTTGATGCGTGTTGATTGCCCAATGGGTAAACAAAGTAAGTCCTGGCGTACAACTGTCGATAGCCATGACAATCCAGTAGTCAAAATACAATTTGACAAATCCGATTGTTCGCTTTGTTCAAGTCGCTCAAAATGCACTCGCTCCAAAAAACTACCGCGTCTTCTGACCCTCAAACCACAGGAACTACATCTTGCATTACATGATGCTCGCATTCGCCAAAAAACTGAATCTTTTCAACAAATTTATCACCAACGTGCTGGCGTTGAAGGCTTGATTTCCCAAGCTACTGGTCGCTACCAATTACGCCGTTGTCGCTACATTGGTCTTGCCAAAACTCTCTTGCAGCATGTCATTACTGCTGCTGCTATCAACTTCAGTCGGATGTGGGATTGGTGGCAACATGTCCCACGCAGTCAGACTCGCGTTTCTCACTTTGCTCGAATTGCTCCCACTGCCTCATAGTATTCCTGATTTTCTATTTTGTGATGATTGGTTTTGCCCTCTATCAATTCGCCAACAGTATCCTTGCAGGGGAGAGGTTTGGAGAGGGGTTTTAAGAATAAGTCGCACATTGCGTTAACTACTTCGGTCGTTCACTATCACGTTTAAAATTTTTGTCAAAAGATACGCTACCAATACCTTGCAAAATTCCCCGCCCAATTAAGCCTAAACCTCGACCAATGATTTGGGTTAGCACAAAGACAATGCCACTGCCTAAGACAGATAATAATGATTGTAAACGAGGAGCGATCGCATCTCGAAATTCCAAACCTAACGTGACTACTAAAGGTACTCCAGACAATTGTGCTAGTTCGTCGTTACGGGGAGCATAAATGGAAATCTGAGCAATACCACGGGGTGCAAACACAAGTAGTTCGTAGCGGCTTTCAAAAATTGCTTTGGCTTCAGTTACATAGTTATTTAATCGATATTTCCAGGATAAATCATTTCTAAAACGTTCCAGTTCTCGTGTAGACATTAAAGACTTAACATAGAAATTTTGCTTAATTTCTTCTATGTCTGCCAAATAATTTAATAGTGGTTGGACTACAGCATTAGCTACCTGAATTATCAAATTTTCTAGTAATATTTCTGCATGGGAGTTGGCTTCAGAGCTACCTGCTGGATAAGTATGATGATCTATTCTTAAATCTGTTTGCAATAATAGATAAGAAAATAATTCTAATCCTAAAGGAATTTTATTCAGAATTGCTGTTTGTACAACTTCGGGATTCTGTAATAATACCGTGACAATTTCTAAATTACGCTTGCCTACTTGCACTCTAGAAAACTTGCCAAAAAATTCTGTAATTACTGCTTGCCATAAATCATGCAAGATTATAGGCTGTAATTCCCCCAACTGATTAACTGTAATTTGGGCATTACGCAAAGCATCTAATTGTTGAGCGAGTTTTTGCAGAATTAGATATAAAAGTTCTCGTTTTTTATCTTCCCGAAAGATATCAATTTCTAAAACTGAATCTGAAACATTGTTTAAAGGAAATTGCAGTTTATTAATACAGGATGCAAATAAATTGGTTTGTAAGGCTCTGGGACTCAGAAGCGGGGGTGATGGTGATGTTTGTTGTGAGTTTGAGGCGCTAATTGTAGGTATTGCTGGGGGTACTATGGGCAGAGATTTGGCAACTGAGGAAGTTAACGGTAGCTGTTGTTTTTCCTGAGGTAAAATTAGTACCTGATTGAGCAACCAGCGACTTGCTAAAAGTTCTCTTCGCTTCCCGGCTAGAACTGCCCGATCTAATATTGGTAAACCAGGAATTTGTAATTGTGCTGTGACTTCTTGCAGCGCATGATCAATATAATTCACACTTGATATATGTAAATTTTGCCGCCACTTAGCCAAGGGTAAACGAGGCGCAACCGCAGCAATAGAGGGAGTAATTTCTGGGTTTACTGTTTCAGTCAACCAGTAGGAATTACCAGCCGCAACTGCTTCTATAACGGTGACTAATTGCGAAATGGGAGTACCTTTAGGGCAGTAACCGCGTACACCAGCAGCCCTCGCTGCCATGATTAGTCCTGCATCTGGAATCGCACTCAGGAGCAAAGTTGGTAGTGTGGGGTATGTAGCTTTGAGTTGCTGGCAAAGTTGTAACCCTTGCTGTTGACTATCAACTGAGCGACTATTCCCTAATTCTAAAATTACCAAGTCCACTTGATTGGGGTTAATTTGGGCCAGTTCCGCAAGTATTTGTAAGGCTGCTGTATCTGTTGGTGCTTCCGATACCACCTCTATGTTAGGCATGGCTTCCAATGCTACCCGTAGTCCCAGGCGGAAAATGGGGTCTTGATCAACTAATAATAACTTTAAAGGGCGATCGCTCATAGTCTGCTCAAATACACCAGCACTGTCTTGGTTACAACTCGTAAAAAGTGCAATCCCTCCTCATTGTCACCTGTTTTCGTCCACTGATAAATGAAAGATAATTACCATAAGCATCAATTACCCATGTAATTAAATGAACCTCAGTCTCCGGCAATGGTTGGCAGAACGCCAGATAGAAATCAGCGATATAAAAACATTTGCTTCTGGGCAACTGGCAGGTATTGCCTATCGTATCGTTCAGGATATGGAACTTAAAAGCCTGATGCCGTTGGATATTTGTACGTTAGCAGAAGTGCTGCAATTACCATTAGGCACAGTCGAGGAAGAAATTTCTGTGCTTGCTTCTTTAAGCGAACATCTTCTCCGTCACCTCAGCCAAAAAAAAGCCCTCAAACGTAATGAAGGTACTTGGTTAGCATTCCAAATTGCTTACCTATTGGCGTTAGAACAAGTTTTACTCCAAGAAGAACAATTAAAAAGACCTTGGCTAAATCGTGCCAAAATACCTGCACTAGCCACAATAATTATCTCAGATCCTCAACTCCAAGGATTATTAAAAACTCTCTCCCCTGGTAAATTAACTGATACTCAAGCCGAACAAGCGCTGATTTCCGTGGCAGATTCATTACTAGTACAACAAATGAATCATGCTACTGTAGCCTGGTTAATGGCCAATGGTGCGGAGGAGTTAGAAGCTAAATTATTAACTCAGCGTTTAGATAATTCTCTCCCCGGATACCTGATAAAAATCATTGCTCAAAACCCTGCACCTTTAGCTCAGCTACAAAAATTTTTCCGGATAGGAACTTTAGAAGATGTTTTAAATATTGACTTATATAAAGAGAAGTATCGCGCTAGTTTGCTGCAAACTCTCAGTACACCATTATTGATGGAATATTTTGCCCTGAAGAATATTTATGTCCCTTTATCTGGTGTACCTCAAGAACCTAATGATGGACAGTCTATTGATTTAAAAATATGGGTAGAAAAACAACTTATTGATTTAGAAACTATTGCTGTAATTGAATCAGAACCTGGTTATGGTAAAACTAGTTTTTGTCAGATTTGGGCGGCAGAAGTAGCATTAAAGCTTTATCCTCATTGGCTGCCCATACTGATTCGGTTGCGGGATATTAAATATGGTAAAAGTTTACTGGAAACCCTCAATTCTGGTTTTACATTCAATGTTCATATCAACTTATCCGCTTGGTTAGAGCAAACAAATAATCGGTGTGTTTTATTACTAGATGGATTAGATGAACTTCCCTCTTCTCATCAGGGAAATAGAGATAAACAAATTTTTATTCAACAGTTACTCCAATTTCAATCCCAAGAACAACATAAAATTGTCTTGACTAGTTGCTCTCACACAGTAGAGGAAATTACTTCAGAAATCCCCCTCCAATGGCGGACTATTAAAATTCAACCTTTAGAAGTAAACCAGTTAAAACAATGGTTTCAACAATGGGCATTATTCCAGTCGTTACCCATTTCCCAAAACTTTTTTACATTCTTAAAACAAGCAGGATTATTTGCTAATAAGTCTCACTTATCTGAACTATCTCATTTAGTACGTCAACCATTAATGTTGCATTTATTGGGTGTTTTCCACCGCGACGGACTATTAGATGATGAAATATTGCAAAAAAATGCCAAGTTTTCTCTCCATTGGGAAATTTACTCTCGCCTAAAACGATGGTTGCTGGGGTATCCGTTGACTGCGGGAATGAGGACAATGCTATTACGTCCGGGAACTGCTCATATTCACCGTACACCAGAAGCAATCACCAATTTACTAGGAGAATACCATCCCCAAGACCTGATTGCACAAATGCAGGCGATCGCTCTCAAAATTTTACATGGCGATCGTCATCAAGTTACCTTAACTGGAGAATTCAATACAAACACTCTCCCGGCTTTATATTTCCGTTATTGTGTTAGCAGTCAGTTGCCACAAGCTAATGACAAAGCACAACTAACAGTTAAAGTAGAGTTTTCCCACTCACAAATCGGTGAATATCTCTGTGCTGAAGCTGTAGCAACCCAACTGCAAAGGCTAACCCAGTGCCAAGAAGATGTTTACGGAACAGAAACGTTTATTTTCAATACTCCTAGCAGTGTTGCCCAGCATCTCTACAATTTACTAGGCTACGGCATTATTACACCAGAAATTGAGGGATTAGTCATCGCCGCATTACAAACCCAGCAAAAACCTATTTTATTACGACGACTAGAATCTTTTTGGCGTGGTTGGTGTCAAGGACGTTGGTTAGATGAAAGCATTGCCCACACAGCACTACCCTATTTTCACAGCTTACAAAATCTTGTGAATGTTGAGCAGGTGAATACAAATGTGGGAATAAATGTATTTTTATTGCTAGCTGCAATTTGTCGAGACATTCAAGTTGCTTTTAGTCCTTGTGGTAATCCAGCAAATGTCAGTGAGTTTTACCCCCAAACAATGATGATGTTGTTAGCTAAAGCCTCTTTTTCTGGAAGTAACACTCTCATAAAGCGCATCTGTTCCCAATCTTTAGCTAAAATCAACCTTTCAGGGGCTTTTTTATCGTCAGTCGTCCTGACTGGCGCAAATCTTGAACAAGCAAATTTATGCGATGCTGTATTGGTGAATGCAAATTTAGCTGGTGCTAACTTAAATAACGCAAATTTAGCTGGTGCTAACTTAGCCGGCGCAAATCTCACCGATGTCAGCTTGGAAACCGTCAATCTTACCAATGCTTGTTTATGTGATGTTCCCCTCACGGAGGCTGAAAGAGAAATTGCCCAATTCCACGGCGCATTATTTTCTCTAGAACAATTTCAAGTAGTGAAAAGTTTATTATCCAAGCAATATTACCTTAGTATTTCTAGTACCAAAGAGAAAACTAAGTTTTGGAATCAAAATAGTCTCGATACCGGCTTAATTGAAAGCTTGGAAGGTGAAGTAATTATGCCTACAATTTTAGATCACGAGACCTATGATGAGACGGTTTTTGGTAAAAGTGAGTTATAAGAGACGCGATTAATCGCGTCTGTACAATTTTCTCCCAGCCTCCCTACTCTTCCTCTTGAGGATGCCGATATCCATAGAAGTTGATACTATAATCTGTAATCTTCACTCCCGTTCTTTGTTCAACTTCTTGGATAAATGCCTCTGGAAGTTGAATATGCACATCCAAAATTTGGTTAGTATCTAGGCAATTAACATGACTGTGAGAGTCACTAATATTACCGTATAAGCGCCCGTCACAACGTTCGATACTCTCAATAATGCCTTGAGTTGATAATGCTTCTAGGTTTTGATATACAGATGTATGGCCAATGTCTTTGCCTTGTTGGTTGAGGCGATCATAAATTTCTCTAGCAGAAAGATGCTCATTTGCTTGCCACAGCAGTTCCAGAATAAAACGGCGCTGACGACTGACGCGCATACCCAACAGCTGACAACGCTCAAGAGCATCTTCTAGAGAACGAATTGGTTTTGTCGATATTGCCTGTTGCTGCATATTTATGTCTATTTACTATTGGGGATCTTTCCCAGTTTGATGGTTATTGCTGTTGTATATATGTGAAAATATTAAATAACAATGCCTTACCTCTAACTGTGTTGTGGCTTTTGTGTAGTGCGGTAATCACAGTTTGAGGTAATAATTTTTCTGCTTCTTGATAGGTTGTTCCGTCACACCTTACTCTAAAACAAACTCATTACAACTTTAGCTTAAAATTGCTATAAATGTCCATCTCGTAATATATGAAAGTATCGTCAAGCAGAGATGGGACTCAAGAGAGAAGTTGCCAATGCTAGAAGATGGGAACAGGTTGTAGGGTTTGGGTGCAGATAGGGAGGCAGAACTAATAATTATGGACAAAAGTCGCCTCTAATGGCCAATGACAACTGAAAACGGATCACTGTCATCATTGTGCAGTAAATTTTCCCAAAAAAGCGATCGCTACGGTTATGAAAGTTTAACTTAGCTATCCCAATATCTCACCCCAGGAAGAAGCCAGTAGTAAGTAGAAATGATTCACGCCATCGAAGGCGATCGCTCACACGCACGAACAAATATTAATTTTTTCTTTATAATTGAGCCAATATCGGCGTACATATCCTACACAGTACATCGTGTCACTCAAGACAATATTCACGTAAATTTGTAGTTTAATGTACTATTTTGTAAATAATATTGAATATTTATAAATTAACACTCATGGTTAACACTAACCCAACTTTAGAACAGATATTGCCAGGCGGTAGTGACCCTCATAGTTTTGATTGGCATGAAGCTTGGTATCCAGTCCACTACTTAGAAGATTTAGATAAATCGAAACCCACAGCTTTTACCTTATTAGGTAAAGATATTGTCATTTGGTGGGATCAGCAATCTCAGACTTGGCAAGCGTTTGAAGATCAATGTCCTCACCGTTTAGCACCACTTTCTGAAGGCAGAATTAATGAGGAAGGACTGTTAGAGTGTCCCTATCACGGTTGGAGTTTCGCTGGAGATGGCAGTTGTCAGCGCATACCTCAACAACCAGAAGGCGGACAAGCTGAGACTTCCCAGCGCGCCTGTGTAACATCTTGGCTGACCACAGAACGCCAAGGAATGTTATTTGTTTACATAGGCAACCCAGAAAACGCAGCCAAAACTAAAATTCCTGTAGTTGAACCATTAGAAGAATCTCCTGATGGTTGGGTCATCATAAATACGTTTAGAGATGTGCCTTATGATGCCCTCACACTTTTAGAAAACATACTCGACCCCAGTCATTTAGCCTACACCCATCACAAAACTGTAGGAAATCGGAAAAATGCTGCTCCCTTAGAACTAGAGGTAGTTGTATCTGGAAAACATGGTTTCAAAGGTGTTTGGCATCAAAGCATCAAAGCCGGACAATCAGAATTATCTACAACTTTCGTTGCACCAGCTTTAATGTGGCATGATATCAACAGCGAACGAGGACGCATCTTAACTGTTGTCTATGCTACACCTATTCGTAAAGGTGAGTGTCGTTTATTTGCTCGGTTTCCTTTTAAGTTTCCTTCCAAACTACCAGGGATTTTTATTAAATTAAGACCACGTTGGTACTATCATCTGGGACAAAATGGTGTTTTAGAAGACGACCAAATTTTTCTCCACTATCAAGAAAGATATCTCCAAGCCAAAGGGGGTAGTCCTAACTTTACAAAAGCGTTTTACCTACCAACCAAAGCTGACAGTTTTGTGTTTGAACTGCGCCAGTGGGTGAACAATTACAACGCTGAACCATTTCCAGGACAAGCTTTTTCGCAGGCCATACCCAAAGAACAACTCTTAGAAAGATACTATTCACACACAATAAAATGTGCCAGTTGTAGAAATGCTTTAGCTAAAATCCAGAAACTACGATTATGGAGTGGAGTAATTACAGTTATCTCATTGGTAAGCACTCCCTTAATCACACTATTTTTTGACGCGTCATCAATTCCGGCTATCCTCATTGAGACAGTCACACCAATTACTTTTGCAGTTATATGGCGGGGATTAAGCAAACTCGAAAAGCAGTTTTACGAAGGGCGAATTATCCCACCACGCAACTTACCTAACAGTTAACACAAAAAGATGTGCTAGTTAAATGTGCCACAGCTTATCTATGAATTGAGGACACTTTCATCATTGGCGATTAATTTATTACCGGGTATTCTCAGTTTGGCATAATCACCACTTAGTTGAACGCATTCTGGTGGCTGATGCAGCGTAACGCAGCATTTCTGTACGGCTGCTTGATACTCTCGCCACTGCTTACGAATCGCTTTACTAGCATCATCATGACCCAAGTCTGCAAATTTTAAGCCGGCTCTACTCAGCCAAACTTCTACATCTGTTGTTTCACCGAGTGGTTTTTGTACAGAATTAATATTTTTCATGACTTTAGATATTATATTGCTTATACAAAGTGCTTAACTTTACCTTAAGTCTAGTTATTAATAGTAGCAAACAGAATTTTCTTTTAAATTGATAATTAAAAATAATTGACAAATTGTTTATATATACATCAAGTACGTTATGGGAAGTTATGCAGAAATCCAGATTTTATTATTCCCTGGTGTAAAAGCTAATGAAAGCAAACATAACACGGAGCTAAAACAGTGCAAATCACTAAGCGCAATGTGGAGTTGAGAGTAGATGACAGTTTAATGCGTGTTTATGTCGCATCTCCAAAACCAGCAGGAGTTTATCCAGGTATTGTATTTTATAGTGATATTTATCAGTTAGGTAGCCCAATAATTCGTCTAGCTAACTACTTAGCTGGATTTGGTTACGTAGTAGCAGCACCAGAGATTTTTCATCGTCTTGAGCCAATTGGACTAGTAATTGAACCGGATGATCTTGGGAGAATGCGGGGTAATGATAATGCGCGACGAACTGCGATCGCTGAATATGATGCAGATTCTCGTGCTGTAATTGATTTTCTCAAAGCGGAAAGCACTGTTAATGCCGATAAAATTGGTACCCTTGGTTTTTGTATAGGTGGACACTTAGCCTTTCGTGCAGCTTTTGAAACCGAAGTTAAAGCCTCCGCCTGCTGCTACCCTACAGGGATTCCCAGTGGTAAGTTGGGTAAAGGAGTAGCGGATACTATCCACAGAGTCAAGGAAATCACAGGGGAAATATTGCTAGTACTGGGTACACTTGATCCTCACATACCAGAAAGCGATCGCCAAATTTTAATTAAAGCCATTGAAGATGCTAAAGTACCTCACAAAGTAGTTTTATATGAAGCAGAACATACCTTCATGCGCGATGACGGTTATCGCTACGATTCTGCTGCGACTACCTCTGCTTGGGCGGAAATAGTAGAATTTTTAGGACGTGTATTTGCTGATTAAAGTTGTAGCAATGGGAATTGGTAATGAGTAATGGCTGATAGGTAATACCAATTCAAAATTTACTCCTAGCCTACAACAAGGCTGCGCCAACAAAATTCGCACGTTAGGAAAGCCAAGCAAAATAAGGGTATGTCCTTATGTATCTGTTCGATTCTTTTTTCAAATTGGTGTAATTGCTAAAATCAATTACCCATTACCCATTCCCAATTACCCATTTACTACTTGACCAGACTAGAAAAAATTTACCATGACTATTAACGGTAATTTAGTAATAATACTAATATTTGCCGTTCTTGTGGCTACTTCCGATGAAATTTCGACTGAAGAGACTTGCAAAGAAACAACCAGATAGAGTCCAAATTAAAGTTCAGAACGGACAATTTGAGATTATTGGCATGGGTGTATGGCATTCTTACTGGCGAGATCCTTATCATTTACTGCTAACTATTCCTTGGACTGGCTTTTTATTACTAATTTGTATTTCTTATCTAGCAATTAATCTCATATTCGCCCTAGCTTATTGGCTGGGAGGAGATTGTATAGCCAATGCTAAACCTGGTTCTTTTTTGGATTTATTTTTCTTCAGCGTGCAGACACTCGCATCCATTGGCTATGGTGCAATGTATCCTAAAACACTATATGCCAATACTATTGTCACCATTGAAGCCATGATTGGTTTGGTGGGAATTGCTGTTATGACAGGACTTGCATTTGCTCGTTTTTCTCGTCCTTCCGCCCGTGTCATATTTAGCCGTGTTGCAGTCATCACACCGTACAATGGTGTACCAACGCTGATGTTTCGCACTGCTAACCAGCGACGCAATTTAATTTTAGAAGCCCAGATGCGAGTTTACTTAATGCGTGATGAAATCACAGCAGAAGGAGGATTTATTCGGCGTTTCCACGATTTAAAACTATTAAGAAATCAGACACCTAGTTTTACATTAAGCTGGCTAGCACTGCATCCCATAGATGAGTTCAGCCCTTTATATGGAATGTCAGCAGAGTCGCTAATGCAAACAAACACAAATCTAGTGATTTCAGTCAGTGGTATTGATGAAACAGTAGCCCAAGTAGTTCATGCCCGTCATACTTATACGGCTAGTAATATTTTATGGAACAGTCGCTTCGTTGATATTTTTCACCATACATCTGATGGACATCGCTACATCGACTATAAATATTTTCACGATGTTCTACCTTTAGATGAGACAGGCTAATAAATTCAAGATTTAAAACCCAATTACCTACCTTACCCCTTTATCCAAAACTGCCGCAAAATCTCTCCTGGCTTGCGATCCCAAGTATCTATATGTTCATAAATTAAATTATTTTGCCTCAATTTGTAAGTTGAGTAACCATTAAAAAAAATCTGCGATCGCCAGGGAACCCGCAACCTCCCCCGCACCGTCCACTTGGCTAAAATTGTATCTTTATCCAACTGTCCTACTTCGTGTAAATCAAAATATATTTCGGTAAAAAATAACCAGGCATGAAACCGTAAAGTCCAAAAAATAATCCTGTAGTTAAATTTGCCTTTAAATTTGTTTACTGGGTCTTGAAAGTAAATATCTGGCGTATAAATATCGTAAGATATATCTTGCTCAAACAGTGTCGGTAAATCCTGTTGCAGAGTTTTAATGACCTGTTCTATTTGTATTTGAGATTCCATTTATCTAAAAAATCAACAGCAAACCCTAAGAAAATATTACTTGTAGACTCCAACGTTAGCAATAAAATCTCTGCGTGCCTCAGCGCTAACCGCAGCGTCACTCTGCGTTAAACAAGCTAAAATTTGACCAAGTCTTCAAAAAAGTACTGCACCAATAAAAAAACCCCCAGAGGGGGGGCTAAATTCTATGTTGTCCGCGTGGAGTGAACAACTAAATAATTAATACTTACAGTAAGTACAGTAATCCGAACAGAATAATCCAGATTACATCTACAAAGTGCCAGTATATTTCCGCAGCTTCAATACCAAAGTGTTTTTCACTACTGTAGTGACCTTGAGTGCGCGATCGCCACAACACAGCTACAATTGCCAAAACGCCGATAGTTACGTGCAGTCCGTGAAAACCAGTCAACACGTAAAACGCACTAGCAAACAAATTAGTGGTTAACCCAAATTCTAAATGGGTGTATTCGTAAACTTGCCCGACCAAGAAAATCGCACCCATTGCTGCAGTTATTGCCAACCAAGTACGCATACCCTTAGTATCATTCTTCTTAATAGCAGTGTCAGCATTGTGCATAACAAAGCTGCTAGCAATTAGATTGACAGTATTGACACCAGGAAGTAAAAGTTCTAACTCTGGTGTACCTGCTGGCGGCCATACAGGCAAAGTTGAACGGAAAGCCAAATAGGCTCCGAACAAACCTAAAAATATCATTCCTTCAGCAACCAGGAAGACAAATAACCCAAATAGCCGATGATCAGGATGTTCTTCGTGATGACCAACCGCCTCGGCTGTGTGGTGATGATTTAGTTCCGTTTTCGCTGGGTCAATAGTTTGACTTTGCATGAATCTTAAAAATTAGGGACTGGGGACTGGGGACTGGGGACTGGGGATTGGGGATTGGGAGCAATGTAAAACGAATGACTCAACTATAGTTTCATCAACCTCTACACCCTTACACCCCTACCCTCTACGACTCAATTGTTGGATATGGCTCATCAGGCTCAGCTCTGAGAACAGAGTTGGGGCCAGCCGATAGAACTGGATTAGGGTCGGATAAGGGTACACCTTCGCTAGCCTTTTCCAAACCGTAGTCGTAAGGCCCTGTAGCTAGTACTGGGAGTTTGTCAAAATTCTCAATGGCTGGTGGCGAGGTAGTCATCCACTCCAAGGTAAGAGCGCGCCAAGGATTGTTACCCGCTTTCTCGCCGTATAACCAACTCCAAATTGCATTGAAAATGAAGGGGAACGTGGAAACTGCAAGGATGTAAGAACCATAAGTGCAGATTTCGTTTAATAAGGTAAATTTGGGGTCATATTGGGCAATACGGCGGTTCATACCCATCAAACCCAGCTTGTGCATGGGTAGGAAGGTCATATTTAAACCCACAATAGTTAAGGCAAAGTGAACCTTACCCCAAAATTCGTTGATCATACGTCCCGTCATTTTCGGGAACCAATGATAAATGGCGGCGAAAATACCCAACACACTACCACCAAACAAAACGTAGTGGAGGTGAGCCACCACAAAATAAGTATCGTGGACGTGAATATCAAAAGGCACGGCTGCCAACATGACACCACTGACACCACCAATCACGAAGGTTCCGACAAAGCCGGCGGCAAATAGCATGGCACTGTTGAACTGGATTTTGCCGCCCCACATTGTAGCCAACCAGCTGAAAATTTTGATCCCTGTAGGTACGGCAATGATCATCGTAGTGATCATGAAGAACATCCGCAACCAGCCGGGAATACCACTGGTAAACATATGGTGCGCCCAGACAATTAGCCCTAAGAAACTGATGGCTAAGGATGAATAGGCGATCGCTTTATAACCGAAAATTGGTTTACGCGAATGTATGGGGATAATCTCAGAAATTGCGCCAAAAAAGGGCAAAATCATGATGTATACCGCCGGGTGGGAGTAAAACCAGAACATATGCTGGTATACCACCGGATCACCACCACCTGTAGGGTTGAAAAATGTGGTGCCGGCGATGAGATCAAAAGCCAGCAGAATCAAACCGGCTGCGAGTACTGGCGTTGACAGTAAAACTAATGCTGAAGTGGCGAACATCGCCCAACAGAACAAAGGCATTTGATGGAAGCCCATACTAGGGATACGCATCTTCAGAAGGGTGACGAGAAAATTAATCGCCCCCAAAATTGAAGATGTACCCAACAGCAGGACACTAATAATCCAAATACCTTCGCCTACTTGTCCTGTTACCAAGCTCAAGGGAGGGTAGGAAGTCCAACCGGCATCGGGTGCATCACCCACAACCAAACTGGCAATCAGCAACAATCCTGCCGGAGGAATCATCCAAAATGCCACAGCATTCAATCTGGGGAATGCCATATCTCTGGCCCCAATCATCAGGGGAATCAGATAGTTAGCAAACCCTGCACCTGCCGGCACAATCCACAAGAAAATCATGATTGTGGCGTGCAGTGTAAATAGACTGTTGTAGACTTCTGGGCTGACAAAATCTACTTCAGGGGTGCGTAGTTCTGTCCGCACCAAGTCAGCCATTACGCCGCCAATGCAGTAAAAAATGAAGGAAGTGACTAGGTATTGTAACCCAATCACCTTATGGTCGGTATTAAAACCAAAGTAATCTCGCCAATGTCTTTCCCCTGGTTCTTCAATACGAGCCGGGATATTGGCAGTTTCTTGCAACTGAGCTTGTGTCATAGTTATTTGTCATTGGTCATTAGTCATTGGTCATCTCTTACAAAGTTCTGTTCGGAGGAAACCTCCGCTCAACGCCACTTGCTTTCCGACGCAGAGCGACAGGAACGCAGTGGCTCGACTTTGCGCTTAGTCATTGGTCAGTAGCTATAGCTGTGGACTGTTGACTGTGGACTATGGACTTTTGACTACTTGTGAATGTGATGTAACATCTCTGGTTGAATTCCCATTTCCTTAGTATAAGGAGCGAGAAATTCTTCTGGGGTTAAGTCTGTAGGGTTGACCGCAACAGCTTGATTGAGCGTGTCACTGTTAGCCGCTAGCTGTTCTTGTGTCCATTTTTTAAATGCTTCTTCCGGTTCAACTACTACCTGTGTCCGCATTGCGCCGTGGTAGGGGCCGCACAGTTCCGCACAGATAAGAGTATAGTCACCTGCTGTTTTCGGTGTGAAACGCATCTCGGTTTGTCTACCGGGGATCGCATCTTGTTTCAAGCGAAATTCGGGAACCCAAAAGGCATGAATGACATCGTTAGCTGTCATATTGATTTGCACTTCGCGCCCAATGGGAACGTGTAACTCACCAGTGGTAATACCTGATTCAGGATAGGTGAAAATCCAAGCGTATTGTAACCCGGTGACGTTGACTACTAATTCTGGTGGTTTTCCAGCTTTCTCTGGACTGGAGCCAATGCCTGGAGCCACAATACCTAAACCAGGAGCATCCTGTTTTTGGGGGATTTGGTCGGCGTTGCGGACTGCTGCTGTGGCTGGGTCTTGCATCGCCTCATCAGATTTCTCTTGGTTGAGGTTAGGAGTATCATTGAGCGTGGCGGCGATCGCCGACCCAGGCATTGTCATAGAACTCTGAGTTATTGGCGCTTGATGACCCGCGTGGGGATCAAAACCACCGATGTCATTATAAACTTCAAAGCTATAGACAGAAATACCGATAACTATAATTGCGGGGATCGCTGTCCAAAGTATTTCTAATGGTACATTACCTTCAACTGGCGGGCCGTCTTCATGATCACCAGCGCGCCGACGATATTTTACAACACAGTAAACTAATACACCTTCAACAATTAAAAATATACCTGCGGAAACGGTCATCATTGTATTAAAAAGACCATCCACTAAATCCGCTTCATCGGAGGCGGCAACTGGCATTAGTCCATGATTTTGACCGTACCAAAGGCTTGCCAGGGTTAGCCCGATGCCTATTAGTAATGTCCAGATTGAACTTGGAATTTTCACGGCTCACTTAATTGAATTGATTACGTTATCTCGAAGCATCTCACTTACTAAGGTAATCTAGGCTATTAAATATTGAGCCTAATGGTCTGAAATCTTTATTAATTTTTTCGACTACATTAATAATCTTGAGTAAAAGAGATTTATTAGATACGACTAAGAGTAGATGCCAAAAATTAGAAAAATTTAAGGAAAATTTAGCAATTGAAAATTCATGAACATTAATCAATTTCCGAGAACTTAAAAAATACCTAAAGCTTCAGGCTAGTAAGCCCTGGAGTAGTTCAAAGTAATAAGTAAAAGCTCATCAATAAACCCGGTTATATACGCTAGGGTGGAGATGGGTAGGTAATGAAAATAGAAAATTTTAAACAGCTCACCAAGGGCGGGCAGAAGGTATCGTTCATGAACGAATTTGTCCTAGAACAACAAAATGAAACGGCAGCAGAGCAACAAAAGCCCAAGGATATGATTCGTCGCTTGGTGTGGAAAATGTCTATAGCCACCTTGATTTTGATGGCAATAGGCTCTGCCACCCGTGTGATGAATGCTGGCCTAGCTTGCCCAGATTGGCCTCTCTGTTATGGCGAATTAGTCCCAGCCAAGCAAATGAATCTCCAAGTGTTCTTGGAGTGGTTCCACCGACTAGATGCGAGTTTGATCGGCCTGAGCGCGATCGCTCTGTTTGGTTTATCCTGGTGGCATCGCCGTGCTTTACCCTCCTGGCTACCTTGGGCATCAACTTTTGCCCTCTTCTTAATTGTCTTTCAAGGCATTCTGGGAGGACTAACAGTCACCGAGTTATTGCGGTTTGATATCGTCACCGCCCACATGGGAACCGCGCTGTTATTTTTCACTAGTCTACTAATCATTGGCATAGCCCTCACTCCCTATCAGGGTACAGGCAACGTTGGTAAGCTGCCTTGGGTGGGCTTAGTAGCCGCCATTTTAGTTTACGTACAAAGTCTCTTAGGCGCTTTAGTCGGCTCTCGTTGGGCTTTACACCAATGCTTTGGTGGTTCCCAACTTTGCAATGTGATGTACAGCCATATTTTTGGTTTAGTACCGCCAACAGTAGCAACCCTAGCAGTGGTTTTGATTTCCTGGCGGACACCAGCGTTACATCCTGCTTTGCGACGATTAGCTAATATGGCAGGAGGATTGTTAATTTTACAAATCCTCTTGGGATTTGCCACCTTCCGCCTACATCTCCAAGTCGAACCTCTAACAGTCTCTCACCAAGCGATAGGAGCTACTCTGCTCGGTACTTTAGTAGCTTTTACCGTCCTAGCACTACGCGACTGGGCTACGGTTGGTTTAACAGCAACTGCCACAAATACCCAAATGAGATGAGGGATTGGGGATTGGGGACTGGGGATTGGGAAGTAAGAAATTCTTACTCATCCTTCCCATGCCTTCATTGATGAATTAGCCCTAGCCCAATCTCCTCACGCAACACCATATCAACTGGGGCTGCAATTAAGTTGTTGAAAATAAGGAATTAAACTCAAAATGATTGAGACTAATGTCTCTCGTCGCCACCACGAAAGTTTTCTCCAGGTAATTCAAAGCTATTACCAACTAACTAAACCCCGTATTATTCCTTTGTTGTTGATTACTACAGCCGGGAGTATGTGGATTGCGGCACAGGGACAGGTAGACCCTGTGTTATTGTTAGTCACTATGGCTGGTGGTACTTTGGCAGCTGCTAGCGCCCAGACAATTAACTGCATTTATGACCGGGATATTGACTATGACATGGAACGGACGCGTCATCGTCCTATGCCATCGGGTAAAGTACAGGTGCGTGATGCGCTAATTTTTGCGATCGCTCTAGCCGTACTTTCTTTTACCCTACTAACAGTATTCGCCAACCTCCTCGCCGCTTCATTAGCATTATCTGGTATTATTTTTTACGTTTTAATCTATACTCACTGGTTAAAACGTCATAGCACCCAAAATATTGTTATCGGTGGCGCGGCTGGGGCAATTCCCGCCTTGGTTGGTTGGGCAGCTGTCACAGGCACATTAAGCTGGAGTGCATGGTTAATCTTCGCTATCGTCTTTTTGTGGACACCCCCCCACTTCTGGGCGCTGGCTTTGATGATTCGTGACGACTATGCCAAAGTCGGTATCCCCATGCTCCCCGTAGTTGAAGGCAATGCCGCAACAGTTAAGCAAATTTGGTATTACACACTAATTACAGTCGTCGCTACCCTATTGCTGGTTTATCCTCTCCACTCTAGTGGTATTGTTTATGCAGCGATCGCTATATCTCTAGGAGCAGTATTTATCCGCAAATCCTGGCGTTTGCTGCATAATCCAGAGGATCGCCCTACAGCTAGAGAATTGTTCCTCTACTCTATTTCCTATATGATGCTGTTGTGTCTGGGAATGGTAATTGATAGTCTTCCCCTCACTCATCATCTAATCAACGCTGTTATCAATCAGTTGCATCTCATTAGCTAAAACATGGATCATGAAGCGATCGCGCTGGTACTATATTGTGGCGCGATCGTATTTTCAAAAACTCAAAAATCTCATAATTTTTCCGACCCACAAAGGTGTCTGTGTGGTTCAAAACAAGATTAAAGATATACTGTCACACACTAACCACAAAATTAACGTTGTTCCCAAAACGCATATAATTCCTGTTACCCCAGCTAGGGGTTTTTTATTTTTCCCAGTCCACCATTCGGAGACTTTACCTGTGTAAGTAACTAATTGGGCTGTATCTATAGTAGCGATCGCCCATACCAAAGCCGAATGTAGTCCCCAAGCTATACCCAAGTTACCGCGATCGCTTATCCTTGCCAACACCAACATCATTCCCAGTAACCACAGCCCCGGTAGCTGGGGTAAAGTTTCCCGTTGCTCCCAAACTAGGTGTAAAACAGCAAAAATTAGGCTAGAAAGTATTCCTGCTACCCATACAGAATAGTCTCTTTCTAATTCTGTTAAGAGGAAACCACGAAAAACTAATTCTTCTATACCTCCCACCAATAACGCTATCAATAAAATAGGTAGTGAAATAGATGCTATTTGCTTGATATTTGATTCTTTAAAATAGCACCAACCCAACCACAATTGACAGGTAAACAAAATAACTATACTTAAAACTCCTAAGCCAAAGCCTAGTGCTAAGGAACTCAATAGGGCAAAATTACCGACAATCCCATAATTTGCAAAAGAGCTATTAGTTAACCAAATCACGCCCCAAAGCACCAGAGGCGCTAATAAGTAGAGCGATATCATTAATGGTAATTTCTGCTCTGGTTGCAACGGTTTTATCGGTTGCCAATTAAGTAATTTCAATGACACTGCTGCAATTGGTAACCAGCACACCAGCCAAGCGATAAAAAACGCCATCACAACAGTTATTGCCGGGGCATCTTTCATAAATGCCAGCAGATTGTTAATGAATGGCGTAAAGATAATTGTCAAATTCAACACAAAAATCACGGTAGACTATTTGCAGAATAAATTCTTGTATTATGAATCAAGCCTCTACTAAGAGTAGTCACTTCTGCAAGGAATAAATCGTATTTTTGCGTTAGATAAAATTATTTAATCAGTGATAAGCTATTACACCTTTAAATCACATAGTCACTTGTATAGTTTGTTGACAGTTGACGGCTGACAGTTAACCGTCAACTTTCAACAGCCGACACGAAAGTATGTGCAAGTTAAATGCCTGACAGCTTAGCAGGTTGTTATGGTATTGGGGACACGTTAAAAGTCATCACTTTAACTTATCCCCCCTCAGAGAATTTACTCTTCATCATCCAAATCTTCATCAGATTCGTCGATATCTAAATCTGGGGAGAGCTTTTTATCGCTTTCACCGAGTTGAATCAAGTGAATGTGCTTGTATCCCAATCTAATTTCAAATTCATCACCTGGTTTTAACCCCATTGCTTTGGTGTAAGTAGCACCAATGACAATTTGACCATTTTGATGAACGCTAACTCGGTATGTCGGTTCACGACCACGACCATCTTTTGGTGCTTCTGGGCTAAGAGGAATACCTCTAGCCGATAGCAAAGCATCATAGAAATCTGTGAGATTAACCCGGACTTGGTTATTCTTAGTAACGGTATAGTAACCGCACTGTTTAGCTCTTTCTCGTCGTGGTAGTGTAGAAAGTTCTTTTACCTTAGCTAGCAGTGCTTTTCCAGTTAAAGGCGCGGTTGCAGTTTCAGTCATTACGCTCAAAATTTCCTTACTCTCTCCAAACTGATGAATTATGTTGTCTCATGCCAGTATTTGACTTTTTAGCATCTGCATAAAGTTACTGGAGACTTTAAAAATCAAGGGTGAATTCCTGCTGATATTAGCCTCAAATACCTCTATTGTGTTTAAGCACAACAGATTAGGAGGTTATGAGTTTCACAGGCACTAATTTCAGTGATTTTACGGCAATTTTAACCATGATTCGCCATTGGAAATGCAGTTTTTTTCTCTTTTGGCACTACTGTAGTGGTGTAAATTTGCGCCACTTTAACAAATTGTGCAGGTTCTACTACAAACTAGTCGTAGACCAAAGAAATTGCAGGTTCTCCACTTTTAGTGCTTGCCTTTGTTGCTTTTGAGTTGTAAGGTTTTCCCTATGTTTCCTCTTCAGCTTCAGACAGCATGGTATTTGAATATGGTCTGGACATACACCCTTTTTTGCTGTGTCCTGTTTGTAGAGACGAGAAATTTCATGTCTCTACATTACGAAGAAACCAAGCAGTAGTAGCAGCAGTTATACAGCTGTTGATTCTGGTTTTGTGACTTCGTAATTTTATATTAAATACTAGCATGGACTAATAATAGCAAAATAGTTGTTTATTTTTAAATCTAACTTGCAGATAAATTTTTAGCTAAAAGCCCAAGCTAATGAAAATAGAAAGCAGGGACGATTTTCTTTCTGCTTTATAAGCTAGAGTGATGATTGCACTATGGCTCTTATAAAAATTAATCTAAATTTAGATGAGTAGTTTTGACGAGTGAGTTATATCCTGAGATTCACTTGATTGAGATGAGACTAAAAGCCAAGACAATGAAAGTCCTAGTTTATTCTCACCAGACAAAAATTATTGTGTTTTCTGTACGTCTGTCTATGGGAAGAATAAATCTCTCCACATCTATCTAGCATTTTCTTGCCACTACTAGATGTGTATTCTCAGCTCTAACGCGTATATACAAACAAAAAATGAACTTTTAGTGAGGATTATGAAAGTCGGTAGTAACCAGTAGGGAGTAAGCAAAAATTTTTCTGCTTTGTTGTACAAGCTAATCAAAATAGGGATCTATAGGATTTACACTTGATTTTTGAAATTTATGCGGTGTGGGCATTGCCCACAGTAGCATGGTTTTGGTAGACATCGTCCACCCTACGATGCTTAAATCTTTTCACCAATCAAATCAGCTTCCTATTGGTGGAAAAGAAGTTAGAGGTTAGGGTCTAGGGAAGAGGGATTTTGCTCCTTAGCTATCTACTAAATTCATGTATGACTAAGTTAAAAATACTGGATGATGCCTACTAGTGCTTAGTAAAAGTCCCTCAATCGGGTAAGGAAACTTTAACTATTCTCGTGTACGTACTTCATTATGGCTATTTTAAGTTAAGATTTTTTCATTTATCGCTCTTGCATATCTTGACATCAAGAATTATCAAGAATCATTAAAGCCTTAACTTTGGATATTTTATGGATAAAGCAGTCCCAATGAAAAAATTTCACAGTCATAGATGAAAGATATCTTTCCCCTACACCCATATACCCTGACACCCCTACACCCTCTTTCAAGCTAGATGAAGCTGAAGCTCATTTGCTGTGAAACGGCCTGAGGATTTGAAAAAGTCAGCAAATTCAATTAGGGGCATATAATTAACTTTTTTGCATTCAAACCGCGACCACCTCACAAATCTCATCTATGGCGTTGCTGCAATTAAAATTTTAATGGTTATGCTGGAACTAGAATCAGTCGCTCGTTGACTGACTAGCTCTTAACACTAGGCTATTTTTGCAAACACCAGCCCCGACTCAAAATTTTCGAGGTTGGTGAGATAATTTTAAGACTTTGGTTGGTAGCAATGGAAGTTCTATTTAAAATCATTCGTCAACAACAAAATTCTGCTCCTATTGTGCAGAATTACCTTATGGAGACAGACCCTGGTAATACTATCTTAGATTGTCTTAATCGTATTAAGTGGGAGCAAGACGGAACACTAGCATTTCGTAAAAATTGCCGCAATACTATTTGTGGTAGCTGTGCCATGCGAATTAATGGCCGTTCGGCTCTAGCTTGTAAAGAAAATGTAGGTAGTGAACTAGCTAGATTAGAAAAAATATCATCTTCAGCTAATCAAGCAACTAACATTCCAGAAATTACGATCGCTCCTTTAGGCAATATGCCAGTAATTAAGGATTTGGTCGTAGATATGAATAGTTTCTGGAATAATCTAGAAGCTGTTGCTCCCTATGTAAGTACAGCAGCCAGACAAGTACCAGAACGGGAATTTTTACAAACACCAGATGAGCGATCGCGCCTCGATCAAACTGGTAATTGTATTATGTGCGGTGCGTGCTACTCAGAATGCAATGCCCGTGAAGTCAACCCCGACTTCGTCGGCCCCCACGCCTTAGCTAAAGCCTACCGCATGGTTGCAGACTCCCGCGATACTAGCACAGCCGAACGCTTAGAAAGTTACAACGAAGGCACTAAAGGTGTTTGGGGTTGTACCCGTTGTCTTTACTGCGATTCAGTTTGCCCAATGGAAGTAGCCCCATTAGAGCAAATTACCAAAATCAAGCAAGAAATACTCAGCCAAAAACAAGCCAGCGATAGCCGCTCAATTCGCCACCGCAAGGTATTAGTAGAGCTAGTCAAAGAAGGCGGATGGATTGACGAACGGCAATTTGGCTTACAAGTAGTCGGTAACTATTTAAAAGACCTCAGAGGATTACTCAGCCTCGCTCCCCTGGGTTTACGAATGATTGCCAAAGGTAAATTTCCTCTATCCTTTGAAGCATCTGAAGGGACAGCCCAAGTGCGATCGCTCATCGAATCGATACAAAAGGAGTAATCAATTCAAAATACCCTACGGGAAGCTAAAGCTACAAAATTCAAAATTCAAAAATTTCTCCCCTACACCCCTACACCCCTACACCCTCAAAAAACATAGGGAGTAGGGATTTTTTTTCACCACTCACAACTCCCTCATTTCATCGGGGATCTTGAGGCACATTCACGGGTTGCCCAGAACGGTTATAAACTAAAACATCCCACTGGCCATTATTGCTAGACTCAAAAGCGATCGCATTCCCATCAGCGCTAATGGTGGGGTTGCGGACTTCTGCTTGTAAATTATTTGTCAAATTCCGTAATTGCCGTGTTTCTCTGTCATAAATAAAAATAGCTGATCGTCCTTGGCGACTAGCAGCAAATACTACATAACGACCATCTGCCGAAGCACTGGGATGAGAGGCGATCGTATCTAAAGCATTTAACCCAGGCAAATCTACCAAATTTTGAGTCAGCGTATCAAACATATATACATCTTGGCTACCCCGGCGATCGCTTGTAAACACAATATATCGCCCCGAAATTTGAGGATTAAGTTCTGAAGCAAGACTATTAATACTCCTTCCCCCAGGATCGAAAGGGTAACTTACCAACCGAGGATAGCCAAAGCATCCACCCAATAAGGTTGTACAAGCAAATATAAAAATACGTTTAATCATTCGTCACGCGTATTATTTTCCTATCGCTTGTCTTTAGTCTAAACTCCAGTGTTAACAATTCAAAATTCAAGACATTCTCAGACTTTCGTTATTGATGGATTAATTTTTGCCTGAAGAATTGGTAATTCGACGACAAACTCTGTACCTTTACCAAGTTCTGATTGGCAGTAAATCTTGCCTTTGTGTTTATCTGTGACAATCTGATAGCTGATCGAAAGTCCCAGTCCAGTACCTTTACCGACCATCTTAGTAGTAAAAAATGGATCGAACAATCTGGGGATTATCTGCTCATCAATGCCGAGTCCATTATCGGTAATCCGAATACTCATCCAGTCTTGATTGAGTAGAGATGTATAAATGCGGATTTCGCTGGGATGTGCGGCAATTACTTCAGGAGATAGCTTGGCTTCCCGTTCTTCTAAGGCATCAATGGCATTAGACAGCAAATTCATAAATACCTGGTTTAATTGACCGGGATAGCACTCTATGAGAGGTAAATCATCATAGTCCTTGGTCACATGAATGGCGTGGCTATCAGCGGAGGGCTTTAAGCGATGTTGTAAAATCATCAAAGTGCTGTCGATACATTCATGAATATTTGCTGTTTTGAAGTCAGCTTCGTCTAGGCGTGAGAAGCTACGTAAAGAGGTGACAATTTCCTGAATGCGCTGAGTACCTACCTGCATTGACTGGAATAAGTTAGGTAAGTCCTCAAATAAAAACTCGATTTCGGCTTGCTGGAAAAACTCTTGTATTTCCGGAGCTGCATTGGGGTGATAGTGCTGATAAAGTTTCACATAACGCAGCAACTCTTGGGTATATTGATGGGCGTGTTCTAAATTGCCGTGAATAAAATTAATTGGATTATTAATCTCGTGGGCAACTCCTGCTACCAACTGCCCCAAACTGGCCATTTTTTCAGCGTGGATAATTTGCATTTGGGCAGTGCGGAGTTCCTTCAGTGTTTGGGCAAGTTGATTTGCTTCTGCACGAGTCTCACCAAGCAAGCTCGATTGTTGGAACAAGTTAGCTTGATGTAGTGCCACACTGAGTTGAGCTGCTATTTGAGTGACAAATTCCAATTCGTCTTCTTCCCAATGACGTGGATGAGTGCATTGGTGAATACATAATAATCCCCACAGATTATCACCTTCCATCAATGGCACAATAATCTGAGCTTTGACTTGGAATTGCTCAATCACATCCAGATGGGGTACCTTAGAGCCAACACTGTTGACATCGGAAATTACTTGTACTTGCCCTTGGCGATATTGAGGTGCATAATGGTCACCGAAGCAATAGTCTTGCACCTTCACAGCTAGAGCAGAATCAAACTTGGGTAACACATCTTCAGCAATAAATTCACCACTACAAAAACCCTGATCAGAATCAAAGCGAAAGATGCCGACTCGGTCTGCTTGCAGCGATCGCCTCACTTCCTGCACAGTATTTTTCAAAATTGCCTCTAAATCCAAAGATTCTCGGATTTTGACAACCAAATCAAATAAAATTCGGCGCTGTTCAGCCGATTTTTGCAGTTCATCAGCACGGGTTTGAATTTGGCTCATCATTTGAGAACTTTGCAACGCCACTCCCAGTTGACTAGCTACTTGTCCCAAAAATTCTACTTCTACAATATCCCACTGGCGCGGTGCAGAATGTTGATAGGCGGCCAGCAGTCCCCACAGATTCCGTCCGACAAAAATTGGGGTTAAGGCATAAGCTCGAATCTTAAACTGCTCCAGAATATCTAAGTGACAGCGTGAGTGTCCGACTTGGTAAATGTCGTTGACTGCAAAATTTTCGTTGTTGCGATAGCGTCCCCCTTTGGTTTCTTGGAGGTGGGTGTCCTCCCAAACCAGATTTTGGCCAAAGGGGTTAATGCTGTCCCATTGCGCCTCCACCATACCGAAATTACTGACGAATTCACCACTCCAGTCAGGATTAAAGCGATAAACTCCTACCCGCTCAATTCGTAGCATTTTACATACTTCTTGGCAGGTGGTTTTCAAGATTAAATTAATATCTAGGGAAGAGCGGATTTTTCCCACTACTTCTGTGAGGGCGCGTTGCCGAGCGATCGCATTTTGCAGAGCATCAGCCTGTTGTTTCGATTGGGCTAAATTCTCCGCTTGCTGAATTGCCACCCCTAATTGCGCGCCCACCTGTCCGAGAAACTCCACTTCATAATTTGCCCATTCTCGTGGGCCAGTGTGTTGATAAGCTGCTATGAGTCCCCACAGTTTTTTACCGATGAAAATTGGTGCTAAAGCATAGGCATAAATCTTGAATTGCTCAAGAATGTCAATATGACAGCGTGTATGTCCAGCCTCATAGATATCATTAACCGCAAAAGTTTCGTTATGGCGGTAACGCCCACCTTTGGTTTCTTGGAGGTAGGTATCATCCCAAACCAGATTTTTGCCAAAGGGGCTGATTCTGTGCCACTGTGTTTCTACCATCCCAAATTGACTGACAAATTCACCGCTCCAATCTTCATTAAAGCGATAAACTGCTGCCCGTTCTAGCTTCAGAAGTTTGCACAATTCTTGGCAAGCTGTGTTTAAAATAATTTCCGTATTGATAGATGAGCGAATATTGCCTACAACTTCCATCAAAGCTCGTTGCCTGGCAATAGCATCTTGCAATTCTACTGTACGTTGTTTGGCTTCCTTGATGATTTCTTCCTGCTGCATTGCTACACCCAAATAGCTAGCGGCTTGGGCTATAAATTCCACCTCGTTTTGATGCCATTGTCGAGGCGCAGAGTGCTGATAGGCCGCTAGTAGACCCCACAGTTTTGCACCAACGACAATCGGAGCGATCGCATATGCTCGAATCTGAAATTGTTCTAACACCTCAATATGACAACGAGAGTGTCCTGCATCGTAAATATCAGCCGTAGCAAACGGCTCATTTTTGCGATATCGCCCCCCTTGAGTTTCTTGCAAATGGGAATCTTGCCACACCAAGTCCTGTCCAAAAGCAGTGAGTTTATCCCAAGGTGGTTCTGCAAAGCCAAAACGATTGATAAAACTACCGCTCCAATCACTGTTGAAGCGGTAAATAGCTAATCGCTCAATCTGCAATTGCCCACAAATATCTTGACAAGAAGTCCGGCACAAAGATTCTATGTTTACCGATGAGCGAATTTTAGCCAGAATTCTCACCAATATTTTCTGATACTGTGCTGTCAGGCGTAGCTGGTTGTGACAATCTGGCAAATCTGAAGGGTTGGGCGGCTCATAAGAGTTTCTTATCATAGATATTGAGAAAAATGAAACACCTAGTTTCATCTTTCCCAAATTTAATTTTCAGATCACAGCTTGAAAATTCAGGGAATAATAAAACTTCAATGATTCAATTTTGAGCCAGGATCAGGATTATCAGTTTCTTTCGCCTTTGCTCCCCCTCTTATGATGGCTGATTCACTGTTGCTCCATTCGGAATATCTAACTCAATATTCGGCCCCCTGTCTAAGACTTCGATATCCCATTGTCCACGGGCGGCAGTTTCAAAGACAACATAACGTCCATCTGGACTAATACCCGGATTCCTTACCCAACCGCGATAGGTGGGGGTAATGATTTGTGATTGTTGAATGGCGCGATCGTAAAGAGCTACAACAGGTCTACCTTGGTCACTAGTCATGTAAACAATGTACCGCCCGGTGTAGCTCAAACTGGGACTTTCGGTAATTGTCTCCGGTCGGTTTAATCCTGGTGTCCGAATAAAACTTTGTTGTTGTAAATCATACACAAGTAACTGATGAACACCATTCCTATTAGAAATAAATGCTAAAAAACGACCATTGCCACTTAAGGCTGGTTGCTCTTCTGTGTAGCGACTATTGAGGGAAGTAGGCCCAAGGGGGATATCACCAGAACCACAAGAGCCAAGCAAACTCGCCAAGCCAAAAACTAGGCTCCAATGAATTGGTCTTTGGAGCCAGAACTGAGAAGTAAATTTTTTCACCTCAAATCTTTACTGGTTTCCGTCGCCTATAAGCTTACATCCATCCAGAGTGCTTTAGATATCATCAAAATTTGTCGAGTTCTCTGAATCTTCATCTGACTGATCTATGGGTTTGTACGGTACGTAATCAGTTGGGATAGCTTCATCATCTTGAGGTTCTCTACGGGAAGAACTTGTATCCGCCGGTGGACGACGCTTTCTCGGTCTGGGTTGCACATCCTCATCTACTTCTGGGCGGGGATTATTATTGCCCCGGCGAGAAGGTCTTCTCACTTCACTACTAGAACTTTCCCAATCATCAACTTGCCTGGAAGCAGAACCCCAATCTTCTTGTTCATAGCTTTCTGACGTTCTAGTTGTTGGGCGATTGGTAGGACGGCGGCGTGGTTTATCCGTTGGTTCCTGTCTATCAGTGGTGTTACGGCGTTCCTTGCGGGGCGGTTGTTCCTCATAATAGTTATCACGAGAGGAACGGTCTTCTCTACTGGGACGAATTCTGGCACGTACTGGACGTTCTTCCTCTTCCTCATCTTCATAAGGTAAAGGAGCATAATCGTCTTCTACCTCAGCCTCATATTTCCGTCGGTTGTAAGAATAATTTTTGCTGACTGGTCGTTCATCATCCACAATCGGGGTGTTACGTTTCGCTTGTTGAGTCGCTATACTCCGCAGACGAATACTTTCAACCGCAAAAAATACAGTTGTACCGACTAAAAGCAGCTGACCAAATTGCAAAATCGGGTCTAACCGCCATCCTTGGAAAATAAGAATGAAACCACACAATAAGCCCACTGCTGCAAAAAATATATCCTGATCTCTTGACAGTTCCGGACGCACAGTGCGGAGAAAATACAGCGCTGCCCCAGCCACAGCCAGGAAAATTCCTAGAATACTGGCTGAGTTCGTTCCAAAATTCACCTGAGCCAGAACACTGGCTGAGTTCAGCCCAAAATTTAGCATTGTTCTTTTCCCAATATCAAATCTATGTTAGCGAGTCACACTTAAAATCACTACTCTAAACAATCACAATATAATATTTAAGCTTCAAAGCATCTGACCCAGAAGCTCTGAAGCTATTTACTGCGCTACGCGTGTCAGTTGTTACTTGTCAGTTGCTAGTTACTTTTGATTCTGCTTTAAAACCTTCCTTGTTGGCGCTCTTAAAACATTTTTGACCACTGATTACAGATCACTGACAAAATCTTTATCTCTTTGTGAGTGGAGATTTTTAACCAAAGCTAAAAAAGCTTGGGTCTGCCAGCTTAGTATACCTTGCTTCCAATAGCAGGGGTTTTCGCCTGCGGTGGAATGGGGACTGCTGACAGACAAACAGTTGTGAGAGTCTAAACAACTCCCCAAATACTATGAACGCTGGATTTTATCTTTTTGGCTGATGAAAATCAAACCAACAGTAGCAGGGATAACGACAATTAAAGTACCCCAAGCCAAACTCCAAAGAAAATTTGATAAAGAAGGCGTCATGGATCTAAACCTTTTTTTACACTCTTCATCATAATTCTAATGGTGTATTACTTCCTTGAGAAGCCTATAGTTAATAGTCGGTTGTCAGTTGTCAGTTGTCATTAGTTACTTCTCCTGCCTCCTGCCTCTTGCCTAATTGCTTTTGATGCACAGTCATTAAGTGGCCGCATTTAGTTAGAATTGGAGAGAAAATGCTTTACAAAGCTTAAAATTTTCAGCTTTTGGTTGCAGTTTTTTGTAAATTCACAAAATAGTAGCTTAGACCGATGACTGGTGTTAACCTGAGCGTTTGGATTCTTGGCCCTGTGTTGGGAGTGATGACATTTCTGTTTATTTTCCGTATCATTCTGACCTGGTATCCGCAAGTCGATCTGAACCGTTTGCCCTTCAACTTAATTGCTTGGCCCACTGAACCATTTCTCATACCCTTGCGAAAAATCATCCCACCTATCGGCGGTGTTGATATCACCCCCATTGTATGTGTTGGTATTTTTAGCCTGCTGCGAGAAGTTCTTCTAGGCCAGCAAGGATTACTGACGATGTTGGCGCGGATGAGTTAGGGTATTGATAATTGGTGATTCCAGTCCTGTAGGATGGTTTCCCTCACTGACGAGACGCTGACCCGTAACTAGCTTCTCCGGAGGAGTACCGTAGAGAACTGGTGTTAGCGTAGCGGTGAGGCAGTCGCAGTCCTGGCGGTTTCCGTCGGTTGCGAACTGCCGAACCCGAAGGGTAGCGACGTGAGGAGCTTCACCCGGAGGGTGATTAAAACCCTATTACCCATTACCCTATTTATTCATCTCCTGCACAAAGCTAGTAGACACGTTACCTTGTAAAAATTGGGTATTTTCCATAATTCTTTGATGAAACCCAATTGTTGTAGGTAATCCGGTGATGGCGCATTCTCTGAGGGCGCGTTTCATGCGGTTAATGGCAGTAGCGCGATCAGGTCCCCAAACGATCAACTTACCAATTAGGGAATCGTAGTAGGGCGGAATTTGGTAATCGGTGTAAACGTGGGAGTCAATCCGCACACCAGGACCACCAGGGGGAAGATAACCGCTAATGCGTCCGGGAGCTGGGCGGAAATCGTGGTCTGGGTCTTCGGCATTGATGCGACATTCGATCGCATGACCGCGTAAAACTACTTGGTCTTGAGTTAGTCTAAGTCTTTCCCCTTGGGCAATTCTGATTTGCTCAACTAATAAATCCACTCCAGTAACCATCTCAGTTACGGGATGTTCTACCTGAATCCGGGTGTTCATCTCCATAAAGTAAAACTGACCGGATCTATCTAGAAGAAACTCGATAGTACCTGCCCCGGTGTAATTAATAAACTGAGCCGCTTTCACCGCAGCTTGTCCCATTTTCTCCCGTAGGTCTGAGTCCAGGGCTGGACTGGGGGCTTCTTCTAGTAACTTTTGGTTACGGCGCTGAATTGAGCAATCCCGCTCACCCAAGTGAATGACATTGCCGTAACTATCAGCCAAAATTTGAAATTCAATGTGGCGCGGACGTTCAATAAATTTTTCAATATAAACGCCAGCATTACCAAAGGCTGCACCTGCTTCACCTTGGGCGGCTAAGAAAAGTTTGACAAATTCATCTGGCGATCGCACCAGTCGCATACCCCGGCCGCCACCACCAGCTGTGGCTTTGATCATTACTGGGTAGCCGATATCTTTCGCCAGTTCTAATCCTTCTTGCTCCGTCTCTACCAAACCCTCACTACCCGGTACTGTAGGTACACCAGCCTTTTGCATGGTTTCCTTGGCTGTGGATTTGTCCCCCATCAAGCGGATAGCTTCTGGGGTAGGGCCGATAAACGCAATGTGGTGGTCGGCACAGATTTCCGCAAATTTGGCATTTTCAGATAAAAAGCCATACCCAGGATGAATAGCACTGGCATTGCGCGTTAAAGCCGCAGCAATAATATTGGGAATATTCAAATAACTTTTAGCGCTAGCAGGTTCGCCAATACAAACCGCTTCGTCAGCAAGTTGGACATGAAGAGCATTCCGGTCAACAGTCGAGTGAACTGCGATCGTCGCAATCCCCATTTCCTCACAGGCGCGGAGAATGCGAAGCGCTATTTCTCCCCGATTGGCAATTAATATTTTGTCAAACTTCATTTTCTAGTTTTCGATATCAGTATCAGTACCAGTAGATAGAAATTGTCTCCCATCCAAGTTGCTTTTAGCGCTTAGGCGTAGCCCGCCTTAGGCATCGCTTCATCTCAAATTATGACAGGAGATACCCCAGGCTCATCTTTAAATAAATTGCAGGAAACGAACTTACCAACAAGATTTTTCATAGAGGTGGGGTGTGAGGGTTTAAGGGTGTAAGGGAAGAAAACCCCCATACCCCCTTTAATATCACTTGTGGCGATACTACATTTCTGTTAGTCTCGTATCCTCCTTCGGGAAATTTGTATATTTAGCAGAATAAATTTTCCATAAAGTTTGGCAAATATAGTTTTACCTTGTTTTATGCAATTTTTTTGTGCTAGTATATCTTCTTGTACAACCCGTGCGGATGTGGCGGAATTGGTATACGCGCACGCTTGAGGTGCGTGTGGCTTTGCCTTGCGAGTTCGAGTCTCGCCATCCGCATTTTTTAGTGACTATAGTCAATCTTAGAAAGGTCAGTGGTCAAAAGTGATAAATTTTTGACTACTGACCTTTCTAATTATTGGCTGGAGGAGAGGAAGAGGGGCAACTGTAGGGGCGGGTTTATGAAGATCATCGCCCAAGAGCGAAGATATTTGTAAACCCGCCCCTACTAACAACGGACAACGGACAACTAACAACGGATAACTAACAACTAATTAATTTTTTGTGCTTTTATATAAATAGGTGAACTTTTGTAAAGAACATTGACTGCTACTTTTACTCCAAGCAACAACTCAACATTGCCAGCCGGATGGCATCGCCTCACTCCAATTTGGCAAGGTGGGGAAGAAGTAATTAAACATAGTTTGCCTCACACTCAGCTGGCTCCAGCGTGGCAACTACTACTTTTAGGTGATGGCTCACCCACAAGGCATTTAGAATTACTCACTGGTGAGCCAACAGAAGTCGATGTCATTGATATGTCATTGATTGGTCTGGATTTAGATAGTGCGCCGGATTTAATCCAATCGGTTCCAGCGCCAAGACTGAGGCGACAGGTATGGCTACGTACAGCCTCTGGCCAACGACTGGCCTATGCAACGTCATGGTGGGAAGCCAGTCATGTAGACGAGTATTTGCAAAACCGTTCATTACCTATTTGGGCAAGTCTAGCTCGTCTTCGCACGGAGTTGTATCGAGATGTGCGGGGAATTTATTACGGAAATTCACAGGCCCTGCAATCAGGTTTTGGAGTGGATGGCCCTTTTTGGGGTCGCCATTACCTGTTTTGGCATCACGGTCAACCTTTAACCTTAATTTATGAAGTTTTTTCTCCGTATTTAACAAAATACTTGGGGCCGATGCAACTAAGTTCTATAAATGTCAAGGTATAAAAGCTTTGACATTACTGGGGAATTTGTAGTTATTAAATTTAAAAATTAATTAAAATTCAATACAATATATAATTTGCATCTGGTTATAGACATTAAATGTCAAACAAGATACTGATTGCTTGCGGCTTTTGGCTGTTAGTTATATTCTAAAGAGTGCCTAAAAAAACCAATTTTTCACTAGGAGCTTCACTAACATAGAAGAACATTTGAGGATAATTTTTGGAAAATTTTATACAAAGATGTTACTCTAATTGACTGTGCTTAAAATATAGAAAATGTTGATTTTACTTCTGTTGATTAGAACTGAGTATTTTGTTGATACCGTGCTGTAGCGGTGAAGTTATAACTGGGCTAGTAACTCATTTGCAAGTAAGAGGTGTAGGGTTTAATTAACGATGCAAAAAAGATAAACTAAAACGCTTCTAAAGCTGATAAACCTAAAAGCCAGGATGCTTGGTGTGATAAATACCTTTCATTTGGAATTACTTATAAGCCTTTAATTTCATTTACAGGATGATTTATTAATTTTGCATTTTGCGGAAAGTTTGGGCGGATGTTTCCATCAATAGTGTACGCCCCGCCATAGGCGATCAGAACTTTCCAGGACGAAGTTTGAACTCGGAGCAAAGCGACGTGACACCGCCTATTTTGTCTGTTCCCATGAATAAAAGAAACAAACCATCTTTAGTGCTGACACTTTCCGCAGCCGGGTTATTAGTTGGTGGTGGTGCAGCAGGATACTGGTTATTTAGCCAGAGAGAAGCATTTTCGAGAAATTTGTTAGTAGGGGCAAATATTATTCCGCAAGATGCCTTATTTGCGGTTTCTCTGAGTACAGACCCTAAACAATGGCAGAAATTGCAGAAATTTGGCACAAAGGAAAGCCAAGCTATAGTTAATCAAAATTTGTTACAATTACGCGATCGCTTTCTGACTAATCAAGGTTACAACTTCGAGCAAGATATTCAACCTTGGGTAGGGGATGAAGTGACCTTAGCAATTTTAGCTCCTGAGGTAGTTAAATCAGCAATTAAACCAGTATCGACCAATACAGAGGTAACAAGTAGCCAACAGTCGATGGTTATGGTTTTACCAGTAAGAAACCCACAAAAAGCCAAAAGTATTTTCGCTCAACCAAAAAACCCCAATCAAGCCCAGTGGAAAGATAGCACCTATCAAGGGATTACTATCAAACAAAGTGAAGGATCAAGGGGGGAAAACTTCTCCGCAGCTTTAATAGACGAGCGTTTTCTTGTCATTACCGACAATATTAAAGTCACAGAAAAAACAATTGATGCTTATAGAAATAAGACAACCTTAGCAACAACAGGCGGTTTTGCAGAAAACTTCCCAAAAGTAGCTAGTTATCAGCCTTTGGCTCAGTTTTATGTAAATGTCCCCAACGCTGCAAAAATAGCCGCCATTGCTCCTAATCGTCGCTTACCAGCACAAGTTTTAGCACAACTGCAAAATAACCAAGGTTTAGCCGGGACTGTAACTTTAGAGCCAGAAGGGATACGCATCAAAGGAGTTTCATGGCTCAATCCTCGTAGTCAGCGTGTATTGGCAGTAACAAATAAAGCTGGCAATATGCAAAATCGTGTACCAGCAGAAACCATTATGATGCTGTCTGGGGGAGATTTACAACGCTTATGGAGTGACTACGTTTTAACATCTCAAGGTAATCCTCTTGCGCCAGTGACACCAGAACAACTGCGGAGTGGAGTTAAATCACTAACGAATCTCGACTTAGAAAGAGATTTACTCAAGTGGATGAGAGGAGAGTTTGCTGTATCTTTAATTCAAGGTACTCCCAAGCCAAGTTCACAGGAAGATTTTCGCGCGGCTTTGGTGTTAATGATCCAAGCAAATGATACCTCCGATGGTCAAAGCCGACGCAAACTAGCTGAAACAGCCATTAAACAGCTAGATGAGGTGATGAAAAATCAATACCAATTCCAAATTCAACCCGCAACCGTAGCAGGTAAACCCATCACTAATTGGATTAGCCCCTATGGAACTCTCACGGCTACCCACGGTTGGTTGGATGGAAACGTTTTCTTCCTATCAATAGGCGCTCCCATTACCGATAAAATTGTTCCCAAACCCAATAACACCCTTGCTAATAGTTTGGCATTTCAACAAACAGTACCAGTAGAACCGAATCCCACCAACGGTCAGTTTTACTTGGATGTGGAACAGACAGCAAAAAACTTCCCCCTACCAAGACTGATACCTAAGCAACAAACCTTGTTAGCTGCAACGCGTTCCATCGGTGTGACGACTGCTGTTAGCGATAATCGCAGCACCCGCTACGATATTTTTCTCACACTCAAAAAAGCTGATAATTCTGCTGCTGTAACCAATCCGTAGTCAAGGTATAGAGTGCAAAATACTAGGTTTCATAATCCATGCTAGATACCTAAGGCCTAAAAATTTCTAATTTTGAATTTTGAATTTTGAATTTTGAACTCCCTAGAGCAGATAGGATCAGAAAAGTCAGGATAAATGATTTTCAAAAATCCACTGCGGAGAACATTTTATGAATCTGGTTTCACTCCAGAACTGGTTAGATAACGCGTCCTTTGCCGTCTTATTCCTTACAATGCTGCTTTATTGGATAGGTGCAGCGTTTCCGGGTTTACCAGCGATTAATGCTTTAGGAACAGCTGGGATGGCGATCGCTAATTTGTCCATAGCAACCCTGCTGGGCGCACGCTGGATCGAAGCTGGTTATTTCCCTTTAAGTAATTTGTATGAGTCGCTGTTCTTCCTTTCTTGGGGAATTACAACTGTTCATCTGATTGCTGAAAATTCTAGCCGCAGTCGTTTAGTAGGTGTGTTTACTACCCCTGTGGCTATGGGAATTGTGGCTTTTGCTACCTTAACATTGCCATCAGATATGCAGGTATCAGAACCCTTAGTACCTGCACTGAAGTCAAACTGGCTGATGATGCACGTCAGCGTTATGATGTTGAGTTACTCGGCCTTGATGGTAGGTTCATTATTGGCGATCGCTTTCTTGGTGATTACTCGTGGTAACAATATACAGTTACAAGGTAGTTCTGTCGGTAACGGTGGCTATCGTACCAACGGCTATCGCTTGATGAAAGCTGGTGAACTAGTTTCTCAACCAGCAACACCACCAGTAGAAAATAATGGTTTTGCTCGTTTGGAAAGCCAAAATAACGGCAACGGTAACACAGCCGTATTGAATTTAGCTACTACCCCTCAAGCAACAACCTTAACACCTACCGAAACCCTCTCGCCCCAACGCCTCAGCCTAGCCGAAACCCTAGACAACATCAGCTATCGCATCATTGGTTTAGGATTTCCCCTGTTGACAATTGGGATTATTGCTGGTGCAGTTTGGGCAAACGAAGCCTGGGGTTCTTACTGGAGTTGGGACCCTAAAGAAACTTGGGCGTTGATTACTTGGTTAGTATTCGCTGCCTATCTCCACGCCAGAATTACCCGTGGTTGGCAAGGTCGTCGTCCAGCAATTTTAGCTGCTAGTGGCTTTGTTGTTGTCTGGATTTGTTACCTTGGTGTCAATCTTTTGGGCAAAGGTTTACATTCCTACGGGTGGTTTTTTTAAACAACTTATCCGTTGTTCTCCTCTTCGTTCTTGGAGAGGAGAATCTATCTGATTAAATAACTGAGTATAAATATTTATATTAGTTGTCACTAAATCTACAAAATCATGATTTATTGCGGATAAAGCATTATATCTGTGGAAAGGAACTATAGATTTAGCCACAGGAGTTTCTTATGGGAGATGGATTTGAAAGACTAAACCATGATGAAGTAGTATCTATAGAACCGGATACATTTAATAAATTAGATATTGCTAAAACTTTTAAAGTTCGTGATTTGATTACGGCGATTAAAGAATATATTGGAGCAGATGGCACACCTGAAGCTAATTTATATACTCTAGGTATAAATTGTGAAGTATTAAAATTTACGGCTCAAGGATGGAAGAAAGGCAAAGTGAGACTGGCTTTAGAATTTTCTCCTGATGAACCCGAATCACCACTAGAAGAAATTAGCGAAAAATTAACACAGTTCGACATTCTATGATGTTGTAATATTGGCACTTCCATGACAACACCAACATGGTATGGACTAAGCTTCATGCAAAGATACATCGTACTATCCGATCGCGTCACTTATTTGAGCGCAATCAAAGGCTATTAGTCGCAGTTTCCGGTGGACAAGATTCTCTGTGTTTAATCAAATTATTGTTAGATTTACAACTGAAATGGGGATGGGAGTTAGGTATTGCCCATTGTGATCATCGTTGGCGTGTTGACTCTCAAGCTAATGCTGATCATGTCAAAAATTTATCTGAAACTTGGGGTGTGTCTTTTTATTTAGAAACAGCCAGTAAACCTATAAATAGTGAAGCTACAGCTCGTGAGTGGCGCTATGAGACTTTAAGTGCGATCGCTCAAGCATACAATTACGAATATATAGTCACAGGTCACACAGCTAGCGATCGCGCTGAAACCTTACTTTACAATTTAATGCGCGGTACTGGTGCGGATGGCTTACAAGCTTTGACTTGGCAGCGCCCACTAACTGAAAATATTTTATTAGTACGTCCATTATTAGAAATTACTCGCAAACAAACAGAGCAATTTTGTCAAGAGTTTCAGCTACCAATCTGGGAAGATTCCACCAATCAAGACTTAAAATATGCTCGTAATCGCATCCGTCAAGAATTAATTCCCTACTTACAAGCCAATTTTAACCCCCAAGCCGAATTAGCCATAGCCCAAACCGCCGAACTGCTACAAGCAGACGTTGAGTATCTAGAACGCACCGCCCAGCAGTTGAAGGAAAAGGCGATGGAATGGGAAGTAGGGGAAGAATTTTTATCTCCCTCATCTCCTTCACCCTTTCTATTACGGCTTAACCGTCAGGTATTGCAAAAAGCACCCTTAGCACTGCAACGCCGGGTGATGCGGCAGGTATTACAAGAAATACTTGCTGATGCGCCTAATTTTGAGCATATCGAGAAATTAACAGCCTTAATCACAGCACCCAACCGTTCGCAAACAGATCCTTTCCCTGGTGGTGCGATCGCTCAAGTCCAAGACAATTGGATATTATTCAGAAATGGGGAAAGGCGCAACAATTAATTCTGCCTCCTGCCTTTTATGATGCCAACAACTCAGGCTGAGAGATAAAACTACTGATAGTCTGACGAATCTCGGTAATAGTTTGGAGTTGATAATCACCTGTTTCTTGGATTTGCGCCAAAGATTCTCCAATTCCTTGTAGTTTGTGCCTTAACTCATCTACACAATCCTGGATGGGTTGTAGAGCTTCTTGATAGAGATTTATCCGACCCCAGCATTCAGCAGTTGCTGTTTTTAATGATAATAAATCAGATTCTATCGTTTTCAGTTCCTGCTGCTTTTCTTGGAGGTCATGAGCTTGATTGTCAATCATCCCTTGGTCTAGCTCAATAGCAGAACGCATTTGTTCAATTTCTCGTTCCAGTTGTTGTAATTCCTGGGATTGTTTTTGCCTTTGAGTTTCGATTTGTTGCAGAATTGGGGAAAAATCAACGCTGTTATCGTCTTCTGTGGTGGGAACAGGTTGTCCTTGTCGCCGTAGTAGTACGTTTTGGTGTTGCTGAATCAACTTTTGCCTGGCTAACAAATTACGTCTTTGTCCAACCAAAGTTTGATTGAGCATCTGATACAAGTCTCGTTCATCTGACAACTCAAGTTGCAAATTAACTAAATCCTGACCAGATGCTTGGTTAATTTTTTGTTGCAGTTCTTCTATGGTTTGTTGTTTATATGTCAGTTCTTGTTCTTGGTCATGAACAAAGCTAGAATCTATTCCCAATTTATCTATTAAATCTTGAACTATCTTTTGTAGTTCATCTAAGGGCATATTCTCCAGAGCTTGCACATCTAATTTCTGGCTGGGAACCGCATTACCAGAAGAAGCAGCCAAAAAATTAACCTGTTGATATAAAGTATCTTGAGATTGTAACTGCTCTTTTACAAAGCGAATATGTTCTTCTTTGGCTATAAGTGAGTTTGTATTAACTTTTAATTGAGCAGTTTGCTGTTGTAAAGAATCCTGTGCTTGTTTGCATGAGTTTTGGCGATCGCTATATGTTTGCGCCAATTTATCAGCTTCTTCTTGCTTTTGATGAACTAAAGTTTTTTGTTGTTCCAAATTTTGCCAGTGAGGATTCAGAGTAGCTTGCTGTTTTTCGATTAATTCCACAGCCACACGTAGGTGTTCCCTGACGGTTTCTGTGGGCGCAATGCGACTAGACAAGCGATCGAGTAACTCACTCATCGCCTGACTTTGAGTTGCATCCAATACATTCCCCTCTTGCAGGCGTTCCTCTAAACGGCGCTGCTCACCCCGCAAATGCTCCCAAGCACCTTCCAATTCTTGGCGATTGCGTTCAACTTCAGCTTGTAATTGCTCAATTTGTTCACGGGATGTGTCCACCTCCTGTTTTTGTGCTTCCAGGCGTTGGAACTCATCTTCCATTTCATGTAATTGTTCCAGTCGCACTTCCATATCCATTTCTCGGCGATTCAACTCCTGTGCCTGAAATGTCAGCGACTCTTTCCACTGGTCTATTTCGTCTTCCTTAAGCTTATATTTTTCCAACTGTCGGGAAAAGTTCTGCAAAATATTGACGAGCGGCCTACCAGCCTCCTGAATCCTTTGCACTTGGCGATTTGGTGTGAGTTCCACCAAAACCAGTGCGCCATCGTTTAACTTGCTGGCTTCCTCTGCTGCAATTACCTCTTCCGACACAGTACTCCAATTCTGGTCGGTTCGCTGACAAGCTAGCAGTTTTAATTCGGTTTTGGAACTACCACTCAGTAAGCCACCTTTCTGCTTTTGTACTTCTGCTAAATACAGCACACCGTTCTTCCTCTTGTGTACTTGATGCCAATGTTTTGAGATATACCTTATATAATTCTGCTAAATTGTCTTAATTTCACCTAAATTGAGGAGAATCAGACGAACAAAACTATTTATAGGAGCGAAATATAGCGTTTCGATATTGAGAACAGCGAATTGATTGTTGTCTCTAATATTTTGTACTGATGGCAGTTATGATGACTTCCGTGTTATCACTAACTTTATCTCAATTCTATTAAGAAAATTTACAGTTTATAAGTAAATGTATTACCTGATTAAGACTGGTTGTGAAAGAAACATATAGGGAATGGAGAGTAGCAGGAAGGGAGCAGGGGGAAAAGAAGAATACTAATAGTGCATGACAACTGACAACTGACAACTGACTATTGACTCTGGACTAAACTAAATGCAGGGAAGTTTACATGAAATCGATATTCGCAGTATCCTGCAATTGATTGAATTGGGACAGCGAACTGGGCAACTTTTGATTGAAGCACCTAGCTTGTACAAGCCTCATCAAAATGCTAAAGAAGATGCAGAAGAGCCAGATTATTTTAGGAATTACCAACAACAATATTGGCTGATATATTTTTTGAATGGGCAAATAATTTATTGTCAAGAAGGAGATATTAATTTTTCGCGGATTGACGGCTATTTGCGTTATTATCGCGTAGAAATGGGTCTAGACGAACAATATCTGACTAGCTTAGGTAAACTAAATTCCTCAGAATATGAATATCTTTGGCTGTTATTAGAGCGGAATATTATTAATTCTCAAATAGCTGAAAATATTATCTACCGTTTGGTTGGTGAGACATTATTTGACTTATTGAGTTTACACCAAGGTAGGTTTATGTTTTGTCAGGATACAGCGATCGCTCCCCGATTAAGCACCTGGGAGATTTCGCCATTAGTCACTCAAGCCACCCAACAATTACAACAATGGCACGAGCTATATCCCTATATTCAGTCACCAGAACAATTGCCAATATTAGCTGACAGAGTTCATTTAAACTCATCACTCCCAGAAGCCACAATGAATAAACTTCAGCAATGGGCTGATGGAAAAACTACCTTACGTCAACTAGCACGTTATCTCAATCGAGACATTTTGACAGTCGCCAAGGTTATCTATCCATATGTACAACAAGGTTGGTTAAAACTAACCCATCCAGAAGCAAATAATTGTCCGATCAACATCCACACGCCAGGAAACCAAAAGAAAGCGAAAATCCTCTGTATTGACGATACAAAAAGTATTTGTGAAACTGTAGAGTCTATTCTGCAAACACGAGGATATGAAGCGACGGGTTACACTATACCGGAAGTAATCGTGTTAACCAATCCCCTAGAAGCTTTAGGTCTAATTTTTCAACTCCGACCAAATTTAGTTTTCTGTGACATTTCTTCCCCCGAACTAAATGGTTATGAGATTTGTGCCATGCTGCGTCAATCTCAAGTATTTCGGTATATACCGATGATTATGTTGAGTAGTAAAGATAAATTTATAGATCAAATCAGAGCTAGGATGGCCGGGGCAACAGATTACCTCATAAAACCTTTTAATGATGATGAATTACTCATGCTTGTAGAAAAATACTTAAAATCCTCGCCCACCAAGGGATGGGAATTTGGTAATGGGTAATGGGTAATAGGTAATAGGCCTATTACCCATTCGTAATTATCTATTACCAAAGTGGCGGGACACCTTTCCTCTCATCTCTATACCCTATTTAGACTTGTTGATTCCGTAAAATATGGGGTAAAAGATGTTATCACAGAATCAACCTACTCCGAGACAAAGTATTATCAAGACAATTAACCAAACAATAGAATTAATTTATACAGTAATTTTTGTGGGGAGATCAGGGAATGTTCCAAACAGGAACGTCTACATCAGGAGGTAGATAGCCATTTATGAGTACAGTTCTGATTGTGGAAGACAGTCTTGCACAGAGGGAGATGATTACAGACCTCCTGAAAGCCAGTGGCTTAACAGTTACCCATGCAACTGACGGATTAGAAGCATTAGAGGCAATCAAAGAAGAACCTCCCGATCTCGTAGTCCTAGATATTGTCATGCCCAAAATGAATGGCTACGAAGTTTGCCGTCGATTAAAGTCAGATCCCAAAACCCAAAATGTCCCGGTAGTGATGTGTTCTTCTAAAGGAGAAGAATTTGACCGCTACTGGGGTATGAAACAGGGTGCGGATGCTTACATAGCAAAACCGTTTCAACCAACCGAATTGGTGGGAACAGTCAAACAACTACTGCGAGGATAAGGATGAAAACAATATGGTCAGCAAACCGGACTTTTTAAACGGCGGTGGTCAAGACCATTTCCGCCCAGAATTACAAGTAGAAAGTCCTGAAGGTGAGTTACATCTACGGTTTTATATTCCCTCGCATCAGGAGTTTGCACTACCCGCAACTGGTATTAGAGAGGTGATGGAACTAAGTCCCGATAGAATCACCCCGATTCCTAATGCTTCTCCTTTACTTTTGGGTACTCTAAATTTACGAGGTCGAGTAATTTGGGTGGCAGACTTGGGTCAATTTCTAGGGGAAGCAACTCCCTTAAACACAGACAGAGCAGAAATTCCGGTGATTGCAGTTCAGGAGCAAGACACAACTGTGGGTTTAGCTGTGGATGCGATCGGCGGTATGGACTGGCTAGATGTACAAAATCTCATGCCACCTACAAGCATACCGGATACTATGGCTCCATTTTTGCGGGGAGAGTGGTTATTAGAGCCTAAAAACAACCAATCTCTAAGACTACTCGACCAAATGGCAATTTTGCGGAGTGCGAGGTGGGCAGGATGAAATTGGGAGGGGAGCAAATGGCAGCAAGTATAGAAGAATACCTCGAAAAGTATCAGCAGGCTTGTACAGCCTACGCGGAACAAAAATATGAAGTTGCCGCCAGTTTAGTTGATCAGGTTGTGCAGAATGTACCAGACGACCCTAATTCTCATTTGTTGCGGGGTCACATCTACTATGTTTTGCAGCAGTACGATGTGGCAACAGCAGAATACGAACAGGTCATACAGTTAACCGATGACTTTGAACTTATTGGATTTGCTCAAAGTGGTCTGGAAAATATTAGCCAATATCAACAATCAAAATCAATCGCTGAGCAGTCAGCGAATCTTCACAACAACGAATCCATAGATTTGGGTGTATTTACCTTTAAAGAATCAGCAGAATTAGAATTAGAAGATTTGGGGTCTATTGAAGATTTTGACAGCAATAACTTCGATTTAAATGCTTTAGAAACACAACAATCATTGGTAACCACAGAGGATTTATCTTTAGATAATCCTTTTGAAACACCTACAGATAGTATTTCTTTTAATAAAAACCCAGAATCTATAGAATCTATACCAGCTTTTAGTGATGATCCTTTTGCGTTGAACCTTGAGCAAGAAGAAGAGCAAAAGACAAACTCGCATCAAGAACAAGTGGAACTAGAGTTACCGATGTTCTGGCAGGAAGATAGCCTGGAAGAGCCGCAGACTGATAATTTATTGGAGATTGGCACAGAAGAGCCAACCGATAACCCAGATTCTGTCGTCGGCCATCACCAAAGTAATATCGATTCACCTTTTGCCGAATTCGACACAACAAACAGTTTTATTGGGCAAGCTTCTGTAGCTGAATTCTTAATAGAAAATGGTCAAGAAGATACTACAGATGAATTAGACATAAATAAAAGCAAGCCAGAACCAGAAAATTCTTCACCAAATAAAGAAGAACTTGTGAATGGCTTCATACCCCTAGAGAATTTGCCTGATGATAGTCTAGATGATATTGCTCATCCAGAATCAAATAACTGGTTACAGGAAATAGCTTCTCAAGAGGAAATATTAGAGTCACCCGCGTCTGTTAATAGTGGTTTTACTATGAAATCACCATCTCCAGATATCCTCAAAGAGGAGATGAATAACTTTGACGTTGATGAGAGTTTTGATTTTGAAGCATTTGAATCAGCTTTCGGAACAGAAAGTATAACCAATGATGAAGATACCAGCATTATCTTCAATAAAGAAAACTCTAAAAGTAATATCGAATTTTTAGACGACTTTGATGAATTTGATGATTTAGGTAATATTCCTGGGTTTGATCTGGCAGAAGCAGATTCCAGCTTTAGTGATGTGATGCTTTCCAGTTCTACAGACATTAATAGTATCCCTAGAGGTAAAGCGGCAGAAACTGCAAACAATGCTACAGAACGCGATGAGGAGCTATTTAGCATTACTGGTTCCCAAGAAGCAGTACCAATCTTTAGTCAAACAGATGTCCCCAAGGTAGAAGCTAATATCAATGTCGAGCAAGGTTGGTTAGCACCATTAGAAAACGCTTCCCTAGACACAAAACCTTGGTTGGTTGGTGGGGTTGTAGGTGTCTTCTCCGCTTTGGTTGTGGCAACAGTTAGCTTTACCGCTACTAACATTGCTCCTCCCCAACAACGGGAATCATTGCGGTACACAAGTTGGGCGATGTCTTTGGCAGCAGGGATGACGGGTTTTGCCACAGCCGCATTCATGGGGAGTGTGACTATCAAACAAGTCCGCCGCACCACCAAGGATTTGCAAGCGCAATTTGATGCTGTCCGTCAAGGTAGCTTAAATGTGCAAGCTACAGTCTATTCCAACGATGAACTAGGACAGTTATCGGCTGGCTTTAACGAAATGGCGCGGGTAATTTTCACCACCACCAATGAAGCCCAACGCAAAGCTGATGAACAAGAAGAAGCCAAAGAAAATCTACAACGCCAAGTAATTCGCCTCCTAGATGATGTGGAAGGCGCAGCCAGAGGGGATTTGACAGTACAAGCGGAAGTGACAGCCGACGTGTTGGGAGCCGTTGCCGATGCCTTTAACCTGACAATTCAAAACCTGCGGGACATCGTACAACAGGTAAAAGTTGCAGCGAAGGAAGTAACCAAAGGTGCAACCAATTCGGAAACCTTTGCTAGAGCCTTATCGAGTGATGCTTTGCGCCAAGCAGAAGAGTTGGGAGTTACCTTAAATTCTGTACAGGTGATGACTGACTCTATTCAACGGGTGGCGGAAGCAGCGCGAGAAGCCGAGAAAGTGGCGCGTGATGCTAGTACGATCGCTCTCAAAGGTGGGGAAGCAGTGGAAAACACAGTGGCGGGGATTTTGGAAATTCGGGAAACTGTCGCGGAAACTACCCGGAAGGTAAAACGCTTGGCAGAATCTTCCCAAGAAATTTCTAAGATTGTCGCCTTGATTTCGCAAATTGCTTCCCGTACCAACTTACTCGCACTCAACGCCAGTATTGAAGCAGCGAGGGCGGGAGAAGCCGGACGGGGGTTTGCAATTGTGGCAGATGAAGTCCGCCAATTAGCGGATAAATCAGCCAAATCCTTAAAGGAAATCGAACAAATTGTGATGCAAATCCAGAGCGAAACAGGCTCAGTAATGACCGCAATGGAAGAAGGCACACAACAGGTAATTAAAGGCACAAAACTAGCGGAAGAAGCCAAGCGATCGCTCGAAAATATTATTCAAGTAGCGAATCGCATCGATATTTTGGTGCGCTCAATTACCAGCGATACCGTAGAACAGACGGAAACATCCCGTGCTGTGGCTCAGGTAATGCAATCGGTGGAACTGACGGCTCAAGAAACTTCTCAAGAAGCACAAAGAGTTTCCGGCGCACTGCAAAATCTGGTTGGTGTGTCCCGTGATTTGATTTCTTCCGTGGAACGTTTCCGTGTAGAAACAATGGAAACAAGGTAATTAGTCACTAGTCCAAAGTCCAAAGTCCAAAGTTTACTTAATTGACTAACGACTAATGACTAATGACTGTTGACTGTTGACTATTGACTATTGACTATTGGCTAAAAAACTATGCTGCCGGAACAACAACAGAGGATTTTAGGTTACTTTATTGAAGAGGCGAGAGACCACCTGAATACAATCGAACAGGGGTTGCTCAATCTTGAGAGTACCTTAAACGACCCGGAAATGATCAACGAAGTTTTCCGGGCGGCTCACTCCATTAAAGGAGGAGCAGCAATGCTTGGTTTAACTAGCATTCAGCACACTTCCCATCGTTTAGAAGATTGTTTCAAAATTCTTAAAGACAATCCGGTTCAGGTTGACCAAAAACTAGAGTCCTTATTTCTTGGGGTTTCTGATACCCTAAAGGCGCTATTAGAACAGTTAAGCGGGCCGTTCGGTTTATCGGAAGAAGTTGCTAATACTTTGATGTCGGAAACTGAGCCAGTTTTTCAATGGCTACATGAGCATTTGGAACAACTGGTACAAAAAGGTGGCACTGCTGAAATTGGTGATCATGCAGTAAGTAAGCCAAACACAGCAGATAGTGTGGGTACACTCACAGAAATATTCTTTCGCCAAGATGTTGCAACTCCAGCAGAAGCAACCCCCAAAACTTCTCCAGTTTTACCAACCTATTCTCCCATTGTTGCTACAGATAGCGATCAGTGGAGCGAGTTTCAAGCCCAGGTTTTACAAACTCTCAGGGAGATGTTGCAACTATTTAAGCAACCAGCAACACCAGCATCTCGGCAAAATTTACAAGACTGCTGCAATCAGTTAGTCAAACTCGGAAAAACATGGAATTTGCCTAACTGGTGTAATCTATGCAAAGCTGCAGCTAATGCGATCGCTAATCAAGAAAATACCTATCTGACTTTAGCTAAAATTGTCATTACAGAAATTAAACAAGCTCAAGAATTAGTTCTGCGAAGTAGGGAATCTGAGATTACAATTAGTCACCGACTGGAAGCACTCTGGGGTTTTCCAGAAATGCCCTTGTTAGAAGTAGCACAAAATTTACTGGGTGATGTTCCCACTGCTGTTAGTCAATCATTCATAACACCAATAACCCCCACATCTGAACCGACAATTACTAATAACGAAATTAGTGCGCCTTTAATTGAATCACCAACAGACAGTGTAACTAGTTTCACTGAAATATCTGACCAACTTTCTCCTCAAAGTGCCATAGCAGAAAGCATTGCGAACACGGATATTGCATTTGATCATGAAGACCAAACAACCTATACTACTAATAAAATTCATACCCACGGGCCAGAAGTAGGATTAGCTGAGTTAAATACTCTTGCTGACTTGTTTGAAGGTGAGACACCAGAACTCGATGAAACATGGCAACAAGAAGAAATTATTGATATTAATAATGCTAGTAATTTAGGTGTGGATGTCAGCGAAAGTACTGATGAAGCAATTGATAGTGATCTTGCTGATTTTCTATCACTGGAAGAAGATAAAGAAGAGTCCGAGAAAACTATAAATAATACAGAAGATTTAAGCTTACTTTTTGGAGAAAACTTCTTAGAGAAAAATAATTTAGAATCACTTGATTTATTTAAAGCTCCTGTTACTGCGGGTGAAATAATACAAGAAGCTAGAGATAATGCTAATCAGTTGCCAGATTCTGATGATGTCATAGATGATTTGTTGGCATTAAAAATCGATGATGAAATCCAGAATAGCAATGAATTAGAGCAGACAAACACCTCAAGCGATTTTGATGATTTATTTTCAGATACAGAAACTAATCTACCCACTAATTCCGAGTTACAGCTAATAGCACTACCAGAAGACTTATCGCTAAATAACATATTTAATGATTCAGAGGAAAATAAGCAATTATTAACTGAAAAATCAGAAATTAGTGATTTATTGGATTTACCACCAGTAGATAATTTAGGGAATCTATGGAACTCGGCAACTGAAGTAGAACCGGAGCAAATATTAGAGTCTGTAATAGAAGAAGATATAGCCCAAGCTTTAGAGGAAAGTTTGTTTGAAGCTGCGGCTTCTGGAGACATTTTCGTTGAAAATCGACAATTTACATCACATTTAAATGAAAGTTTAGATCCAGATGATCTAAATATCACTTTCTTACAGGATGAACAGCAGTTAGATTTGCTATTCGCATCAGATACAAGTGATGATTTATTTGGGGAATTAACTATAAATACGCATGATACTCATAGGATTGATGTTATTAGTGATGATATCCAATTCTTAAGAGAAATTAGTCAAGTTTCTCCACCTGAGATTCATGATTTTTCACAGCAACCAGAAGTTTTAGATTTTACCCCTGAATTTACTACGCAAATTCAAGAACTATCTGCTATTGATGATTTATCATCATTAACGAGCGATTTAACAGATATCACTTTTACAGAAACGAATGATTCTTCCAGTTTAGAAACAGTTGCAGAAACTAGTGAACTAAGTTTAGATGATGATTTATCAGCATTAAATAGTGATTTAACAGATATCACTTTTACAGAAACGAATGATTCTTCCAGTTTAGAAACAGTTGCAGAAACTAACGAACTAGATTTGGATGATGACTTATCAGCATTAAATAGTGATTTAACAGATATCACTTTTGCAGAAACACATGATTCTTCCAGTTTAGAAACAGTTGCGGAAACTAACGAACTAGATTTAGATGATGACTTATCAGCATTAAATAGTGATTTAGCGGATATCACTTTTGCAGAAACACATGATTCTTCCAGTTTAGAAACAGTTGCGGGAACTAACGAACTAGATTTAGATGATGATTTATCAGCATTAACTAGTGATTTAGCGGATATCACTTTTACAGAAACGAATGATTCTTCCAGTTTAGAAACAGTTGCAGAAACTAGTGAACTAAGTTTAGACGATGATTTATCAGCATTAACTAGTGATTTAGCGGATATCACTTTTACAGAAACGAATGATTCTTCCAGTTTAGAAACAGTTGCAGAAACTAGTGAACTAAGTTTAGACGATGATTTATCAGCATTAACTAGTGATTTAGCGGATATCACTTTTACAGAAACGAATGATTCTTCCAGTTTAGAAACAGTTGCAGAAACTAGTGAACTAAGTTTAGACGATGATTTATCAGCATTAACTAGTGATTTAGCGGATATCACTTTTACAGAAACGAATGATTCTTCCAGTTTAGAAACAGTTGCAGAAACTAGTGAACTAAGTTTAGACGATGATTTATCAGCATTAACTAGTGATTTAACAGATATCACTTTTACAGAAACGAATGATTCTTCCAGTTTAGAAACAGTTGCGGAAACTAACGAACTAGATTTAGATGATGACTTATCAGCATTAAATAGTGATTTAGCGGATATCACTTTTGCAGAAACACATGATTCTTCCAGTTTAGAAACAGTTGCGGGAACTAACGAACTAGATTTAGATGATGATTTATCAGATTAACTAGTGATTTAGCGGATATCACTTTTACAGAAACGAATGATTCTTCCAGTTTAGAAACAGTTGCAGAAACTAGTGAACTAAGTTTAGACGATGATTTATCAGCATTAACTAGTGATTTAGCGGATATCACTTTTACAGAAACGAATGATTCTTCCAGTTTAGAAACAGTTGCAGAAACTAGTGAACTAAGTTTAGACGATGATTTATCAGCATTAACTAGTGATTTAGCGGATATCACTTTTACAGAAACGAATGATTCTTCCAGTTTAGAAACAGTTGCAGAAACTAGTGAACTAAGTTTAGACGATGATTTATCAGCATTAACTAGTGATTTAGCGGATATCACTTTTACAGAAACGAATGATTCTTCCAGTTTAGAAACAGTTGCAGAAACTAGTGAACTAAGTTTAGACGATGATTTATCAGCATTAACTAGTGATTTAACAGATATCACTTTTACAGAAACGAATGATTCTTCCAGTTTAGAAACAGTTTCAGAAACTAGTGAACTAAGTTTAGACGATGATTTATCAGCATTAACGAGTGATTTAACAGATATCACTTTTACAGAAACGAATGATTCTTCCAGTTTAGAAACAGTTTCAGAAACTAGTGAACTAAGTTTAGACGATGATTTATCAGCATTAACGAGTGATTTAACAGATATCACTTTTGCAGAAACACATGATTCTTCCAGTTTAGAAACAGTTGCAGAAACTAGTGAACTAAGTTTAGATGATGATTTATCAGCATTAACTAGTGATTTAGCGGATATCACTTTTACAGAAACGAATGATTCTTCCAGTTTAGAAACAGTTGCAGAAACTAGTCAACTAAGTTTAGATGATGATTTATCAGCATTAAATAGTGATTTAACAGATATCACTTTTGCAGAAACGAATGATTCTTCCAGTTTAGAAACAGTTGTCGAAACTAACGAACTAGATTTGGCTGATGATTTATCGGCTTTAACCTTAGATGAGTTAATCACGGAAAATCACAACTTTATAAGTATTGCGGTTGATGACAATACCTTATCTACCTCAGAATTTAGCGAATTGGGGTTATCTCTGACAAATGATGAAAATCCAGAAGATATTGCAGATTCATCAGGGCTTTTAATAGATATAAATCCAGCCACGGAAGATGTAGCCGGGGTTGAAGTAGAGAATGTGGTTTCTACTTCAATAGATATCCCAGAATCAGTCAAGTCAGATACTTATATTCAAGATGATTTTGCTGATTTAGAAGCATTGTTAGAAATAGAAGAACCTACATTCAGTGCTGATAATGACTCCATAGCAGGAGATGATTTTGCTGCTTTAGAAGCACTTCTGGGTGAAGACAATCCGGAAACAGCACTGGATGAGCCACCTGCTTTAGCTAAAATCATCAAAACTACTCCTACTGTTTCCGTAACACCAGCGCCGTTGGCAGATGAATTTAGTGATCTGGAGAAACTTTTAGCAGAAGCAGACCAAACCATCTCCCATTCATCACCAGTCAAACCAACGGTAGGAAAAACTCCACGTACTTCTAATCGACGGACTGCGAGATTTGAAGAAACGATGAAAGTGCCGGTCAAGCAGTTGGATGAAATGAGCAATTTGGTCGGTGAACTAGTAGTCAACCGCAACACCTTAGAGCAGGATCATGAACGACTGCGACAATCATTAGATAACTTGCTAGTTCAGGTGCAACAACTCTCAGACGTGGGTGCAAGGATGCAGGAATTATATGAGCGATCGCTCTTAGAAGCTTCTTTATTAGCTAGTCGCAAAACTAGAGAGCCTGTCTACGAAGTACCGGATGCGAATAGCGATCGCGGTTTTAGCGAATTAGAAATGGATCGCTTTACTCCCTTCCACACACTGTCTCAGGAAATGATTGAATTGATTGTCAGGGTGCGGGAGTCAGCGAGTGACATTGATTTCGTCACTGAAGAAACCGAACGAGTAGCCAGACAATTCCGTCAAGTGACCACTCAACTGCAAGAAGGTCTGACACGCGCCCGCATGGTGCCATTTTCCCAGACAATTGACCGCTTGCGGCGGGGAGTGCGCGACAACGCCATCAAGTTTGGTAAACAGGTGGAATTAGTGATTGAAGGTGGCGATACCCTCATTGACAAGATGATTTTAGATCATCTCAATGACCCACTAACCCATATGCTCAACAATGCGATCGCTCACGGTATTGAAACCCCAGAAATTAGGGAAGCATCTGGCAAACCACCCGTGGGAACCATTACTATCCGCGCCTTTCACCAGGGGAATCAAACTGTAATTTCTGTAGGAGATGACGGTGCAGGAATTGATCCCGAACGCATCAAAGCCAAAGCAGTGAAGCTGGGGATTATGACACCAGAACAGGCTAGAACTATTTCTCGCCTGGAAATTTATGACCTACTATTCCAGTCTGGTTTTAGTACCAAAGATGAAGCCGATGAAATTGCTGGTCGTGGTGTGGGAATGGATGTGGTGCGTTCCGAAATTAGTGAAATTCGCGGGGCGGTAAATACAGATTCTACTGTTGGCAAGGGAACCACCTTCACGATTCGTCTACCATTAACCTTGAGTATTTGTAAGGCTCTGTGCTGTGTTTCTGATAAAGCACGGATTGCCTTTTCAATGGATGGTGTGGAAGATACCCTAGATATACCCAGCAAAAACGTCCAACATAACGCTGATGGACAATCATTCATCTCTTGGCGGGATACGGTTTTACCTTTCCGACCATTGAAAGAACTGTTAACCTTCAATCGTCAACTCGGTCGCGGTAATGTCTACGGTGGTACTAGAGATGATGATATGATTTCCGTCGTCGTTGTGCGATCGGGTAATACTTTAATCGCTCTCCAGATTGACCAAGTATTGAGTGAGCAAGAAATTGTTATTAAACAATTTGAAGGCCCAGCACCTAAACCAATAGGTGTAGCAGGGGCTACGGTCTTGGGCGATGGTCGCATTATGCCCATTGCTGATGTACTAGAAATTATCGACATCTTCCAAGGACGGATGTCCAAACACGCTGGTGGCGCACCTTGGCAACAAACACCACCAATTGCGATCGAAATCCCATCTGTGAAGATTGACCCAACTGTGCTGATTGTAGATGACTCGATCACAGTCCGAGAGTTGTTGTCCCTCACCTTTAATAAAGCGGGTTATCGCGTTGAACAAGCTCGTGATGGTCAAGAGGCTTGGGACAAACTCCGTTCCGGTCTGCCTTGTGATATCGTCTTCTGCGATATTGAAATGCCCCGTTGCGACGGACTAGAGTTACTCTCACGTATTCAGAAAGACTCCACCCTTAACCATTTACCCATTGCTATGCTCACCTCAAGAGGTGCAGATAAACACAGACAGATGGCAATTCAACTCGGTGCTAGTGGATACTTTACTAAGCCTTACCTAGAAGAGGCTTTACTAGAAGCCGCAGTGCGGATGTTGAAAGGTGAGAAGTTAGTCAGTCAAATAAACGCTTAAGGTTGTTAAGAGAACGGTGATAGGTAATAGTAAACGACAATTACCCATTACCTATTACGAACCCCGCAAATCTTGTTAAGGTGATACGCACCTAAATCAAATATTCTTGCGTCAGGGCTGTCCATAGTCAAGAGTCCAGAGTCAAAGGCTAGCTTGGACTCTGGACTTTTGACAACCTGAGTGCGAAATATACAATTTAAATGCGTAACAGCTTACTGTATTAAACGGAAACGATGTTTCTCAATCTTCAAAATCTTTATTAATCCATTCACGTCCGGCTTGTTCAGCTGCTTGGGCTGTGAAATATATTTTGCGTTCTCCAAATACAGCACCACCCAAACTGAGAAACCGGAACTGCCAGCAATCAGTTTCTGTGTAGAAAACCAATAAAGTCAACCCCCTGATACCAACAAGTAGGTGAATTTGGACTTGGTTATCTGTCATTATTCAGCTGCTATGCCTCATTAGCAATTTAGTTATTAATTATGGCAAAGTACATGAGTGACGGCGACTGTATGAGGAATGATTGATATTTTACAGGTAAAACCAGGGTTTTTGCAGTTTGATGGTCTAAAAATGGAGTAATCGCGCATTACAGATACTCAGGCTATATCTACACAGATTGGGTGAGTTCAAAAAACAACGCTTCAACGGCGATAGAGTGCAAACTTTAGCTCAATACTGCAAGATAAAACTATACAGCACTAAAATATTGCCACGTATTGAATCTAGCTTTTTGTGGTGTCAAAGTAGAGAAGCTTGCTTTTAGTCAGCTTATGAAAAATTTAGAACAAAGAAAAAGCTGGTATGCCGAAGTAGCAATTAACTACACTTCGCAACAAAGAAAAAATTGGTACAACGATGTTGCAGATGCTTACAACAGGACTAGGCCGCGCTATCCTCAACAACTAGTTAGCCGTGTTGTGGAGTTAGCCCAATTACCACAAAACGCGGCGATTTTGGAAGTAGGGTGTGGCCCTGGGACTGCTACTACTGCTTTTGCTCAATTAGGCTTTTCTATGGTTTGTTTAGAGCCAAGTCAGAACAGTAGCCAGCTAGCACAACAGAACTGTTCTCCCTATCCAAATGTAGAGATTATCAACACCTCATTTGAAGAATGGCCGCTAGAGCCTGGGAAATTCGATGCTGTTTTAGCAGCAACTTCATTTCATTGGGTTTCCCCAGAAATTGGCTATTCCAAAGCTGCTGACGCTTTAAAAGATCATTGCTCTTTGATTTTGTTGTGGAACATGACACCCCAGCCAGAGTATGAGGTTTACCAAAGGCTGCATGAGGTTTATCAAGCTCAAGCTCCGACTTTAGAACGATATGAAGAGCAAGAAGCTCAAGAAAAACATTTAAGAAGATTTGGAAAAGCGGTTATTGATTCAGGTCGCTTCCAGGATTTAGTATCTGAGCAGCTACGTTGTGATGTGACTTATAGCATTGATGATTATTTGACGCTGTTAAGTACTTTGTCACCGTATATAGCCTTGGATTCACAACAGAGAAATTCTTTATTTACTAGTTTGCGGGAAACTCTAGAAAAACACTGTGGTAGTAGTGTGGAAATCTCATATCTCTCAGCTTTTCACGTTGCTAAAAAAATATAAAAACTCTACCCATAAGGGGATAGAGTTTTGTCAGTGGTCAGTGGTCAGCAGTCAGTAGTAAAGATATGTAAAAACTACTCTATGTAAGGGTTGGGGTATTAGACCAGATCCTTTCAACAACTGACAACTGACAACTGACACGCAAAGCGTAATAAATGGTCTGTGATCCCGTTTCTTCATAAAGATGTGCTTTACTTTGGACTGTAGAGACGTTGTATACAAAGTCTCTACGTTATTTATTTGGTGCAACTTCATAGAGAATTAGTAAGCTGTTACGCATTTAAATATGGACAGCCCTGGCGCAAGAATATTTGATTTAGGTGCGTATTACCTTATGAGTATCTATTTTAGGTACTCGTAGTTTTATGGAGTCTTCACTTAATCTTTAATTTATTTCTAAGTGAATATATGTAATATATACTAAAGTGTTTATCAAAAACTCAATATTTTTATCAGTTAAACAATCAATGAATTTTCCGTAAAAAATAATATAGATTAACTTTATTGCCTGAAATTACTATTTTTTATAGAAAAAACACTACAAGCAACTAATGATTTAACTCTTTTCTAGATAGCTTCATATATCTAGATAAACAGATTTTTTATGAAAATCTTAGAAATATAATTGAGAACAAAATAATGATAAAAAATGATTGGAGGCGGGAAACTAAAAATATTAGGTTAGGTGTGATAGCAGTGATACCAACACTGTTGTTTTTGATGTTTTCCCACACTGTTAATGCTGAAGATCCAGGTGAATGTTTTATGATTACTACCTCTGGTAGAACCATTCCCTTGAGAAAGCTGTGTGGTAGTACAAAGACGGTTCAAAACAGCGCAGAGAGAGTTTTTCGGGTTCCGATTAAACGGCGATTGGGTAGAACTCCCGTGATTGATGTGACTTTCAATGATAAGAAAACCTTTGAAATGATTGTCGATACAGGTGCAAACAATACTTTAATACCTCTAAAGTTAGCGATCGCTCTCCAACTCCAGCCTACTGGGATCATGAAGGCTCAAATTGCTGATGGTACACAAGTGGAATTTTCTACTAGTAAGGTTAGATCGATCGCTGCTGGTGGAGCCATAGCTAAGAATATCCAAGTAGCGATCGCGCCTAAAGCAGAGTTCGGTCTACTAGGTCATGATTTCTTTGGCAACTACGACATCAAGATTTTAGAAACAGAGGTAGAGTTTCATCCTCGGTAATTGTTAGAGACGCGATTAATCGCTCGGTAATTTTTAGAGAGACGCGATTAATCCCGTCTGTACAATTAATTGTGAAAAATAGCGGAGTCAGCTTACCTCTTTATAGTTAAGTTTTGCTTATTACTGACTTCTAGCGGTAAGAAAATAGTTAATACTTCGCCGTAGTGTGGGCGTTGGCGGACAATTAATTTACCACCGATCGCTTGAAATAGGTGCTTGGTAGCAGCGATATTTAAGCTAATTGTGCCTGTTTCTGGTTGGAACATGAGTAATTGTCCCAAGGCTTTACGGATGGGTGGTGTAACTGGTGCGCTGGCTTTATTGCTATCTTTGCAGTGAGTGTGAGGAGACAATTGTAACTTGAGTTGATCTCCCGCCGGAATCACTTGTACTTGAATATGGCTCCCGGCTGGTAAACTGCGGGTAAAATTCTCCATCAACCCAGTGAGTACGCGATCCAGCATATTAGGATTGCTCACCACAGTTGGTAATTGTTGGGGTAAAACCACATCTAGGGTCAAGTTTCGCCGTTCGGCTGCTTGTTGCCAACGAGGGATACTTTGTTGCAACACTTGATCCAAAGACATCGCGGTTAAATGAGTATTCGCGGATTTCCCGGAAGTCGATGTTTCTAGTTCTGCTGCTTTAAATAGCAATTCCATGCGATCAATTTGCTCAGTACACTCATGATCGATAATCTCTAGACGATTAATGACATTGGCAGGTAAATCACGCCGCTTCAGCAGCAGGCGAGTCATAGTACGAATAGTAGTTAATGGTGTACGGACTTCGTGAGCAAAAGCTTGCAATAATTCTACATCGGGTTTGATTGATGGAGGATTAGGTATGGGACATTGGACATTAGGTATGGGACATTGAGGATAGGGAATTTCTTCTATTCTGTTACCTTGTTCCTCTCCTCCTCTGGTTCTTCCTAATCCCCAATCTCTAGTTTCTTCCTCTGGTAATTCTTGGAGTAAAAATTGGCTAAACTGAAGTACTGTACGGTAATCAGGGGCGATCGCTGGATACTGTTGTACTAAACTATCCAATTCTGTGAACAAATCAGGATTAGTCAGCATTACCCGCGCGCCTAGCGATCGCCAAGCCTGCTGGACTATTTCTGGCTCAAAGGAAAACGAGAAAGCTTTTTTACCGTTTTTATGTGTGGCGAGAACTAAAACTAATCTAAATTTATCTGTAAAAATTAAACAAAATTGCTCAGATGCCAAAGGATCGGCAGGTAGTAAAGGTAATACAGGTTCACAAAGGGTAGTTTCTGACTCTGTAGAGGCGATCGCACTTGGCATTTGAAATGGCATCAATGCCAAAGGGTTAAATGGCCTGGCTGTAAAAGTAATCGTCTGTAAGTTTTGAGTGAGGATAGGTTGACTAAATAGGGGTGCAGGTGCAGCTAGAACTAATCCTTGAAGCGCCTCAGGTACGACAGCAACTAAACTGTTAATGAGCAAATGTTCTGTCGCGGCTAGACTCATCCGCCATTGTTGCTCTGCTTTGGTTGGTGAGCATTCAGCCACAGTTCCCTGACCTTCGGCTAAAACTTCACTCAGACTTGGCAATATCCATTCGTACACAGAACTTCACCCCTTCTTTCAAGAGCGACTAGCAGCTCGGAAAATTCAAAATTTCTCTACTACTTATGAGCGTATAGTTATTTATGCCCTAGTAACAGTCGTATAACCGAACAAGATAGGCGCAATTTCCCCTGTGATGGTTTTTAATGTCTACCATCTTAAGTATGAAGTTTTCGTGAATTGCTGGGGCAGAATAAATGAAGAGTCTGTGATGGCACCTTATTGAGATCATCTCTGCTATGCAGATGAAAGCGAATAAATAGGTAACAGAGAATTAAAAGTAACTTTTAGAAGATGTTGATATAGCGGCAAAAAATACAGTTTTTTACTTTATTCTTCAGAGAAATATTTTTTATACAAGTATCAATGAAGTTAAAAATAAAACGTTATTAATACTTTTCATTGCAGATTATGCCCAAAATTTATATGAAATTTGGCATATAAGCACTTCACTTTTAATAAAATCTGATAACATCTAAAAACTTTTGTATGTCAAGTATTGTTAAATGCTGGTCTTGACTAAAACTAACTGAAAACTTTTAAGAAAAAGTTTACGGATTTGAGTCCCAATGAGTGATCTAAGTTGTTAGCCTTATCTATCTTTTGCCTGCATCAACCATCTTGTACTGACAAGTTGAATTTTTATTTAGCATTTGCTCCTCCACACGACACACAGGTAAATTGATCGCTTCAAGTATTCCATTTGGAGACAAAAATGAAAAAAGTGTTTTCCCTATTAGTGACCGGCTTTCTATTAGTTGGTAATTTTGGCTGCCAAGAAGCTCCCACCAACACCAGTGGAGCTAATCAAGTACCTGCAAAACAGGCATCTGAAATGACGAAAACCACAGGTAAAACTATCAAATCTACTGTCAAAGAAACCCCAATTCCCGTAGTTAATAGCAATACCAAAGATAAAACGGTAACAAATAAAAACGTAGATACAAAAACTGAAGGAGATATAAAAGCCTTAGTTACCAATAAATTACAGGCAGGTATCCCAGGTAATAAGCTTGTAGTAGAAAATAAACAAGGTGAAATTACCATCAAAGGTATAGCAAGTTCCCAGCAAGAACTAGAAAAAGCCGAAAAGTTAGTCAAAGAAGTCAAAGGCGTGAAGACTGTAAAAGTAGAAGCTAAAGTTGAGCCTAGCAACAGGTCTTAGGTAATTAGAGAACACCAAAAAATAAAACCAATTAGCAATTAAACTAATACCAATTCTCTATGGAGTTGCGCCCAATAAATGAAGTAGAGACGTTGCATGCAACGTCTCTACAGTACAGAATGAAGTGCATCTATGGCTACGCCAGGCAAGCTACATCAAGAAACGGTATAATTAGGGTGCGTCAGTATAAATAATTTCTTGGTACAGCTAAGTTTTCTCACGCTGACGCACCCTACCTTGGGATATTTTTTTATTAAAAAACAGGACTTTATCTAAGTCCTGTTGGTGATTGCTGAAGATAGATCACAAAGCCTTATACCAAATTCTCCAAAATCAAGTAACACATCCAAACCTTAAAACTCAGGCCAAATCTGACTTTCCTAATTTTGAATTTTGAATTTTGAATTTTGAATTGGTATAAGTCGAATGCTGACGCTGCGCGCAACATTTTTGTTCAAGTGTGAAATATGACAGTTACTAAGGGCAGCAGCGCCAAAATAAAACCGTGCCAAGACGGGAATTGGGCTTCTGGGGTATGATTTGGTGGTGATAACAGGGCTTCTATTCTTTGTTCCAAGCGATCGCCTACACTATCACCCAAAGCTGCACAACAAATTTCTGATTGTGAAAATGCAGAACCATTACTAACCACTAATAAAAGTGATTCTGCTAGTACCAGGGGATCAACTTGGGATGCGGCGTAACTATCTGCACGGAGTTCGCGCAAAACTAAAAGTTCTTGCCACAAAGCATCGGTATTGGGTAGCCAAGCGGTGCAAGAACGCACCCAACCCAGCCAGAAAAACCAAAAGGTGTCCCGATAATAAAAATGTCCTTGTTCGTGGGCAAGAACGCTTTCTACGTGGTTGGGAGAAAGTGTTTGCAGTAATCCTTGACTAACTACTAGTTCTGGTTGCCAGAAACCAATTTGTCCAGCAAATAGGGCTGCTGTGTTGAGTAGCCTGACTTGTTTACCTTCAAGATGAACTAAAGGGCAATGACGGGCGGATTGTAGCGATCGCCAGCCTTGAATAGCTCGTGTGACACACAAACCAGAAAAAATTGCCAGAAAGGTTAAAGCTAGCGCGTAGCTGAACCAACCTGTGTACAGGCCTCCCATTTTGCCTTGCGGCCCCATAAATAAGAGCGCGATCGCTGTCATCAAAATTAACAATGGTGGAAACAGAAAGAAAAGCAAAGTTCTTTGCCACCGCGTATCCCAATTGTCTTGGGGGTTAGTCCAATAACTTCTGAAAATCCACGAAACCACCACAGCTGTCAAAATCATCAGCAAGTGCATCATTGTTCCTCCCTGGCTTGGCGCGCAGCTTGAATACGTTTGGCGATCGCTTCTATTTGTTCGCTAGCTGCTTCATCAAGGCTATCAGCAAAAGCTGCCACTACATCAGGGTTGCCCACTGCTAGAAAGCTATGTAATTGATCGTGGGCTTTAATTACCTGGGCTTGTTGTTTTGATAGTAATGGCCGCCAATAAAACGCCCGCCCTTTTTTATCACAAGCTAACCAACCTTTGTCTGTGAGGCGACGTAAAACTGTAGTTACGGAAGTGTAAGCTAATTCGCGGTTAGGATCAGCCAGAATGCGATCGTGGACATCTTTGACGGTAGCTGAACCTACTTCCCAGACAATATTTAAAATTTCTGCTTCCAAAGGGCCTACAGACATTTGTTTAGGACGATAGTCGGGTAAAGGAGCCATATTAGTTGTGCATTGGATTATAGAGTTTGGATATTGGATTAGATGCGGAGATTTCCCTTTGGGGATAAGGGGTTATGGGGAATGCTGAATCAGAATTTCCTCTGCCTGCTACCCCTGGCCTTTTTTCAGGTTACCGTTGTTTGAGAGCGATCGCACAATAGCAAATACTCTTGCCTAACTATAAAAAATAAGCTCAATTCAGCTGTCATGATGGGTAATGACACCCATTAGAATGTAATCTCGACAGTAGTATTTAGAGCAGGTGTATCCCCCGCGTGAAGCTATTTGTATACCATACTCCGGAATTAACCCCCAAAGACCAGGTTCCCGACTGCGCGATCGCGGTCGATGTCTTACGAGCCACCAGCACAATTGCCACCGTCCTTTCTGCTGGTGGCGAAGCTGTGCAAGTCTTCAGCGATTTGGATGAACTCATTGCAGTTAGTGAAACATGGCCTCCACAAAAACGGCTACGAGCCGGAGAGCGTGGTGGTGGGAAAGTCGCTGGTTTTGAACTGGGCAACTCTCCCCTTGACTGCACACCAGAACTGGTGGAGGGACGACGCTTGTTCATTAGTACTACTAATGGTACTCGTGCTTTAAAACGAGTACAAGACTCTGCCACTGTCCTAACAGCAGCCTTTATTAACCGGGCAGCAGTAGTACAGTATCTTCTAGAAAAACAACCAGAGACAGTCTGGATTGTCGGCTCAGGCTGGGAAGGTAGTTATTCTTTAGAAGATACCGCTTGTGCTGGGGCGATCGCTCATAGTGTTGTGGAAAAATCCCAGCTACCCCCTGAGAAATTAGCGGGTAATGATGAAGTCATTAGTGCGATCGCTCTTTATTCACAATGGCAAGACAATTTGTTAGGGCTACTTCATCATGCTAGTCATGGTCAACGTTTGTTACGCCTTGAATGTCATGAAGACCTAAAATATTGTTCCCAAACCGATGTTTTAACTGTCTTGCCTATCCAGCAAGAAGCAGGTGTATTTAAAACTAAAAACTAAATATGCAAAATCCGTAACTAAAGAAATTTTTTGTTTTTTTAGATTTAGCATTTTTTAGGATTGTCACAGGATCAACCAAACAACTAGGGTTTGAGTCAGGGGTGTAAGTTTGAATACTTATACCCCTGACAATTTTTTATGGCGTTGTGCATAGCAGTTGTTTGAAATCTGCTTTAAAGTTCATTAATTTAAGTTTATTTTGTAAATTTTGGCAAAGTCATTATTTATTAACAATTTTGGGTAATTGTATCAAAAGCTCCATTTAGTCATACCAAAAAACAAATAACTACTATTTGTATTTTGAATTACATTGTGACTTTCTTAACAATACCTAAAATTAATGTTAAAAACTACTCACTAAAATATTAAGTCTGTTAACCTTTCAGGGAAGCCAGTAACAGAATTTCTTTAGCCTTATTTTAGATGGGTACAAATGTATGAAATTGGCTAATTAGGACTAAAGTCCTTGTTAGCTACTGGAAAAATTCATCACAAGTAAGATGACTCCCACACAGTAGATCACTAAACTGGCATACTAACGAATCCGGCAAAATAATTGTGTAATTGGAGATTGATATGACTTTAGCAAGTCCTCCACAGATAAAGCCTTTAACAGACGAAGAACTGTATAAAATCAACGCCTACTGGCGTGCAGCTAACTATTTGTCAGTTGGACAAATTTATCTACTTGATAATCCCCTACTAAGAGAACCACTCAACAAAGAACACGTTAAACCCCGTCTCTTAGGACACTGGGGAACTACGCCGGGACTGAATTTTATTTACGTCCATCTCAATCGGATTATCAAAAAATACGACCAGAGTATGATTTACATCGCCGGGCCTGGTCACGGTGGGCCTGGACTGGTAGCGAATACTTATCTAGAAGGGACATACAGCGAGTATTATCCCAACATCTCCCAAGATGCTGGCGGTATGCAGAAACTGTTCAAACAGTTCTCCTTTCCTGGTGGGATTCCCAGCCATGTAGCGCCGGAAACTCCTGGTTCAATTCATGAGGGTGGTGAACTTGGTTATGCTTTGGTTCATGCCTTTGGTGCGGCTTTTGATAATCCTGATTTAATTGTGGCGGCTGTTGTTGGTGATGGGGAAGCGGAAACAGGTGCGTTAGCTACTAGTTGGCATTCCAACAAGTTTCTCAATCCGGCTAGTGATGGTGCAGTACTGCCGATTCTCCACCTGAATGGGTATAAAATTGCTAACCCCACAGTCTTAGCACGGTTAAGCTACGAAGAGTTAGAAAGCTTATTTGTGGGCTATGGCTACAAACCTTACTTTGTCGAAGGTTCCGATCCCGCCGTTGTGCATCAACAAATGGCAGCAACTTTAGATACAGTGATTGCGGAAATTCACAGTATCCAAAGAGAAGCCCGTGTACACGGATTTAGCAAGCGTCCCCAGTGGCCGATGATTATCCTCAGGACTCCCAAAGGATGGACAGGGCCGAAAGAAGTAGACGGGAAGAAAACAGAAGATTACTGGCGATCGCACCAAGTACCCTTTGGTAATGTCACAGGTAATCCAGAACACCTGAAACTACTAGAAGAATGGCTCAAGAGTTACAAACCAGAAGAACTCTTTGATGCTAACGGCAGACTTGTACCAGAATTAGCAGAATTGGCACCAAAAGGCGATCGGCGGATGGGCGATAATCCCCACGCCAACGGCGGTATCCTGTTGCGTGATTTGGTAATGCCCAATTTTCAAAACTACGCCGTCGAAGTTCCCCAACCAGGTAGAGTCACTGCGGAAGCCACCCAAGTCACAGGTAAATTTCTGCGGGATGTGATGAAACTCAACCTAGATAGCCGTAACTTCCGAGTCTTCGGCCCCGATGAAACCGCATCAAATCGCATCAACGCCGTCTTAGATGTCACCGATAGAACTTGGGTAGCTCAAAAACTACCCGAAGATGACCATCTTGATCCCAGTGGTCGGGTGATGGAGATCCTGAGTGAAACCTGCTGTCAAGGATGGTTAGAAGGATATCTGCTGACAGGCCGTCACGGCTTCTTCTCCTGTTACGAAGCTTTTATCCACATTATTGACTCCATGTTCAACCAGCACGCCAAATGGTTGAAAACCACTCGCCACATTTCATGGCGCAGACCAGTAGCCTCTCTCAATTACCTTCTGACCTCCCACGTTTGGCGACAAGACCACAACGGTTTTTCTCACCAAGACCCCGGATTTATTGATCATGTAGTTAACAAAAAATCGGAGATCATTCGGGTATATCTTCCCCCCGATGCCAACACCTTACTATCAGTGACAGACCACTGTTTAAGAAGCCGGAACTATGTCAACGTCATTGTTGCAGGTAAACAACCAGCATTACAATTTCTAGACATGGATGCAGCAATTAAACACTGCACCAAAGGCATTGGTATTTGGGAATGGGCTAGCAACGACCAAGGTAGTGAACCAGATGTAGTCATGGCTTGCGCCGGAGATGTTCCCACCTTAGAAACTTTGGCAGCTGTAGACATTTTGCGCCAACACTTCCCCGATTTAAAAGTACGGGTAGTCAACGTTGTCGATTTGATGACACTACAGCCCAAAACAGAACATCCCCACGGTCTAAATCCCAAAGACTTTGAGACTATTTTCACCACCGACAAACCCATCATTTTCGCCTTCCACGGCTACCCTTGGCTAATCCATCGTCTAACTTATCGCCAACCCAACCACAACAACCTTCATGTGCGCGGTTACAAGGAAGAAGGAACAACCACGACTCCCTTTGATATGGTTGTGCTGAACGACCTCGATCGCTTCCATCTAGTCATGGACGTAATCGATCGCGTACCCAAACTGGGCTACAAAGCAGCTTACGTCAAGCAACGACTACAAGACAAGCTCATCGAACACAAACACTACATTTCCAAATACGGTGAAGATATGCCAGAAATTAACGACTGGCAATGGCCGTATTAGGGACTCTCAGATCCCCGACTTCTTGAAGAAGTTGGGGATCTCGCAATGACTCTTCAAACCTTAAAAGATGCCAAGTAATTGGGCTTAAAGCGTCTGGGGCTGTCACGATCAGCTAAGTCAGACAAAAATTCACCTGGCTGTTTGCAGTGTTGAAGCTAGGGTAAACGCCCAGATTAATTTGACAAAAATGTAGGAGGTTAGTTTTGGCGAAATTAAAAGTTGGCATCAATGGATTCGGTCGTATCGGGCGACTTGTGCTTCGTGCTGGCATTAACAACCCCAACATTGAGTTTGTCGGGATTAACGACCTCGTACCACCCGATAACCTGGCTTACTTATTAAAGTACGACTCTACCCACGGTAAGTTAAGAAGCCAGGTTGAAGCCAAAGATGATGGTATTGTGATCGATGGTCACTTTATTCCCTGTGTATCCGTCAGGAACCCAGCAGAATTACCTTGGGGAAAATTAGGTGCTGATTACGTCGTTGAATCGACTGGATTGTTTACTGATTCTGAAGGCGCATCCAAGCATCTACAAGCAGGAGCAAAGCGCGTCATCATTTCTGCTCCTACAAAAGACCCAGATAGAGTGCGGACGCTGTTGGTAGGGGTGAACCACGATTTATTTGACCCCAGCAAAGATGTAATTGTCTCCAATGCTAGCTGTACCACTAACTGCCTAGCACCCATCGCTAAGGTGATTAATGACAACTTTGGTTTAACCGAAGGGTTAATGACCACAGTTCATGCCATGACTGCTACTCAACCCACGGTAGATGGCCCCAGCAAAAAAGACTGGCGCGGTGGTAGAGGTGCAGCCCAAAATATTATTCCCTCTTCCACAGGCGCAGCCAAAGCCGTAGCTCTAGTTTTACCAGAGTTGAAAGGTAAGTTAACTGGTATGGCTTTCCGCGTTCCTACCCCAGACGTTTCCGTTGTAGATTTAACCTTCAAAACTGCCAAAGCCACCAGCTACAAAGAAATTTGTGCAGCGATGAAGCAAGCATCTGAAGGTTCGCTTGCAGGTATTCTTGGTTACACCGATGAAGAAGTAGTTTCCACAGACTTTCAGGGTGACACTCATTCCAGCATCTTCGACGCAGGCGCGGGAATTGAATTAAACTCCAACTTCTTTAAGGTAGTCGCTTGGTATGACAACGAGTGGGGCTACTCCAACCGTGTAGTTGACTTGATGTTGTCAATGATACAGAAAGAACAACTGGCTGCTGTTTAATCAGGGTATTAGGGACTGGGTATTTGGTATTGGGGATTGGGTATTTGGTGGAACATTTACCTAAATTTATTCCTAGTCCCCAGTTCCCAGTCCCCTATCCCCTATCCCCTATTTCCTATCCCCAATATCTATGCGTCGAACTAAAATTATCTGTACTGTAGGCCCGGCTACATCTGCACCAGAACGTTTAGAAGCGTTGGTAGAAGCTGGGATGAATGTAGCGCGGCTGAATTTTTCTCATGGGGCTTATGATTTCCATGCCCAAACTGCTCAGTATTTGCGGCAAATCAGTGCTGATAGACAAAAGCCTGTTGCTATTATGCAAGACCTATGTGGGCCGAAGATTCGCTTGGGAACACTACCACCAGAAGGGTTAACGGTAGAAGCTGGTCAGGAAGTGACTTTTGTCTTGCAAGAAAAGGGTAATAGTCTGGATGAATTGCCTTTACCGTTGCCGACTTTGTTTGCAATGGTACGCCCTGGGGAACCAATCTTAATTAATGATGGTCGTGTGAAGTTGATTGTGACCGATCGCGATGCCGATCGCATTCGAGCTATTGCCAAAATCGGGGGTCTTCTTTCCACGCGTAAGGGTGTTAACTTGCCAGCCACTCGTTTACCCGTTAGTTCCATCACCGAAAAGGACTTGCAGGATTTACGTTTTGGTATTGAGTTAGGTGTGGATTGGGTAGCGGTGTCCTTTGTGCGATCGCCTTATGACCTCGAACCAGCCCAACGGATGATTGAAGCGGCTGGGAAAACCATCCGAGTGATTGCCAAAATCGAACGTCCAGAGGCAGTTGAGCAAATTGATTCTATCATCGACGTGGCTGATGCCATTATGATTGCTCGTGGTGATTTGGGTGTAGAAATGCCTATCCACGAAGTACCCCTGATTCAAAAGGACATCATTCGCCGTTGCAACCAAGCTGGTAAGCCTGTAATTACAGCAACGCAAATGCTGGAGTCGATGATTAGCGCTCCTGATCCCACCCGTGCAGAAGCTACCGACGTTGCTAACTCTATTCTCGATGGTACGGATGCGGTCATGCTATCTGGGGAAACGGCTGTGGGACAATATCCCGTCGCCGCCGTCCAGACTATGCACGATATCGCTACGACTACAGAAAAGTCTTTGCAAGAGGGTAGTAAAAATTGTTTATCCCATGAAGCAGGTGGTCTGAGCGTCACCGAATCTGTAGCTGAAGCTGTCTGTCGTATCGCCTACGAAACAGGTGCAAAAGCGATTCTTTGCAACACCACATCTGGGAGTACAGCAAAACTCGTGTCGAAATATCGTCCGACTACACCAATTTTTGCTTTGACTCCCGACGAAACCGCCTACCATCAATTAGCACTTTCCTGGGGTGTGGAACCTTTATTAACTCCACCAGTCCACAATGCGGAAGAAATGTTTATGAATCTCATAAACACCGCAGTGAGAACGGGTTTGGTGCATGACGGTGACAAGGTAGTTATTACTTCTGGAGTGCCAATTGGTAAATCAGGCACAACTAGTTTAATTAAAGTGCATTCTATTGGACAACCAATCACCGCCTAATATTCCTAGAATAAGTCTGAGGCTTTTGCCTCTTAGCCAAATTGGGCAATGGTTAAGAAAAATGGCCAAAATCAGAATTGTAAGGAATCAAAGAGGGTGTGAAGAAGAGGGGATAGGGTAAATCCTAAACAAAATGGACTTACGCAGGTGTTATGGATTTTTTATTGAGACAGTCCAGAGTCAATAGTCCAAAGCAATAACTAACGGTGGTCAGATCCCCGACTTATTGAAGAAGTCGGGGATCTAGCAACCAAGCAAGTAAGTCTTAACAAACTAAAATCATGGAGTATTTTATGACTAAAAATCTACTAGAACAATTGCGAGAAATGACTGTAGTAGTTGCTGACACAGGTGATATTCAAGCAATTGAAAAGTTTACACCCCGCGACGCTACCACCAATCCTTCTCTGATTACGGCAGCCGCTAAAATGCCAGAATATCAGGAAATTGTTGATCAAACCTTACTCCAAGCTAAAAAAGACGCAGGCGCAGGAGCTAGCAAAGGCCAAATTGTCTCCCTTGCTTTTGACCGTCTGGCGGTATCCTTTGGATTGAAAATTTTACAAATTATCCCTGGTCGCGTTTCTACAGAAGTAGATGCCCGCTTGTCCTACGATACTGAAGCTACTATCACCAAAGCACGAGAATTAATCGCTCAATACAAAGCGGCTGGTATTGGCCCAGAACGTGTTTTGATTAAAATTGCCTCTACTTGGGAAGGGATCAAGGCTGCGGAAATTTTGGAAAAAGAAGGTATTCACTGTAACTTAACATTATTGTTTGGTTTGCATCAGGCGATCGCCTGTGCCGAAGCCGGTATCACCTTAATTTCTCCCTTCGTCGGCCGCATTCTCGACTGGTACAAGAAGGAAACCGGACGTGATAGCTACCCCTCTGCGGAAGACCCTGGTGTAATTTCTGTTACCACGATTTACAACTACTATAAGAAGTTCGGCTACACCACCGAAGTTATGGGAGCTAGTTTCCGTAATATTGGTGAAATTACTGAGCTTGCAGGTAGCGACTTGCTGACAATCTCCCCTGGTTTGTTGGGTGAACTACAAGCCACAATTGGTGAGCTACCCCGCAAACTCGACCCAGCAAAAGCAGCAACTTTGGATATAGAAAAGATTTCCATCGATAAAGCTACCTTTGACAAGATGCACGCTGCTGACCGCATGGCCTATGACAAACTAGACGAAGGTATCAAAGGTTTTACCAAAGCTCTAGAAGAGTTAGAAACACTACTAGCAGAAAGACTAGCTCGTCTAGAAGTAGTAGCAAGTCACTAGTACTTGGTGGCTTAGTGGTTAGTAAGCTAATGCGCGCCTAAATTACATAACTACTAATCAGGGCTGTTAACTGTTGACTGCTGACAGTCAACAGCCCTCACAATAGATTGTGCAACTTCAAAGCAGTTCCAATGAAATAAGTTTCACAATCATAGATGAAAGATATCTTCCCCCTTACACCCTCTTTCAAGTCAGAATAACTAGCCACTAACTACTCAATTCTTAGTGCTGATATTCTTACCCGAAAAGACTGAACATATCCAAACCCAGAAACCTAGACTAAATCGGATTTTCTTAATGACGAATTAGTATTAACGACGGATATATCTTCCACGCACAACTGGACGGACATATCTTCCACGCACAACTGGACGGACATATCTTCTCCGCACAACTGGACGGACATATCTTCTCCGCACAACTGGACGAACATATCTTCTCCGGACTACTGGACGAACATATCTTCTCCGCACACCCCGACGTTGAGCAAGTAAAAGACCTTCAGTTTGACCACTAATTAGGTTTGCATCTGCTTCAATACTTTGTTGATCAATACTATTGCTGATAGTGCTAGCTTTTGCTTCAGCGATAAAGGGGGGATAAACTAAGCTACAAAGCAAGACGGCAATTGAAGATAGTTTGGCAACACTTTTCATTTTGTTAAGCTTTAGTAAAAAATTTATACCAGTGATAAACATAGAATTTTAGGAAATATCTATGTCTCTATCTTCAGAGCGATATTTTTGTTACCTATAAGTTCATCAAATAATAGAGAACCAACTCACACCACAGATATTACTTACCAATAAAGCCATCGTTGATGATGGGTGGGGACTGATTGTTGATAACGTCCCCAACCTATGTGAATCTTAGTTTTCTGGTTATCTACACAGTCTTAATTTCAGTGTCAGCTATGAATATTAACGATGCCAATCATACATTAATCGTCCATGACGATCGCGGACAAGTTGCCATCCTCCATGACGATAGTATTGACCGTAATAATTTGCTCTACGGTAATACCGACCACGATAACGTCCATGACGATAGTAATGCCTATAATAATGCCGATTATGATAGCGCCGTCTGTGGTAATGCCGTCTAGTCCTTCTTCTTCCGTGATAATGCCGTCTATATCGTCGGTGAGCTATTAAAACTTCTTTGTGTTCACCTTCGACTAAGTTTGTTTCTGCTCCAATAGTTTGCTCATTCAAAGCATTATTGAGAGTATTCTCTTTAGCTTCAACTAATGTAGGCGGATAGATGAAAGCTAATAACAAGAACACGATGGAGGATAGCTTTTGGAAACGGTTCACGTCTTTGCTTTTCCTAAAATATCGGTAATAAGTTTAATAAATACTTGAAATTAGGAAATGATATAGTTCACGCTTCACAAACCTGAATCACGAAAAAGTAATGAAAGTACTAATTTTGAATGCTGGTTCTAGCAGCCAAAAGAGTTGTTTATATGAAATTCCTGATGATGCTCTCCTGACGGAAGCACCCCAACCGCTTTGGGAAGGGAAAGTTAACTGGACTCAAGATAGAAGTGTGGCGGAAATTGAGGTTAAAACAGCTGGAGGTGAAACGCTGCATGAGTCTATTTATGGTGATTCTCGCCAAGCACACGTCACCTATATGCTCTATACTCTCAGTCGCGGTACAACTAAGGTCATCGGTCAATTATCCGAAATCGATGTGGTAGGACATCGGGTGGTACATGGTGGGCAAAATTACCGTAATAGTGTAATTATTACTGAAGAAGTGAAACAGGCGATCGCTAAATTATCCAATCTCGCCCCAGCACATAATCCTGCCGCCTTGGAAGGTATTGAAGCTATCGAAAAAAGCTTGGGTGATGTTCCCCAAGTAGCAGTGTTTGATACTGGCTTCCATGCCACTCTACCCGATGCAGCCGCTATTTATCCCGGCCCTTTTGAATGGGTGGAACAAGGTATCCGCCGCTATGGATTTCATGGTATCAGCCATCAATATTGCTCGGCTCGTGCGGCTCAAATCCTTGGTCGAGATTTGGCATCTCTGCGGATAATTACTTGTCACCTGGGCAATGGTTGTTCTTTGGCAGCAATTAAAAATGGTCGCAGTATTGACACCACAATGGGTTTCACACCTTTAGATGGGTTGATGATGGGTAGTCGTTCCGGTTCCATCGATCCGGGGATCATTGTTCACTTAATGCGACAATCAGATTATTCTGCCGAAAGATTGGACTATGTTTTAAATAAAGCTTCCGGCTTACGCGGTATTTCTGGCGTGTCCAGTGATTTACCCCAGGTGATAGAAGCCATTACCCAAGGTAACTACCGCGCTCAACTAGCGTGGGATATGTACGTACACCGCCTGCGTTCTGGGATTGGTTCCATGTTGGCGAGTTTGGGGGGTTTGGATGTGTTAGTGTTCACCGCCGGCGTAGGGGAAAAATCCCCAGGTATTCGCCAAGCAGCTTGTGAAGCCTTTGGGTTTTTGGGGTTAAAACTCGACCCAGAAAAGAACCAAAACAACCCAGTAGATATAGATATCGCTACTGCTGATTCTACAGTACGGGTGTTAGTAATTCATACTCAAGAAGATTGGGCGATCGCGCAACAATGTTGGCATTTGTTAAATAGGTAAGCGGGAGAGTGAGCGTATCATGAATTTACCTAGTTGTGGCCAGATATAACGTAAAGTACGTTTGACAATTTCTGGTGTCAACCATGAAAGAATTAGCAACAACAATAAGTAAATATCACTCAACTCCTCAAAACCATAAAAAATAATACCAGAAACACTACAAACTATAGCCCACGCCCAATTATCTAAGTTTCCGCTTTTAAGAGTAGTAAATCTTCGTAAAATCTTTACCAATACAGGGCGGCTAAAAGCTATTGTTATAGTCGCACCTATCCAAGTTATTATTGATGTTAATCCATTCACAGAATGTGAATTATAAGCCAAAAAACCAGCAGGCACAATCGCCGCTATTTCCCAAACTAATAGATTTAACTTACTCCTCAAAGCTCCTAAAATTTGTTCTATGAGCCAATAGTGAGCGGCAACAATTTTCTGGCAATCAAAATTGTTATTTAGCAAGTCCCATTTAATCTTGTGCAAAATATCGCCATGAAACAAAACAACGCTTTGCAAAACCCGTTCTTGTTTATGAGTATCAACAGATTGTAATTGCTCTGGCTGATAATAAGAGGTGAAAGTAAAACCAGGTTGTAAAGAAGTGTTATTTTGTAGAGATTTACTCCAAAAGGCTTGCAAAATATTTATTAAAAAAATAGTATAAGACTTCGTTACAGTTTTCCTCGTCCCATCTTCTTCTTTGTTTGTTGATACAACATTATGACTAAAGCAAGTGTAATACCAAAGAGGTAGCAAAAGCTTTAGCGGAATTTCCAGAGCAATACCCTTGTTTTTAGCTTCTTGAATTTGTTCTACGACTTGCTGATTCAGGTAAAAACTATAATCATTTTGCTCAACCTGAAGTTGTAAAGTATTGCCTTGGGGAATTTGCAAGGAAATAGAAATTATAACATCAGCAGGATTATTTGTTTGGATCTTATTGTCTTCCATTGACAGCTAAATTTGCCATGTTTCTTACCAAATTAATCATAAAATCTAGTATTCCATGCCATTGTTTTTCACCAGTAACTACACCTTCATTGTGAACTTGCAGTATCAAGTTTTTTGTTTCTTCTGGTAAACTGAACAGGTCTTTATGATATCGAGTGATAATATCTCCATCTAACTGCATAACAGTTTGAGCGTAAATAGTATCAGTCCTAGTACTTGTCACATCTCCACCATCAAGAGCCGCTTTCAATTCAGCAATCTTCCGCAGAGTACGCACAAATTTATCATTAATCAAAAGCGTATGAATTTCTTGGCAATTTTGTTCCCATTCTTGTTGCCAATTTTCGTTACGATTGTCTGAATCTCCACCATCAATAACAGGAGAGGGAGAAGGTAATATAGGGCGGGCTAATTCTACATATCGAGGGTCTGATTCCACTATATTTCCTTGTTTAATTTCTTTGAGAAATGCCAAGCGTCTGTGATATTGTTCTACTTTTTTGTTGTGCAGTCTCTCATCCTCAATAATTATATAAAAATACTCTCTCTCAAGTTGAGCGAAGAGACGTTGATAACGCTCTCGTAATGGGCTATCGTCAGGAATTCCTTTGACTTTAAAATAATCTTTATCATGTATGGAATAAATTTCTTGATAAGCTTCCCACGCACTAAATTTAGTCCCGGTAATATTATGAACAACCATAGTATTGACTTCTAAGGCTGTAATATCATCAACTAATATTTGTACAGATGAAACAAATTTATCTAATAAATTCCTACATTTAATCTCAATAGTATCTTTTGTTTGATTACTATCTGTGGATCTACTACTATTACTTAATATACCACCACGCGCATTTTTATTCTCAAGAGCGTCCATTCCTTGAGTCTTATTTTGCATAGCAATTACCCTTTATTATTCTGGCAAATCTTGTTATTAAGTGATACCTGTAGTAGAAGTAGAGGCTAATTATTTAATCTCAAATCTACAACGCCTTTTACAGTTGTACTGTTTTGCGAGAGTTATACATTTCCATCAGAATTTTATATATTTTCTGGACGCTTTCTATGTTCTTCTGCATGATTTCTCGACTATCTTTCACTTGAACTAAATGGAAGTTGAGTAGTTCGGCATAAGGCCCACTAGCCAAGAACTGACTACCTACTTCGTTTTCTATATCTCCACTGATCAAATTAATTTTGGTGTAAATTCGGTTTCCTGGTTTAGCAATTTCGGTGATGTGGTGTAGTTCTTCCTCTAATTGCGTTGATGGCTCTGCTACCCAAGTAGTGATTTCTAGTTCCACAACTTCAGCGATCGCTGACTTAATAGCATCAATAATTCTGTTAGCATCTAAGTTGTTAGAATCAAGATGCGTAATTATTGACTGGAAATCATCTTTTTCTGATTTCAGAATTTTACTTTTCTTTACTGATTCTTCAGTGACGGTAATTTCCATGATGTTATAAAAAACGAAGATTTTAAGTGCAGATCAGGTTTAATTCTAAGTGATGTTGGAAATTTTACTAACTTTATCCACCTAAAATTAAGTAAATTTAACAAATGAGTTCAGCACATATTCGATGATGCTGGCTCGCTAGGAGTATAACATAGCACTTAAAACTTAAAAGTGTAGCGAAAATTTTTAAGTTGAAGTAATGTCAATTAATTGCCTACAAAAGAGAATATTGAAGGCTTCAGAATCCCGGTATTGTGGAGATAAGCTAATGCGCGTCTAAGTTGCATAACTACTAATCATGGCTGTTAACTGGTAACTGTTCATTGTCAACTCTCAACAGTCAACAGCCCTCACGATGGATTGTGCAACTTCAAATCACAATAGCTTACTGGGACTCTCGTTTCTTACGAATCATATGTCTGAAGAATTTATCGTTGGTAGTAAAGTCCGTGTTGTGGCATTACCGCCCTATATCAAAACCGCAGACCCCATGCCTATGCTACGCCCCCCTGATGTGATTCAACTTGGCGAAGAAGGCATTGTACTTGACCGTCGTCCTGGCGGATATTGGGGTGTCCGCTTTAGTAGAGGTGCCTTTCTCATCGATAGCCAATACATCGAAAGTGTGGATAAGCTTCCAGAAAATCATGATGTGTAAAGGTACAAGGATTGTCAACTGGAATATCTATACCCCCATCCCCCAAGAATTGTAAACTTGTGTAAAGTTATCATTCTTGTTTACATCATGATTTCCCGACGCAATTTTCTGCATATTTTGCTTGTCAGCTGCTTTGCTGTCATTAGCTGGTTAAATTTTGCCCCTACTGCCTATGCTCTTGGGGGCAAACTCCCCGCTATTAACCAACCTGCACCCGATTTTACCTTACCAACCAATACAGGTGATGGTAAGCTTTCTCTTGCTGATTTTCGGGGTAAGTGGGTGGTCTTGTATTTTTACCCTAAGGATTTTACATCTGGTTGCACAATTGAAGCTCGTCGTTTTCAGCAAGATTTACCAACCTATGTGGATAAAAATGTCCAGATTATTGGTGTGAGCGCTGATGATATAGACTCCCATGCTGAATTTTGTGATTCCGAGGGTCTAAAATTTCCTTTGTTGGCTGATACTGATGGTGCAGTTAGTAAAGCCTATGGTTCTTGGATCGGTTTTGTATCTATGCGTCATAGCTTTATCATTGATCCACAAGGTATTCTCCGGGAGACTTTTGTCAAAGTTAACCCGTCTGTTCATAGTACAGAAGTTTTGGCTCGACTGGAAAAATTGCAGTCCGCAGCTTCTTGAACTTTGTTGCCGAAAATTTGGGTTTAAAACCTCCCCTTTCTCAGGGGACTTTCAACACTAATGTTTGCAATCGTATCGGTATCACATCAAAAGCAAGACCAAAGCTAATCCGCCTAGTTAAACTGATGGGTGCCTAAATTGCATAACTACTAATCAGGACTGTTAACTGTTGACTCTCAACGGTCAACAGCTAACAGGCCTCACAATAGATTGTGCAACTTAAAAGCACAATAGCTGAAAAATAACAGCAAAAACTAGACTTATTAGCTTAAAAACAGAGAATAATCAACGGATTCCATCATTATCGATAGCGCTGTATGTGTCATCAGGGGCAAGTCCCAACCAAGGGTCAGAACTAGGAGTTAGAAACAGTTGAGCATATACTTTCTCATTGAGTATTGCCACATTGCTAGTCTGATTACCTTCCACAAACCATTGATGAATTTGGCTGTGTAGCATATATTCATTTCTGACTGTATCTAAAGCCATTGCTGACTCAAAGTTTTTTACCAATTTCTGTAAATTAGCTGCTTTAGTTTTAGCTCTGATCAAAGCAACGCTGTTTTGATCTAGCTTAGTATCAGCTATGTAAAGTTGAGCGATTTTGTTCCAAGATTCCTCATCTGTGATTTTTGCCAACGTCTCTCGATTGTTAGTAGGCTGAATAGTCCTGAGTAAGGGACGTTCAACTACCATCTTAGACACTGCCAAAGAACCTGCTAACTCTGCTGTTGGTGGCTGACTCGTGTTATTTGGTGATTGTGTCAAACGGGGAAGAGAATTAATTCCCAGTTGCGATAAATCTGCTGTCCATTGGGTTTGGATTGCTTGCAGGCGATCGCTGTGATATTTTTTTAGAAAAGCATCACGATTGGCAACAGGAAGCTGGCGATATTCTTGGGCTACTAATTCAGCTTGTTGTAGTCGTTGCAAGAAAGCTTTAGGGCTGTAAAGTCCAGGTATAGCATCAATAGGGCGACCAGACCCATCCAATATATAGTGAATGCTATTACCTGTAACCGTCCGTTCTAGTTTCCGACCATCACCAAAGTCGATTGTCACCTTTGGTACAGGGCGCACTGATTGCCAGTGTAAAATAAAACGGTCTTGCAGCAGATGAGAAATTTCTGCATTGGGATATAGTGCAACACGGAAGAATCGACTATTAGCACAACTCAAATCCTGATCAAGCTTACCTAACAACCGTAAAGATAAAATCGGCTTACCACTAGCCTGAGCGGCTGCTTTAGCTTGTTCTATATCAGTGTACCAGTAAAGACGAGAAGCATAACAGTCTCGTTGCTGGCAGAGTGCATCTAAAGCCTTTCTGACTTGGGGGTTATTAAGTTGACTGTTATGGGATTTCAGAAACACTTGCAACCCCTTTGTCCCCTGTTTTCGCAATGTTGCTACTTCTTGAGATAGTTGGGATGCTCGACTTACAGGAGTTCGGGCATCAGCAGCCTGTAAAAAACTCAAGCTGATTATCATCAAGATACAAGGATTTCTGAGGTTGCTAAATTTCATATATTTAATGTAGTAAATGATACTGTAAATGTGATGCAGATGCTCAAACAGGCAATCTTGAAGTATTAGTATGAAGACAAGTATCGGAGTGCAGGAGTTTCCAAATCACAGAAAATGAACCAATTCAATCATTTTACTAATCGGCAACGCCAGAACTTTTATTAAAAAGTGCCAAATGTCACATATATCTTCAATTAAGATAAAAGCCGCAAAACCCAATTTCTACGCTATCAACCCTGGAGATACTTGTTTTTCCCCAATGCTAAGACATTATTTATACATATTTTATATGTATATGCTGAAAAAATACGCACTACAACTAGAATTTATTAAGTATATTTTGTGTATTGAATATATTATTTAATACATATATAGAAAATTTAATTAAATTATCATTCCTTTAAAAAAGAAAAAAAATATTGTCAATTGTATTACAGCTAACACTTGAAATCCCTACAGCCAAAAGAATCTTCTAGAATTAAGAAAGGTGATAAGTACATATACCAACGGAGGAAAAAAGAACTCATGGCTGGTGGCGAGTCTCAGACCCCTGTTACTCTGTCAGACAGAGAACTGCAAATTATCGACTTAGTGGCCGCTGGCTTAACTAACCAAGAGATTGCAGCAAAACTGGAAATTAGCAAACGCACAGTTGATAATCACATTAGCAACATCCTCGACAAGACACGAACGGAAAACCGAGTAGCGCTTGTCCGATGGGCTTTACAGTGGGGTAAAGTCTGCTTGAATGACGTTAACTGCTGTTCTCTACCAAACCAGAACGATTGACAAAAATTAATGGCGCGTGGCAAACGCCATTCTGTGCATCTAGCATAGCGACGAATGTTGTCTGGTAATACAGATAATTTTGATGGTTTACTGATTGTTTTCTCCTCACGCATCTTTCATTTGTGAACCTCTAGCGCAAGTCTGATAAACGTCAACATCAAGCAGTTATTGCTCGACCGAGTGGTGATAAAGGTATGAGGGATAATGGGTAAGTGTTTAAAACCATTATTCCTTCAGACCTCCACTTTGGTACGAGCGTTAGCCCTTAACGAAGCATCACGTTAGACTCGATGGGCGGCGACTTAAACTCATGTCAATAGACCTTGAAAAAATCATCAACAAAAATTAGCAACAATCCCTAGCTTCAAGCGTTACATTTGTAAGAAATCTATATTGCTCCATCAACTTGGGAGCAGTGTTCTTATGGATACCTCTGCTTATGTTCAAGGTAGCTCGTCTCCCTTTGATTTTCTAAATTTTGACTTGACGACACCTCAACCAAAACAGGATGCTGACTTACTCAAAAATCTGTCTTTTATCCCAGGGTTGAAAGAAATCTTGATGTTGCGGCAAGTTCACGCCCTCGAACACGCCACCGTTTGGGTTTTGAGTGAAACTAGAAACACTCAAACGCCTATCAGTAGACCAAGCCCAGTTCAAGTTGATAACGAACTACTAGGTGGTTTGTCTACAGACCAAGGCTTTTACCTCTACGGAGAGGTGAATATTAGCGATTTGCGGCGTGCTGTCACCCTTGCTCTCCACCGCCTGACCAATGGTGAATGGGATTTAGCTGTACACCCCCGGTGCGGTACGAACTTATCAGTGGCTATGCTGTTGGCTGCTGGACTAGCAGTGGGTGTAAATCTCATGCTACCGTTCCGTCCTGTAGAACAATTGATAGGTTTAGGATTGGCAGCTACCACCGCATCTGAACTTGCACCCGATTTAGGCTTAATAGCACAGCGATACATTACCACTGCGATTCCTTTTAACTTGGCAGTAGACAATATTACTATTTCCCGCGATGTTTGGGGTCGCCAAGGGCATTTTATTAAGGTGACATGGCGAGATAGTCATTAGTCATTAGTCATTAGTCATTCTCCTTGCTCCTATTCCTTCATGCGAAAACTTTATTTCTTAGTCCCAGGAACTGACGGCAAATTTGCTTGTGGTGGTCTTTGGGCAGAGTTAAAAACATTTAAATTGGCGCAACAAATTTGTCATGCCGAGGTTGTAACTTACCGTCAAAGAGAAGTCGGTAAGTTATTTCTTGATGAACTGTTGAAAGAGAAAAATTTGGACGACGTAATCTTTGTAATTAGCTGGGGTTTTGACATAGCCAAGTTAGTGGCAAAACTCAAGCAATACAATGTGGTTTATCATGCTCATAGTGCAGGGTATAAGTTCAGCCTACCTGCAAGTATTCCTATTATTACTGTGAGTCGTAACACCCTGGGATATTGGGGACAAAAATCACCCAATTCTCTCATTTATTATTTACCAAATGAAATTAGTCCTGAATTTAGAAATTTACATACAGAAAGAGATATAGATGTTTTAGTTCAGGCACGAAAATCTTCTGAATATCTGATAAAACAACTTATTCCAGCGTTAAAGGAAAAATGTAAGGTCGAGGTAGTTAATTCTTATGTTGAGGATTTACCTGGGCTGTTTAACCGCACTAAAGTTTATCTTTATGATTCTGCTGAATACTGGGCGCAACAGAATGTTAGTGAAGGTTTTGGTTTACAGCCAATGGAAGCTTTAGCTTGTGGGTGTCAGGTTTTTTCTAGTGTTAATGGTGGACTATCAGATTATTTAGACCCTGGTTTTAATTGTCATAAAATCTCTGGTTATTCCCAAGAATATGATGTCCAACGTATTCTCAAGGTGATAGATTCTTCCACATCGGCAAATTTATCAGAAGATTTCTTTGTTGAGTATCGGGTTGAAACTATTCTGAAACGTTTGCAAGTGATTCTAAAGGAAATAAACGAATTTTTTGATCATAGACAATATCAAGAAAGTAATATACCCAGTTTAACAAAAGTGAGGTTGGTGAAGCTTTTTATCAATAGAATATATAATAAATTTCAAAAGAAATATTTTCGAGATTTGTAGGGAATTTTAGTAAGGTATTAAATTATATAGGACTCATACCTGATTTTTGAAATATACTTAGACGCGCATTAGCTTAGTCAAATCTGATTCTTAAAGCTACACTCACTTAACCCGTTTTCTAGAGACAAGGCGTAAAATAAAATGGTAATAGTAGTTGTAGTTTTTAATACTGCTGTTTCTGTAATACTACTTTATATAGCTTGGCGAGTCTGGCAGTTGAAAAGACTGATAGCGTTTATCGCCGATCGCCTGCTCGATTATGAGCGCTGTAGTCATGATTTACTATATAAAGCACCGGAAAATATTTATCTTGGCCAGCAAAATCTTCAAAATCTGCGGTTGAGTAACCAAAGTTTACAGAGTCAAATTCAGCAAACCAGGCAAATTGTGAGTTTATTATTGCTCGGTCAACGTACCTGGGGGCGTTATGTTCGCAAACCAGTTTCTATGTCGGAAAAATAAATTCTGTAGAATCAGATCAGGCATAAAAGCAACATTTTTGGTTGATATATTGTCACGCTAGATTAATCAGATAAAATTGCTGGTGTTTTTCAAAAGGCGAAAACCACCTAAAATAAGTGTAAGGAGAGAAACAATATAAGATGTCTAATAACCGTTCTGGAACATTTATTGGCGGTATGATGCTGGGAGCTACTATTGGTGCTTTAGCAGGGCTACTTGCTGCTCCACGCACAGGGCGCGAAACTCGTAAACTTTTGAAAAAGTCTGCTGATGCAATCCCCGAATTAGCAGAAGATTTATCAACAAGTGTACAAATTCAAGCAGATCGACTGTCTACCAACGCTTTGCGAAATTGGGATGAAACTCTAGATAGATTACGGGATGCGATCGCAGCTGGTATGGATGCTAGTCAGCGCGAAAGCCAAGTCTTGAAACGCCAACAAGCTACCCCAGACGCTGATTCTCTTGCTCAAGAATTAGAAAACCCATAATTCTGAAACATAAATACATACAGTAAACCTTGTTTTCCTGTGTAGGTACAAGCCTAGTCGTAGATTATTTGAATTTTTATTGCCGTGGTTGAACCCCTGTTTTGGTTGGGACTGTCAATTGTCTTAGTCGCTACCAGCTTGACTGCTGTTTTGGTAGCAGCGATACCCGCTTTGCAGGAATTAGCACGGGCAGCCCGCAGTGCCGAAAAGTTATTTGATACGCTCTCAAGGGAACTACCACCTACACTAGAAGCCATCCGCACAACAGGCTTGGAAATTACAGATTTAACAGAAGATGTTAGCGAAGGTGTCAAAAGTGCCAGTCAGGTTGCAAGACAAGTTGATCAAAGTCTAGATGGTGCAAGAAAACAAGCTCAAAATCTGCAAGTAGGCACACGCAGCATATTTGTTGGTGTCAAAACCGCTTGGAAAACCTTTACCCGACAAAAACCTACAAGACGAGCAGTTGAGCGTTTATCTATTACAGAACCATCCTCTTTTGCTCTCCGAGAACGAGAAGCGTTGAAATCAGAAAATCGCCTACCCAAAGCAGAAGTATACCGGAGTCATGATGGTTACAGTGAAGCTTCTAACTGGAACAACGGCATTGATGATGAGGAATTTCTTTAAAGACTTTGTAGTGTAAAGTCTATACATATTTCTTGCTGTGCAATGTCCCTAAAACATTTGTACCGCTTGTACATATTCCAGAGTCTGTAGTTCTCCTTAATTCCCCAAAGCCCAATCCCCAAGAATAATCTTTGCTTTCATCCCTAAGATTAGAGTAAAGTAAACAAGTGTAACAAACTATCACTTTTCTCATACTCTTTTGAAGTAACTTGTTCACTTTTACTGTTGATATTTGTATAAGAACGTCCATGCAGTCTCGTTTTTGGCGACGAATTTTAGTATCTATTACAGTATTTTTCTTGGCTGGGTCACTTTGGGTAATAAATTCTCCCTCTGCGCTGGCTTACGACAATCCTGAGTTATTACCTAAGTTTTTCACACCAGTTGTAGACCTAGCTAAATCACTCCCAGATCCGCAGGAAGAAAAGCTAGTCGAAGACATAGAGCAATTTGAGGCTGATACTGGTTGGAAACTACGCGTACTGACTCAGTATGACCGCACTCCGGGTAGGGCTGTCATTAATTATTGGGGTTTGGATGATAAAAGCATTCTCCTAGTTGCTGACTCCCGTGGCGGGAACATCCTCAGTTTTAGCGTTGGTGATGCAGTTTATGAACTGTTACCCCGGACTTTTTGGATAGAACTACAAACCCGCTTTGGGAATTTGTATTTTGTCCGAGAACAAGGTGAAGACCAAGCTATTTTACAAGCTTTAGATTCAGTTAAAGGCTGTTTGCTTAAAGGTGGTTGTAACGTTGTACCTGGTCTACCCAGGGAACAATGGATTTTAACCTTAATTACTTCCGTTATTGGTGGAGTTATTTGTGGCTTTGCTGGACAACCACGCAAGGAAGGACAAATTTTTGCTTGGCAATGGGCTTTAATTTTCTCACCATTATGGGGAATTTTGTTTATAGCCTTTGGTATTGGGCCTGTGGTCACCCGCACAAGTGACTGGCTACCTCTAGTCCGCAACTTCTCTGGTTTCTTCATTGGGGGTTTAGTGGCTTATTTATCCCCTGTGTTTAGTCGTCCTTCGTCTAATGCTAATTCGTAGATAGGGATTGGGGATTGGGGATTGGGGAATAGGGAAAAATATATTACTAGCCTCTAAGCTCCAATCTCTAATCTGATAAGCTGAAAGCTAGTCTCTGAGAATTGAATAGCAATGGAATGGCACGTAAGTGATGCTCAAAGTTTAGCAATTATCGATAGTGAGATTGGCGATCATGTGTTCTCGCCAGCAGAATATGAAATTGTTCGCCGAGTAATTTACGCTACGGCTGATTTTGAGTATAAATCTTTAATCAGATTTTCTGAACGTGCTTTACAAGCCGGAGCAGCAGCATTGGCAGCACGGACTACTATTGTGGTAGATGTACCGATGGTGCAAACAGGTATTGCTTACGATATTCAAAAGACTTTTGCTAACCCAGTTTTTTGCAGTACAGAAGCTTTGACTCGTCCCCAAATAGAAAAAACTCGCGCTGCATGGGGAATTGAAACTTTAGCTAAACGCTATCCAGAAGGTATTTTTATAGTAGGTCAAGCACCAACAGCTTTGACTACACTAGTGGATTTAATTGAAGCAGAAGAGATTAGCCCGGCTTTAATTCTTGCTACTCCCGTAGGATTAGTAGATATGGAAGATGCTAAAAGGCGCTTGCAAGACTCTTTAGTCCCTAATATCACAATCGACAGCCGTAAAGGTAATGCTGTTGTGGCAGCTGCGATCGCCGATGGTTTGATAGACTTGGCTTGGCAAGCTTATGGGCAAAAAAGGGAGTGATCAATTCAAAATTCAAAATTCAAAATTCCCTTTGCTACGCAACGCTAACGCGTAGCTTGCTTCCCCGTAGGGGTACGGGTTCTCCGCAGGAGTACAAAATTCAAAATCTCCCCTGCCCCCTGCTCCCCTGCTTCTTTTCGCTCCCTGCTCCCCTGCTTCTTCTCTACCTACTCCTGTGTTCTGCGTCTGCGGCGTGGTTTATCTTGTCGGTCTGGGCGTAAACGGCTGCTGACTTCGTTAAAGAAATCCCTGCGTAGATAGGGATAGTCGTTTACCCAGATGTCGCGGCTGGGGATATAAACATCGCTAAATTCTTCGATTCTGCTCAAATCAGGACGATTTGATAAGACAATCATCTCAGCAATTTGACCACGGGCAATGGCTTTATGGACAGGACGTAGTGGTGCTTCTAACTCGACACTAAATCCTGTATCGTCGCCTACCTCAATATTTATCCGTTTTTCTCTGTTTTCGACAATTACCAATTCGCCTTTGCTGTTGACTGTTTCTTGTTTACCCATCAACTTATCTGTAATCCACCAATCCAAAATTCGCCCACGGAAAAAGCCACTGTACTTGTAACGGCGGCATTTTGCATTGCGTAGGCTAGCCTGAAGTACGGGATACCACATCCAAAAAAAGGCGGCGAATACACCCAAGAAGAAGACGATAAGGCCAAACTCTAAGCGAAAAACTGACCTAATCAGGAGAATCACAACTACGGATACTACAGAAGCTAGTAGGCGCTGCAAAAAATTGGAAAACTTTCCCCAGTAGTACTTATACTGCGGGCCAGTGGCAATTAAAGGAATTAGTTGTTCAAATTTCTGGCGAGTCAGTGGAACTAACATGAGTGGGGAATGGGGAGTTTGAAGTTTAAAGGATCTTTTCTAAACCATATACTAACGACTTTAGCTGTAAGACTTTGCGAATCGCAAGTAAGACTCCTGGCATATAGCAGGCGCGATCGCTTGTATCATGGCGTAATGTATAAATTTGTCCTGGTGCGCCAAAAATCACTTCTTGATGGGCTATGAGTCCCGGTAGGCGGACGCTATGAATTCTAATTCCTTCCCCAGCTAAACTACCTCTAGCTCCGGGTATTTTTTCCGTCTCTTCCACAATAGCAGAGTTAAATGTTTTACCTAATTCTGCTAGTAACTCGGCTGTCTGAATGGCTGTACCACTGGGTGCGTCGGCTTTTTGATTGTGGTGCAGTTCAATAATTTCTACGTGGTCAAAATATTGTGATGCGGTGACGGCTGCTTGTTGTAACAACACCATACCTATGGAGAAGTTAGGAATAATCAGACAGCCAGTGCTGGCTTTTTCGGCAAAATCAGCTAAATTTTGGATTTGTGCTGGGCTTAATCCTGTTGTACCTACAACGGGACGAATGCCATAGGCGATCGCACTGCGTACATTATCATAAACTGAGTCAGGATGGGTAAAGTCTACTATAACCCCTGGCGGCCCTTGTCTTTCTCCTGCAACATAACCCAGCATTGGTTCTAGTTGGTTTGTAATGGGAACTTCTAGAGGTTCACTTAAACCCGCTAATTCTCCAGCATCTTTACCTTGATGTTCTGGACTGCTGTCAATTGCACCCAATAAATTTAAGTCTGGTGCTTGGGCTATCGCTTTCACTACTTCACGTCCCATTTTGCCAGCAGCACCATTGACAATAACTGGGATAGGAGCTTGATTTGTCATAACTATGTTCTGGTTTTACCGATTACCAATCCCCACAGATATTATCAGTTTTCCAAGGTAAATGATCTCAGCAATATAATTAACCCAAGTAGGCTTTTTTCACGCGCTCATCATTAATTAAGTTGGATGCCGCACCTGATAAGGTAATAGAGCCAGCTTCTAAAACATATCCTCTATCAGCGATTTGTAGAGCTAAATTGGCGTTCTGTTCCACAAGTAAAATAGTCACACCAGTGGCACGCAGATTTTCAATAATCGAGAATATTTCCTTAACTATCGCAGGTGCTAAACCCAAGCTAGGCTCATCTAAAAGTAAAAGTTGTGGTCTACTCATTAAAGCACGAGCGATCGCCAACATTTGCTGTTCTCCTCCACTGAGAGTTCCCGCTAGTTGATTTTGTCGTTGTGCTAGCCTGGGGAACAATTCAAATTGTTGTTTAATATCGGCTTTAATCTCTGTTTGATTGAAGCGAATATATGCACCCAAGAGTAAATTATCTAAAACAGTTTGCTTTGCCAATACCCTCCGCCCTTCTGGACAATGGGCAATACCAAACTTCACAACTTCATGGGGTAGACGGCGTGTAATATTACGTCCACTATAAATAATTTGCCCATTTTTAGGAGTAACTATCTTCGATATCGCCCTTAATGTTGTACTTTTACCTGCACCATTCGCACCAATTAATGTAACAACCTCACCTTTTTGAATAGTTAAATTAATCTTTTTCAGAGCTTGAATACCGCCATAGTTAACATCAAGTTCCTGAATTTCTAAAATTTTAAAATCGTGTCCATTTTTATATCGGCTTTCATCTGCGTTCATCGGCGATTTAAATCCAGAAATATCGAGTTCTGACATAATATCTAACATACCTTAATATCAGTGAACCAGTTATAGATATTTCCAGTTATGTGAGATAGATAAATAATGTTTTTAAACGCGGAGGGGCGCGAAGGAAAACGCAGCGAAAAGTTCTGAAGGAGGGTTTCCCTCCGTAGGAAACTTTTCAAGACAGAGGGGCGCGGAGATTGGCCAATTTGATTAGCGGTGTACTCAGTATCTCAGCAGGTTAGTAAACGCTAGAGAATCATTGCTAGCATTTTTTGCTAGCTTTGTGTTATACTGAATAGGGAAAGGTAGTATCATTTGAAGCAGAGGGAAAAAGGCTAGAAAAATGGTACGTCCCAGGATAAAACTAACAGAGCATCTATCAACAGAAGAAATAGAACAAAGTTATCGCCGATGTGAAGATGCACAAGAGAAAACCCGATGGTTAGTGATTAAATTGCTCAATCAACAACCACAGTTGTCAGCGCAAAAGGTAGCAGAGATTGTGGGATTCTCAGGGGACTGGGTGAGAAAAATCGTGCGGCGATACAACAAGCTAGGAGCAAACGGAATCATCAATCAACAGAAACTGAAACCAGGAGGAAAAAAACTTGCACTCACAAACGAGCAACAACAGTGGTTGCGCCAAAGGTTAGCTTCACCACCAGAAGATGGGGGGTTATGGAGTGCGCCAAAAGTAGGGGAATTGATCCGAGTACAGTTTGGAATTACACTCCATGTCACTACAGCTTGGGATTACCTCAAAAGGCTAGGATTTAGTCTGCAACAACCACGACCTCTGCATACTGAGGCGGCAACTTTTGTTCAAAGACAGATGTTTAAAACTGAGTTAACGGAGTTTGTGCGATTGTTACGTTTCCTCCATCCGCACAAATCAGTTGAAGTTTGGGCAGAAGATGAAGCTCGATTAGGCCTCAAACCCATCGTCCGTCGAGTTTGGACACCAGTAGGTCATCGTCCCAATGCTGTGCATCGCACTCGTTACCAATGGCTTTATACTTATGGATTTGTCCATCCAGCTACTGGCGAGAGTTTTTTCTTGATTTTACCCAGAGTCAACATTGCTGTCATGCAAATGGCTTTAGATGCTTTTGCCGCTGAAGTCAATCCTCATCATCACAAAATCATTGTTTTGCTTGTTGATCAAGCTGGTTGGCATACCAGTAAACAATTAATGTTGCCAGCTGGTATCATTCTGTTTCCTCTGCCTGCTTATACACCTCAACTCCAACCGACTGAGTGTGTTTGGTCGCTTCTACGTGAAGCTGTTGCTAATCAGATGTTTTCTACTCTCGATGAACTAGAAACTGTGTTAATTTCTCGTTGTCAATGGTTAATGTCTCACCCTCAAATTGTTCATGGCAAGGTTGGGTTTGATTGGATTTGCCAAATTTGACCTCAGTTATTCAATTAATACTTCCTTTCCCAATTTAGTATTAGAGACTCCTTTAGTGCAGCAAATCATGAGGTGGGATATGGCAATATTGCGAGAATCGCCTTGGTATCAAGAAATCCTTGCTGAAGGTGAGCAACGTGGGCTACAGCAGGGATTGCAGCAGGGTATGCAACGTCAGTTAATCCGGCTGTTACAACGGCGTTTTGGTGAAGTTCCTCAAGAGTTAGCAGCAAGGCTAGAAGGGGAGACTGTAGAGCGATTAGAGAACCTCATGGATAGTGCGATCGCTGTTAGTTCATTAGCAGAATTTCAGCAGACTTATTCATTGCCCAAATAAGCCTCAATTACGGCCGGATCATTCCTGACTACAGATGGTTCACCTAAAGCAATTAATTGCCCAAAATCTAATACAGCAATTCTGTCACACAAGCCCATAACTAAAGGTACGTGATGCTCAATCAAAATAATAGTTAAATTGAAGCGATCGCGTATTTCCCGAATAAATTCACTCAATTGCTGTTTCTCACTGGGATTCATACCTGCCGCAGGTTCATCGAGTAGTAATATTTGCGGTTCTAAGGCTAAAGCGCGGGCAATTTCTAAGCGCCGTTGATCACCATAAGCAAAATTTCGGGCTTTTTCTTGGGCGCGATCGCTCAGTCCCACCATCTCTAATAATTCTAAAGCTTTCTCTCTACTGCGAGCTTCTTCTTTAGGTGCTGGTGGTAATCCTAGAACACCTGTAAATATAGTACTTTTAGTATGTAAATGACGGGCAATTATCACGTTTTCTAGTGCCGATAATTCCCCAAATAAGCGAATATTTTGGAATGTCCGCGCAATCCCCAAACTAGCAATTTCATGAGGACCTAGTTGAGCAATTGCTTTATTTTGATATATTAGCTCGCCACTGGAAGGTGGGATTAAAGCTGTAATTAAATTAAACAGTGTAGTTTTACCTGCGCCATTAGGGCCTATTAAACCAAAAATTTCATAGTGATTAACAGTAAAAGATACATTATTTACCGCTATTAAACCACCAAAGCGGCGGGTGAGTGACTTTGCTTCTAATATAACTCTACTTTTATCTAGGCTCATCTATTTTTAGGCTTACCGAATTTAAAAATATCTGGAGTTACCAAACCTTGGGGAAAGAAAATCGTACCTATAACTATCAACAACCCGAAAATAATTAACCTACCATCTCGGAGAAATTGAGCTAACCAAGTAGGGAAACCACCGGTATCGGCTAGTCCGCGTAAGACTTCCGGTAAAGCTGTAAATACCATACCACCAACAACTGAACCTAAAAAAGTTCTCGAACCGCCAATCAAAACAAAAGTGAGGTAGATAATACTAGCATCAAATGTCCCTTGTCTGGCATTCCAAGTATTAAGAAAGTGCGCGCTAATCACACCCACAATACCAGCGAGCATCGCCCCTAAAGTAAATGCTAAAACTTTGTAGTAAGTGGGGTTAATTCCCATTGCACTGGCTGCTAGTTCATCTTCACGAATGGCAGTGAAAGCTCTACCCACTCGCACCCGTTCTAAACGATAAAATAGCACCATACTAATTAATAGTAATGGTAGAGCAATCCATAAATATTCGATTGGTGTGGAGAATGGTTGAGGGATACCAAAAATACCGACAGCCCCCCCCTGTAATATCTAAATTTAGAGAGAGAACGCGTAAAACTTCCACAAAAGCAATAGTAGCGATCGCCAAATAAATTCCCCGTAAACGTAAAGCCGGAATGCCTACAGCTATCCCCAATAAACCAGAGATTGCGGCAGCAACTAACATTTCTAATAAAAGTAGCGGTATCGGAAATGAATTACTGTTAGTTTGAAAAACTTTGGTTGATAAAATCGCGGCAATATAACCACCTAAAGCATAAAATCCAGGGCTTGCCAGAGATAATTGTCCAGCCATTAGAGGTAAGTAAAGTGATAGTCCCAGTAGCGCCCCCAACACCATAGAGACGATGAGAGAACCATAGGTGGAGAAAAATTCAGCCATGTTAACTTGCTTTTATAAAACTTTAAGCGGTTAATATTTGCTCTGCGGTTAATGTTAGTTCAGGAAAGGTGACTGATATGATACGCTCAGAACCTTTAAAAGATGTGCGCTCATAGTTGCCATTAGTATTTAATAGAAAAACAAATACAGTCGGCTCTTTTGGTGTTCCTAAATATTTTCTGTCTCCAATTGCTAAATAATCGACAATCCAATATTCTTGAATACCTAATCTTTGATATTCATCTAACTTATCAATATAGTCATCTTCCCAATTAGTTGATGTTACCTCTACAGCCAATTGAATTGGTTGCTCAAGTGCAGAATAGGCTGAACGATTTGACCGCCATAAGTCCCTATCAATTACACTAACATCTGGTTTGCGCCCTTGTTCTATGCCATCAGCAGTTTTAGTTCTAAAAACTGCTGTATTGTTGACTATGTAATTTAAATTTAATCGCCTAATTTCATCATTAAAAGCAAACAATAAATAATTAGCAACATCATCATGATTTCTAGTTGAACGCACTTCTATAATTTCTCCATTTACAAGCTCATAAAAACCTTCCTCTGGACATTTATCGAGAAATTGATCAAAGGTTAATTTTTGTCCTGCGATTGCTGTCATGGCTTTCTACCTCAGACTTTCTGAATAAACCGACGGCCTAATAATCCTTGGGGTCTAACTAATAGCATGATAAACAAAATGCCGAAAGCTACAGCGTCTTTATAACCAGAGTAATCAGAGGGAACCAGCGCCTCAACTACGCCAATCAGTAAACCTCCCAAAACTGCGCCAGGAATGCTACCTAAGCCACCAAGGACAATCACCGCTAAACCCCTCAACCCAAAGCCAATACCAAAATAAGGGCCTGCAATGCTCACACTAGAGGCGACTAGAGTTCCCGCCAAGCCAGCAAGAAAACTGCTGATAAAAAAAGTTAAGACAATAAAGCGATCGCTATTGATACCTAATAAACTGGCAGTAGTGGCATCTTCGGCGATCGCCTGAATTGCTTTACCGTATTTAGTACAATTAATAAAGTAAGTAAGAATAGCCACAATTACAACAGATACAGTGAAAATTACCACCTGTACGCTACGAATAGGTATCGGCTTTTCCAAAGTTCCAAAGTTAAAGGCTGGGGGTAAATTACCAAAAGTATTTGCCGGAAATGTATAACTTTCTGCACCTACTAAATATTGAATTATGTTCACAATTACAACTGCTACCCCTAAGCTGGAAACCACTGTTAGTAAGGTGTCAGATCCTTTTTTTCGCAAAGGTTGAAAAGCGATTCTTTCCATTGCCACCCCTACTAACCCGGCTAAACTACTGCCAATAATCAATGCCACAGCAAATGGTAATTGTATCGGCAGAGTAGCGTTAGCCAGCAAACCATTAAACCCAAACGTACCACCCATAAGAGCATAAGTGAAATATGCCCCCAGCGTAAAAATTGCCCCATGCGCTAAGTTAATAATTCCCAAAATGGAATAAACCAATGTATAACCTAAGGCAAAGATTGCATAAACGCTGCCAATAGATAACCCATTCAATAGCTGTTGTAAAAATACACTAATATCCATTTAAGTTAGCCAGTTGTCAGTTGTCATTAGTCAATAGTCTATAGTGATTATTTATTCCCCCCTGCTTTTTCTCTTACTCCACTCCCAATTTTCTATTTCAAGAATGTAAACTTACCTTGACTACCATCCTTTTCCATTTTAATTTGAGCTACATAAAAATCTTTTTGTACAACTTCACCGATTGGTGTAAAACTAATTTCTCCTAATGGTGTATTGTATTTACCTGTTAGTAGCTGTTTGTTCAGTTCTGTACGTAATTCCGGTAACTGTATTTTACTAACTTTATTCTTGGTATCTAATGCTTTGAGAGATTCTACATATACTTGTACTGCGGCAAAGGCTTGAGCGCTAAATTGGGGCGGTTCTTTCTTATATTGATCAACGTAGGCTTGACGAAATGCCTTATTAATTTCACCAGTATATTCTGGACTGTAAGCTTGAGCTATTAATACACCGTCACAAAGTGCTTTACAAACTGCGAAAACATTTGATGTATTTAAACCATTACCGCCAATAATCGCACCTTGATAACCAAGTTCACGCAACTGTCTAACTAAGTTTCCACCATCGGCTGCTAGTCCAGAAATAATCACTAAATCAGGTTTTAAATTAATTGCATTAGTCGCCTGAGATTGAAAGTCAGTATCAGTAGTTTGGAACTTTTGTACTGTTACTAATTCTAGTCCTTGATCCTTAACAGTTTGTTGAAAAATCTCTGTTTCTGATTTGCTAAAGGCATCATTTTGAGCAAAGAAAACCGCGACTTTTTTAATGTTGGGATTTTGCTTAAGTGCAGCTTTGACTGAATTAGGGGCAACTACAGAAACGGGTGCAGAAACGCGCGCCACATAATCACCAATTTCTGGTATACCTTTTGCTGTATTTGATGGTCCAACCACTGGAACTTTTGCTCTTTCAGCAATGGGATTAGCACTAAAGGCTTGTTGGGATAATGTAGGACCTACAATACCTACGACTTTATCTTTATTGATAAGAGTTTGAAAAGCATTAATTGTTCCAGCTTCGTCACCAGCCGTATCTTGAAAAATTAGTTTAATTGGAGTACCGTTGACTCCACCTTTATCATTGAAATACTTTTCAGCAATTTTAGCTCCAGCGACTTGTTCTTGACCAAGTAGAGCTACATTACTAGTTTGTGCTAGGGCGATGCCAATAGGAATAGTATTTTTATCGCTTGTTGTAGTAACGTTTGTTGTAGTATTAGTTGTGTTATTTGGAGAATTGTTGGTCGAATTTGTGTCTGTGTTAGTACCACTACAAGCTGCCAGAAAAAAAGTACAAGCAGAGAATAATGCTGTGGTATACGCAAAAGTTATTTTCATTTTTGTGTTGATATAAAACAATTTACGAGAGTTTTATTAAATCATCTTTCTCCTTTGGGAGAAAGTCGTTTCTGAACTGTTATTAACAATACAGGATAAGAATATCTTTTCGCTACAGCAGTCCTAAATCATTCATCAGCAACAATATCCCCAATTTCTTCGAGAGGGAATCTGGACGCAGTCCTTAAAAATATAAATGTATATATGGAACCAATATCTGTCAGGATATACGTATTATTACGTATTGATTTCCCGCGTTTTTTGTGGGAATCTCGTTTATAATACTGCAAAGCACAGTAATCCGATAATTAAAGTGTATTTTACGAGTATTGGGAGATGAAAACGTAGGCTGGTTTGATTTGATTTTTTTAGAAAAACCTGAATAATCGACTTATAGCTCCTCGTAAATAAGAGGATTGGGCTTTAATTACTACAATAAAAGCTTCAATATTAATTACACATTAGTATCATCCAATGGCTGCATTAAATCAATTTCAATTTAACTTTCCTACGAAATTATCTCTTGTTCCTTCAATACATGAAAAAAAACAAGTTACACAAATTCGTGTACGCATATATATTCCCAAAAATTATCTTCAAGAACCTGTAATTTCACAACTAATTTCTATGTATGGTTTGGTTGTTAACATCACCAAAGCCTTACTAGGAGTTAATACAGGTGGTGCAGGATATTTTGATCTAACCCTCCGGGGAACAATCAAGCAAATATCTAGTGGGCTTGCTTATCTAGAAGCCCTAGATATTAAAATTGAGGGCAGAGCGAATGTAGAAGGTGATAGTTGGTATTACTAAAATTGCTTAAATCTCATAGTACCAAATATCTTCTTCCTTCAGGACTATGCGATGTAGGGATAACCTATTGATCAGACCCTCTTCCTCAAATTGCCCAAGGATGCGAGTAATTGTTACTCTTGTAGAACCAAGCATTTCCGCTAAATCTTCATGGGTCAGACGCATATCAATTAAACGTCCTTTATCTACTTCTGAACCAAACTTTTTGGATAACCATGCTAATAGTTTAATTAGCATGGTATCTACTTTTTTGTAGCTACGAATTACCATTAATTCTTCTGCTTGCTGAATGTGTGCCAGCAGAGTATCAGTAGGGTTTTTCCATTCTTCAATAGGCACAATTGTCGCTTCGACTTTCGTCAAACATTCCATTTGATACGGTTCTAATTTTGACAAAGCTCTACCCAGAATATCTCCAGGGCCCCATAACCCTAAAGCAACGGTTGTTCCATTTTCTAAATAGGTAAAAGTTCTCACGAAACCAGCTTCTATTTTCCATAAACTATTTTGCTGGTCTGGTAAAAATGTCCGCCTTGTAAAATAGTGGTGAGTATTCTTATTGTGGGGGGTTGCAATGCTTGAGTATAGAGTTACCGCCATATAGTACTTTTTCTCGATAAAGTAACCGTAGTATAGTTATATCAGTTTCTCTGACATCTTGAGCAATAAATTACCAACCTACGGTTAAACGATCGCCCAGACAAACCGTAACCATGCTAATTCTGCGTCAGTAGTACCGGATATTTTTGGGGATAGTACCCACATCAAGACTGGGGCTGATGTTTGTAGTATATGAAAAGATACTTTTAATCCAAAACCATGCCCTACTCTGAAAAATCCCTGAACTATCCACTCAGCCACAAAATTGATCAAGTTGATGATTACCACGGTACCTTAGTAGCAGATCCTTATCGTTGGTTAGAAGATCCTGACTCTGAAACAACTAGGGCTTGGATCGAGGCACAAAATCAAGTTACTTTTGCGTATTTGGGCGAAGTTTCGACTAGAGAGAAAATTCAACAACGTCTTAACAAACTTTGGGATTATGAAAAGTATGGAATTCCTTTTAAAGAAGGAGAAAATTATTTTTATTTCAAAAATGATGGCTTGCAAAATCAAAGTGTTCTGTATACGTTGAAATCTCTGGATTCTGAACCAAGAGTTTTACTAGACCCCAACAAACTTTCGGATGATGGGACTGTTGCTCTTTCAGGTTTAGCTATCAGCGATAATGGCAAGCTTTTGGCGTACGGTATAGCAACTTCTGGTTCTGATTGGCAAGAATGGAAGGTTATTGATGTAGAAACTGGTGCAGATTTTCCAGATCATCTCAATTGGGTTAAATTTTCCGGTGCATCTTGGACGAATGATAATCAAGGTTTTTTCTATAGTCGTTATGACGAACCAAATGAAAAAACTAAATTGGAAGATGTTAACTATTACCAAAAGCTATATTATCATCAGTTGGGTACACCGCAATCTGAAGACATACTAATTTACCAACGTCTTGACCAAAAAGAATGGGGTTTTAATGGCGTTGTCACGGAAGATGGTTGCTATCTGATAATTTCAGTTTGGTTGGGTACTGATTCCAGAAATCTAGTTTTTTATAAAGACTTAACTAACCCCAATACTGAAGTCGTAGAACTAATTGATCAATTTGAAGCAGATTATAGTTTCATTGATAATGATGAGAGTGTTTTCTACTTCCGTACTGACTTGGATGCACCACGGGGTAGAGTAATTGCTATTGATATAGCTAATCCGGCTAAAGAAATATGGCGAGAAATTATCCCCCAAGCTGAAGCAACTTTAGAAAGTGTCAATATCTTAAATAATCAGTTTATTGCAGGTTATTTAGAAGATGCCCGATCGCAAGTGAAAATTTTTGACCTCAACGGTACATTAGTTCGGAATGTAGAATTACCAGGATTGGGTGCTGTAGATGGCTTTGGTGGTAAGCGTGGCGATACAGAGACTTTTTACAAATTCACGAGTTTTACTACACCAGGAACTATTTACCGATATAACTTAGTAACAGGCAAAAGCGAGGTTTTTAGAGAAACAAATGTAGATTTTAATCCTGATAATTACGAAACTAAACAAGTTTTTTATCAAAGTCAAGATGGTACACAAGTACCCATGTTTATTACTCATAAGAAAGGCATTCAATTAGATGGGAATAACCCCACTTATCTTTATGCCTACGGTGGTTTTAATGTCTCACTCACGCCCAATTTTTCTGTAAGTATGTTGGTATGGATGGAAATGGGTGGTGTTTATGCCATGCCAAATATACGCGGTGGCGGAGAGTATGGCGAAGAATGGCATCAAGCAGGGATGAAGGATAAAAAGCAAAACGTTTTTGATGACTTTATTGCTGCTGCTGAGTGGTTGATGGCAAATAATTATACAAAACCGGAAAAACTAGCGATCGCTGGTGGTAGTAATGGTGGTTTATTAGTGGGTGCTTGCATGACTCAGCGTCCTGAGTTATTCGGTGCAGCTTTACCAGCCGTTGGTGTGATGGATATGTTACGGTTTCACAAATTTACCATTGGTTGGGCTTGGACTGCTGAATATGGTTCCCCAGATAACCCACAAGAGTTTCCTGCAATCTACGCTTATTCGCCACTGCATAATCTCAAATCAGGTACAGCATACCCCGCAACCTTGATTACCACCGCCGATCACGACGATCGCGTTGTCCCCGCCCACAGCTTCAAATTTGCCGCAGCTTTGCAAACTGCTCACAATGGTAATGCACCTGTATTAATTAGAATTGAAACTAAAGCTGGACATGGTGCAGGTAAACCTACGGCAAAGATTATCGAAGAAGCCGCAGATAAATGGGCATTTTTAGTGCGGGCTTTAGCTGTTGAGGTTTAGCCGCAGAGAATATTAGGATTTACCCATGAAAGGGTGTAGGGGTGTAGGGGTGTAAATGTTTAAAATCCTTACACCTTTACGTCCTTAACCCCTGATATCTAGTCTCAACAAATAGCCTGGGTGCGTCAGTCCTAAATATTTTTATTCCCGATCAGAAACTGGGAATTATTCACCAGCAAAAACTCGCCGTTGAATCAGTGTAATAGCAATAATCACCACTGCTAAGAGAAAGGCGATCGCCGCAGCATATCCCATCTGTAAATAACGAAATACCATTTGATAAATCAGCAGTACTACAGTCAAGGTGGCATTATTAGGGCCACCAGTACCACCAGAGAAAATATAAGATTGATCAAATAATTGAAAAGTGCCAATTACCCCCACTGCAATCACAAAAAAAGTCACAGGTTTCAGCAGAGGAATTGTGATGTAAATAAACTTCTGCCACCAATTTGCACCATCTAATTCTGCCGCCTCGTAAAGTTTTGCTGGTATATCTTGTAAGGCTGCTAGATATATCACCATATAAAATGGTGCGGTTGACCAAATATTCATTAGCATGATGCCTTTGAGGGCAACCGCCGGATCACCCAACCAATTATAAGTAGGCAGTCCCACAAAAGCTAAAAAATCATTTAATAGTCCATCGGTATTATAAATCCACATAAAAATTAGCGTCAGCACTGCGGAAGAAGTGACTGTTGGCAAAAAGTAAAGGATGCGCCACCAGTTTTTACCCCGGATTCCAGCATTTAAGGTGACCGCTAAAATCAACGCCAAAATAGTTTGGCTTGGTACAACAATAACCACATATTCTGCTGTATTTCTTAAAGCAATCCAAACTAATTGATCATCAACTAATCGCTGAAAATTTCGTAAACCAATGAATTGATAGGCAACACCACCTAACAGTTGAACTTTGTTGAGCGAAAGAAAAACAGAGTAGAGAATAGGTAGAACTACAAAAGTTCCCAAAACCAACAGAGTCGGCATCATGAACACATATCCGAACAAGCTGTCTGTGATGTTCCGTCTATGGTTATTTCTCCACCTTCTGATTCGCAACACCATCGAACCTGCCTGTAGCTAGCTGTGGGTACTGTGCGATCGCTATCGTAGCGGAAAGGATTAGTAGACTCATAGACACCCTATGGATGATTTTTCCATCTTTTCTTCAAGACATAGCCTGGTTTTAGGGACAAATAAGGCGAAAAAGTTCTTGCGCCATCACCACACTCAAAGAATTGAGCCTAAGATAAGTAATATGAGCCTTCAACAACTGTATTAAGTGAGGTTGTTTTCAGGGCTATAGAGTCTTTGGAATCATGTTCTGCGGATACTCAACTACTAATTGTTAACTGTGACTGTGTAAAAATGCCTAATTTGACATCTTGCACTTGATGAATGACAAGGTGCTGGGCATTGCTTATCAAATAATAGGTAACAATTTAACCACAATTCAGGACTTATTGGCAGTTAGTCACAACTGATGAAGAAAGGAACACAAAAATGAAGATAGCATTTGCTACAAGTGATAGGATCAATGTTGATGCTCACTTTGGCTGGGCGCAAGAAATTGATGTTTATGAAATTTCCGACGGGGGTTATGAATTTATCGAAACTCTCTCCTTTAATAAGGAAACTCCAAAACCTAGTGAAGATACAATCGAAAAAGGCGAAGGTGGTTGCAAACACGGTAAAAGCGATTGCAAAAAAGCTAAAAAAGAAGAGGAGCAAAAACCTAAGGTTCAAAATGGTGAAAGCGATGATAAGGTAGCTCAAAAAATCGCAGCTTTATCTGATTGTAAAATTGTATATGTGGCATCCATTGGCGGTATTGCTGCTGCCAAATTAATCAAAAAGGGCGTAATGCCAGTTAAACCGCGTTCAAAGAAGGAAGATATTATCTACCTTTTGAACAGATTAGTGCAAACTCTTAAAGGTAATCCTCCTCCTTGGTTGCGTAAAGCTCTGCGGCCAAATCAAGAAAGTCTCGGCGAACTAGAATCTGTGTAAGAAATTATCTCTAGGTTGATGCTAATTAGGGATTAATCATAGATGGAAATTTTCGCTTCATCTTCCATCTCAATTTTCCTATTTATCAATTAACTAGGTTGGCACAACATACTAGGTTAAGGGCTAATAATTAGTCAAGAAGACGCGATTAATCGCGTCTCTACAAATGGTTTATTCAAATTGGTATCACTTAAATTAATACTCTGCTGCAATTCCAAAATAAACAAGTCAACAAATCATTCTTGTCAAATGTATTAGCTATGCTATTCACTTCATTTATGACTTTAGGGCTAGCTATATTTTTTGTAGTTATTGCTATAAAAAATACCAATCAAATCTGGCAGGTTATTTGTATAATCGTAGGCTTCTTTTGGCTATGCTGTAGCCTTAAATTCTCACTGATTCCTTTGGAAGTATTATTGTTGATTGCTCTGTTTATGACTAGAAAATTAACACGCAAGTATTCTGGTGAATAAATCTAGGAAAAAGATTGTAGCTAATCTTTCATTACATATTCTGGGTTATTTATACCCATTTAGCATGGGCGATCGCACTTTTGTCTGAAAATAGAGGTTATACCAATTTGAAAAAAGAATGCGACAGATGTACAACCCCAAACGCTTGTCCTCTCTTGATTCTTAATTTTGAATTTTGAATTTTGAATTTTGAATTGGTATTAGGGGCTAGAGAAGACAGGTGACTAAATACTCCTCAGGATGAATGAAAATATGACTCAAGTAGTATAAAAATTAGGTCTGTATATTTCCACATTAATTATCGATATGTCACTCTTGATGGCTAAAGTCCAATAACAGGTAACATAATCTCTCCCTAATGCAAATTTCACACTAGGAAAAAGAATTTAGTTAAGTCCTGTTAGTTAAAGTCTTAATATCTTTCTCCCTCGTCATCTTATCCCTCATCCCCCAACATTACATGAGGAAATTATCATGACCAATGTCATCAGTTACAACAATGACAAAGGACTTCTTGCCTATATTCAGTTTTTGGCAGATAGGGCGTTAAAACCCAGCAATGGTAACACTGACCCAGTTTTTGACTTCGAGGACGCACTCGACCAAACAGAAATGGCGCAGTTAGCTGTTGATGAGTTGAAAAAAATTCCCGAAGTTAACACCTTGTTTGCGGAACGCTGGCTACCAGCACCTTTCAATTTAGATGATTTAGCTAAACTCCCAGAGGGAACATTGGGCCATGTCTACGCCATTGAAATGAAAGCTAGAGGTTTCGACCCCTATTTTTATAAGAAAGTCCCTGTAGTTGATGACATCTCGTATCTGAAAATGCTTTGGCGCTCTACCCATGATATTTATCATGTCGTTGCTGGATTTGATACTGATGGGATTGGTGAAATTGGCCTGCAAGCTTTTGTTTTGGCTCAAACCCCAATTCCTATTAGTGTGATGCTGGTAAGTTTTGGTATGGTGATGACTAGTCTTTATCAACCAGCAAAATTCCAAGATTTAATGGCAGAAATAGCTCGTGGATATAGTTTAGGTTCCCATACGCCGAGGAAGTTAATTGCTCAGAAATGGGATCAGTTTTGGGATGTACCAGTGATTGAAATTCGTGAATGTTTAGGCATAAATACCGTAAAGCAACGTGAAATAGCTTAGGAGACTGGGAATAAAAGAAAAAACCCAGCCTTGGGAAAAACTGGGTTACTGAAATTTAATCATCCGAGATGCTTTAAAAATCTAGAGCCAATCTCGATAGGCAGAAATTTCATTGACACTAATCTCTAAAGGTTCACCTTTGCCAAAAGGGGGATAAACGCGAATTTTGGCATTTTTGGTAAACCTCTCTAGACGATTTCCTAATTGAGGAATATTGCTGACTATATGCCAGTAAGAGACAATATCTGGACAGTCAACAATCAGCATAACGATCGCATCTTTTTTGGTAAGATACCACTGGCAATTATTTAGCAGTGCTTGGGTAATGCGATCGCAAGCCTGATAAAAGCATCTGCCAATAGACTGTTCTAATTCCAGATGCAGCATTCCATCCTCTTTTGACACCACACTAGGCGGTAAATCGTCAGGTGGAAGCAGATTCAATTTAGACATAATTTTGTACCTCTTGGTTGTAGCGCTGCAAGCTTTCCTGATTTTTTTGCAAAGCAAAAGATGAGGGTTTGAGCGCTAATGTACCTAGATCCAATTCGTCTTGAAATTTCTTGATTTTGTCTCGACAAGTAGCAACATCACCAATGATGGAATTTTCAATCAAGTAGTCTTCATCAAAACAAATATTTGTGCGGTCAAATTGCTTGTGACCGCTAGAACCGTTCTGCATTACTTGAGACGAATTAGCTGTCATTTTCTGGCTAAAATACCTAATAAAAGGTAAAGCTTCGCTGACTGCTTCATCATAGGTTTTACCTACATAAAAGAAGCGTGCTAAAACAAATTTTTCCCCACCACTAGAATTTAAGGCTCGATAGGTTTGCACTGTCTTTTTTAATCTCTCCAGAGCAAACGGCGGCCCCCCCATCAAAGCAAAGGAGTGTTTGGCCGCAAATTCAATACCTGCATCATCACCAGTGGCTAGATAAACCGGGATTTCTTGCTGTAAAGGTTTAGGGTAAACTGTGAGGCGATCGCATTGATAATATTGTCCGTTAAATGATACATCAGTTTCATATAAGAGCTTTTGAATCAATGCCAGTGCCTCTAACATCATCGCGCGAGATTCACCCATTGGTGTGGCAAAGTGCTTGTTATGTTGGGGAAATGGCCCCCCTTTAGCGACACCAAATAATAATCGTCCATTGCACAAATTATCTAAGGTAGCAATATCTTCCGCCACCCGAATCGGGTTGTGGAATGGTAATAACACCGCCGCCGTACCTAATTTAATAGTTGAGGTGACACCTGCTAAATGTGCCATCAACAGCAATATTGACGAACTGAGATTTACTTCATTAAAATGATGCTCTGTTACCCAAGCCTCGTCAAAACCCAACTTTTCCGCCTGTCGTACTAGCGCCACTTGTTCAAAAATGGCTCGACGCGAGTCTTGGTGATGATTTTCGTAATTGCAGAACAGTCCAGTTTTCATTATTTGCTAGCGATTCCTACTCTACCTTGCTACCATCTGCAACTCCAGCCATAGGCGTGGGTCGTTATCTTTCAGCTTAGACATGGGGTCTCGCAATAATCGTTTAGCATTCATGCAAACTACTTGCACTAATCCCATGTTTTCAGCTACTTCTCTGAGTATTTCTTTTTGAGACTGCACATAAGGGAGCATTTCACCAGAACAATAAATCCCTATATATTGCAAGCGTCTAGCAGGTCGTCCCCAGAAACAGGTGATGACTTTCACATGACACCCGTCTAATAATTCCCCGACTTTTGGGTAGTAGTGATTGACGACTCTTGTGAATTCCTTAGCTAGGATATCTTCCGCAATCATTGCAATTGATATTTATGTAGCGTACATCACGCTAACTAATATAACATATTTTTGTCATATAATGTTGACAAATTCAGTATTATTTTTTCTATTTATTAATAGAATATATGTGAAAAATTAGATTTTAATTAACATTTATAATTCCATACAAATTGAAATAAAATATCCCCGACTTGTTAAAGAGGTCGGGGATATTTTATCTTATCTAGACTTGCGCTCTGCAACTAATACTTCAGCCACAATTTCTGGTAAATGACTCAAGTCGGCAAATCCTTCAGAAGCATGAATAGGGGAAGCAAAAGTATAGTTAGGGTCACATTCTCCTGTATCGTAAACTTGGATATACCACCTATCAGGAAATCCTTCTATACCTAACTCTACAATATACCAACTCTGACCCGTCAGACGAGAATTAAAAACGCTAAACCAATCTCTGTATTCATCTACAATATTCCAGTCTGCTAGGAGAAACTCTAACGCTATGTGTCCAGCATCAGTTGCAGTTAGTAGCATTATTATCCCTCATTTGCTCCTTCAGATTTTTGAAAATCAGGATACAAGCCCAAACTTTTCGCTAACTCACGAGCTAAAAAAAATAAAAACTGCGCCCCATCTTGATTACCTTGATGTGCAAATGCTGTTGCTACTTGTACGATAGTTTCCACAAAACCAGCATCAATTAATTCTGCTTTAGCTTCTAATATTGCTGGTTCTTGACCATTCGGACATTGTAGTAATTCATCAATTAGATTAAAGTATGAAGTTTGGCGTTCTTGTGTTGCTTCAGTCATAGTGAATTTGGTTTTTTACAAAATTGTTAGTTGTCAGTGGTCAGTCGCCAGTTGTTTTTATTGTGAATTTTGAATTGATTCATTGTTCAATACTTTGCTGCCAAAGTCTTTCTAACATTTCAATTTGTTCTCTTAAAACAGCAGCACGGTAAACAAGATATCTGTCATAAACAATAATTCCTAACCCAATAAATATAGGGGTTAGCAAAACGAACCATTGCAGGAGGACAGCGAGTTTATACTGTTCAGCAGTCAGCAGTTGATTCACGATATTTCGATCAGAAATTTGGGTGCTAACTTGGGGTAATTCTAAGTTTTGAGTTGTGTTTGTGGTGGATAGAGTGGTATCTGCTGGATTAATATTATTGACTGCAAATGCTAATTTCTGTGTTTTAACGAACTCTATATGTCTTACCCAAACGACACCGAATATGATTAGCCCTGGAGATAACACCGTAAAAGTAACTAAAAAAACCGTGAGAACATTTAAGAGTTTGACTTTCATCTTTGCTCTCCTATCTTAAAGAAGGGAGTGGGGAGTAGGGAGTGGGGAGTAGTCTGACAAACTTTTTCATGTTCTCATTATCAATAAAGTTTGATGGTCTAACTAAGTAGCCGACACTGAAAAATAAAATATGTCATAATTGAAAAATCATATTATTTTAAAAAGTCGGTATACTTTGGCAAATTTAGATGCCACCAATACCTAATTTAGGTTATCAGCTATTAATTTTTAAAGATGTTCACCGATTACTCTTTAATGATTAAGAAGTCCCCCCTAGTTCTTTGGTTTAACCCATTGAATTTCGGGGGGTAGAGGGGAATCTCTGCGTAAATCCTATTAGTTTTATATCAGCCGACCTTCTTGCCTATGGTTTATATGAGTCGGATCAAGATTATTAAATTTATTAGTTTTGTACTCAAATCTGCAAACCCTTATCTTATAAAGATTACAAAAATTATTTGGGGTATGGGTACTAGTATTTTTGAGGTGGGGTACTAGCATTTATTGACTGGGGTTCTGGCATTTATCAAAGCAAGCTCAAAGCTAAATAGGCGGCGAATACAATCAACTTTGTGGTTGAGTGATTTATGCTGAAAAATTGTACTCAAGCAAAATATATGTATCGGTGAGTATATAAAAACAAGCCAGAAAAAACAATTAAAATTATATAAAATGTGTGATTTGAACAAAGTGATACAATAAATTCACCAAATTCTTAGTTATGTAGACGATGGCTACATAAACAGAGTTCCATGAGCAAGAGATATTTAATATTTTTTAATGTGTAAATGTGTTTGGGAAGACAAATTTTATTTAAAAAGAAAAATACTAGGTAAATGTTTTTAAATAGCTTTATTTAGTCACTGGTTTTATGCTTTAGTGAAAGTACATCACATATATTCTCACGCAAGCTGATTTGTAAATTTAATACGTATAAGCTAATTGTTATAAGTAAACAATTCACTCTGGATTAAGAATTTTAGGAGTAAAATAATGCGAATTGCTAATGATGTAACAGAACTTATTGGAGGTACACCTTTAGTTAAGCTGAATAAGATTCCGCAAGCGGAAGGAGTAGTTGCGAGAATAGTTGTCAAACTAGAAGGTATGAATCCAGCCTCTTCCGTAAAAGACCGGATTGGGGTGAGTATGATTAACTCAGCAGAAGCGGAAGGTTTAATCACACCGGGAAAAACTATTTTAGTAGAACCAACTTCTGGTAACACAGGAATTGCTCTGGCAATGGTAGCCGCCGCCCGTGGTTATCGGTTAATTTTGACTATGCCAGAAACCATGAGCCAAGAAAGACGGGCTATGTTGCGGGCTTATGGTGCAACTTTAGAGTTGACTCCAGGTACGGAAGGTATGCGGGGAGCCATTCGCAAAGCTGAAGAACTTGTGGCTAGTACCCCTGATGCTCATATGTTGCAACAGTTTCGCAACCCAGCTAACCCCAAAATCCACCGCGAAACTACTGCTGAAGAAATTTGGAATGATACCGATGGTGAAGTTGATATTGTAATTGCTGGGGTGGGTACTGGAGGAACGATTACCGGGATTGCAGAGGTACTGAAGCAACGCAAACCTAGTTTTCAGGCGATCGCAGTTGAACCAAGCAATAGTCCTATCCTTTCCGGTGGACAAGCAGGGCCGCACAAAATCCAAGGTATCGGCGCAGGCTTTGTTCCCGATGTCCTCCGCCTGGAATTGGTGGATGAAGTCATCAGGGTGAGTGATGATCAAGCGATGAGTTACGGGCGGCGTTTAGCCAGGGAAGAAGGTTTGTTATCTGGTATCTCCTCTGGTGCGGCTTTGTGTGCAGCTTTACAGGTGGGGAAACGTCCCGAAAACGCCGGTAAGTTAATTGTGATGGTTCAACCTTCCTTCGGCGAACGCTACCTCAGCACCCCTTTGTTTCAGGATTTGACGAATGAAACTGCTGGCGTTCGGTAATTTTGTGCAATAACTTTGTTGGAGTTGGAGACGTAGCACCGCTACGTCTCTACAAGTGTTTAGTGTTTAATGATGACAGCTTTGTCTGTGGTGTTCTTGTTGACCATGATGGTTGCATCCGCCTTGATGGTCGTGGTGATGATCGTGACTATGACCATTACCGTGGGCGCAGCCTTGCAAATCTTGGCTCATGAGGTTTTCGCTCATGGCGCGGAAGGATTCGTCTACAGGTTTTAAGCCAATCCAAGTTTCGAGGATTTCGACATCAAAACCAACTTCGCGGCGATCGCCTACTTGCAATAAAGGGCGACGAATTAATAAAGGCTCTCTCAGCATTAAAAGTAATGCTGTTTGCTCGTCTAGTTGTTCGGGAACAATCTCACCAGACTTGATTTGTGGCGCGGAACGATTAAACCAGTCGGTGACTGGGCGATCGCCAAAAAATGAACGCAGACGTTCCACAGTCCAAGGTTCTGTAAGCAGATTGTAAGTGATCACTTCATGTCCAGCCGCAGTTAACAAAACTTTCTGACGAGTACCACCTTTACAACCGGGTTTTTCATAGAAAATTACTCTAGCCATTTGAAGTATCTCCTAATGAGTAGGGAATGGGTAATGGGGAATAGGGAATAGGAGGATAATTAACCTGATGTGTAACTTATTCTTGAAACCCCTATCCATAGCTTGCTACTCTACGAGTTCTCCGTAGGAGTACCCGCAGGGTAGCTTTAATTCTTGCTCCCCTTCCCTTGTAGGGAAGGGGTTGGGGGTTAGGTTTGAAAAAGTCGCACACAGGGTTAATTATTAACTCCTACCTTCTAACTTCCCCTTAAAACTTTTTGGCATTATGGGTAACTGCATCAAACTCGAATCTTTGTTTGGGGTCAGTTTCGCCATAGATATTAAAGGTGACAGTTGGTTCATCACCTATTGCTTGGACGCTATGAATTGCATCGGGAGTGAAGCTAATCATGTCCCCTGGTGATAAAATAATTTCTCCCGTCGCCTCGATTTTGTCTTGAGAATCTAGGGTTTTTGTGCATCGCCAAACAGTATTTTTTTCTTGCCCTTTTAAGACCGCGACAACTCCCCAAGTTCCATGATTATGAATAGTAGATAGGGTTCCTGGTGCAAATGTGACTGTTTGCACAGTCAAGGGAAAACCCAATTCATCATATAGGAGGAGAACAGAGGTTCCTGTGGTTGGAGAAGGGTCTAAATACTGACTTCGCACCCAGTACGAATTTACAATCAAGCGCCTAACGAGCATTCGGATTTCAGGTAAGCGAGTAGATTCATCACTTACCTGATTGAGAACATCTTCCATCTCAGTTAAAAACCGATAAAGACGATAATTCTCTTGTAATAAATCCCAACTTCTCGCAGATTTACACACTTGATATTGACCGTCTCCTGTCAAGAGCCAATCCCTACCTTGCATGATATTTAAACTCTCAGTTAAGAAAATCTGGGAAGTACAAATACAGGAGTGTTAACATTCGGCAGCGAATCAGTTGTGGGGAAAGTTGGAACTATAACTTTAGGAGGAAACTGGTCGTTATTAGTATTAGAAAATGTAGATAGAGTTTGAGGGGAAGATGCGCTGAAGAAAGAGAACATATTCATGGTTGTTGAGTGTTAACTAATAACTGTTGACCTTTACGGGTTCGATAGTTGCTTTCCGACGCAAGGCGACACGCCACTCCCTCAAGTCGGGAAACCCGCCCACGGGGGCGGCTCAGGAATGCACTATCTCACTATTGACTGATTTAATCGTCTTCGTCTGCTGGACGCGTCAAAACATCCAGTAGGATTCCCGCACCGAAATCATGCTTGTCATCAATTTCCTTGACTCTCATGCTGATTTCCTTAGCTTGCTCGATTTCCCCTAACTTAGCTAATACCAATCCAGCAGCTGCATAAGCGTTCAAGTATAACCTGATGGTGGATTCTTCCCGACGGTTAACCAATATTGGCTTCAGTTCCTCCCATTCATCAGGAAACTTTTCCGATTCTCTAATTTTATCTAATAATTGGTAAGTTGTTTGCAATGCTAAAGAATAATTATTTTTATAGTAAAAAAACCTATATGCTGCTACTAATATATCAGTATTTTTTCCAGTTATAGCTAAAGCTTGTTGGATATATTGCTCTGATACTGAAGTATTGTCCCAACTCTGTGCAGCTAAAATTAACAAATGTTTGATATCTTCAGGGACTTGGAACCAGGAAAATTTATTAGTGTCTGTATGCAAAATAACCTCCTGGGAATTGGTAATAGCTAATGATTAATTGGTAATTGAAGAAACTATTACCGATTACCTATTACCGATTACCAATTACCCTTGTATTTACAAAAGGTTGAGCAGATAAACCAAGGTAAAAAGAACAATCCAGATGATGTCTACGAAGTGCCAGTAAATTTCTGCCATTTCGATACCTGTGTGTTTAGTAGCTGAATAATGACCAGAACGGCGCGATCGCCACAACACACCTAAAATCAATAAAAGCCCGATAAATACGTGCAGTCCGTGGAACCCGGTCATGATATAGAAGCAGTTAGCGAACACATTGGTAGTCAGACCGTACCCTAAATTCTGGTACTCGTACACCTGACCAGCTAAAAATACCGCCCCCATAATCGCCGTCAGGAAATACCAAATCCGCATTCCCCAGACATTACCTCTCTTAATCGCCATATCACCGAAGTGAATGACCACACTACTAGATAACAGAATGGCGGTATTAATTGCTGGAACAAACAACTCTACCTCTGTTCCTTCCGGCGGCCACACCTCGGTAGTCCCACGAAAAAACAGATAAGTAGCAAAAAATCCGCCAAACATCAAAGATTCAGAAATCAGGAAAGTCAACAACCCCCAAACCCGTAAATCTGGATGCGCCTCATGTCCCCCATGAGCCTCATGGGCAGTCACACTAGTCATATTCACTTCTCCATCAATTTTTCGGTTCTTTACCTCTCACCCAACCCCTCTCCTAGCAAACGCCCAGCCTGTAGCGAGTAGTATGGCAAGTCAACTGTGTAAGGTTAATAGCAGCAAAAAGCCTCTTTCTCCCCCTGCTTCCCATGCACCCCCTGCTTTCCCTGCTTCCCCCTTCCCTACGAGGGAAGGGGGCTAGGGGGTTAGGTCTGTACACTTACTTCTGGTGCGGCTTCTAAACTATGACCATAGTCATAAGGCCCATGAGTCACCACAGGGAGAACTTCCCAATTTTCCACCAAAGGAGGAGAAGCAGTAGTCCATTCCAGGCTCAAAGCTTCCCAAGGATTATCCCCAGCTAATTCGCCCTTGCTCCAACTCCAGAGAACATTGATTGTAAAAGGAATCACCGATAAGCCTAAAATGAATGCACCGATAGTACAAAGTACATTCAAATCCACAAACTGGGGGTCATACATTGCTACCCGCCGGGGCATACCTTGTAAACCCAACTTGTGCATAGGTAAGAAAGTCAAGTTAGTTCCAACCAAAGTCAGGGCAAAGTGAATCCGACCCCAGCCTTCACCCAACTTCCGCCCTGTCATTTTGGGGAACCAGTGATAAATCCCGGCATAAATCCCAAATACAGAACCACCAAACAGAACGTAGTGGAAGTGTGCCACCACATAATAGGTGTCGTGGACGTGAACATCAAAAGGTGCTGTACCCATTGTCACGCCGCTTAAACCGCCCATGACAAACATGGACAACAAGCCAATAGCAAACAGCATGGCGCTGGTGAAGCGGATCTTTCCACCCCATAAAGTTGCCACCCAACCGAAAATTTTCACACCAGTGGGAACAGCAACAATCAAAGTAGAAATGGTGAAAAACATCCGCATCCAACCGGGTGTACCACTGGTAAACATATGGTGAACCCAGACGAACAAACCGACTACACAGATGGCGACACTAGAATAGGCGATCGCCTTATAACCAAAAATTGGTTTCCGTGCATGAACGGGAATCACCTCCGACATAATGCCGAAGATGGGCAGAATCATCAAATATACTGCTGGGTGGGAGTAGAACCAAAACAAATGTTGGTAAATAACAACGTTACCGCCAGCATCTGGTTTGAAGAAGGAAGTACCAAAGTTAAGGTCAAATAATAGCAGAACTAAACCCGCAGCTAACACTGGTGTAGAGAGTAGTGCTAGTACGGATGTTGCCAAAATTGCCCAGCAGAACAAAGGTAGTTGATCCCATTTCATGCTCGGAACCTTCATCATCAAGATGGTGACAACGAAGTTCACAGAACCCAGAATGGAAGAAGTCCCTACCAGAACAATTGCCAAAATCCACAGGGTTTGTGCTATTGGCGCTGTTACTAAACTCAATGGTGGGTAAGCAGTCCAACCAGACTGAGAACCACCAAAAATAAAGCTAAGTAACAAGAGTAAACCGGCTGGTGGGTTTAACCAAAAAGCGATCGCATTCAGTTTGGGAAACGCCATATCCCGCGCCCCAATCATCAAGGGAATGAGATAATTACCAAACCCCCCAATGGCACTAGGAACAATCCATAAGAAAATCATGATTGTTCCGTGATTGGTCATGAAGGCGTTATACAGATTCGGATCAATGAAGTCTGCATCAGGTGTTGCTAACTCGGTACGGATAGCGATCGCCATCAACCCACCGATGAGATAGAACAAAAATGCTGTTACCAGGTATTGGATACCAATAACCTTATGGTCTACATTAAAAGTGAAGTAATCTCGCCATTTCCAAGCTGGCAGAGTTACGCCATGTCCAACCGCCAAATTTTTCGGCTGATTGTCATCTGGCGGAATGTGTGGTGGAAATTCAACTCGTGTCATAAGGCTATTTTGTGATGATATTTGTAGAAACGTTGTATGGAACGTCTCTACTTAACGGACATTCCCTGCAACGTATCTGCACTAATTCCCAAATCTTGGGTGTAAGGTGCAAGAAACTCGGATGTTGATAAATTAGCTGGGTTAACTGCAACAGCCTGATGTAGATTTTGTTGTTGAGCAACCTGATTTTCTGCAAGCCAGCTATCAAACTCCTCTGGTGTGTGGACAATAACCTGCGATCGCATCGAACCATGATAACCACCACAAAGTTCAGCGCACACTATCGGATATGTCCCTGGTTTGGTAGCCACAAATCTTAATTCGGTAGGAACCCCAGGAATTGCGTCTTGCTTCAGTCGGAATTGGGGAACCCAGAATGAGTGAATTACATCCTGTGCTGAAAGATTAAGTTGTACATCAGCGCCTACCGGAACGTGTAGTTCTCCGGCGGAAACACTGTTATCAGGATAATCGAATAACCAAGCAAACTGCATCCCAGTCACATTGACAACTAAGTCTGCGGTTTTACCGGCAGTTGTCGGACTTGCACCAATCCCAATTCCCGGATTAATTGCAGATGTCGAGGTATCGTTTAGTGTTGCTGCTAATGCAGTACCTGAAGAGTGCGCCACATGAGCGGAAGCATGGGGATGAGTCCCAGGTTCTAATCCTCCCATTTGGTTGAAGACATCTACACTATAGATACCCAGGCAAACCACAATTATTGATGGAATTGCCGTCCAAAAAATTTCTAAGGGAACGTTCCCTTCCACTGGTACGCCATCGGTATTATCACCCCGACGACGACGATACTTAAATAAGAAAATCAGAATCGTACCTTCTACTACCAAAAACAGCGCCACTGCAATGGTAAACATAATATTAAAAAATCCGTCTACCAAAGGCGCTTGTTCTGATGCTTGAATAGGTAGTAGGTTATGATTTTGACCAATCCAAAGACTGATTACTCCAACTACTATTCCAGCAATTAGAGTCCAGAGTGAAACAGGAATTTGCTGCATACCACCTACTCATTTACTTATCGAAATTGGGAATTGAGAATTGTTAATTGGTAATCGCCTCATTAACACCAGTACCTAATTCCTAGTCCCTAATCCCCAGTCCCTTTTTATTTCACTTATTAACTTTCTAACTTATGCCCATAAAAATTGGGGGAATTATTCCAGATATCTTCATATCTTTCCCCCAAAACTTAACAATATATTTTTCGCCATCGCCCAAGTAGCTTTTACCTCTCCAAAGCTACTGAAATCAAAAAGACACAATTATTTTTAACAGCAAGTATGCTTTGTTTAATATTTAACAGTTAGTGATTTACGAGTTTGTTTACCGTGAACTTTTTGTTGATTCTCGGTATTTCTTGGTACAGAAACAAAACAAAACTCAATGTATCATCCTTCAAATTCCCAAAACCTACTGTATTCTCCAGGTTTTGAATTTTGTTGGCGTAGCCTTGTCATAGGCTATGAGTGAATTTTGAATTTTGAATTTTGAATTCTGTCTTCCCCTCTTGTTACCTTGCGAATAATCATGTCCTATGGTGAAAAACTTAATTTTCTAATGGGTTGTGGGTGTAGCAGTTCTTAGGACAAATCCGTGCGCAAGCTTGACATCCAATACAGTTTTCTGGATGAGCAACTACCATGACTTTGCGCTCGATTTCATCATCTTCCTCATCCTCTACAAATTCACCCTCTTCATTGAGTGCTTTTAAATCCAACACAGGATAACCACATACCTTAATACATCTGCCACAACCGATACATTTGTCTTTATCAATTGATTCGGCAAATTTAGGTGTCCAAGTGTTGCCTCCAAAGGTCAATCCTGTGAGTACGGCCATGTATATTCTCCTGGCAATTATGCCAATAAACTTCCCAGTGCTTTAATCATCATCTTAACTTAAGATTATCTATTTTTTTGTTGTTCATCTATTGATTTGTGAGAATCAAAATTCCCTGACTTTATACATTTTTTTAGCTGATTTTGTGTTTTAAATATTAATGAGAAATTTTATTATTAGTTACAAAGATGTGTTTAATGTGAAAATACTTATTGATTTTATCCGGTGAGAAACTTACTATAATAGATTAGTTTAAATAGTTGACTTCTGTAGCCAAGAGGTATTTGCGAATACAAGGCGCTACATATTTTTATTGCCAAAATGTCATCTATATATCAGCCTTAAATAAATTGATAATATTTTCTATATAAATAGTCTTTAAATATACGTGGTTTGGGGTTAAATCCTTGACCCATAATTAAATTACCCATGTCATCGGCTATCTTCAGGGAAGATAATTAAACCACAGGAAATATTAAGGCTATTAATAATGATGATTAATCACATTTTTCCTAAACGTAAATGTTCGCCAGAGCTATTTTGGTTAAGGGACTAAGGCTTAACAAAATGTTCGCAAGCGAAGTATTTTTTAAATTCTTTAAAACCATTTGCAGGCTCATTATGAACAAATTTATCAAACTAGCTATGAAATGTTTATTAAATGATTGGATGCAAAATCTCAAGATGGATGTGAGCGATTATTTCGGCAAGAATCAAATATTTTTGCTGGATAGCTAATTAAGTAAATGGTTAGTTATCAATCAACAGGACACATCCAGGGGGAAACTTGAGCCAAACATCTCAACGATTAGGGTGGGAAGAAAGTTATATGCCTTATACAATTCCTAACAACAGTTGCGTTGGATGTGACAACTGCCGTCCCCAATGTCCTACGGGTGCAATCAAAATCGAAAACAATAAATACTGGATAGATCCGTCTCTTTGTAATAATTGTGAGGGTTATTATGCTGAACCGCAGTGTGTGATAGCTTGTCCAGTAAAATCCCCCATACCGTGGCAAGCAAAGAAGGGGCGATGTAGAGTGGAACCGCGAGATGCAACTAGCCCAGACTTATTTTCTAATGGGAAGAATAACCCATTTGCATCGGCGATCGCAATTTGGGAAGCCTGCAACCTACTAGCGCAACGTACAGCCCTGAACTGGGAAACTGACGAAGCAGGCTATCTCTGCTACAGTCGAGCCGTCAACCAAGGACGAGGAAAAATTACCTTTTATATCCAAGACCCGTTCCAAGTCAGCGAAAAAGCCAAAAATGTAGCAGCCATTGAGGTATTTGATATTAGGGCAGCTTGTATCCATTTAATTCTATCTGCCCACGCTACAGCCTTAGATAAACCTTGGGAACAGGAGTTTACCATTGACGAACGACAGCTAGAAAAATATTTAGGGTTAGAGAAACGCAAAGACCTCAGCAAAGCTGCCAAACTAGCCCTAATGAAAAATCTTGTGCAGCAAGCTTGCTCACTTATTATTTCTATGGACTGGCCTCAGCAAGGGCAAGTCAAGGGGTTTTCAGTCACCAATAGCCGCTTGTGGGACTTAGTAAGTATTCAGCACCACTTTCAAGAAGATAAATTGGGTTGTAAATATCTCGTTGGGCTAACATTTAAAGTCAAAGCCGGGACATGGAGCCAATATTTCTTAAACAAGCAAGGATGCAAAGAACGCACTGCATTCTATCAATATGGCAGCCTCTCCAAGACTCTGTTAACCACCGTTATGAGTATTTGGCAGCAGCATGAAGGAGCCGTAAAATTAATGCTGTGGTTATTATTTAAAACCAAAATGGGCAAGGAACAACGCATCACTGTTCCTACCTTACTACGCATTGCTTATGGTCAAGAAAAAGTCAACCTTGCTACTAGACATAGAGAAGAACGCAAACGCTTATTGCGGACATTTGAAAATGATTTAGAAGTACTAAATCATTTAGGAATTAAACCCATTTTCGATCCCATCACTTATCCTCCTGCTATCCAACCCCTATGGGCAAAATTAGTAGATATTCCTGAAGATCCCGACGAAGCATTAGAGTTTTGGATTAATGATGCAGGTGGTGAAACTCGCCTCACCGATAGCGGCCCCCGTGGTAAGTGGAATCTGTTGATGAATGCGCGGATTTTATCCTTTGAATTACCGCCAGAATGGGAAAGACAAATTGCCGAATCAGAAAAAAAACAACGGCGAACTGCTAAGAGTAGACAAAAAATAAAAACCGCAGGTGATTTAGTTGGTGAGCAAATTTTGCAAGCTCGCAAAAGTTTGAATTTATCTCAACGGGAATTAGCAAAGCTCACTGGTAAAAGCCAAAGCTGGATTCGAGACATAGAAAATGGTCGCTTAAAAGCGAAGCTAGAAGACCAAACACTTTTACGCAAAGTGTTACACATTGCTTAAGCGATAAGCAGCAATTTCATAAGTTAAACCGTCGATGTCTGTTGTTATTTAGTCTCAAATTACTATTATTAATCGGCGGTTAATTTTTTATAATTATCCAATCACAAAACATACATAAATCAGTTAAAATCTATATACTCACATTTTATATCACTTGCTTATCGCTAAAATTATCAAGCTAAAAAGCCTACTATTTCGTATGATGGGCATTGCCCATAATTGTTTTAAATTTTGAATTTTGCGGAAAGTTCTGTAGGCGGGTTTCCCGTCGTAGGAAACTTTTCAAGACGAATTTTGAATTGGAGCGAAGCGACTTGACATCTACCACTACAGACAACTTTGTTAATATTTTATGGGAAGCGGCGGCGGCTTATCGTGAACAAAACAAAACTCGTCCCCACCCAGAGGTAATAGTAAATGCTTTGTTACAAGCAGAAACATCAGCTAAGAAACAACACCTAACTTATGATTTTGATAGTTTAGTTGGACAATGGCGATTGTGTTTTGCAACAGGAACGAAAAAAGCGCAAAAACGCGGGGGAATAATTTTAGGTAAGGGTTGGTATGTACCCCAATTTACCAAAATTTATATATCCTTCAGTTCTGGTTCAACAGAGGATGTTAACAGAGGGGAAGTTGGCAACCAGGTACAGTTGGGGTCATTATTATTAAAACTTACAGGCCCAGCTAAATATTTAGGTAAGAAAAATCTTTTAGCTTTTGACTTTACCCAAATGTATATTAATGTATTTGGTCGGAAAGTTTACCAACAAAGTATTCGTTCTGGAAAAGGTAATTACGCAGATTTTTACAGCCAATCCATAGCGAAACAAGCATTTTTTGCTTTCTTTATAGTGACACAGGATTTTATTGCCGCCCGTGGACGCGGGGGCGGTTTGGCGCTGTGGATTCGGGAAAATAATGAGTAATTCACAACTATGTAGAGTGGGTATTGCAATATAGCAATTTCTAAGCAAGTGAGGTAAAGATTTATTCTTTTTAAACGCAGCGAAAAGTTCTGTAGGAGGGTCTCCCTCCGTAGGAAACTTTTCAAGACAGAGGGGCGCGGAGGATTTTTACTTAGTACCTTAGTGGATTGGGAAACGCTATAAGCATCCTATTTTGTATGAGTAAGAGAAGCGATCGCTTGCTCAATTTCTTTACTGACTAGCTGATTTCCTTGTAAACTCAGATGAATATGGTCTCTGTATAAGGCTTTAAAGTTATTTGTGGCGTTGAATATTGGTAAAAAATCTATATATTTTATCTCCTGAGACTGAGCAAAGTCCTTCAGGCGTTGACGTGCTGTGATTTCGTAATCACGGGGGCCTGGTTCACCTAGTTCTCGTAATAGGGGAGTCATCACTAGCAGAAATTGGCTATTATTCTGACGGGCGAATGTTTGAATTTTACTAACAGCATCCAGATTAATCCCCACACGATCGCCCCCTTCTTTCTGTAATGCGGCTAATTCTGGGATTGACTGGGGTTTTTGGATGTAACGCTGCCATACTTCTATTAATGCTAGGGGCGGTTTTTTGTCTGGATAGTTGCGATCGCGTCCTACTGGTAAAGATGTCGGTGCAGTGGCAAATAAATCATCAGTATTCAGTACTAGCACGATTATTTGGGCATGAAAGTTACCATAACGTTGCAAGTAAGCTAGCTCGTTTCTCGGCCCCCAGGAATTAGCCGAAGCATTCAGTACTTCCACTTGGCGATAATTGTCATGAGTTGCTGAACTAAGGGAAACTGTCATCAAATTGGAGATTGTATTCGTTTGATCTGTCCACCAACCACCGTTAATAATCGAATCCCCCAACAGTAGAACCCGCAGTGTGGCGGGTGCAGGTGTTTTGGCGATCGCCGCACTGCGCATAGAATATTCATTGATTTCTATGCGATTACCAAAGCGACGGGTACGCTGGTTAGGAGCTAACAAGTAACCAATATGCTGATCCCCGATGTAAACCAAAGGGTTACCAAAACCAAAGAGCGATCGCAACCCTATCTCCAGGGCTAGTAATCCTATGGTTATTAGCGAAATCATTGTTAATACTAATTTCATTTATCACCAACCCTTCCTTAAACGCGGAAAATAACTAAATTCAAAGTAAATGATTATACTCATTTTTACAAATAAAATATCACCCTTGATGTGATGGAATATTTCTGCGTAAATTTATTGAACACAGACTTTTGAGCAATTCTTCATTTCCTATTCCCTATTCTTTCATCCTGATTATTTCGTATAAAACTGAACAATTAGTCTGGAGGAGTCAGTAAAATTGTTGATGGAAATGTTGCAAAGCTTAAACAAAATATTATTAGTAATTTCGCCTGATCAGCGAATAGAAAGACTAAAATCAAAACGGGTAAATTAGCCCAGTCAAAAAGGAGGATTACAGAGTTATGTCCGACTTAAATCGCGGAATTATGAAATTTGAAGGGGCCGATTCCCCTAAAGTAGTTACCGTCTCTACAGTATTACTGTTGGGAGCGATCGCTGGTTTGATTATTTGGGCGTTACAAGCAGCTTACGCACTCAACTGAGCGTGTAATAGCTTAGAGGGACATCAGAAATACAGTGAGGGCTTACGTATGAAAACATACCTATTAGGGTTATGGGTAAGGATCAAAAGCTATTAAACCCTCATATCCTCATACCCCTGAATCCTCACAAATTTTCATTGCGTGAGTCCTCATCGATTTCCAGTATGTGTCTTCGTCAAGCGACTAACAACATCCCCAGAATCAGCAGCCAAAATTGTAGAAAAACTTTAGATATTGAAGATTTGAGGTTTTAAGTGCAAGATTAATCTCAAATCAAAAATTCATAAATGAGAGAACTTTGGGGTGCCTTAGTTATATTAATTGTCTGTCCCTTCTTGGGCGCGTTACCTGTAATTGCTTGGATTACTTACGCGCTCAAGAAGAGACGTTTAGCTCAAATAGGTACAAGAAATATCAGTGTCTCCGCAGCTTTTTACCACGGTGGCACAATTGCTGGGATTTTAGCGGTTGTATCAGAAGCCCTTAAAGGAGTCGCTGCAATTTATCTTGCTCGTGCTTTCTTCCCTGAGGGGTCATTTTGGGAATTGCTTTCCCTGATAGCTTTGGTACTCGGTAGGTACTTTATGGGCAGAGGGGCGGGGACAACCAACGTAGTTTGGGGATTATTAGTACATGATCCCCTGCTAACAATTTTTGTGAGCCTGTTGGCAATTATCAGCTTCACCCTGTTGCAGTCGAGAAATGTGGTAAAGTACGGGGTCTTATTTGTGTTTCCTTTATTTGTGGTGCTTCTCCACGCCGAAGACTTTCCTAAAATTATTAGTGCTGTAGCACTAGCGGGATTGTTATGGTGGATTTATAAGAAAATTCCTGACGACTTGGATTTGTCTTCCCAAGAGGTAGATGCAGAGTCACAAGGCGCATTTGAATATTTACAGGGCAATGATGTCATCCTCAGTTTAGATGATGAGTTAGATCCGGCGATCGTGGGACACAAAGCCGCTACTTTATCTCAAATTAAGCGCTGGGGTTATCAAGTACCAAAGGGTTGGGTACTCACCCCTGGAGACGATCCAGAAAAGTTATTAGAATTCCTCCAACCTTCCGAATTATCACCCATAGTTGTCCGTTCTTCCGCCATTGGGGAAGACTCAGAACAGGCTTCGGCGGCTGGGCAATATTTAACAGTGATCCAAGTTGCCAGTTATCAGCAACTACAACAAGCCATTACAGAAGTCAGAGAATCATATAATTATTCACCGGCTGTGCAGTATCGGCGCGATCGCGGTTTACCCGACACAGCCATGTCAGTCCTGATTCAACAACAAGTCCAAAGCGCCTATTCTGGGGTAGCTTTTAGCCGTGATCCTATTACCCAGCAAGGTGATGCGGTGATTATCGAAGCCCTACCCGGTAGCCCTACTCAAGTTGTTTCCGGCAAAGTCACACCAGAACAATATCGGGCTTTTGTGCTGGAGGCCGATAATTTGTCTTCGGTGAAACTAGAAGGTACCGGAAGAGTACCCCAGGCATTAATTAAACAAGTGGCTTACTTAGCTCGTCGGCTGGAAAAGCGTTATCTGGGAGTACCTCAAGATATCGAGTGGAGTTACGACGGTCAAACCCTGTGGTTATTGCAAGCAAGACCAATCACCACCTTATTACCCATTTGGACAAGGAAAATCGCGGCGGAAGTGATTCCAGGTGTGGTGCATCCCTTAACTTGGTCGATTAATCGTCCCTTAACTTGTAGCGTTTGGGGTGATATTTTTACGATAGTGTTAGGCGATCGCTCTACAGGATTGGATTTTACAGAAACGGCAACCCTGCACTACTCTAGAGCCTACTTTAACGCCTCTCTTCTAGGAGAAATTTTCCTCAGGATGGGATTACCGCCAGAAAGTCTAGAGTTTTTAACGAGGGGTGCAAAAATCAGTAAACCGCCGTTGCAGTCCACCTTACAAAATCTGCCGGGATTATTCAAGTTACTGAAACAAGAACTCAATTTAGAGAAAGACTTTAAACAAGATTACCAAAAGGTATTTATTCCGGGGTTATCTCAATTAGCCAATGTTTCCCTAGAGGAACAAGAGATAGGAGAACTGCTAGCCGGGATTGATTTCAACCTAGAATTGATGCGCCGTGGCACTTATTACAGCATTTTAGCTCCCCTGAGTGCCGCTATCAGACAGGGAGTTTTTCGGGTGAAAGATGAGCAAATTGATAACAGCGTCACCCCAGAAGTAGCCGCTTTACGCTCACTCAGAGCTTTAGCTGTAGATGCCAAACAGATATTACCAGAGTGTGAACCTGAGCAAGTCTTCGATACATTGGCGCAAGTCCCAGGGGGAGAAAAAATCCTCTATGAATTTAACGAATTATTGGAAGATTACGGTTATTTGAGTGATGTCGGCACAAATATCGCTGTCCCCACTTGGAAAGAAGACCCCCAACCCATCAAACAGTTATTTGTCCAGTTAATTCAACTCAGTGAGCCAGAAAAAGCCGAATTAGAAGCCAAAAAAGTTGTCGCCCCGAAACGCAAACGGGGGACTGTACAACGACGAGTAGATATTAAAGGGCGAGTCACCGAGCTTTATTCGCGCCTATTAGCCGAATTACGGTGGAGATTCGTGGCTTTAGAAAAAATTCTGCTGAAATCAGGAGTACTCAAGCAAGTAGGGGATATCTTCTTTTTAGAACTCGATGAATTACGAGATTTATTAGCAGATACCAATAATGAGTTAAGAGTTAGCTTAAACGAACTAATCCAATTTAGGCGATCGCAATTCCACCAAGACAGTCAAATTGAACAAGTCCCCCTGGTAGTCTACGGTAATATACCCCCCCATCCTTCAGAAACCACAGACGTATACTCTGACCAAATATTACAAGGTATTGCCGCCAGCCACGGACAAGCCGAAGGCAGAATCAAAGTGGTGCGAAACTTACAGAACTTACCAGACATCGATAAAGATACAATACTAGTAGTACCCTATACAGATTCCGGCTGGGCCCCTCTCTTAGTCAGAGCCGGAGGATTAGTTGCAGAAGCCGGCGGTAGACTTTCCCACGGGGCGATCGTCGCACGAGAATACGGTATACCTGCGGTGATGGATGTTAAAGGCGCAACCTGGATTCTGCAAGATGGTCAACGAGTCAGAATCGACGGGTCTAGGGGGATTGTGGAACTATCCAACGATTTACGACCAGAATGATTAGGGTGTAGGGCAAACCTCTCCTCTGCAAGGAGAAGGAACTGCCGAAAGGGTTTCCCGCGACAGTCACGCAAGTGGCGTAGAGGCTTTAACTTTTCCCCCTTCCCTATGAGGGAAGGGGGTTAGGGGGTTAGGTTTCTCGTTAGCTTTTCCACATAGCGTGAAAAATCAGAGTGGTGCGTAAGTCATTGATTCCTAATTTTGAATTTTGAATTGTTTCCCCTCCCGTCTTCTTAATGCGCGTTGACTAATAAAGCATTAAAATACATGAAGTAAAATGCTCTTTTAACCTTGGTTGCTGCTTCAGCACAGATTAGTATATGACTGACGTTCCCGCAGTTCGCATTCGCAATTTTTGTATTATTGCTCACATCGATCATGGGAAATCTACCCTGGCCGATCGCTTACTGCAAGCCACTGGCACTGTTGACGAGCGGCAAATGAAGGAACAGTTTCTCGACAACATGGATTTGGAACGGGAGCGCGGCATTACAATTAAGCTGCAAGCTGCCCGGATGAATTATCAAGCCAAAGATGGGCAGCAGTATGTACTGAATTTAATTGATACGCCAGGCCATGTGGACTTTTCCTATGAAGTTTCCCGCAGTTTGGCGGCTTGTGAGGGCGCTTTGTTAGTGGTGGACGCATCTCAAGGGGTTGAGGCGCAAACTCTGGCAAACGTGTATTTAGCTCTTGAACATAATCTAGAAATTATCCCAGTTCTGAACAAAATCGACTTACCAGGGGCAGAACCAGACCGGGTAATCGGTGAAATTGAAGAAATTATTGGTCTAGATTGCAGTGGGGCAATTCTCGCTTCTGCTAAAGAAGGAATCGGCATTAGTGAAATTCTTGAAGCCGTTGTTGAGCGTATACCACCACCACCCAATACAGTTGATCAGCGCCTACGAGCATTAATCTTCGATAGTTATTATGATATCTATCGTGGTGTTATTGTATACTTCCGTGTGATGGATGGAACCGTGAAAAAAGGCGATCGCGTCTATCTCATGGCTTCCGAGAAAGAATACGAAATCGATGAATTAGGCGTTCTTTCTCCCACCCAAAAACCCGTGGATGAACTCCACGCTGGGGAAGTGGGTTATTTCGGCGCAGCCATTAAAGCGGTAGCTGATGCGCGGGTGGGTGACACAATCACTTTATGCAACGCCAAAGCAGCAGAAGCTTTACCTGGCTACACAGAAGCCAATCCAATGGTTTTTTGTGGAATGTTCCCCATTGATGCCGATCAATTTGAAGACTTGCGGGAAGCTTTAGAGAAACTGAGGCTAAATGATGCCGCACTGCAATACGAACCAGAAACCTCCAGCGCGATGGGTTTTGGCTTCCGTTGCGGGTTCTTGGGTTTGCTGCACATGGAAATCGTCCAGGAACGCTTGGAACGAGAGTATGACCTAGATTTAATTATTACAGCCCCCTCCGTGGTGTATAAAGTCATCACCACCAAAGGCGAAGAACTGTATATAGATAATCCTAGCCATTTACCAGCCCCCAACGATCGCGAAAGGATTGAGGAACCATACGTCAAAGTGGAAATGATTACACCGGAAACCTATGTCGGCACTTTAATGGAGTTGTCGCAAAATCGCCGGGGTATCTTCAAAGATATGAAATATCTCACCCAAGGACGTACCACCCTCACCTACGAAATTCCTTTGGCAGAAGTTGTTACCGACTTTTTCGACCAAATGAAATCGCGATCGCGTGGTTATGCCAGTATGGAATATCACCTCATCGGCTATCGTGAGAACCCCTTGGTGAAGTTGGACATCATGATTAATGGTGATCCTGTCGATTCCTTAGCCATGATTGTTCACCGAGATAAAGCCTATGGTGTGGGACGTTCAATGGCGGAAAAACTCAAGGAATTAATTCCTCGTCATCAATTTAAAGTCCCCATTCAAGCGTCTATTGGTAGCAAAGTCATCGCCAGCGAACATATTCCCGCCTTGCGTAAAGATGTACTCGCCAAGTGTTATGGCGGTGACATCAGCCGAAAGAAGAAACTCTTGCAGAAACAAGCAAAAGGTAAAAAGCGGATGAAATCTGTTGGTACAGTCGATGTACCCCAGGAAGCTTTTATGGCTGTCTTGCGTTTAGATCAAAGCTAGAGACTATAGCTTAGTGCCTGACTCAGCTAACTAGGCTGGATGTCTCATCTTGCGTATCTGCATTAGGAAAACCATCAGAAAATCATCGGCATATTTAATTAAATTCATGCTTACCAAGAATGTAGAAGGACAGAATGTACCTTCTACATTCTTGTATTTTTAATCACTTCAAGGATATCATCAAGACATATAAGTAGACGTGAGTTCGATGACCTCTCCCCAAACCCCTCTCTCTTGAAAAGTTCTGAACGGAGGAAACATCCGCTCCGACGCGGAGAGGGGCTTAAATATAAATATTGTAAAAACGATTTTAATTAACTACGTAAAAATACGCAATTTCCTGCAACTTACACTCCACTAAAATTTAAAATTGTTCCTTTTGATAGTTATTAGTGGAAAAATGTATACTATAAGCTTTTCTAATTTTATATCTTAGATTTTACACTCCACCTACTGGTGAGGGGTAAGAGACTTCATTTTAATGTGGCTTTGATCAGCTAATCTAAAGACCTTCATTAAAGCTCTGATAACTTTTTCCCACTAAAATCGCAAAAAATGTAAAAAAATCCGAAAATTTTAGTAACCAAATTCTGTGTAAGTGTCAATCTCATATTTTTAGATATTTATCAGCTAACGTTCTTTTACGTTCCAAGGTCACAAAAGCCAAAATGCTGACCGTTAGGAATTTTCTTAATTTTTAATTGCTGAAAGCATTGGGGAGTTTAGTCAATGAAGATATTGGTACTAAGTTGGGAATTTCCACCGAGAATAGTTGGCGGTATTGCTCGTCATGTGGCGGAACTATATCCTGAACTGGTAAAGCTAGGGCATGAAATCCATCTAATTACGGTAGAAGTTGGTCAAGCATCGATGTACGAAGTCGTGGAGGGAATACACGTACATCGAGTACCAGTTTCTCATAGTAATGACTTTTTTCACTGGGTAGTTAATCTGAACCAAAGCATGGGACATCACGGTGGGAAGTTAATTACGGAGGAAGGGCCGTTTGATTTAATCCATGCCCATGATTGGCTAGTGGGAGATGCAGCGATCGCTCTTAAGCATAACTTTAAAATTCCCCTGATTGCTACTATCCACGCCACAGAATACGGACGCTACAACGGGATTCACAACGACACCCAACGCTACATTCACGACAAAGAAAACCTACTCGCCTACAACGCCTGGCGAATTATCGTCTGTACCAACTATATGCGCCAAGAAGTAGGGCGCACCCTAGAAAGTCCCTGGGATAAAATCGATGTGATTTATAACGGTATTCGACCAGAAAAGAAACAGCACCACGAAGATTTTCATGCTCAAGATTTTCGTCGTCAATTTGCCGAAGACCATGAGAAGATTGTCTACTATGTTGGTCGCATGACTTATGAAAAAGGTGTATCAAATTTAATCAATGCAGCCCCCAAAGTCCTATCAGAAATGGGCGGCTACGTAAAATTTGTGATTGTTGGTGGTGGTAATACTGACAATCTTAAACGTCAGGCTTGGGATTTAGGAATTTGGCACAAATGTTACTTTACCGGTTTTCTTTCCGATGAGTATTTGGACAAATTCCAAACTGTGGCTGATTGTGCAGTATTTCCTAGTCTTTACGAACCCTTTGGGATTGTAGCTTTAGAAAGCTTCGCCTCGCGGGTTCCCGTAGTGGTGTCCGATACAGGCGGCTTCCCTGAAGTAGTGCAGCATACCCGAACAGGTATCGTAACTTGGGTGAATAACCACGATTCTTTGGCTTGGGGAATTCTAGAAGTTTTGAAAAATCCGGGTTATAGTCAATGGCTGATTGATAACGCCTATAAGGATTTGGAACACCGCTTTAGCTGGCCGAAATTAGCCCAACAAACCCAAGCTGTTTATCAACGAGTGGTGAAAGAGCGATCGCAAGTTGAATGGTAACAAAATGTAAAGACAAGCTGAGGTTTTCGCAGAGAAACTCAGGGAATCAATAATTACTTGGCGTTATCCAGCGCTAACAAACAGTACAAGCCCTGTACGCTGGGAATTTTAGCCTTTGGAGTGCGAAATTAAGCAATAGTTGCAGTTTGCTCCAAAAGGTTCGTATGACAAGGGCATTCCCAAATATAGCAAAGTGCTGGAAGAATTTTATATCCCGTCTTACAGCATACCTGAAACTCTTGTTTCAGGGCAACACTGTCGAGGTTCTTCCTGCCCTAGCTGGCCCTGTCCTTAACTTAGGTGGGGGCGGCCCGGATGTGGAAGCGGCTATTCAGTGGATGATTAACCAAGTCAGGGGAACCGCTAAGGTTAACGTTGTCGTTCTCCGCACTTACGGCGGGAATGACTACAATCACCTGATTTATCGAATGTCCGGTGTAAACTCCGTGCAGACGTTGGTTATCAGCAATCGCCAAGATGCTAACAGAGATGATATTGTCCAGAAAGTCCTCAATGCTGGTGTAGTTTTCTTCGCAGGTGGCGACCAATGTCAATATATTCGTAGCTGGAAAAACACCAAGTTAGAAAAAGCTGTAGCGTCAGTTTACCGCAGAGGCGGAGCCGTTGGTGGTACTAGCGCAGGGGCAATGATTTTGAGTGATTTCATCTACGACGCTTGTGCTTGCGAAGACCCCATCGAAACCAAAGACGCACTTGAAGACCCTTACCAAAACATTACCTTTACCTACAACTTCTTCCAATGGTCACATTTACAAGGAACCATCATTGACACCCACTTTGATAGTCGTAAACGCATGGGAAGAATCATGGCTTTTATTGCCAGACAAATTCAAGATGGTGTGTCTAGAAGTGCCTTAGGGATAGCCATTAGTGAGGAGACATCAGTTGTTGTAGATAAATATGGTAAGGCAAAAGTCTTGGGGAGAAACGCCGCTTATTTCGTCTTAGGCGACCATCCCCCAGAAATCTGCAAACCCCGGACACCACTCACATATTCTGACTACAAAATTTGGCGTATCCCCTGTGGCGACACTTTTGATTTAAATAATCCACCAGCCAGGGGTTATTACTTCAGGAGTGTGAAGCGCGGGAGGTTCAATTCAGACCCTTATTAGTTGACGGTTGGGAATAAGTTTCTTCCTATACCAAACTTGCTTGTTTACGTAAACTTTGAATAGTAGCGATCGCATATTTCGCTACTATATCAATTTCTTCTGCTGTATTAAAGCGTCCAATACCGAAGCGAATAGAAGCATAGGCTAGTTTTTCTGGACTTCCTAAAGCTGTGAGGACGTGGGAGGGCGCAGTTTTGGTGGAGGAACAAGCAGAACCAGAAGACACCGCCACAACAGGCTGTAAACCCAACTGGAGTGCAGCACCGTCCACCCCTTCAATGCTGATATTCAAGTTTCCGGCTAGTCTCTGGGTGGGATGTCCGTTGAGGTGTATTCCTTCCAATTGTGCAAGTTGTGACCACAATCTATCCCTTAGCTGGGTAAGGCGCTGATTTTCCATTGTCTGTTCTGCGAGGGCGATTTCTACAGCTTTGGCAAAACCGACAATTTGCGGTGTATACAACGTCCCAGAACGCATTCCCCGTTCATGTCCGCCGCCATGCTGCTGGGGTGCGAGTTGGACTCTGGGATTGCGCCTGCGGACGTATAATGCACCAATACCCTTAGGCCCGTAAACTTTGTGGGCTGTCAGAGACATCAAATCGATGTTCATCGCTTGCACATCGAGAGGAATTTTGCCAATAGCTTGGGCTGCATCTGTGTGAAAAATTATATTGTGACTGCGGCATATTTCCCCAATTTCTGCCAAAGGTTGCAACACCCCAATTTCGTTATTAGCCGCCATCACCGATACTAAAATTGTCTCAGGACGCAACGCTTTTTCTAATTGGGCTAAATCAATTAATCCATCTGCTTGGACTGGCAAAATAGTTATCTCAAAACCAAGGGTTTTTAAATATTCACAAGGGTCAAGTACAGCATGATGTTCAGTGGCAACAGTGATAATATGCTGACCTTTTTGAAAATAAGCCTCAGCCACACCTTTAATCGCTAAATTATTCGCTTCTGTAGCCCCACTAGTAAAGACAATTTCTTCTGGACTAGCGTTAATTGCTGCTGCTAAAATTTCCCGTGCTTGTTTCACAGCCGCCTCTGCTTCCCAACCATAAATATGGCCGATACTAGCCGGGTTGCCAAATTTTTCCGTAAAGTAAGGTAGCATTGCTGCTAATACTTGTTCATCTAGAGGTGTGGTAGCGTGACAATCAAGATATATAGGACGATTAGACATAAACTAGCTCAAAATTTGACTAAGATTTTTTAATATGCTGAGAACTTTGTATAATTCATTTTCTCGCTTAAATAAAGTAAATTGGTCAGATAAGGCATAATGTAACCCAGCATTATTAGTTAATTTTATAAATATAAAATCACTACCATTTGTTACTAATCCAAATATGGGTTTATCTTGATCGGGATTAGCTATCATATAAGTTAATGCTTGAGGTATACCTTCCAATAGTGACCAACTAGACCTTTTTGATTCAATTACCAATAACCATAATCGTTGTTGAAGAACTAAAACATCAATTCTCCCTCTAACAACTTCTCCTTCCTGATCAGCAGAAAGTTCTATAGATTGCTCACTTCTAATAAAAAAAGGTTCATCATAGAATCCAGCTAAATCCAACAATGGAGATAAAATTACTAATTTTACAGTCTCTTCAGCTATCGGAGGGCGATTTACTAAACGAAGAAATTGAAATTTTGCTCTATCTAAATATTGCTTTTCTACATCTGTAATTTCCGGTAGTAACTCAAACCATTCTCTGAAAAAATTTTCATCCTTTGATATTTGCAGACCAAATCTTTCTTCTAAATAGGCAATGCCGATATTTTGTGCTTGGACAAATTGAACCATAGTTCAGAAAATAGAAAGCTTACTATTTATTGTAGGTACAATTTTTGTAAAATAGTATTGATTATAAAAATATACAAAGCGTAGTATCAGGTAATAATTATTTACTCAGCTTGATAGTTTTAGCAACTTGATTCAACTATTAGTTAATTCTTGCAACTTATTTAATACCGCTTGAGCATGACCTTTAGTTTTGACGTTAGGCCAAGTATAGGCGATGATGCCATCAGTTGATATCAAAAAAGTTGAGCGCGCTACACCCATATATTCTTTGCCCATAAATTTCTTTAAGCGCCAAGCACCATAGGCTTCTATGAGTTGATGTTCTGGGTCACTTAATAGGGTAATCGATAAATTATGTTTGTCAATAAATTTGCAGTGTGCCTTACCAGAGTCGGGACTAACTCCTAAGATTTTGGCTCCTAATCGATGAAATTCCTCATGTAAACCTGTGAAATCTTTGGCTTCTGTGGTACATCCAGGGGTATCATCTTTGGGGTAGAAATATATCACAACCCATTGACCATGAAAATCATTCAGGCTAACTAAATTACCGTTCTGGTCAGGAGTTGAGAAATCGGGTGCTGGCTGTCCGGCTTGGGGAAAGTTACTCATAATTGTACTGATATAATATTTTGCTGTCGGAAATACTGAGAATATTTGTTGGTAATTGGTAATTTTGGGTTGCTATGTAACGCGATGTGCGACTTATTTTTGAAACCCCTCTCCATAACTTGCTACTCTACGAGTTCTCCGCAGGAGTACCCGCAGGGTACCTCTCCTGAAACTGTAGAGACGTTGCATGGAACGTCTCTACGTTGAATCTTACTTCCCTTCCCTGCGTTCGCGTAGCGTGTCGAAGACAGGGAAGGGGTTGGGGGTTAGATTTCAGAGAAAGTTGCACACGGCGTTATATACTTATAATTACACGATGGTATGCGATCGCATCTCATCCCTTCCATGATCTTTAGTCCCTACTCTACATTACCGCTACGCTGTAACTGAGAAGTTTCATCGACATTAATGGCACTGCGAATATTACCAGTTAAATCACAGTTTTCTACTGTACCCGTACTATTTTTATAGGCGTACACCCCATAATATTTATTCTTATTGATACTACATCTGCGAATCACAGGATTTCCCCTGTCTCTAATTTCTACACCAGAAAAACCATTACTGAAGATATTGCAGTCTTCCACTGTCCCACGTCCGTTGAGGTGAACTAAGATACCATCACCTTGTTGATTATCGTGGATTCGGCATTTTTGAATGGTGGGGTTGCTACTATCTCTAATTTCTATGCCGGATAGATTATTGTTGAAAATATCGCAATCTTCTACAATTCCCTGAGCCTGATTACGAAATAAAATACCGCCTTCTTTATCTTGGTGTATTTTGCAACGACGAATTATCGGTTGCGCTGCATCAACGGTGATTTCCGTGGTTGTATTCCCAAAGAAATCACAATCTTCTATTGTTCCGCGACTATTTTCATACAGATAAATTCCACTTTGTTTACCATCATGAATTTGGCATTTTTGAATGACTGGGTTAGCTGTAGCGCCATGAACACCAATTCCCGACAATGAATCAGATGTAATATCACAGTCTGCTAAAATTACCTGTCCTTGGGATATATCTACAGCAAAATACTGCTTGTTTTCCGTTCCCACACGACTACGGAAAGTCAAGCCTCTGACTTCAGCTTGGTCAGTTTTCACTACAAGACAACCTGCGTCTTTACTTTCGATAATAATTTCTGCCTTGACCCCATCACCGATAATTTTTAATGCTTTGTCGAGTACTAAACTTTCTTGGTAGAGACCAGGACGTACCAAAATACGCATCCCTGGTTGAGCATTTTCTATGGCTGCACTAATAGTTTTATAGTCGCCACCGCCTTCTTGAGACACAATCAAAGTAGTCTTTGGTAATAATCTAGATAGAGCTAAAGCCCCAGTTAACCCTAGACTACTGAAGCCAACTACTGCAATTAACCGTCGTCTCGTCCATCCTTTTGGTTTTGGTGGAGGTGGTGGAGGTGGTTGCAAGCTTTTTTCAATGTCTGCTAACCGTTGCAAAATTATATGGGTATTTTGTGGGCGTTGGGCAGGTAAACGCTCCATCATTTGATCGAGTAAATCTGCAAACTGTGGCAGAATATTAGGGCGATCGCCTACTGTAGGCGTAACACTATTACTTCCACTAGAAAGTAGTCCATCACGCCAGCGTAATTCATCATTTAAATAATTATAAATTGTTGGGTCAGATGGTTCTTTTCCTGTTAATAAATAAATGAAGGTACGTCCCAAAGCAAAAAAGTCTGATTGCTGTACGGCTTGACCGTTAATTTGTTCTGAAGGTGTGTAACCTGCGGAAATAACCCCTGTGACTTGTCCTACCGCTTGCTTGGCTATGTAAGTTCCCGTCACTGACCGCGCTGTACCAAAGTCTATCAGCACCAGACGACCATCCGCCCGCAACATAATATTTGATGGTTTAATATCTCGATGAAACAAGCCTTGCTGATGGACTTGATGGAGAATTATCATGACTTCTTTGAACCATTGCAAAGCTAACTTTTGGTCAATGGGTCGATAATCTCTTTGTCTTAAATATTGACCTAAATCTAAACCCTCAATTTTTTCCATGACCAAACAGTGCATTGGTTCTTGACTATTTCGCGGAAAATACACGAAATAACCATTTGCTTCTACTGTCGGGATTCCGGGATAATTGAGTAGAGCTAAAACTTCGGCTTCTCGTTGAAATAGCTCCACTGCTTTGGGATGATTGTTAATTAGGACTTTAAGGACTTTTGCTGTTTGAGTACGTGTATCGTTGACTGCAAAAGTTTTACCAAAGCCACCACCTCCCAGAACACTAACTACTCGGTAGCGTCCTTCCAGAAGTAATTCTGAGCCACAATTCTGACAAAACAGGACATTATCAGGGTTTTGCGGTTTTGAGCATTGAGGGTTTATGCAGAGGCTCATCGCTTCGGCAAGTAACAGTTTTATCAGAATAGTTTAACCTGATCGGGATTCTTCATCATAAATTAGGCGATCGCAATAAGCTATTCTGCTTTTAAGTCTCACAATCCTAGTACTTACGTAGTGTTGCTAATTTTCTGGCTTTTTTGTCAATTGTCAATAGTCAAAATCAAGGTTTTTGGACTATTGACTATTGACCGTAGGGTATTTTGAATTTTGAATTTTGAATTGGAGCGTAAAGCCTGCGGCATAGCTTCGCTTAACGCGTAGCGTCTCGCAGAGAAGCGACTTGACCTTTCTTCATCATGATTTTTCCATTTCATGGTTCAAAAAAGCTCCTACTGTGGCACTCTGAGAAACATAGGCTTTTAAATCTGATATTTTAACTACAGCAAATCCACCTAAGTAAGGTTATGCAAACTCTGCCGACACCCACAACATCCAGTAATACAGCCAACCAAAGCACATTTGATACGACAATCAAGCGTCGTAAAACCCGTCCGGTAAAAGTGGGTAATGTCACCATCGGCGGTGGCTACCCTGTGGTGGTGCAGTCGATGATTAACGAAGACACTCTTGATATCGACGGTTCCGTAGCCGCTATTCGGCGCTTGCACGAAATTGGCTGTGAAATCGTCCGTGTCACAGTGCCAAGCATAGCTCACGCCGTAGCGTTGGCAGAAATTAAACAAAAACTCATTACAACTTACCAAGATGTGCCAATTGTTGCTGACGTACACCACAATGGGATGAAAATTGCCCTGGAAGTTGCCAAACATATTGAAAAAGTACGGATAAACCCCGGCTTGTATGTGTTTGAGAAACCCAACACCAATAGAACTGAATATACTCAAGCCGAATTTGAAGAAATTGGCGAAAAAATCCGCGAAACTCTCGCACCCTTGGTAATTACTCTGCGCGACCAAGGTAAAGCCATGCGTATTGGTGTCAATCATGGTTCTCTCGCTGAGAGAATGTTATTTACCTACGGCGATACTCCAGAAGGCATGGTGGAATCAGCTTTAGAATTTATTCGCATCTGTGAATCTCTAGACTTCCGCAACATAGTCATTTCCATGAAAGCCTCACGAGTTCCCGTGATGGTAGCCGCCTATCGCCTCATGGCTAAACGCATGGATGATTTAGGCATGGATTATCCCTTACATTTAGGTGTCACCGAAGCTGGTGATGGTGAATATGGACGGATTAAATCCACAGCAGGTATTGCCACATTATTAGCTGATGGTATTGGTGATACTATTCGCGTCTCCCTAACAGAAGCACCGGAAAAGGAAATTCCAGTCTGTTACAGCATTCTGCAAGCTTTAGGTTTGCGGAAAACAATGGTGGAATATGTAGCTTGTCCTTCCTGCGGTCGTACTTTATTTAACTTAGAAGAAGTACTACATAAAGTACGTGAATCTACTAAACACCTCACAGGACTAGACATTGCTGTTATGGGTTGCATTGTCAATGGCCCAGGCGAGATGGCTGATGCTGACTACGGTTATGTAGGTAAAACTCCTGGTTACATTTCTTTATATCGTGGCAGAGAAGAAATTAAAAAAGTTCCAGAAGATAAAGGCGTTGAGGAATTAATTAACCTCATTAAAGCTGATGGTCGCTGGGTAGATCCTTAGAGGAAGCAGGGGAGCAGAGGGAAGTAATAACTCCCTACTCCCACATTTATTCATAAACTTTCTGTAAACAACAATCGGCTAGGTCGCCGGATTACAAAGTATTTTGATGAAGTTAGGAATACATACTCGGTCGTTACACTTTACCCTGTGTTAGATTGAGCATACTGACTATAAATCTTTCCCTCTGACGCAGCTGTCATTATGGTGATTACAAAAAGTAGGCTTGTTTTGGGTGCTACGGCAGTGACACTCTCCACGATCGCAGTTACTAGCCTTGGCATCCACTCGCGCGGTCAGGCTTTATTTAAAGCAAGTCCCAAGGAACTGGTAGATGAAGTATGGCAAATCGTTCAGCGTCAATACGTAGACGGCACTTTTAACCAAGTGGATTGGCAGGCTGTTCGTAAGGAATACTTAAACAAGTCCTACAGTAACCAGCAGGAAGCTTATAAGTCCATACGGGAAATGCTCAAACGCCTGAATGATCCATACACTCGGTTTATGGACCCTCAGGAGTTCAAGAATATGCAGGTGGATACCTCCGGAGAACTTACAGGGATTGGTATCACCATCAGTCAGGATGAAAAAACTAAGCAATTGGTAGTGATTGCACCAATTGAAGACACCCCAGCTTTTAAAGCTGGCATTTTAGCTAAAGATGTCATCCTCAAAATTGATGGTAAAAGCACCAAGGGGATGGATACTAATCAAGCTGTAAATTTGATCCGAGGTACAGCTGGCTCACAAGTAACCTTGACGATTCAGCGCAGCAATCAAGAAAAACAATTCAAAATCACAAGGGCGCGGATTGAAATTCATCCGGTGCGCTATTCTCAAAAGCCAACCTCTGTTGGTAAAGTAGGCTACATTCGTCTCAACCAGTTCAGCGCCAATGCTGGTAAAGAGATGCAGGAAGCCATCAAAAATTTAGAAAAACAACAAGTAGCTGGTTATATTCTGGATTTACGTGGTAATCCTGGTGGTTTACTCTTTTCCAGTGTAGAAATTGCGCGGATGTGGATGGATAAAGGCACAATTGTCTCTACTGTTGACCGCCAAGGAGAACGAGAAAGAGAAGTGGCGAACGGACGCGCTTTGACAAACAAACCTTTAGTAATTTTGGTGGATAAAGGTTCAGCCAGTGCTAGTGAAATTCTCTCCGGCGCATTGCAAGATAATAAGCGTGCTGTTATTGTAGGTACTCAAACTTTTGGTAAGGGCTTAGTACAATCAGTCCGTCCTCTAGATGATGGCTCAGGATTGGCAGTAACAATCGCCAAATACCTAACTCCCAATGATAGGGATATTAACAAGCATGGTATTGATCCCGATGTGAAAGTAGAATTAACGGATGCCCAACGCCAAGATTTGTGGCTACGTGAGCGCGAAAAACTCGGCACATTGGACGATTTGCAATTTGCTAAAGCAGTGGAAATCTTAGGTAAACAGATTGCTGCCAAAGGTACGCCAACAGCAGAAAAGAAGTAAGGCAGTTAGTGAATGGGGAATAAATTTCCCCACATTCCCTAAACTTACTGTGGTTGGCACTTACCAGCCCTGATTAATCCGATGCGACGGGCGATCGCATCTTCTCTTGAGTCAAAAGGCCCCCACTGTTCAACAAACTCTGAATTACTCTCCCCAAGTTTTTCGCTGGGGATAATGTCACAGCTACCAGTATTTTGCTTGACAATATACCAAGTTTGTGTATTATTCATATATTAATAAAAACTTTATTTTTATCGGAAAAATTGTCTGGGATTAGCATTAGGAACTCTATCATTTTCGTGCTACATCCTCACAATTTCCATAAAAGGTAATCAAAAATACCCTAAATGTAGGGTGCGTCAGTGCGATAGATCCCAACTATACTCAGAAATTATTCATACTGACGCACCCTACCAAACCATCGATTTCGGATAATTTATTTTTTGGTGTTCCCTAAGGTAAAATTCAGTATACAAAAGCTGAAGCCATTATGAATAAACCAAAGATTTTTATTGATGGGGAAGCGGGAACTACAGGCTTACAGATTTACTCACGCCTCAACGAGCGAGATGATATTGAGCTAGTTAGTATTGCAGCATCGAAGCGCAAGGATGCGGATGAGCGAGCAAAATTACTCAATTCCGTTGATGTAGCCATTCTTTGTTTACCTGATGATGCAGCGAGGGAAGCTGTTAGTTTAGTTCACAGTAGTCAGGTGAAAATCCTTGATGCTAGCACCGCTTATCGCACGGCTCAAGGTTGGGTATATGGTTTTCCGGAACTGAACCCAGGACAGCGAGAAAAAATCGCCAATGCTCAGTTTGTCAGCAATCCGGGGTGTTATCCTACAGGGTTTTTAGCTTGTGTACGTCCGTTAATAGCTCAAGGTATTCTTCCCAGTAGCTTCCCCATAACAATTAATGCGGTGTCTGGTTACTCTGGTGGTGGTAAGAGCTTGATCCAAAAGTATGATAGCTTCCACGAGCAGCAGAAAGGCGCAACCTCAGATTATCCCTTCGGTATCTATGGTTTACAGTTCGGACATAAGCACGTTAAAGAGATGCACCAGCATTCTGGGTTAGCATCACCGCCATTGTTCATCCCTGCGGTGGGTGACTTCGAGCAGGGAATGTTGGTACAAATACCCTTACCTCTGTGGACTTTGGACAATCCGCCATCGGGTGAAGAGATTCATCAAGCGATCGCCCAATACTACCAAGGGGAAAAGTTTGTGCAGGTAGCTTCATTTAAAGACCCTAGCCTGTTACGTGACGGCACATTTTTAGACGCAACGGCAGTTAACGGTACTAATATTGTTCAGGTTTTCGTCTTCGCTAACGATAATACGAAAGAAGCTCTGTTAGTGGCTCGATTAGATAACCTTGGCAAAGGTGCATCAGGCGCAGCCGTCCAAAACCTAAATATTATGCTAGGTCTTCCAGAAGAGTTAGGATTATGACGTTATTGGTTATCAGATTAACTAATGACTAATAACTAATGACTACTGACTAATGACTAATGACTAATAAAAAACGAGTTTGCATTATCTTAGGGACACGCCCCGAAGCAATTAAACTAGCTCCGGTAATTCAGGTCTTCCAAAAATCTCCAGACTTTGAGCTGCAAGTGATTTTAACTGGACAGCATCGTGAGATGGTTGAGCAAGTGATGCAGTTATTCCATCTCAAGGCGGATTATGACCTAGAGATTATGCAGCCTCAACAGTCTCTAAGTGATATTACCTGCCGCAGCTTACGCGGTTTGGAAGGATTATTTATTCAAAATAAGCCAGATTTAGTCCTGGTGCAAGGAGATACGACAACAGCTTTTGCGGCAAGTTTAGCAGCTTTTTACCAAAAAATTCCTGTAGGTCATGTGGAAGCTGGGTTAAGAACAGATGAATTATTTAATCCTTACCCAGAAGAAGCTAATCGGCGGTTGATTTCCCAAATTACCCAGTTGCACTTTGCACCAACGACTTTGGCTGTGGAAAACTTGCAGCGTTCTGGTGTTTTGGGGAAAATTCACTTAACTGGTAATACTGTAATCGATGCTTTATTATATGTAGCCGCCAATGCACCAGCTTGCGATGTACCTGGTTTAAACTGGGATGAATATCGTGTGCTATTGGCTACAGTTCATCGGCGGGAAAATTGGGGTGAGCCACTACAGGCGATCGCTCAAGGATTTTTGCAGATATTAGATAAGTTTCCTGATACCGCCTTGCTTTTACCCCTACACCGCAATCCTACAGTCCGTGAACCATTGCAAGCATTACTAGGGAGTCATCCAAGGGTATTTTTAACAGAACCCCTCGATTATGCCGAACTGGTGGGAGCAATCGGGCGATCGCACTTTTTATTGACTGATTCTGGTGGTTTGCAAGAAGAAGCGCCTAGTCTGGGTAAACCAGTTCTGGTTCTCAGGGAAACGACAGAAAGACCGGAAGCAGTCACGGCGGGTACAGCTAAACTTGTTGGTACTGACAGTAAAACTATTTCCTCTGCTGCCAGTGAGTTATTGAGTAATCCAGTAGCTTATGATGCGATGGCTAATGCCATTAATCCCTTCGGTGATGGTCATGCAGCCGAACGCATTTTAGAAATTGTGCAGAATTATTTCGCTAGCTGAAGTAGTTTACAAAAAAGATTTGAACACTCTCAATGACGTGAGTTCGATAAATTCGGAAGAACCCCTATCCATGCAATACGGTTCGGATAAGCAGGGGTTGGGGTTAGGTTCTGTCGAACTCACATTCTCAATGAGGCTAAATGGGATCGTGATAGGAATATACGGCATTTTGTTTACTCGGATGCTCTTGACGCACATCAAGTCCCCTACTTTCAAAAACACAAGTTTTACTATTTACTTTTTTCAAACCACTACCTATTTCACCAAATCTGATTGGTTTTTTCTTTTGAAATGATTCTTGGAGTAAGCGAAGAGCTTGATTTTGCGTTCTTCGAGAAACAAATCTACTCCATGTCCGTCGCCAAAATGCTTCAGGACGATATCGAGCGCGTACTACAATTTCTTTGCACTCTTTTCTAGGATAGTCCGGTTCTCGCCTTGTGCGACGTAGAGAGAATTGTGCTGATGTCGGGGATGTTTTGTTGAACTTAACGACTTGATATTCCCAACTTGAACCTCCTGCGATCGCCCCATGAGGAATCAAAACCCAAACCAAACATAGCAGAGTTAAAGTAGATTTTTTCATAAAAATCAAAAGGTGGGCAATGCCCACCCTCAATCATCCAAAGATCCCAGCAAAAAAGTCAATGGTTTCCTTGAGTGCTTTGATGAATACATCAATTTCCTCACGGGTATTGTAGAAAGATAAACTAGCTCTTGCGGTTCCAGCTAAACCTAAGTGGCGGTGTAATGGTTGGGTGCAGTGGTGTCCAGAACGAATGGCTACACCTTCTTGATCTAATAGTGTAGATAGGTCGTTAGCGTGGATACCTTCAATTGTAAATGTGGCTAATGCGGCTCTACCTCCTCCATGAGCATCCGGTGTGGGGCCATAGAGGGTAATTTGAGGAATTTGCTCTAATTTTTGCCACAAATAAGCCGTTAATTCAGCTTCGTAGGCGTGGATTTTATCCATGCCGATATCAGTAAGATAATCTATCGCTGCACCAAGAGCGATCGCCTCACCAATTGCAGGTGTACCAGCCTCAAATTTATGGGGTAATTCGGCATAGGTAGAATGGTCTAGATATACCTCGGCTATCATTTCCCCACCACCAAAAAATGGGGGCATGGCTTCTAATAATGCCAACTTACCGTATAAGAATCCGATGCCTGTGGGAGCGCACATTTTATGCCCAGATGCTACCAGCCAGTCACAGTCTATTTGCTGGACATCGATAGGCATATGGGGAACACTTTGACAAGCATCAACTAAGAATTTCGCGCCGTATCTGTGAGTAATTTCCGCAATCTCTGCCACTGGATTTATACAACCCAATGTATTAGAAACGTGGACAATGGAAACCAGTTTTGTTTTTTCCGAAATCAGTTGTTTAAACTGTTCCATATCCAAGGTTTGTTCTGGTGTCAATTCCACAAACTTAAGAACTGCACCCGTTTTTTGAGCCACAAATTGCCAGGGAACTATATTACTGTGGTGTTCCATCACCGACAGAATAATTTCGTCGCCTGCTTGTAAATTGTTCATCCCCCAGCTATAGGCGACGAGGTTAATCGCTTCGCTGGCGTTGCGGGTGTAAACAATTTCTTGGCGGGAGGCTGCATTAATAAATTTAGCGATTTTGTCCCGTGCGCCTTCATAAGCGTCGGTGGCTTTGGCGCTGAGGGTATGCGCTCCGCGATGCACATTGGAGTTATATTGCTCGTAATAATCCCTGAGTGCATTTAAGACGAACAAGGGTTTTTGCGATGTCGCCGCGTTATCTAGGTAAACTAAGGTTTTACCATTGACTTCCTCACGTAATATAGGGAAGTCGGCGCGGACTTTATCTGCAAGGGTTTTGGTAGGTGTATAAGTCATTGGTAATTAGTCAATAGTCAATAGTCATTAGTCATTAGTCGTTAGTTAAGGATTTAAAACTAGTGACGGTGGTGAGTAATTTGTTTCGCAGAGAAGGAACTGGTATTTGGTTGATGATTTCGGCGGCGAAGGCGTTTACTAATAACTTTCGTGCGTCGTTGGCATCTATTCCCCGGCTTTGCAGGTAGAATATTTCATCGTCTTCTAACTGGCTAACGGTTGCACCGTGGGCGCATTTTACGTTGTCGGCGGTAATTTCTAATTGGGGTTTGGTATCAACTCTAGCTTTTGATGATAACAGCAAGTTGCGGTTTAACTGGGCTGCATCTGTTAGCTGGGCTGGCTTGGGGACGAAAACTTTACCGTTAAAGACAGCGTGAGCGCGATCGCCTACAATACATTTATGCAGTTGCTTACTTGTACCATAGGGATGATTGAGAGCGATCGCACTATGAGTATCTGCTAATTGGTTACTAGCTATCATTGTCAAACCGTTGAGAGTAGTTTCGGTTTGTTCACCAGTCTGCAAAATCTCTAAATTATGGCGTGATATTTTCCCACCTAAAGTTATGGCGTGACAAGTATAGCGGCTATAACGCCCCTGGGTAACAGCAGTTTTGCCGATATGGAAAGCCTGCTTACTTTCATTCTCAATCCTAGTGTGAACCACTTGGGCATTGTCGGCGATCGTAATTTCCGTAACTGCGTTGGTAAGGTAAACCCCTTCGTCTGCATTGGGGGTAACAAACTCTTCAACTACACTCACTTGGGAACCACTTTCCGCCACGACTAAACACCGTGGTTGGGAAATCGTCGCCGTCTCATCAGCCACAGAAACAAATAATAGATGTATTGGTGTTTCCACAATGACATTCTTTGCCACCAACACCACAGCAACATCAGAGATACCAGCCGTATTCAGGGCGGTGAATACTTCTAACGCACCTTCCGATTGTGCTAAATATTTTTGTACACGTTCCTGCTCAGTGATGGGTAATGCAGATAAATTACCAACGACTATACCTGTTGGTAAATTGGCGATGTTTGATAATTCTGGTGTGTAAACCCCATTCACAAACACCAATCCGTTATCGCCCGTACCCCGTAGAGACATTTCATGCAGCTTCTCTACATCAGTGTGCGCCGCATGATGAAATTCCACCCGCCGCAACGCCGACAAATCGGTAAACCGCCATTCTTCCTCACGGGTGTTGGGAATCACCGAATGACGTACCCAATTCGTCGCCCGTTCACGCAATTCCTGTAACCATCCCTCTGTCGCTGGTACAGTTACCTGATTTAACAAACTAACCAAATAACTATCTCTATCCAACAAACTCGATGTCAAATTCACCACATCCGAGTTAGCAATTGCACTAGGAGAAACTTGCATCGTCATTACACACCCACCTCAACAGCAGCATCTTCTAGTAGCCAGTCATAACCACGCGACTCTAACTCTAGTGCCAATTCCTTACCACCACTAGTAATTATCTGCCCCCGTGCCATCACATGGACAAAATCCGGCACAATATAATCGAGTAACCGTTGGTAGTGAGTAATCATAATCGTGGCATTTTCTGGACTAGCGAGTTGATTCACACCATGAGCCACAATTTTCAGTGCATCAATATCTAAACCAGAATCAGTCTCATCCAAAATTGCCAACTTCGGTTCCAGCAGCGCCATTTGCAGAATCTCATTGCGCTTCTTCTCACCACCAGAAAACCCTTCATTCACACTCCGATTCAGGAAAGCAGGATTCATCTTCACCACTTCCAACTTTTCCTCAATCAAGTCGTCAAAATCAAAGGTATCAATTTCCTCCAACCCTTGGGCTTTGCGACGAGAATTATAAGCCACCCGCAAGAAATCCAAATTACTCACACCAGGAATTTCCAAAGGATACTGGAACGCCAGAAACACACCAGTCCGCGCCCGCTCCTCCGGTTCCAACTCCAATAAATTCTGTCCTTGAAAAATTACCTCACCACCAGTCACCGTATAAGCAGGATGTCCCGCCAACACCTTAGAAAAAGTACTCTTACCAGAACCATTCGGCCCCATAATCGCATGGATTTCACCAGAACGCACCTCAAGATTCACACCCTTGAGAATGGGCGTACCATCAACCTCCGCCGTCAAATTCTTCACCGACAGCACAACTTCACTATTTTCAATAATCATGTTCTCTCTCTCTTCTCTCTTCTCTTCTCCGCGTACCTCAGCGCCAACCTCAGCGCTTCTCTGCGTTAAAATTCCCTAACCCACACTACCTTCCAACTTCAAACTCAACAACTTATCAGCTTCCACCGCAAACTCCATCGGTAGCTGATTAAACACATCCTTACAGAAGCCGCTAATCATCATAGAAATAGCGTCCTCCGAAGAAATACCGCGTTGAGCAAAGAAAAATAGTTGATCTTCCCCTATTTTGGAAGTAGAAGCTTCATGTTCCACCTTACCCGTATTATTCTGCACTTGAATATAAGGGAAAGTATTAGCGTGGGCGTTATCGCCAATTAACATAGAGTCACACTGGGAATAGTTCCGTGCGCCTGTGGCTGTGGGATTGATTTTCACCAAACCCCGGTAACTATTACTAGACTGACCAGCAGAGATTCCTTTAGAAATAATTGTGCTACGGGTGTTCTTCCCGACATGAATCATCTTCGTCCCGGTGTCGGCTTGCTGCATATTATTTGTCAGTGCTACCGAGTAAAATTCACCAACGGAGTTATCACCAACTAATACGCAACTAGGATACTTCCATGTAATTGCTGAACCAGTTTCTACCTGTGTCCAAGAAATTTTGGAATTTACGCCCTGACACAAACCCCGCTTGGTGACGAAGTTATAAATACCGCCTTTACCGTTAGCGTCGCCAGCATACCAGTTCTGCACTGTGGAATATTTAATCTCGGCGTTATCTAAGGCGATGAGTTCCACTACAGCCGCGTGGAGTTGGTTGCTGTCATACATAGGTGCGGTGCAACCTTCCAGGTAAGAAACATAACTACCTTCTTCAGCGACAATCAAAGTCCGCTCAAACTGTCCCGTATCACCGGAGTTGATGCGGAAGTAGGTAGACAGTTCCATCGGGCATTTTACACCTTTAGGAATATAGACAAAAGAACCATCACTAAATACGGCAGCGTTGAGGGCTGCAAAATAATTATCAGCAATGGGAACAACACTACCCAGGTATTTCTTGATGAGTTCTGGATGTTCTTGCAATGCTTCGGAGATGGAGCAGAAAATTACGCCGTCTTTGGCGAGCTTCTCTTTAAATGTAGTGGCGACAGAAACGCTATCAAAAATGGCATCTACCGCAACATTTGCCAAGCGCTTTTGTTCAGATAGGGGAATACCCAACTTCTCGAAGGTTTCTATCAGGGTGGGATCAACTTCGTCTAAGCTGTTGAGTTTGGCTTTCTTTTGTTTCGGCGCTGAGTAATAGATGATATTCTGATAGTCTATGGGCGGATACTTGACACTTGGCCAAGTTGGTTCCGTCATTTTTTGCCACTGACGAAACGCTTTAAGACGATATTCCAGCATGAACTCCGGCTCGTTCTTCTTGGCGGAGATTAAGCGGACAACGTCTTCACTGAGTCCACGCGGAATAGTGTCGGCTTCAATATCGGTGACAAAGCCGTACTTGTAGGGTTGGTTGACTAAGGTTTTTACAGTGGCACTCATTGGTAGTGTTCTCTCGTGTTCGGTTCTAAATCTCTAGATAAGGATGGGAGACGGGCTTTGGTCTAGCCGAATCTCATCTCGTATTACTGAGTGGTGACACGGCTGTTAGAATGGGGGTGGAGAGTAAAACAACATCGATGTTGTTTAAGGTATCTTCATTTTACGCTAGATTAACAACAACAATGTTGTCAAAGTCAAATTTTCTCAAAAAATTTTTAGAAGAAGATGGCGACTACTCAGCAAGCCTCAACTAAGCAAGAGATTTTAGAGTATCTCTTGAAACACTCACAGGCAACAGCCCTGGACTTAGCCACTGTATTAGATGTCAGCCCCCAAGCAATTCGTCGTCATCTCAAAGATTTGGAGGCGGAAGAGTTAGTTGTGTATTCCAATACAACACAAGCGGGAATGGGGCGACCGCAGCACATTTATCAATTAAGTCGCCAAGGAAGAGAACGCTTGCACAAAAACGCCAGCGATCGCCACGGTGATTTTGCCGTATCCTTATTAGATACCCTAGCCGAAACCGTCGGACACGACCAATTCAAGACCATTTTACAAAAACAGTGGGAGCGTAAAGCCCAAGAATACCGGGATCTTGTAGGTTGTGGTTCAATTAAAGAAAGGGTAGCTAATTTAGTTAATTTGCGAAAAGCTGAAGGCTTCATGGCTGAATATCACCCTGTAGATTCCCCTGACTCAATAGAGGAAGAAAGATTTATCTTCATCGAACATAACTGTGCAATTTCCAACGTCGCTGAATCATTCCCCAGTGTCTGCGGTCATGAACTAGAAATGTTTGCTGCTGTTCTCCCAGACTGTACAGTCGAGCGTACTCATTGGTTAATCAACGGCGAACATCGTTGCGGCTATCTAGTCCAAGCCCGCAAACCATTATCTCTCATATAAATTGGTTTTCTCATCTCAGTTTAGGTCATGAATCATAGCCGATTGGTAAAAGCTTTTACCAATTAGTCGCTATATAATTACCCAAGACTGACTTTTTAAACAATTTTATGGATTTACCATCTCAACAACCATCAACCCAATTTCTCACTTTAGAAGAATCAGCAAAAGTTGATGCGGCTCTTTTGTCATCTCCGGAAAAATTTTTAACAAGATTGACCATTTCTTCACTAAAACTCTTACAGCATATTGCCCAAGAGCATGGTGTATCTATAGAAAATTTGACAACACAACAAGTTATTTCTTGGTTTGAAAAAGATAGCAAACTTAGAAGAGAGCAAGGTATAGAATCATCATATTTGAAGTGGTGAAGCGCCGATTTTTTCCAAAAAATAACTGAATTGTTCTAGTTGATCTGGTGCTGTCAAGAATAATTATTCCAGTTACCAATTAAATGAGTTATACAGATAGGGACGTACAAAAGTGCGTCCCTAAGAAAATTAATATTTATCTGTGGTTAATCTTTTTTCTGTACCTTAACTGTACAAAAATCCCTATATTAAGTTGGTATTAAGCGTTGTAATTGTTAGAGCGAGGATTACGAACTCCTGCTGCTGCACCTATCATGGAAGCAACTAAACCTAATAAAGAACCGAATACAAACCACCACAAACCTCTAGAAGTTGCGGCCGCAATATCACGAGCTTGTTCTGCCGTAACGTTGGGTACATTTTGTGGTATTGCAGCACCTGGTTGTTGTACCTGGTTGATAACTTCTCCTGCGTTAGAAGCTGCAACACCAAAAGCACCCGATACTCCACTGGCTAATAACCATGAGCTAAGTGCTAAAGTGGTCGCCCAAAGGATTGCGCCGTTAAGTAGTGCTGTATTTCGGTTCATTGGACCACAAGCGCGAGCTGTTACCCAACCACCAACGAACAGAGAAAGCAGTAAAGCAACCGTAGACCAAAGCCCTACATTCCCCGCCACGTTAGGCGCAATAGTTCTAGGTGCGCCTGAACCAGAAACTGTACCAGCACCAATGGCACCAAATAAAGCACTCAAAATTAGTTGAGTAGCTAAAGCAACTAATACACCAGAAATTATGGGACCCCAACGCACACGGTCATGGTAATCACCTACTCTTCCCACCACCGTAGGTTCAGGTTGAATAACATCGTCGCCTACTCTATTGACGTATGACATAAGTCTTTATTTCTCCTGACTACTTTAACTTCAGCGAAATTTTTCTTAATTTTTATGCTTACGTTAAAATTAAATGGCTAATTGCAGATTTTAATATCTATCAGCAGAAAGAGTTATTTGCTCTATCTTGAGTAATAATAAATAGATTATATTTATATAAGTTGATTTATATTTTTTGGAATAAAAATGTCTACTTTTTATATGGATGGTAATTAGATAAACTTAGTAAGATTACCATTATTTTGAGGAATTTAAAACATTTTGATATTTAATAATGGGTAATAATAATAAAAAATTACCCATCTTTAATGAATAAGAAACTATAACCGCAGTGTATGTAAATGAAGTATTCAGCCACCCTAACGTACTCTCACTGCTGTACCTGTTGCAGTGATCAATAATAAAACACCTGACTGGTCTACATTAATTGTTCCGGTGTCTATTTCAATACCGATGACAGCATTGGCTCCTAAACGTTGCGCCCGGAGTTCTAATTCTTCTATGGCTTTACGTTGTCCCTGCTCAAATAAACGTTCATAGCTGCCAGTCCGTCCACCGATAACATCACGGATACCAGCTAGAAAATCTCGGAGAAAATTGCTACCATAAACAACTTCTGCGGTAACAATACCTAAGTAAGAATCAATTACTGCACCTTGAATTACATCTGTTGTTGTGACAATCATAAGTTATCCTGAGAAATTGCTGATGAGGGAACTTAGCTCCTAGTTTATCAAGCTGATACTCAATCGGAAGATTGACACTAAATATTTATGTCTTCATGGCTAATTAACTCAGTAGAAACTCTGGTTTTTCTGTATGGAAAATTTTGAGAAAATTTACGTATTATTAATATTTTGTGAAAAGGGATAAATACAGTTTTCAAAATGCAAATTTTTTGTTTTAATAAACAAGAAAAAAGTTCACTATAATTTAGGGAAAATTACTGTGTACAAACACATATCATTCGTGTTGAGTGTGTTGTTGTTGGGTGGTGGCACTGCGACTATCCCTACAATAGCCCAAGGGCAGGTTTTGGTTGTGCAAGCTAACAATGCAGAGTTAAAAAGACTGCTAGAGGATGGTAAGAGGTTAGTGGATGCTGGGGACTATAATGGAGCGATCGCAGTTTATCAACAAGCTGCCACAATGGAACCGAGAAATGCCAGAATTCATTCGGGAATTGGGTATTTACACGCACAACAGGGAAATTTCCAGGCTGCATTAGCATCATACCGTCGAGCGATCGCTATCAACCCGAATAATAGTGATTTTTTCTATGCAGTAGGTTACATCAAAGGCAACATGGGCGATACACCAGGTGCAAAAGAAGCTTACCGCCGTGCTATTCAATTAAACCGCAACAATGTTAGCGCTTATGTGGGTTTAGGTATCACTCAATCTCGGATGGGAGATTTCCAATCAGCTAATTGGGCATTTGAGCAAGCAATTAAGCTTGATAAAAACAACGCCCAGACTTATGAGTTTATGGCAGCGATGTATAAACAAAGACGGCAAACTAAACAAGCAAGTAACCTACTGCAAAAAGCCCGCGACTTATACCAAAGGCGAAACGATGCAGATGGTGTCGCTAGAGTAGAGGCGATGTTGCAGCAGTTATAAAGCTCAATTAATTTAATTGTCTTCCTGTTAACTCAACGAAAATATCCTCTAAATTAGAGGGACGAACCATCATTCCTGTTTTATCTGGCTGTTGATTTAGATAAATATTTGCCTCTTCCAAAGAAGGAAAAAATAAATATTCCCAACCTCGTGAACTATCATTGCTTGTTGTGGTCACGCTCAACTGTTTCATAATTAGGCCTTCGCCGTGAGCGGAACGCAATTGTTTTAAAGTCCCCAAAGAAATTAATTTACCGCCATCCATAATACCTATGCGCCCTGGTTTAGTAGAGCCAAAAGCATCACATAAAAATTCCACCTCATCCATGTAATGAGTTGTTAATAACATCGTCATACCTTGTTTATTTAAATCCCGAATAATTTCCCACAACCGACGACGAGTTTGGGGGTCTAGCCCTACCGTCGGTTCATCCAAAAACAATATTTGTGGTTGATGCAATAAAGCTCTCGCTATTTGCAATCTTCGTTTCATCCCTCCAGACAGAGTTTTTACCAAGCTTTCCCGTCTGTCTGCTAATTCAACATAATCCAGCCATTGATTAATTAGTCGTTGTCGCTGTGGGTTAGGGATGTGATGTAGTCTCCCATGTAGTTCCATATTTTCCCACACACTTAAATCACCATCTACACTAGTTTGCTGCAAGACAACGCCAATACTTTGCTTAGCTAGCAAAGGTTGGCGTACTACATCATATCCAGCTACCTCCATCTTTCCTTGGGATGGTTTTGTTAGTGTAGTCAGCATCCGAATTGTGGTTGACTTCCCTGCACCGTTCGGGCCGAGGAGGGCAAATATTTCTCCAGCCTCAATGTTGAATGACAGGTCATTAACTACAGGAGTGTTGTTATAAAATTTGTAGACGTTTTCTAGAAGAACAGCAGCAGCCACGTCGCTTCGCTCCGAATTCAAAATTCAAAATTCAAAATTAAAACACTACCAGGATAAATCCGGGGGCTTGAATTAATTAGAACTTACGCACCCCGATTTTCTGTTGAGACCGGGTGTCAAGGTGTAAGGGTGTAAGGGTTTCAAACATTTATGTCCCTACACTCCTATACCCTTCTCCAAACCTCGATCTTGCGTTTTCATGCGTAAGTCCTATTAATATTGTTTCACTTTTTTAATTCATTAAATGAGGCCTTCAGAATGTGCAACTTAGGCGGTAATTACTTTTAATCGCATTCCAGTTGCTAGCAATTGGCATTCGCCAGCCAGTACCAAAGGCGCGGTCAGTGATTTTTAGTCCTGGGGGTGCTTGGCGACGCTTAAATTCTGCCCGTGCGACCATCTGGATAACTTTGTCTACCACCATAGGGTCGTGACCGGCAGCGACAATTTCCCCTACTGATTGATGGTTGTGAATTAGACGCTGTAAGATATCGTCCAAAATTTCGTAGGGGGGTAGGGAATCTTGGTCAACTTGACCGGGTTTGAGTTCGGCGCTTGGTGCTTTGGTGAGGATGTTTTCGGGGATGACTGGGGATTGGTGAGAGTTTAGCCATTTGCACAGAGAGTAAACGCGGGTTTTGGGAACATCGGCAATTACAGCTAAGCCGCCGTTCATGTCGCCGTAGAGGGTGCAGTAACCGACTGCCATTTCCGACTTGTTACCGGTGGATAGTAATAGATAGCCAAATTTATTAGCGATCGCCATTAATAAGTTACCGCGTATCCGTGACTGGATGTTCTCCTCAGCCAAACCAAATTCTGTCCCGGCAAATAACTCTACTAAACTATGGTCAAAACTCTGCATTAAATCCCCTATGGGTAAGATTTGGGTCTTAATTCCCAAGTTGTCGGCTAATGCTAAAGCATCACTAATAGAATGTTCAGAACTGTAAGGAGATGGCATCAACACACCAAAGACATTTTCCTTACCTAAGGCCTCAGTGGCAATTGTCGCCACCAGTGCAGAATCAATCCCACCGCTTAAACCCAGCACAACTTGAGAAAAACGGCATTTTTGAGCATAATCTCGCACACCCAAAACTAAAGCTTGCCAAATTTCTTCATCTTCTGATTCATAAATAGGAGCAACAGAACTGAGTTGTAAATCTCGTTGTGATTCGTCAAAATCTACTGTAATTAAATCAGATGCAAAACCCTTAGCCCGACACATCACTTCGCCTTGACGATTTAAGGCAAAACTCCGACCATCAAAAATTAAATCATCATTACCGCCGACTTGGTTAGCGTAAATTACTGGTTGTTGAAACCTGACTGCACTATGTCTAAGCATTGCTTCTCGGAAGCTTTGCTTACCTAAACTGTAGGGCGAAGCCGATAAATTGACAATTAAATCTACACCTAAAATTGCTAAGTCAGAAATGGGATTAGCTGTGTAACTGCGTTTGCCCCAAAACTCCTCATCATTCCATAAATCTTCGCAAATTGTCACACCGATATTAATATTATCTAAGGCAAAATAATTAGCTTGTTGTCCAGCTTCAAAATAACGATGCTCATCAAATACATCATAGGTAGGCAATAGTCGCTTATGAAACATCTGTTTGACTTTGCCATTTTCTAATAAAGCTGTGCTGTTAAATAAAGGTTTTCCTCCAGTAGTATGGGCTTGACAATTTAGCTCAACTGTCCCTACTAACACAGCTAAATTTACAGGTAAATCCCTAGCTAATTGCTGTAAAGTTACACTCATTGCCTCTACAAAAATGGGATTTAATAATAAATCCCGTGGTGGATAGCCACATAAAGATAGTTCTGGAGTTAGCAGCAGTCTAGCACCTTTTTTTATTGCCTGTTGTGCCATTTCCAGAATTTTTTGAGCATTCCCAGTTAAATCACCAATAATAGGATTAATTTGAGCGATCGCAATTTTCATTGTTTTTAGTTAGTGGTCATTTGTCAGTGGTCAGTTGCCATTACAGAAAGGTTATCTCACGCTGTGTGCAACTTTCTCTCAAACCTAACCCCCAACCCCTTCCCTTGCAGGGAAGGGGCGCAAGATTCAAAGCCTCTCTCCGCTTGCCTAACGGCAGGCTAACGCCAATGGGGAGAGGTACCCTGCGGGAAGCCGCTTCGCGTCTAATGGAGAGGGGTTTCACAAATAAGTCGCACATCGCGTTATCTCTGCATCAACAATTACTAATTACTAATTACCAATTACCAATTAAATAAATACTAAAGGTTTGTCCTTGAAGGGAGCGAAGGCTTCAGCATCAAACTTATATAAACTCGCGGGACGACCTGCGCCGCGTGATACTTTGATTCCGGTGTCAGATAAAAAGCCTAATTTGAGTAAACGCGCTCGAAAGTTAGAATAATCAGAGAAGTTTTCGCCTAAAACTGTTGTGTACAACTGATATAAATCATTTAAAGTAAACATTTCTGGTAATACTTCAAATGCAACCGGACTGTACTCTAATTTGTTGCGTAAGCGTCTATGCCCATAAGCCAAAATTTCATTATGGTCAAAGGATAACTTTGGTACTTGCTTGACTGGATACCAAGCAATACCAGTAACACCATCAGCAATTAATTCGGCTTCTTCAAATCTGACGAGAGCAAAATAACTAACTGATAGGTAACGTACACCATAACTGCCAGTTGCTTCCCTTGGGTCGCGTTCGGGGCCGCCAAAGGTGTATAGCTGTTCCAAATAGAGATTTTTGACTCTAATTTTTTCTGCCATAATGCGATAAGCAGCGTCTTCTAAAGACTCTCCTTCTCGCACTAAAGTACCAGGAAGACTCCAATAATTTAAAAATGGTTCTTGCTGTCGCATTACTAACAGAACTAACAGCCGATTTTTTTCAGTATCTACAGAAAAAATTACATTATCAACACCAACCTTAAAATCGGCTAAGGGTTGTTGATTTAACGAAGTTGAAAACTTTTTTTGGTTGCGTCCGGGCATTTGTACAAATGCTGTTGATGAATGTATTCGACTATAGGGGGGGTGAGAGCTTCGGTTTCTCCACGTTCACGATACGCTGTTGAAGAAACATCTAGACCAGTAAGAGAGGCGATCGCTATTTTACCGCCCAGTTGTTGCACAGCTTCTAGACTAGTCCCATCTATGGCATATCCTGGTCGTGGCACAATCAACAGTTGCACCTGTTGTAATAATTCTTCAACTCGATACCAACGGGGTAACTGACTCAGTAAATCTGAACCAATGATCAAAGTAAACTCTGTTTCTGTACCCCAACGTAATTTTGCTTTCTCCAATGTTTCCAGGGTTCTAAAGCTACTCAAATCCTGTTCTAAAGCTATATTCTGCCGAGGCGCTTCTATGTCCGCAATCAACAGCCGCAGCATTGCCGCCCGATGCTCTAATAGTGTTTGATGAGATTTAAACGGGTTATCCGCCGCCCAAACCGCCACCCAATCATAACGCTCAGACAACCAGCGTAAAATAGTCTGATGTCCGGCCGTCGGTGGGTCTGCACTAGTACCAAATAAAGCAATTTTTTTCATTGTTAGTTGTCAGTTGTCGTTAGTTGAGACGTTGCAATGTAACTTCTGTCAAATTTTGCAGTGCAGTGGAAATTTCTATGGGTATGGGAACGGGATTATCTAAACGCTTTGTTTGTTCGGGTAAACTGGCGACAGAAGCGGCGGTGCGTTGGCGAATTGCGGACAGCTTTTCTGGGGGTTGTAGGCGTTGACCTTCTTTAACTACCAATTGCAACAAAGGTTTTTCTGTAATTAAGGGTGTATCTGTGATTAACCCCAATCTGTCTGCTTGAACCTGACCTCCCCCATAGGAACGAAAAATTTGCTTACGACCTGGGTATGTTGCTTTACCACTGGACTTTTTCATCACTGGGATATCGTCAATTTCTACGAGTTTGTAAACTCCATTCACGGGGGAACCTGTAACTAGCTTGGTTCCTAGTCCGTAGCCGTCGATTTCTGCGCCGGCTGCTTGGAGTTTGGCAATTTCCCATTCATCTAAGTCGCCACTGGCAAAAATCGATACTTTCGGCAGGAGCGATCGCACTTGTTTTGATAAACTCACTAAGTCACCAGAATCTAACCTGACACCGGATAATTCCATTTTTCCGGTATTCACTTTTTCTGCTAAGTGCTGAGCAGCCGCAACAGTATCATAAGTATCAATTAACAATGGCGCACCGGGAAAATAGCGATGAAACGCACTAAAGGCTTGTTCTTCACTACCTTCCATCGCCGACAACGCCATAACCAAGGCGTGAGCCATCGTACCACTTGGCTGTTGTCCCAGTTGTAGCGCTGCTAACACATTGGAGGTGGCATCTAAACCACCCGCTAAAGCTGCCCGTGCTGCCCACAAAGAGGCTTGGGGGCTAAAAGCCCGTCTTGTACCAAATTCCAAAAGTGTTGCTTGCTCACCAGCTATATCACGTAGACGTGCTGCTCTTGTGGCTACTAAGGTTTGGTAATTGAGTGTATTTAATAAGTAAGTTTCTACTAACTGTGCTTGCCATAACGGTGCTTCTACCCGTAACAGTGGCTCGTTAGCAAATACGGCTGTCCCTTCTGGTACTGCCCACACATCCCCAGTAAATCGCGCCTCTGCTAGCAATGACCAAAAGCCTTCCCCTGCATGAGCGAAAATGCCTGTGGCTTGTAATGCTGCTATCTGTTCCGAGCTAAAACTTAACTTTTCTAAATATTCCAGTGCTTGCGTCAGTCCCATCGCAATTAAATAGCCAAAACCCTCTGGCGATCGCCGCACAAATAACTCAAAGCTAGCCCGTCGTTGTTCTACGCCTTCACCTGTATAACAAGCAGCCATTGTCAGCTGATAAAGATCGGTAAGTAGGCTGTAATCAGCCGCAGAGATGTTTAGTTCTGGGGTTGGCTGAACATCCCAGATGGGGATAGTTGTCATGCAAGCGCTTCCTTAAAAGAATGCTCTTTTTATTATGGTAGAATTTACCATAAATCTTGTCAACCCCTAAGCAGAAATTATTTATTCACAAGGACACACAAGCTTTTTAGCCTTTCATAAGATTTAAAATATCCATTAATTAATATTTATTAATAGTTAATTTCGATAATATTCCGATAATGACTATTTTTGCAGAATATCCACAAGAATTTTCGATGCTTTTGGCAGGGAGGAAGAGAAGGAAAATATCAGCTTGTTCTCCCTTGGTTTTTCACCTTTTCTCATAGAAATTTTTAGGTTAAAATCTTGGTGAAAACTGTCAACTCTCCCACAATTTAAAGTATTGCAAAGCTATCTGAAAAAGTATTGCTTTTGTTCTCAATATATTGAGAGTAAGACTCAGATCAAGTTATTGGGATTAGAGTAGATAAATCACCAGAAATTGACTCAAATAGGAGTCCAACTTTATGGCTATTACCAAAATTATCGCTGGCGTAGTGCAGTATGTTTCTGAAGCCTTCTTGCGGATTTTTGGCCCTAATGACGATGCTTATCCAATTATAGGCGTACAACCATTTACAGGTGATCCTTATAAAAAGCGTACAGCAGAGACTTGGTAAATATAGCAGGGAACGGGCTGATGATTATTTTCTGTTCTCATCTTCCTAGATACTGCTACTACGAACTCATCAATAAATGACAAATAAAATTTTGATTATCAGAAAGGCATGGGATAATTATTCCATGCTTTTTTGTGTAACTACTTAATCGTCATTAGGCAACATTTTTTAATGTTAGTCAAAAGTTATTTATTGTTGAATAGGAATTTCAATGATAAATTCTGTACCCTTTCCCAGGTGGGAATTGCATAGCAGTTTACCGCCATGCTTTTCGGTGATGATTTGGTAGCTGATAGACATCCCCATACCTGTTCCTTTGCCCACAGGTTTGGTAGTAAAAAACGGATTAAATATCTGTTGTTGAGTTTTTTCAGACATACCCATACCGTTATCAGCGATCGCCATCTTAATCCAATTAGAACCAATAACTGAAGTAGAAATCCGAATTGTGGGGATGTCATTAGTTTGTTGTCCCTTGTCCGTTACTTCAGCATTAACTACTGACCACTGACCACTGACAACCGACTCCTCTAAAGCATCAATGGCATTGGCCAGAATATTCATAAAAACTTGATTAAGTTGCCCTGCATAGCATTCTACTGACGGTAAAACCCCATATTCTTTAATCACTTGAATGGCCGGACGTTCTGGTTGCTCTTTGAGGCGATGTTGTAAGATCATCAAAGTACTGTCGATGCCTGCATGAATGTCCACAGCTTTAAATTCGGCTTCATCCATGCGAGAAAAAGTACGCAACGACAACACAATTTGGCGGATACGTTGAGTACCCACCTTCATAGAGTTTAAGATTTTTGGCAAATCTTGTTGGATATATTCCAGGTCGATTTCCTCATGCAAATCTTGTAAACCAGGTTCGTAATTGGTATTTTTTTGTTGATAAACCTCAATAATTCGCAGTAAGTCTTGAGTATGTTCCTCAAGATAATTGAGATTACCGTGGATAAAGTTAACAGGATTATTAATTTCGTGGGCGACACCAGCAACCAACTGTCCTAAACTAGACATTTTCTCGGCTTGAATCATCTGCGTTTGAGTGCGTTGGAGTTCTTGCACAGTTGCTTCTAAATCTTGCGCTTGCTGTCTGAGTCGGGCTTCAATTTGTTGGCGATCGCGGATATCACGGGCAATAGTGGATAAAAATTCTACTTCCCCTTGTTCATTTTTATGGGCAATAATCACTTGAGAAACAGGGAACTCTTCTCCGTTGCGCGATCGCATTAAAGCTTCTCCAGACCAAATCCCCTGTTGCATAACAAGAGGAATTATCTCAGTCTGAAACTTCTCGAATATTGACAATCCTACGGCTTCGCTGATGGGAAACTGGTCAGTTGAGGATATACCAAGCATCCTCTGTCCTGCTTTATTTAAGTAGCAATTCGTTCCATAAACATCAGCAATCCCTACAATATCAGGAGTCGCTTCCAAGATTGCTAGTAATCTTTGTTGCTCTTGCTCTGACTGTATACGCTCGCTAATATCCCTCACTACTGAAATGGCATGAGGCCTACCATCGTAGTCAAAAAGTTTTCCTGTGACTTCTATCTCAAAGCTAGTACCATCTTTGCGGATACCCACAGCTTGGGTATGATATTTCTGTCCAGATTTAACTGTTTTGATGAAATCCTTAAACTGATCATAAGACTCGGTATGAATATAGTCTGTGGGGCGGAGACTGAGAAACTCGGTTTGAGAATAACCGTGCATCTCACATAAAGCAGGATTAACAGCAACCATCTCACCAGTATCCAGATCAAAAACATTGATACCATCATTAACAGTCTCAAAAATGCCGCGATATTGGGCTTCTTGTTGACGTAGCATGGCTTCAGTTTGTTTGCATAAGCGAAGCTCAACGCTATCGGTCACATCTCTAGCCATAGCAAAAATATAGTTGTCGTGAGCAACAGAAGTCCACGATAGCCAGCAATAGGAACCATCTTTGCAGCGATAGCGATTTTCAAACCGAAAAACCCGAATTTCTTCAGTTAACTTAGACATTTCTGCCAAAGTAGCGGCTCTATCTTCTGGGTGTACTAACTCCATGAAGGGTAAAGATAAAAGCTCCGCTTGAGAATAACCCAGAATATTTTCACCAGCCTGATTTACTCGCTGAAAATAGCCATTAAAGTCAGTAATACAGAGTATATCCACTGATAGATCAAAAAATAGCCACCAGTTTTTAGATTCACTGAGTTCCTGTTCCAGTCGGGCAATAATTGCACTAGATTCTTGGGTGGTTGCTGCTAACTGTTGCTTTAATTCAGCGTTTTGTTGCTGGAGTAGATTTATTTGCTGCTTCAGTGTTTCATTATACATAAGCTATTTCATAAGTCGTCAGGTTTGATTTGGAGTTATGTAAGTAGAACAGGGTAAATAATTAAAGTTTTGTAGTGAGAACTTTAGTATTCAACAGAGTCGTTGCATACTAACGGCAGAAGTCTATTAGCAACCCTTGAACTGATAACTAGCAAATTTAGTATTCCCATTTATATTGGGTGTTTATTACTTTTTTCGATAAATCAACGGTGATGAGAACGTCAACAAGCAGATAGCAACTATAAAATCACACGGACTAATCAACCAAACAGAGAAATAGATTTCTGGGCTTCCAGATAAAAAATATCCCAGTAGGTAGGGTGCGTCAGTTGGAGAAAACCTAGCTGCACCAAAAAAATATTCATACTGACGCACCCTACTAACCGTCAATTTGGGATAATTTATTTTTTGGTGTTCCCTTATGTCTCAAAATCGACGAAATTCCCTGGCAATAATCGTCGCTATCACTACCTTTGTGATATTTTTAACAACTAGCAATTTTCCAGGTATGCCAGGACACTCCCAGGAAATTCAGACACCTGCAATTCCTGTGAGTGTTAACCTTGGACGTTCATTTAATCAACTGGGCATCAAAGGTTCTATTCTAATTTACGATCGCAACAACAAAAAATTTTACGAACACAACACTGCTCGCAACTCACAATCGTTCCTTCCCGCCTCGACTTTTAAAATTTTTAACTCTCTCGTAGCTTTAGAGACTGGGGTGATTTCCAATGACGTAGCTATTTTGACTTGGGACGGTATTCAGCGCCAGTTCCCCACATGGAATCAAGACACCAATATACGCCAAGCATTCAGAAATTCGACAGTATGGTTTTACCAAGTACTAGCTCGAAAAATTGGTTATGAACGGATGGAGAAATTTATCAAGCAAGTCGGCTATGGGAACCTGCAAATCGGCACACCTGAGCAAATTGACCGATTTTGGCTAGAAGGGCCTTTGCAAATTACACCCAAACAACAGATTGAGTTTCTACAACGTCTGCACCGCAAAGAGTTACCCTTTTCCCAACGTACTTTGGATCTAGTTCAAGACATCATGATTTACGAACGTACTCCAAATTATATATTGCGAGGAAAGACAGGCTGGGCGGCAAGTGTTACCCCGAATATTGGCTGGTTTGTTGGATATTTGGAACAAAACAATAATGTATATTTCTTTGCCACCAATATTGATATACGCAATAATGATGACGCTGCTGCCCGAATTGAAGTTACTCGGCGCAGTCTCAAAGCTTTAGGATTGCTATGAATAAAGGACAAAACGAAAAATCAAGGGTATAGGGGTATAGGGGTGTAAATATTTAAACCCCTTACACCCAGTCTCAATAGAAAACCTGGGTGCGTAGATCCTACCTGACGGGATCTTAGAACTTAATAGAATCCTCTGACAGAGATTTTTGCTGTAACCAATCTTTGCCTACTTGGATACTAATATCGGAGTTGAGACTACCGGTGCTTTCTACCCGCACTTCGCCAAAACCTAAGGCGTTGCGAATAGACTCAGCGCTGTTACCGTCACCTTGCTGGGCAATAATATTAGTGACTTCCAACGGTTCAGTCCAAGCATTAGCCACATAAACGTTACGATAGCCTGCTTTTTCTAAGGCATTGATTAAAGGACGTAGTTGAGAGCGATCGCTACCTGTGCTATCTTGAATTGCTACTCGCACAGATGTTGGATCATTTACCGGGTTTTCTGATAGAGATTCCAAACCAAAGTGCTGTGCCATCAGTTTAGCAATACCATTTTTACTTGGTATCCAATAGCTGGCGTTATACTCATTCGGTTCGCTGAAACGTCCGGGAAGCATTAACATTTGCATATTGGTGCGATTAGTCCGCACACCAAAACCCACTAGCGCCACTAATTCTTCAACTGTCAAGTTGGTGTCGATATTATCTTTAACTACGTTGAGAATTTTTGGTAACTGAGCTACTGTTACAGGGTTAAGAGCTTGATCCATTAAGGCACGCATTACCATTTGCTGGCGTTGAATCCGGCCAATATCTCCTAGCTCATCATGACGGAAGCGGAGTAATTGTAGTACTTGGTCGCCATTGAGATGCTGTTTACCTGCCTTTAAATTAATGTATAAGTGTTGGGAATGATCTTGATATTTCATATCTTTGGGGACATAAACTGTCACTCCGCCCAAAGCATCAATAAGTTTACCAACACCCAAAACATTAATGCGGATATAGCGGTCAATACCCACACCACCCAACAGGTTACTAACAGTTGTGGCTGTTAAAGCAGGCCCACCCTCCACGTTAGCGGCATTAATTTTTCTGACTCCATGCCCTTCTATACGCGTGCGGGTATCTCTGGGAATGGAAAGCATAGCAATTTTTTTGGTCTCTGGGTCAAACTTCACCATGAGCATGACATCAGCAAGACCATCAAAGGAATTGACTTGGGGTAGGTAGCGGAGATTTTGGGCTTCAGCAGGGGGAGTTTGCACATCTGGTGGTAGTACACTCATCCCCATGACTAATAAATTCACAGGCCGAGTTAACTCAGAGAAACGTAATCCACTACCAGAGATGGCATCACCATCAAAGACTGCTTCTTCCTGGGGGCTGAGTTGAGCTTGTTGCAATGGTGTACTGGTTAACGAAACAGCTAATAGCGCTCCGGCTGTTGCTGATACCATCGCAATTCCACCCATACCCATCCAAAACCATAGCCAACGCCCCGGTTTAGTATTGTGCGAATTTTTGCCACTGGAGTTAGGGGCGTTTGACGATGGATTTCCTTCTGCTGAAGTTCTTTGAATGGTCACAGACTTCCTCACACTATACTGATGAATTAAGTAAATTTGCTGAATTACAATAATGCAGATAAATCAACCCATAATAGCTAACTTTTAATCAATTACATTGACATTTTATTTTGCTTTCAACCACAACACTTATAGCAGGATTTTTTGTCATTGTGGCAATTTTTTAATTGATTTATTGCAGTATGGCAATAGTCCGTTCCCTTTGACTAGGCCTATAAGAAAATTATTTGCGATTTTGTTAGCCATTAAGTAAAAATGCTGCCTAATCATCTGAGAAAGTCAAGATAAATATTTGCTAAACATCTGTTCTGCAAAGCGACTTAACCCCGGTAAACGATGGGACTTACCTTGGAGTAGGCGCAAAATTAACCAGATACTTACCAAAAAGTAACCAGATGTAAAAAAGCCATTCAGGATTAACAGGCGCAGTGTGAAAAATTCCGCAGTTGCCGCTCCAGTAGCCAACAAGAGATACCCCAACAACCAAGTAAACGCCAAAGTAATAGACAGACGACTCACAGCTAGTTGTTCCCGGCTACCTTGAGAGCGATAAACGGCCCATAGGGATGGGAAAAAGCCGATAACAGGAACTAGATGTAAAATAAGCTGTGTTTTGGGAATAGTTGACTCTTCCTCGCTCCCCATGATTTTTTGACTTGATTGAAAGTCTTCCATTGTTTTTTCGTCAAATCCTAAACTAGAGGGATGAATGACAATGATGTAGTTAGAGATAATAAGCTATAGATACAGAATTTTTTAGTTCTATCCCGCAATCGGCTCAAGATGCAGACACTCAAGCTACTCAACTGGTGGCAAACACTAACACCAATAGCGAGAATTGGGGCGATCGCTCTGTTCGCTCCTTTATTAGTTCTCAATGGTTGGGCAATTTCCGCAATTTTTGATTACTTCCATTCCTTAATAGTCATTTTAGTCGGAGCTTCAGTTTTAGCATTTCTGCTCAACTACCCTGTTAGTTGGATGGCGCATCGCGGCGCGAGGCGAGAGCAAGTTGCTATTTTAGTGTTTTTATTGGCTCTATCAATTTTGTTAGCTCTGGGTGTGACTTTGTTTCCCCTAGCGCTTACCCAAGCTCAACAACTGGTAGCACGTATCCCAGAGTTAATTGATTCTGGGCGATCGCAGCTCATGATGTTAAACGAGAAAGCTGAGACTGTAGGTTTGCCGATTAACCTGGATGCTTTGGTAGTACAGATCAACGATCGCGTCAAGGGACAACTACAGGCGATCGCCGGACAAGTCCTCAATCTGGCCGTTGTTACTTTCACCAGCTTGCTAGATTTTCTGTTGACGATGGTGTTAACTTTCTATCTTCTTCAGCATGGCGGTGAACTCTGGCAAAGCTTAGTAGAATGGCTCCCTACTAAATTTCGCGCTCCATTCTCGCAAACAGTACGCTTGAGCTTTCAAAATTTCTTTATTACCCAATTAATTTTATCTACTTGTATGGCATCAGCCCTCATTCCTGCCTTCTTATGGCTGAAGGTGCCATTTGGGTTGTTATTTGGGCTAACTATTGGCATTATGGCGCTTGTACCATTTGGTGGCTCTGTGGGTATTGCTCTTACTACTTCACTAGTCGCACTGCAAGATTTCTCGATGGGAGTCAGAGTTTTAATTGCGGCGGTAATTGTCCAGCAAATTCTGGAAAACTTAATCGCTCCCCGCATCTTGGGCAATTTTACTGGCTTAAATCCAGTATGGATATTAATATCTGTTTTGACAGGAGCTAGAGTTGGGGGACTTTTGGGAGTGATTGTTGCTGTCCCCACTGCTGTAATCATTAAAACTGCCTTGACAGCCTTACGTCCCTCTAGTGTAAATAATGAAACAGAAGTAACAGATACTACAGAAATAACCGCAACCATAGTACAAAAAGAGAATCCCAAAAATACCCTGAGTATTTCCGAACCAACTACACCTTAACTTGGGCATTTATGGGAAACGGGTTATAGGGAATATGCTTTTCTCTAGAGGTGAATAAAATTAACGATTTGGATAAACATGGCGCATTTCAAAGCGGCTTTGCTCCCACAGTGGTAGTAAGGCTTGCTTTGCAGCATTTAACTGGGCTTGGGAACAGCTTATTTTGCCATGTTCGATAATCCAGATAAAAATGCGAGTAATTAAAACTGCTTTAAAACTATTTTCATATTGATAATTATTAATTCTACCCACTTGAGCATCTAAATAATAGATTACATCTTTAAAATTCCATTTCTGGAAATTACTTTTCACTCTATCTTTTGTATTGTCAGACTCCATCAAAGATAAGTTACGGATAATATAATCCATGCCTTCTATTGATGAATCTGTATTCCGTACTAAGTTATTCAATGCCCTGTAATATACTCGTAATAAGGTAGTTGAAATATTGTCTATATATATATTTAGCCAAGATTGTATATCTTGGAGATAAGGAATTAATTCTTGAATCTCATGAATTTCTGTAATATAAATCCTGTTATTTTCGGTACTCAATATATTATTTAATAATTCCTCCTCAGACAAAGGATATTTGTCAGAATAATAGTCAATAACTTTAGGAATAAATTGATTTAACAACCATTGTTGAGTATATTTAGCAGTCCAAGTTCCTCGCGGGCCGATATCTTGTTGCCATGTATTCAGTTCGCCTTTTTCCAAAGATTGTAAATGTACATCATTGATTTCATAAACTATGTTAATTATACCATTGGGTAATATGGATAAATAATTGACAGGTTTGGGTAAGATAAAAGCATGATCCCGAATTCCACGACTGACACGAATGGAAATATCTTCTTGCTGAAATAAATGCCACTCTGATTTACCTTGTACATAGTTAAACTCATTGGCAAAATTGTGCATTAATCGCCATAATTTTGCATCTACCGAAAACAGAGTAACTCCACGCACACCTAAAAATTCTGTAAATTCAAAATCCCAAGTTTCTAAAGCATTTTCAAAAGCAACAATTGATTTTTTATATTCTTCGGAAACTATATCGATACATAAACACAAGTCTGCTGTTTCTAAGTCAGACAATATAACTGTTGTTTGACCTAGATTAACTTCAAAAGCGTTATCATCTAATTGTTTAAGAAAACTCCGACAACCCCATTCTGGACGGGTATTTAAGCCTGTCATGAGGTTACCTAAAATATATTGATGATTTAAGCTAACCTTTAGTCCTCTTAAGATAACGCTGCTAAATTGTATTTGACAATTACCTTCCCCAAAAGCTTTAGGTAGGTTACATTCTATAACTACTTTAGGCTTGACAACAGTCAGGCGATCGCCTTCTCGAAAAGTAGAGGTTCTAAAGTCAGTATTAGCTACAATTTCCTGCAAATTGTACCGTCGTAAGGATTTTTCTATGAGATTATATTGTGTATATTTGGAAATATTAGCTGTGTTCTTATCAATATTTTTAACTAAATTGAAATTGAACTTATTATGGAATTCTGTGGCTATATGGGTATTTTTTAAAGAATCAACACTTTTATCAAAAATTAATTCTTCCTTGTGGTAAATAAAATACTGAAAAATTCTCACATGATAGCCATTAGTTACTAAAAAATATAAAGGTTTTAAATAAGTACTAAAAAACTTGGCGCGTTCGATAGCTTCTGAAAAATTATGAGAATTTGGATCCAAATATATAGCAATGATTAAAGCTGTTTCAGCATTTTGTTTAATAACATCATCAGTAGAGAAATATATATAAATACTTTCTAGATTTCTTTCAATTTTTTGAGTATCTAAAGGATAGTTGCCTGTAGAATATGTCCTGGGATAACAGAGATGACGAAACATAGGTACAATGAAATTTATCTCGACATCATCTTTGTTTTTTAAAACACGATAATCAAAAGATTGTATCCATTGAATAAATTGTTTAGTTTCATTAGAAATTGACATTATATAGTTACAATAAGCACTTTAATAGCAACGGAGAAAGGCACAGCCTGACTGTGCCTCTATCTTGTTTAACTATGATGGGTGCGGAGGTCAACATTATGCCAACGCCACCACCTTCTCAAGCAACCCTTGGAATAACTTTAATCCATCGCTACCACCAAGCACAGGGTCAGAAGCCCTTTCAGGGTGAGGCATCATGCCTAAAACATTGCCTTGGCGATCGCAAATCCCGGCTATATTATTCAGAGAACCGTTGGGATTTTCACCCGCATAACGGAACAGCACCTGCCCATTATCTTCAATCTCAGATAAAGTTGCCTCATCAGCATAAAATCTGCCTTCTCCGTGGGCAATTGGCAGAGTGATGACTTCGCCAGGGTTGTAAGCTTGAGTCCAAAGGCTATTGGTACTCTCAACGGTGAGAGGGACGCGATCGCAAATAAAATGCAAATCTCGATTTCTCGCCAATGCACCGGGTAACAGTCCGGCTTCCGTTAAGACCTGAAAACCATTACAAATACCCAAAACCAACTTACCTTTCTGGGCGTGTTCCACCACCTGCTGCATCACAGGGGAGAACCGAGCGATCGCCCCACAGCGTAAATAGTCACCATAACTAAATCCACCGGGAATAATCACCACATCCAAATCAGCAATATCAGTGTCTTGATGCCAAACCATCCGAGTTGGCTGTCCTAGTAGGTCTCTAGTGACATAGGCAACATCGCGATCGCAATTAGAACCAGGAAATACAACAACGCCAAATTTCATGATTAGTTAGTTGTTAGTTGTCAGTTGTGAGCCAGTACGGTCTTGGGGGTTTCCCCCATGAGTAACTGGCGAACCCGGAGGGTCGGTTGTCGGTTGTCAGTTGCTATTGTTGTTTTCTTACTTATTGCCCGATCCCTAAAATACTCCGGTCTGGGTTTCGACTTCGATCAAATCAAAGCGGTAATTTTCAATTACTGGATTAGATAACATTTGGTCACAGATGCGGTCTAAGTCTTGACGCGCTTTTGCTTCATCAGAAGTAGTAATGTTGAGTTCAATGTACTTACCAATCCGTACATGATCAACGTTATCGTATCCCATTTGCTGGAGGCCAGATTGTACAGCCACACCAGCTGGGTCTAAAACGGAAGGACGAAGTGTCACGAAAATTTTGGCTAGATACTTAGTTTGCACGGAGTTTTGCTGAAAGCTGCGATCGCTATACTATAACTTTCTGTTCCAACTGAGTAAAAATAAGTTAATCGAGACGTTAAAGTTAATTTATTGCACTGCGTATGTCAGTTGTTAGTCGTCAGTTGTCAGTTGTGGAAATGATCTGGTCTAATACCCCAACCCCTAATGGGTGGTTTTTACATATCTTTGCCACTGACCACTGACTACTGACAAAACTCTATCCCCTTGTGGGTAGAGTTTTTATTAGTTAGGCAGTGTAACAGCTTCTAATCCAGTGGCAAATTTAAATAATAGTCTATGAGAGCCATACGCACCCGCAGTCAAGAGCGCATTTTAAGCCTGTTGCAAACCATTAAACAAGGTATTTCTGCCCAGGATATTTATGTAGAACTCCGTAATCGCAATCAGAGTATGGGCTTAGCAACAGTTTATCGTTCCTTGGAAGCCTTAAAACTAGAAGGCTTGGTGCAGGTACGGACTTTACCCAATGGCGAAGCTCTCTACAGCCTCGCGCAGCAAGATAAACACCACCTTACGTGCCTGCAATGTGGTGTATCTATTCCTATTCATCAATGCCCTGTCCACAACTTAGAAGACCAGTTAGAAACTGACCATAAGTTTAAAATTTTCTACCACACTCTGGAGTTTTTCGGTTTGTGTGGTAAGTGCCAAATGAATCACGCGAGTGAAATTAGTCACTAGCAGCAACTATTGACCATTGACCACTGAAGACTGACTATCCGAAACAATCGAGCGAATACCCTCTAAAGTCGCGGGAATAGCGCGGGGGTCCATAAACATGACTTTGCTACTATCGCTCTTACCGATGGTTGCGCCCATATCGAGATAACCCAAAGCTAATAACACCTCTAGGGCTTGTTCAGCAGTACCGTTGGAATTGATTTTCTGGGCAAGAATTTCTGCTGATTCGGCAATAGCCTGAGCTCTGAGAACTTGTTGCTGACGTTCAGCTTGTGCTTTGAGAACGATCGCTTTTTGTTCAGCTTCTGCTTGTAATATTACCGACTTTTGCCTGGCTTCCGCATCTAATATTTGGGCTTCGGCTTTACCTTTGGCAGAGTTAACGGCTGCTTCCCGTTCACCCTCAGAATTTAAAATCGCTGCCCTTCTGCGTCGTTCTGCTGACATTTGCAATTCCATCGATTCCCGTACAGCTTGCGAAGGAATAATATCTCGCAGTTCTACCCTTGTGACTTTTACACCCCAAGGATCAGTGGCAATATCCAAATCCCGCAATAAAAGTTCATTAATTTGGGAACGAGCCGTAAAGGTTTGATCTAACTCCAACTGTCCCATTTCCGAGCGAATTTGAGTCAGTACCAAGTTCACCATCGCCGAGTGGAGATTTTCTACTTTGTACCAAGCCTTTTCCATATCGACAATCCGCCAGTAAACCACTGCGTCTACTTCAATCCCTACGTTGTCACGGGTAATACATTTTTGGGGCGGAATATCTAAAACCTTTTCGCGGATAGTTTCTTTGTAGACGGCTTTATCAATAAAAGGAAGGACGAGATTTAGTCCAGGGCCTAGCTTTTTGTGGTAGCTACCTAATCTTTCTACTAAAACTTCATTACCTTGATTAATCACCTTCACAGATCCCGCAACGGCAGAACCACCGAGCGCTAAAGCAATCAATAAAAATAACTGTTCCATTACCAACCTCCAAATATTTCTGTATAAGTTATAACTAACTATTAATTAAGACTTACGCACTGAACCAAAAAACCCTTCTGAGGGCGGTCAATAGTCAACAGTCCAAAAACCTTGATTTTGACTGTTGACCCTTGACCCTTGACAAAAAAGCTAGAAAATTAGTAACACTGCGTAAGTCTAATTAATGACTAATGACTAAAAATGCAGCAGATTTTCTGGCATCACCACTAAAGTAGTGCCTTCCCTCCTGACTACATAAACCCTTTGGTGCGGGGCGATAGTGATTTGCTCGTCATCGCACTTTGCCCGCCAAGAATTTCCCTCGTATAATACTCGTCCTGCTTGTCCGGGAAGAATTTCTGTTAAGGTTTCTGCCGTAATCGCATCTTGAATTTTTGACTTACGTTGTCGTGGTTGCAAAAATCGACGGGAAAGTACAATCAAGACGGTAGAAAGAAACAACCAAGCCACAACTTGCAGCCATAAAGCTAACCCCAATTGAGATAGTAACGCCACCATTAAGGCGCTAATTCCCATCATGAAAGCGATAAACGCCGATGGTAAGAACAATTCTGTTAAGCAGAGAACTGCTCCAGCCAGTAGCCAAATTAAGGTAGATATTGGCATAGCGCCATCCTAGACACTACATTCACACAAACCAGCTTAGTTGCTGGTTATCTGGATTTGGTAATTGGTGATTGGTAATTGGTGATCAAACATAACTCTTACCCATTACCCATTACCCATTCCCTTTTTCCCAGCAATTTTGATTAAAATCAGTAACAATGTGTAGCCACAGGTACACAGAACCAGTCTATTCTGTCCTTCAAGCCTTTGACTGCTAAAGTTAATCGAACTTCACCACTTAATTTATTTTTAAAATTTATACCTATATGCTTTCTATCGAACGGATAATTTATTGCATAAATAAAAACTGTGATAATCCGATTAATTTTGCGGGAGAACGTGTTTGCGCTAGTTGTCAAACGCCTTTAGTTCACCGCTATCTTTGGGCTACTGGCTCATTAGCAACCGAGATTCCACTAGGTACAAAAGTATCAGATAGGTATGAGGTAATAGAACGCCAGGTTTGGCTGGACACTCGGCCGGGATTGCTTCCAGAGGTACCTCAAGAATTGCCGCCGGATGTTATTCCTTATCTTCGCTTATATCCAGAGCGATCGCATCTCCCCCAAGTCTATGGTTTTGTTACCTCTTCACCAGAAGGCGCAGACAATACCCTGTTACTAGAAAATGTCCCCATAGATGAGGAAGGAAATATTTATCCAACTATCATCGATGCCTGGGAAAAAGCCAAACCAGTCAGACAAGTTTACTGGTTATGGCAGATTCTCCAACTGTGGACACCTTTACTGGAGTTAGGACTAGCTCACAACTTGCTGAGAGCAGACAATTTACGTGTCCAAGGCTGGTGTGTGCGACTGTTAGACCTTAACGCCAAAACACCCACAGAACAGCCTAATTTAAAAGATTTGAGCGATTCTTGGCAGCCTCTACTAGAGTTGACAACAACTTCCGTTACGTCAAAGTTGCAGAATATCATCCAGCAGATGGCTAACTCAGAAGTAGAGTTAGAAACTATTGCGACTCAACTTAATGCTTTATTACTCGCCGTCGCCGGAGAATTGCCATTAACTTTAACCATAGCAGGGGCGACAGATGCAGGCCCCCAACTCAAACAAAATGAAGATACTTGCTATCCCAATACTGCTGTTGACTCCCATGAATTATTAGTACCAAATTTGGCGATCGTTTGTGATGGCATCGGCGGACATCAAGGGGGTGAAGTCGCCAGCCAATTAGCAGTGCAGTCTCTAAAATTGCAAATTCGGGCTTTATTCACCGAAGTAGCCGCACAGCCAGAAATTGTCCCACCAACTTTGTTACAGGAACAACTAGAAGCTAGCCTGCGTGTGGCTAACAACCTCATTAATTCCCGTAATGATGAACAAAAGCGCCAAGGTAGAGAACGCATGGCCACAACCCTGGTGATGGCAGTACAAGTACCGCAACGAGTATTAACTACATCTGAGTGGCAATCAGATAATGGCCATGAGCTTTATTTGGCTAATGTGGGTGATAGCCGTGCTTATTGGATCACTTGTGAATATTGCCAACAGCTGACAGTAGACGATGATATAGTCACTAGGGAAGTCCGTTCTGCCCGGAGTTTGTATCGGCAGGCACTCCAGCGACAAGATGCCAATGCTTTAACTCAAGCCTTGGGAAACAGAGATGCTGAATCTTTACGGTTGGCGATTAAGCGATTCATCATCGATGAAGATGGGATTTTATTATTATGTTCTGATGGGTTAAGTGATAATAACTGGGTAGAAAATTCTTGGCAAGATTACGCTGTACCAGTATTAACTGGTCAAATGACTGTTGAAGATGCTGCCCACCATTGGATTAATCTAGCCAATGAGAAAAATGGCCATGATAATACTTCTGTTGTGCTGACTCTTTGCCGTGTTTCTAAAGAATATTTAGTGCCAATCACACCAACGCCGCCACTGGTAGAGATTCCAGAACCAGAAATAGCAGAACTGGAAAGATACCCAGAAGAATCTATCTTGACGGAAAGTTCTCAAGCATTGCTGGATTTGGAACTTCCAGATGAACCCAGCCCAGCCCCAATTAAACAACCAAACCGCCGTCAACCTTTATTATTGGTTGGGGGATTATTGGCGTTACTAATAGGAGGTACAGGTATAGGATTATTTGCTTGGTGGCAACTTAGTCCCCAATCATTTCAGCAGATGTGTCAGAAACTACCCCCATCATTGCAGCAATATTGTTCACCCAGGGGTAGATGAGGAGCAGGGGAAGCAGGGGAAGCAGGGGAGGCAGGGGAGGCAGGGGAGGCAGGGGAGGCAAAGAAGAATACTATGAACTATTGACCAATCATAACTGGCAACTGACAACCGACAACTGACAACTGACTAATAACTAATAACTATGGACTAACGACTATTTATTGTAGAATTGATTCTGTCGTTAAAGCGCACAGCAAAGGCAATTTTGCTCACTAATTGCGCTCAAAGCCTGCGTAGGTAAGCTTTGTTTGTATATAAGTTAGAGAGTTGTGAAACAGAGCATCTGTAAATGTTGAGTGCTATGGGAGTTGCTGTTGTAAACAATACTTTTTGTTAAAAAAGCAAGTTAGTTCAGTGAGGATGGCCGTGGAGATACTTGTTGAAAAAGGTGTGAATGTTGTTATGAAAGTTGGCGATCGCGTCCGTGTCAAAGAATCGGTAGTAGTTTACCATCATCCTGAACATCGCGGTAAAGCTTTTGACCTCAAAGGCTCAGAAGGCGAAATTGTGGAGATTGTCACCCAATGGCAAGGTAGACCTGTTAGTGCTAATTTACCTTTTCTCATCCAGTTTAGTAAAAAATTTAAAGCTCACCTACGGGAAAATGAGTTAGAAGTTATCTAAAGTATCCAAATCTTTCAGGAGCGGCGGAACCATGAGAAAATATTAACTTCGCCGCGCATTCTTTCTAACTCCCGGCGATGCTGCTCGGCAGTTGTACGATACCATTCACAATGGCGCTGAAACTCAGAACGTTTTTGCACTTCATAATAAAACTGATGAGTTGTCTGATAAGCTGCAAAAGTGTCCTCGGCTTGGGGTTGGGGCGCAGGCAGAATATAAGGTAAGTTTTCGTTCATGGATTTTAGGGAGCAGAGGGAGCAGGGGAAGCAGGGGAAGCGAAGAAGAATTACTATTGACTATTGACTATTGACAACTGACAATTGTGCAGACGCGATTAATCGCGTCTCTAAATTACACCCAACCTCTTAACCAATAAATAAAGCTACCAACATATTCTTTTAGGGCGTTTGTGAATAGGTGTAAGTTGTAAGTATCTGGTAGTAAATTCAATATAGCGGCTTTGGGGGTGTTGCCGAGTTCTTGGAGTTCACCTGCGCTAACTAAAAAGTCAGTGGGTGCGGGGATAACGTTCATACCTTGACGTTGGAAAATTTTCAGCGATCGCGGCATATGTAATGCTGAAGTTACCAACAATACTTTATCAATACCACGAGATGCTAATATTTTCTTGACATTTACGGCATTTTGATAAGTATTGAGTGAATCGGGTTCTTCAATCAACACACTAGCCGGGATACCTAGAGAGGTGAGGATATTTGCCATATCTGTTGATTCCGATGAACCACTTCCGCGCCAATCGATGCGTCCCCCACTGAGGATGATGAGTGGGGCTTTGTTTTGGCGATATAATTGGGCGGCATAGATGACGCGATCGCCTTGTTCACTTAAATCTGGTGTAATCCTTGGGGGAAAGACTGATTTAGTCGCACCACCTAAGACGATAATGGCTTCAGCGTTGGGTAATTGTGCGGGAGGTAGATTTTGCCATTCTAGCGATCGCACCAAGTATTTAGCAACCCAGGCGTTACTGCACAATAGCAATAAAGTTAACGATAAAGCTATGGCTGTAGTCGCTATACGTGGACGTTTCCGTAAAGTTACTAGTGCTACTACTAAACTGACACTAGCTAATCCCAAAGGATAAAAAAATAAAGGCAGTAATTTAGATAAATATAAGAACATATTTATGACTGTGGAATTGGGTATCGCGGGTTGAGTTTTGGCTGTGCTAAGACAAGGTAGCAGATGAGTCTTAGATTTCCATGAAACAGCAAAAAAATCAATTCAGCCATCTCACCGCCATTGAAAGAACTTATCTATCATTTCCTGCACAGTTTTTAATCAATCAAAACCTGCTACAAGGACAAATATTAGACTTTGGTTGTGGATTTGGTAATGATGTTAAATTATTGCAGCACAAAGGCTTTGATATTAGAGGTTACGACCCTTATTATTTTCCTCAATATCCTGAAAATAAATTTGACACTATAATTTGCTTGTATGTTTTAAATGTTTTATTCCCTGAAGACCAAGCTAATATCCTCATGGATATAGCCTACTTATTAAAACCAGGAGGTAAAGCGTATTATGTAGTCAGAAGAGATATTAAAAGGGAAGGATTTCGGGAACATTATATTCATAAAAAACCTACATATCAATGTCTTGTTAAACTGCCTTTTCGCTCAATTCATTTAGATGAAAGCCGAGAAATATATGAATACACCCACTATAATAACCAGCGCCATTCATCTAATTACTGTATATTTTGCAATCCCCATAAAAACTTAAAATTATTAACAGAATCAGCAACCGCCTACGCTATATTTGATGGTTATCCGATCAGCAAAGGACATACATTAGTTATTCCCAAACGCCATGTTAGCGACTACTTCGAGCTACCCCAAAAAGAGCAATCAGCCTGTTGGTTAATGGTGAATAAAGCACAGGAATTTCTAAAAGCCGAGTTTTCCCCTGATGGCTTTAATATAGGTATGAACATCAATCGAGCCGCCGGACAAAATATTATGCACGCGAGTATCCACATCATCCCACGTTATCAAGGTGATGCGATAGGAGCGAAAAGTGGCATAAGAAACGTTATCCCTCAAAGAAAATAGTTAAAATTTTGCGTCCCTCAGCGCCAACCTCCGCGATACTTTGCGTTTAAAAAAGTTAAACAACCTCTCTAGCCTTTCGCCTTTCCACCTCCTCCGTTTCCTTGCGATAGCCATCCAACCACTGAATAATTTCCGTAGATAACTCTTGCTTACTTCTGGTATTAGCATCAATACAAACGTGTCGAGTTACAGCCTTAGCCACTAACACATCCGCCAAATAAATTTCATAATTAATCTCAAACTTTTCCGCACCAATCTTTTGTGGTACTAAGCTAATTATCACCTGATCTCCACAAAATAGCGGACGCAAAAAATCTACACTGGCATGGACAATAGGAAAAGCCATATTAGGATTAGTAAAAAACTCCTTGAGACTAATTCCTGATGTTCTCAAAGACGCTTCATAACCTTCATGACAAATGCTGAGGATATTAGCAAAATAAACTACTCCCGCAGCGTCCGTATCTTGAAAGTGAATTGTCCGATGATAAGTAAAAGGCATATTGAAAATTACCAAATAAAAAAAGAGCAGACTAGAAGTCCGCTCTACAAAATCATATTACTGTGCAAGGAAAATTTATAACTTTAATGGAGAATATATATCTTCAGAAGTAGGGTTAAGATAAGGACGCTGTAAATCTATAGAATGATGTTGAAAGTGTTTGTTAATCGTCTTCATTCTTTCTTCGACTGCATTCTTACCCTTCTGCCAAGCTTCTAACAAAGCATTCGCCACAATTTGACAACGATTCATCCCAAAAGTTTCTTGTGCGGCAAATTTTTGCGTAGGTTCTTCAGCCAGACTCAACCCAGGTGCTAGGAATTTGGTAAACAGGGGTATCTCTGGTTGAAAATAAGCTTGATACTCTTGATATATAACCTGAAGAATTTTATGTATTACTGGATAGTTTTCGTGTTCAAAATAGAGTACACCTGAGTCATAGCGTCCATAGGCGCAGGGATTATAGAGAACTTGAAAGGTAAAAGGAAGTGCGGCGGCGTTGAATTGTTGAGTTAAACTATCCATGAGTGCGATCGCACCAGCTGCACTGAAATTAAAATAGATTCTCCCTGTACCTAAATCAGCATCCGGGTTACCTGACTTTTCCTGTCCCACATCACTCACAGCTAAGTAGTAGCCGTTTTGCAATCGATTATTAGGCATCCAAATCGCTACTGATTCCCCCACAGTGGCGGATTTTTTACCGGGTTTGAGATGGCAATCGGGTTCTATGTATAAAGTTAAACCACCTTTAGTCACTGCTATACTACCATCTGGTTCCTTACGTAACACCTGCCAACTAGGGTCAAAATAACCCCGTCCGTGATTACTGGCTTGCAGTTGTTCGTAAAATTCCCAATCGATACCCACATTGGTATTAGTTGCTAAATTTTGTGGCATCGAGTAACTAGCATAGTTATCATTTGCCAAATTACTTTGCAGTACACCGTTGTAATAAATTCCATAAAGGAAGTTACGCAGTAATAAGGCGAGATATTTATTTTGTAGAGCAGGAGAGTTGTGCTGAAATCTATCTGCTACTTTGGTTGGTAAAGCAAAAGGCTGATAACTGGGATGGTTGATACAAAAGTTCGGCTCAATTCGGATATTAGTAGCAATATCCATCAGGGAATTAAACAGTGGGTTAGCAGAATAATCTAGCATCAATCAATTCCAAACTCAAAATTGATAATTTAGAAAAACCCTACAGGGTAAACATCCTGGCTCTAATATTAATTCTTACCAAATCGATGACAAATTCAAAATTCAAAACTGATAATTTTGCTTTTTGAATTGTTCATCATCTTGCTTTTAGCAACCACGTAAGCGGGTTTTTTCGTAATACAGGGGAACTAACTGTTTTTCTTTCTCAGGATGTGATACTTGAGGAACCTTTGCTACCGGAGAGAGAATTTCTGCCTCCGAGATACCAAAAATACTCAGTATGGATTGCTCAGGCATAGTCAGCAGATTTTTAGCTACTTGCAGCATATAAAGGTGAGAATTATCAAATAATTTACAGTTATTAATCTTGTCTTGAATTTGGTGAATTAAAGCCAAGCCGATAAACTTGATAACTCGTACCAAAAAATTAGGATGGTATTCCAAAATCATGGGAAAGGCTTGCAAATAAGCTTGTAATAAAGCCACTAAAGATGGTTGAATCTCCTCTAGTGGTATCATTACTAGTTCTAAAGACTCTGCTAATTCCAGAGTGGGATCTACAACTAAACTCTCAAGCCAAATTTCTAAATAACTAGCTAAAATAGTTCCTAAATCAAAAGCCGGATCTCCCCAAGTACAGGCTTCCCAATCAATCAATTGCACTAGGCAATTATCTAATTGGTTCCATCGGGAATGAATTAATATATTGTTGAGTTTGAGGTCGTTATGAGTTAAACAGCAAGCATCCCACTCATAAGCCAAGTCAGCGATCGCTGCTTCTAAACTCTCATAGCATTGATAGAGAACATGAAATTTTAAGGCTTCAGTAGGAATTCTACCAAAAATCTCTGGATTCAGAGAACTTATTCCTTGTGCCGGATTGTAAAAATGATAGCGGAATTGTCCTTGAGGCGCAGTCGCCATGAAATCACGATATTCTTTCCCCTGGAAGGTAGTACGGTGTAGGGCTGCTAATGTCGTCCCAATCGCCGCCGCAATTTCTTTTGGGAAAACATTCGGGTTTTGATAAAACTCAGCTAAATCCAGGTACTCGCTTAAATAACTGCGAACGAGGATGGAATTTTCCTCATCAAAATGTACCACCAAAGGAGCGATCGCAGAAATATTACCTAGAATGGGAAACTTTTGTAGTAATTGGTGAAATAGCCATTCATTAAACAATTCATGGAGAATACCATCATTTTCAACACCACGTTCTTGTTTAACTAGCAGTTTGCGATTATCTGCTAAATTCACCACTAAATTGTAGTTCTTCTTGCTAATTGGCAATTCAACTATGTCTGATTTGCCATCTTCTGAGCTACACAGGTCTGCTGCTTGCAGATGCTGGATAACGTTTTGAGAAGACAGTGGTAATAACATTGATTATTTCCTAGTTCGTAAAATTGCTGAGATAATCACCTAATCTCAAGATCGGTCTCGTTTTAGTCGTCTAGGTAGATAACAACAAGGATATAAATATCAATCATGATTGCTTTAATCTATAAATATCTCATCTCATTTACTAATACCTGCCAAAATGGCCTTTATTTTTGCTTTAATTTTTGATGTAATCGCCACGAAATCTTTAAAATAAATATTCATTTTTTGGAAAAACTATGGCAGATTATTTAATTTCTTATATAGATTTGTGATTGATTTTTTACTGGTTATTCATAAACCATAATTGATTGCGCTTTGCGTGTCAGTTATCAGTTGTTATTTGTCATTTGTTGACAGGATCTGGTTTAATACCCTATCCCCTTGTGGGTGAAGTTTTTGATTAACTGAAGCACCTATCTAAAGACAGATTTATACTTCTTCATATATTCAACATAGGATTTTTTATAGGATGAATCTATCAAAAGTAAGGTACATAAAAACCCATATCATGCCGACTATGACATCGATATGCAAAAGCTGATTTCACTTACTACGTTAGATAAATAGGAAATCTCATTTTAAGGTATTAAAATAATTTGTAATAATTAATACATTTTCACTCTCGGCTTTTCAAAGCTATTAATTTAATATGTGTATTATTTTTATTTATCATCACCAAGTTCAAAAAACCGGATACTTTGGGTGGTCGGCAATGATTTTTTGAAAAAATATTAAATTACATCATGTAACACAATGATGTTTCGTTACCTGTATCTCCTAAAGCGGAGTTTTTGTATAAACTCCTGATGCGTAAGCAAAGAAACGTATATATTTCACCTTTTCCAAATAAGCAAAAATTATGTCATCAGTAAAGATTTTTGCTTAATTTCCTTTGTTATTTACAATACAGCATATACTTAATAAGCCGACATTTCTAGAGCAAGAGATTTTTGTTACGTGAAATACACCTAATTCCACCAGATATGCTGTCAAAGTCATTCACATATTATTAATACTGATGTACTATGGTGAGGACAATCCTCAATCAATTTAAAATACATTTTGTCGCAGTCTACTAAACAAAATCCCCAGCCACAGGGGGATGGAGATTTTTGAAACTATTTAGGAGCTACCATTTGATTGACCAAAACTACTAGTGACAACATCCCTAAAATAGTCATTAATCCCGCAGGCATAAACTTGCGTGTTCTAACCAACCTTAATGCAAAGAAGACTACCAGTGCAGCAGTCACCACAGTTGCTAAAATTAAACCCCAAGTTTGTCCTTGGAGTTGCAAGTAAGCAGCAACAAATAGTAATAAACCACTAACAACACCACTAAGGAGAGAAACTTGACTATTAGCCTGAAAGTAGCCAATAATGCCACCAATAAGCGCTAACATACCATAGGCGATCGCAGCAGTTACACTTAAATTCATTGTTAAACCTTATCTAGATGTTGATGATGTGGTCAACAGTCAACAGTCAACAGTCAATAGTGAAGGTTTTGGACTAATAACTGATGACTACTGACTAAGTTAATTGATGGATAATCCAGTAATGTCGGCAATTACTTCTCTATATCCCCAAGTACAATTTCTCCAACGCCAAGCAGCGTCCCTTTTACTGTACCAATCAGTCCTACAAACTGATGTCGGGATTGCATTTCAAGAACTATTACAAGCCATACGTTATGCTGATGCTGATGCTAGGGGTTCTCTTCAAGCCTATGGTAATTACTTTCACGCTTTAGCTACGAGAAAGCAAAATTGGGAAGATTATTTAGTTTCGCAAATTTTGATAGCCGAAAATCCCTTTAGCAAAGTTACTCAACAGCAAGACTTTAAAGATTTACCCCCGGCTTTAATCTCAGCCGTAAAGCATGATTTACAAGTCTTACAAAGTCTTTATGAATGTAATAGTGCTGTTTTGAGTCAATGGGTGCAAGCCGTAGCACATTTACCTATTTCACCTGTGGTATGGTATTTGGAACAAGATGATATGGGGTCAGAAACAGCATTATCTTTACATCATTTAGAGCATTGGGCAGATGCAGTCGAAGAATTAGCCACCCATTATCAGAAATTTGGGATAGGTTTATTTGCTCAATACCGCGCCTTACGCTGGCAAGATGGGGAATTTGTTGGTATTCCTTACCCTGACCCAGTTAAGCTAGGTACACTCGTGGGCTATGAGTCACAACAAGAAGCCTTATTGAAAAATACAGAATTTTTATTATCGGGTGAGAAAGCGCTGCACGTATTACTTTATGGTAGTCGAGGGGCGGGGAAATCTTCTTTAGTCAAAGCCTTATTAAATGAATATAGTCATCGCCAACTCCGTTTACTGGAAGTGTCAAAAGCAGACTTAAAAGATTTACCCAAGATTGTGGAACAGTTACGCGGAGTGCCACAAAAATTTATCATTTTTGTTGATGATTTATCCTTTGAAGAAGACGATGATGCCTTCAAAGCGCTGAAAGTTGTTTTAGAAGGAAATTTGACAGCCCGTCCCCACAATGTGGTAGTTTATGCTACCTCAAATCGCCGCCACTTGATTCGAGAGTTTTTTGCCGATAGACCTAGTTTGAAAAATAATGAAGAAGTCCATGCTGGGGATACAATGCAGGAAAAACTTTCCTTTAGCGATCGCTTTGGCTTAACCCTCACCTTTGAATCTGCCGATCAAAGCACCTATCTAAAAATTGTACGCCATCTAGCAACCCAAGCAGGAATTAGTATCAGCCCAGAAGAGTTAGAATATCAAGCATTACAGTGGGCAACACGCCATAATGGACGTTCTGGGCGTACTGCACAACAATTCATAGATTTTCTCAAAGCAGACACATCTGTGTTTGCTACAAATAACAGTATCTTAGATACCCAATCATGAAAATAATTGTTGCGTGATTTCAATATTTTGTTACTTTCACAACAATCTTATCCACAAACACTTACAACTAGAGTGACTAACACCAGAATATGAAGAGTGATCATTGGCAACGCTGCTCAGTCAAAAAGCTTAACTAAGCTAAAAATCAGCAATATGCAACAAGTCATAGTAAGTAATCGATTTATTTTAGGCATAGTTGCCTTTAGTGTCAGTTTTGGTTTGAGCCTAGTTCCCAAATGGAATTTTAGTCAAGCTTTTTTCACAGGTTTAATTACAGTAGTAGCTACTTATGCAGCAGCCTTATTTGTAGATAAGCGACGGAGGAATTATGAACTATTACTTTTAAGTTCACTCCGCAAACGCATTCAAGAAACTGAGGGTCTGAAGTCCAGGCTGGCCAGAGAAATTGAACAACTAGAGACCCATCGCAGTTTATTATACACAGAGTCACAGCAGCTAAAAAATCAAATTTTAGATGGACGTAGTCAAAGAGATAGTTTACATCGGGATTTAGGAGTTTTTGCCAGTCAAAGAAAACAGATAGAGTCGGAAATCGCTAACCTAAAATCTATAATTTGTAGCTTAGAAGAAAATCAAATAGAACTGAACAATTCTTTATCTACGCTAGCATCGGAAAAACGTAGATTAGAATCTAACCATCATGTCTTTCGGACAGAAATTACTCAGTTACAAGCCCAAATTAGTGACCTGAATCAAGAAAAGCAAGAACTTGAAAACAGTATTACTTTGCTGGGAAGGATAAAACCTCAATTAGAAGAAAAACTTTATGAACTGCGAATTACTATACAAAATTTAGAATCAGAAAAAAACAAGCAATCTCAAATACTTCTAGATACTAGCAACGAACATGAAAGACTAGCTGCAAACATTGACTATTTACAAAGTCAAAAAACAGAACGCCACAACGAACTACAACAAATCCAAAATGAAATCTTTTTGTTGCAACAAGAACGAGACAGCCTGCAAAATCAAGTTTGGGAACTCTTACAACAAATAGAAACATTTAATCAAGAATCTATTTCTGTTAATACATCAGAACAAGCAGGAACATTTTTTCCCTTTTTAGATGTTCTCGAAAATTTAGATAAATTAGATGCTGAAAATGATACTACATCCCCAGCTTTACCCGAAGAATGGCATACATTATTAAAGCAATTACCTAGTCATGAAATTCAGGTATTAAAAGTTATCATAGAGCAAGACAATCCCCAAGCATCGATCAAAAAAATTGCTGAAGCTAATATCACTATGCCGAACTTGTTGATTGATTCCATCAATGAACGTGCTAATGACACTATTGGTGAATTAATAATTGAAACTGACATAGATGTACCAAAGATTTATGCGGAACATATAATCAATGTCAGAAACATAGTTGCATTATACGAAAACTTCATAGCTAGATACGCATCCTCAAATTAAATATCCCTATCTCATTATAAAATATATATAAACATAATGTGATCATTACAAAATATATGTACGTGTGGCCTAGAAATTATCCAAAAAAAGATGATGTTATTCTGATTATTTAAAGCTTTACACCACAACATACAATAAAAAGCGGCTAGGGACTAGAGAATAATAAATTTACACTTCCACTCAGCGCTATAAAATTGGCATTGATATCCCGTACATCAAAATACATGGCAAAGCTCAAAATCCCGAAAAAAACCTCAACTGCTTTGATTAATTCACTAGGTGCAGGAGTAGTACCCAGATTAGGAGTAGAACATATAGCAGTTGGTCGAGAAAAAGAACTGAAAAGCCTATTACAAAATCTCAATGATATTGCCGAAGGCGTGGCAGCATTTCGTTTTATCATTGGTAACTATGGCGCGGGAAAAAGCTTCATCCTCCAGATGGTTCGTAACCGAGCAATGGAGCAAGGTTTTGTAGTTGCTGATGTTGATTTATCTTCTGAACATCGCCTAGCAGGAAGCAACAATGAAGGTCTAGCGACCTATCGAGAATTGATGAGTAGCCTTTCCACCAAAACCCGTCCTGATGGTGGTGCGTTAGTTTCAATTCTAGAAGGATGGATTAACAAAATTCAGCAAGAGGTCGTTAAAGAAACTGAGCTACGTCCCAATGATGAGGGTTTTGATGATCAAGTGGAAGCCAAAATTCGAGAAGTTGTTCAGTATATAGAAGACTTAGTTCATGGATTTGATTTTGGTAGTATTATTATTGCCTATTGGCGTGGCTACCGCTTAGATGATGATGATTTAAAAAATTCTGCACTGCGCTGGTTACGGGGAGAATTTAATACTAAAACTGAAGCCAGGACAGCTTTGGGCGTAAGGATAATCATTGATGATGATAGCTGGTATGACTATATTAAACTCCTAGCTAAATTCGTGGCAGAGATTGGTTATAAGGGATTACTAATTTTAATGGATGAAGCAGTTAATCTTTACCAAATATCTACTACAGTTACTCGTGAGAAGAACTATAACAGATTACTAGCAATGTTTAATGACACTATGCAGTGTAAAGCAGAACATTTAGGTATTGTTATAGGTGGGACAACAAAGTTTTTAGAAGACCCTAATCGAGGACTTTTTGCAGACCAAGCTTGGCGTAGACGCACAAAAGAGAGCCGCTTTGCTGCACAAGCAGATATACAAGAGTTTATTGGGCCGGTTATCCGCCTGAATCCTTTAAGTGAAGCAGAAATTCTGACACTTTTGCAGCGTTTAACTGAAATTCACGCCCTCCATTTTGGTTATGACAAGATTTTGACCAACAAAGAATTACAAGAATTTGTCAAAGAAATCGTCAGTCGTTTAGGCGCAGAAGCATTATTAACACCAGGAGAGATTGTGAGGGATTTTATTAGTGTGTTGAACATCCTACACCACAATCAAAACATTAAGTTTAGCGAGCTAATTCACGGTTCTAGTTTTAAACCTACTGCTGTGGGTAAAGATATCGGTGTAGACGAGGATAATGCAGCCGAATTTAGTTTGTGATTTTGATGTTTTTTTCAATACTAAGCCAGGACTTACGCAACTGGCATAATAGTAGGGTACGTCAGATGCGAAAAATCCCCTAATGTGTACGAAATTATTGGGGCTGACGCACCCTACAGTTACTAAAAATTTGACAATAAAAATTTAGATGATAAGAAGGGCTTCGGGAATAGTACTTATCCCCAGTCCCTCTTGTTACTTTACTAATCTATATGCGGATGAAAGGACTTGAACCTTCACTCCTCTCGGAACTAGAACCTAAATCTAGCGCGTCTGCCAATTCCGCCACATCCGCTTATGCAACTATACTAGTATAGCACGTTATGTAAGGGAATAGGCAATAGGGAATAGGAATTAGTTAAAAATTCGTAACAATTACCAAAGCCCTATTTGATTACATCACTCCTACACGAGGTAGGCGATGTTTAAATCCACAGAGAATTTCCCAGGAAATAGTATTTAACTCTTCTGCCCAATCATCGGCGGTGATTTTTTCTTTTCCTTGTTTCCCAAGTAAGGTGACAATTTCCCCTTCTTGTAGGTCTGGTAAAGCACTAACATCTATCATCAACTGATCCATCGTGATAGCACCGATTTGTGGTACTCGCTGACCACGAATTAAAACCTGCATTTTGTTGGATAAATTACGCGGTATTCCATCAGCGTAACCAATACCGACAACAGCAAGGCGCATTTCATGGGGGGCAATAAATTGATGTCCGTAACTTACACCAGTACCCGCAGCAATTGTTTTGACGTGGGTAACTCGCGCCTGAACTTGGATGACTGGTTTTAGGCTGATTTTCTTCTGTAAATGAGGGGCTGGATAGAGTCCATACACAGCTAAACCTACCCGTACCATATCGTAGTGTAATCTTGGATCTGCCAAGGTTGCAGCCGAGTTTGCTAAATGCAGGCAGGGAATTTTAATACTCAAAGCTTTGATTTGAGCGATCGCCTCCTCAAATCTTCTATACTGTTCTTCCATAATCCCTGGATCTGGGCTATCTGCTGTTGCTAGGTGGGAGTAAACGCTAGCAATATTCAAATGGGGTAAACGCTCTACTAACTGTACAAATTCCCCTGCTTGTTGCCAGTTAGTCCCAAGTCTAGACATCCCTGTATCTAACTTAATATGTACGGGTACAGGAGAATCATGCTGGATAGTCTCCAAGGTATTGGAAAATATTAAAGCTTGTTTAGGACTACCAATAGTTGGTTGTAGTTGCCATTGAGCGATCGCCTGAATTTGTTCTGGTGTATGGGTAGCCCCTAAAATCAAAATGGGCGCTTGCATACCCGCCTCTCGCAGTTGAATACCCTCCGGAACAGTGGCGACACCCAAACAACTAGCACCTGCTTGTAATGCTGTCTGCGCCACCGTTACAGCACCATGACCATAAGCATCTGCTTTGACTACCGCCATTAACTGAGTACGCGGTGATAAAAACTGCTTCAGTTGCTGGACATTGTGCGACAACGCCTCTAGGTCAATTTCCACCCAAGCGCGTTGTGAAAACCAAGCATAGGTATCACACTGTTGATGAGCAGCCATACTTGAGGCTTGTTGGCGACTTAACATTTTACTCCCCCTTATTACATCACTGCTTTTTAACTGCGTATTTATGTGTATTTCCACTTCTGATAACCACATCAGAGTTAATCAGGAAGTTTAACGCGCATTTCGCAACAGATACAACATACTGGAGTAAAATTTTGAAATTTTCTCGCTCAAGTGTTGATCAGGCGGGGGGGGTTATAGACTCAAACCTAGTGTGTTTTACTCCAGACTCCACCTCTTAATTAAAATTAACAGGTTCTTTTTGCTACTAATAACTAGCACTAAGAAGAGCTAAAATTCTGTTTTCGACTGAGATAATAGGCAATTAAGAGGGGTTTTGAGCCATCATCAATAACCGACAGGATCAATTACTCAATTATTGCGGAAGTATACTTTAATCTCCTCTCCCAAGGAGAGGAAAATCGTGTTAATATATGTAAAACTAATACCTTGAGCGCTGATCAATGGGTAAGGTTTTAGTCCTAAACGCCTCTTACGAACCGCTCAACATAACGAGCTGGCGACGCGCTGTAGTTCTGTTAATCAAAGGCAAAGCAGAACGCGTTGAACATAACGGTAGTTTTCTTTACTCAGACTTTCCGTTACCAACTGTAATCCGGTTGCGTCATTACGTCCGCGTTCCATACAAGGAAATTCCTCTGACCCGTCGCAATATATTGCATCGTGACGGACATACTTGCCAATACTGTGGCTATACCGGGGACGAACTGACATTGGATCATGTAAATCCGCGATCGCGCGGCGGTGGTGATAGCTGGGAAAATATTGTAACGGCTTGCGTGCGTTGCAATGTCAAGAAAGGCAGTCGCACACCCCAAGAGGCACGTATGCCTTTGCGCCATCTTCCTCGTCAACCCTATAGCAGTCTGTATTTTGAGGTCAGCAAGCATCTCAAAAATGGATTGCATCAAGAGTGGCAAAAATATGTTATAGGACTTTGACACTAACACAGTAACCTTTAATACCCAGTTTTTTGTCACCTAAAAGTAGGTGTTATATCTACTTGTCTATTTGATCGCACTTTGTCAGCCTGATTTTAAGCCTTATAAAGTACCAAACTGGGTATAAATTCGATTTGTCCTTTATCCTGTGATGGATATTTTGCCTACGAGTGGTGTAGGGGAGTACTCAATTAACCAGTTAAATAGCCAACAGCCTCCTATATTAACACATAAATCGGGAAAATAGTAAGATAAATCGTAAAAGCAGTTTTTTATAGAATAGTTTTCTTTCAATCTTTACATTTACGCTGACGCAAGCAGTCTCCTGTCTGCTCGTCCCTAGCTGATATTTGCCACGAAATCATCTGTGATTGAGTATTTTTGCTGTCAGTCATCACAGCAGTTGTACTCACAGTCTGAGTCATGAAACTGGAAACATTACTACCACTAACAAGATTCACCCAGGCATGAGAGAAACACATAGGTAATACCATGAGGCTAATGTAAATCTGCCTATTCATCCCAACCTCAGCAAAATTTTTAATCATCTACGGTGGAAGCTCTGCGAAAATAGCCAGAAGAGCTTAGTTTTATGTTCTGTAGATGCCACCTGATGAATCGGAGTTTAGAACTGCATATTGTACGACTGATGCTATCTCCCGTGACTTAATGATGCTGTTCCCACAGACGTGATGAAAAAATTAATTCTTCCTACTTTTGTCGTAGCAGTTACTATCTAAGCTTACGGAGCAAGCGTTTTTCCCAGTGCAGAGTCAAGAGTGGATTGCTTCCCCATATTCTTATAGTCTGACATATTTTTCTGTTCATCCTTGCCCAATCTGGAAATTTTCGCTTTGAGTGGGTTTCTCCTATCGTGGTAGCTGCTTCCCCAGATACAATAGTTAGCAAATGTTGCCTACCACCTGAGCCATGACACCCTCACAAGAAGTAGATACAAGAACCACTCCTGAGATTGATACAGAAGGATACGGCAACTCAGATATTGATTCTCTCGATGAGTTGCCTGGTGAAGTCGAAATGTCTCTATTCGACCACCTAGAAGAATTAAGACAGCGCATCTTTTATTCACTGATTGCCGTAGCAGTGGGTGTAGTTGGCTGCTTCTTCGCCGTCAAGCCAATTGTTCAATTACTAGAAGTCCCAGCTCAAGGCGTTAAATTTCTCCAGCTAGCCCCCGGAGAATATTTCTTTGTTTCTCTCAAAGTTGCAGGCTACACTGGCTTGTTACTTTCTAGTCCTTTCATTCTCTACCAAATTATTTTGTTTGTTCTCCCTGGATTAACTCGGCGCGAACGTGGTCTACTTGGGCCTATTGTTTTAGGGTCAAGTGTGCTGTTTGCCGCCGGTTTAGTCTTTGCTTATTTACTTTTGATTCCCGCCGCTTTGAATTTTTTCATCAGTTACGGCGCGGATGTAGTCGAACAACTGTGGTCTATCGACAAATATTTTGAATTTGTACTATTGCTTTTATTTAGTACTGGGTTGGCTTTCCAAGTTCCCATCATCCAACTTTTACTAGCTAATTTAGGTATCGTTTCATCCCAAAGAATGATTTCTGGCTGGCGATTTGTAATTATGGCAGCCGTAGTTTTAGGTGCTGTACTTACACCTTCCACAGACCCCCTAACTCAAAGTCTTTTGGCAGGCGCAGTACTTACCCTTTACTTTGGTGGTATTGGTTTAGTGAAGCTCACAGGTAAATGAAAAACCTGCGATGTGAGAATTCAGGAGTCAGAATATATCAGATTGTGATATTTCAGTTTAGTACTTTGAAGAAAACAAAAGCCATCAGAATTTCTTGATTTTATATCATTTTGAATTCTGAATTCTGATTTCTGAATTCCTCCTTCGCTTAAATTCATAACTTGAAAAATTACGCACATTAGTTATGAAAATTTAGCAAAGTGACTATTATAAAAAATTATTTTAAGACTCCTTAATAATCACCACCTTCTGCTGCGAATATTTCAGATAATCCATTCAGATGCACGTTCACCCAGATCTAGAGGTATGCTCACAGCTTTACCGAGTCGAGGGCGCTCTTTTGTTTGTGTAATAAATGTTTTCACTTGGACTGCACCACCTAAAGCATGAAGGTAATTGGCGACACTATCAAGATGCTCTTGATATTCGGTTTCACTCATAGGGAAAGAAGCTTGCTCCAAGTATTTCCACATGACTTGTAAAAATATCTTGCCTTGTGTCCGGCGAAACTGGACATCATAAGAGTATCCCCATTTATCCAGCAATAGTTGGCGTAATTCCTGTCCTGTCATAGTTTTTCTCAACTAGATTTTACATTTAGTTATGACGTTAAGTTCCGTAACTCAAGTATGATAAGGATATAAAGAAATGTAATGCTAGCAGAAAGGATGCGAGATATATCTTGAAACAAAGAATAACAGCATCGTTACAAGCGTTAGCATTTCAACCAGACAGGAGTTGCTCAAGCATTTAGCGCTCTTGTCGAATGCTTAACAAAATACACGAAGAGCGCGTAGATTATGGCTCAATTTTCTGAATCCGTAGACGTTCCCGATATGGGGCGACGTCAGTTCATGAACCTGCTAACTTTTGGAACCGTCACTGGTGTGGCTCTGGGTGCATTGTATCCCGTTGTCAATTACTTTATTCCACCTGCAACTGGTGGCGCTGGTGGCGGTACAACAGCAAAAGATGAGCTGGGCAACGATGTTAGCGTCAGCAAATTTCTAGAAAGCCATAATGTAGGCGATCGCACTCTAGTTCAAGGACTCAAGGGCGACCCCACCTATATCGTGGTAGAAAGCAAAGAAGCCATCACAGATTATGGCATCAACGCCGTCTGCACCCACTTGGGTTGCGTCGTCCCCTGGAACGCGGCAGAAAACAAATTTAAATGCCCTTGCCACGGTTCTCAATACGATGCAACGGGTAAGGTTGTTCGCGGCCCAGCACCAAAGTCTCTGGCTTTGAGTCACGCTAAAACCGAAAACGACAAAATCGTTTTAACTCCTTGGACTGAAACCGACTTCCGCACCGGTGAAGAACCCTGGTGGTCTTAATGATTTCGTTCTGTGTCAGTAGTCAGTTGTTAGTTGTGAATTTGCCACTGACCACTGACCACTGACCACTGACTATTGACTCTTGACTAAATTCAATCGTTGCCCCTATAGAGATGAGAAATGCTTGTACAAGAGCGAGGTTAACTCGCACTGCTAGAGCAATGGTAAAAACATTGTTCATAGCGATCGCCAGCGTGACATTTTTCTTCACCAGCGACTTAGCCCTTCCCCAATCAGCTGCTGCATATCCTTTCTGGGCGCAGCAAACTTACCCAGAAACCCCCCGCGAACCGACAGGTAGAATTGTTTGCGCTAACTGTCACCTAGCAGCGAAGCCCACAGAAGTAGAAGTTCCTCAATCCGTACTACCCGATACCGTATTTAAAGCCGTTGTTAAAATCCCTTACGACACCAGCGTGCAACAAGTTGGTGCTGATGGCTCTAAGGTCGGCTTAAACGTCGGTGCTGTACTGATGTTACCCGAAGGCTTCAAGATTGCTCCTGAAGACCGCATTCCCGAAGAACTGAAAGAAGAAATCGGCGATGTTTACTTCCAACCCTACGGCGAAGATAAAGACAACATCGTCATCGTCGGGCCTTTACCCGGTGAACAGTACCAGGAAATCGTCTTCCCTGTTCTTTCTCCCAACCCCGCCAACGACAAGAACATTCACTTCGGTAAATATTCAGTTCATGTTGGTGGCAACCGGGGACGTGGACAAGTTTATCCCACAGGTGAAAAGAGCAACAACAACCTTTATAGCGCTGCTGCTACTGGGACAATTAGCAAGATTGCCAAACAAGAAGGCGAAGATGGTAGCGTTAAATATCTAGTAGACATCAAAACTGAGTCTGGAGAAGTTGTCAGCGACACTATTCCTGCAGGCCCAGAACTGATTGTTTCTGAAGGACAAGCTGTCAAAGCAGGCGACGCTTTGACCAATAACCCCAACGTTGGTGGTTTCGGTCAATTAGACGCAGAAATCGTTCTCCAAGATGCTAATAGAGTTGGCTGGTTGATTGCTTTCGTTGCTCTGGTGATGTTAGCTCAAGTCATGCTAGTTCTGAAGAAGAAGCAGGTGGAAAAAGTCCAAGCTGCGGAAATGAATTTCTAATACTCTCTGATAAATCAATACTTTTCAGACAGGCGATCGCCTGTCTTTTTTATGTCTTAAAGTCTCAATGAAGCAAGTTTCACAGTCAAATATGAAAGAAGTCTTTCTCCCCCTGCTCTTTCAAGCTAGAGGTGGGAAATACCCTACCGGACTAGTCGGCATACACACCTCTAGATATATTGCAAACTTTGTTGCAATAAAGTTATATTTATTTACATAAAGTTACAAAGATATAAAAAAGAGGTTTGTGATGGCTATCTTATTTGCAGTATTACTTTTAGGTTGGGTTGCAGCTTCGGTTATAGGTTCTCTTGCTTACTTCTTGGGAGAACAGAAAAAGCCCATCCATGAGCGTAACTGGCGTTCTGAGTCTTTTGAGAAGTTGGCTAAGTCTATCACTGGGATGGAAATAGACTACAGCGATCGCGCTCCTGCTTATGCGATGGATGCGTATACCAGCAGGACTCTGCCCCAATAGCAGCGAAAATGCTTACACTCATACAAATAAAACCCCCAATCATTGATGTTGGGGGTTTTGCTTTTCATGATAAAAAAGGAAGTCCGAGGCTCAAAACTCAGCACTCCTTACAAAGGACGGTAAACCCGATAATTAATATTGGGGAAAATATTATCCATCAACTCAACTTTTTCTAACCAACCACTGTCAAACTTGCCAACTTTAGCATCTTCGTATAGCTTATTAAAACGCATGAGGTGCGATCGCGTCCGTCTCACAGCATAAGGAACCATTGTTCCCGTCCGCATAATAAATGCCCAGTCAGAAGATTGTGCCAACAGCAGTTCTCTTGCTGCTTGGTTAAGCGCCCTCCATCCCAACTCATCTTCTGGTTCTAGGGTAGATATTTCGATCATGCGTTCAGCCGCTTTGTGCAAATGTGGATAAATCCAAGCATTTGTTTCATTCAACCAATATTCATGGAAACCCTTATAACCCCAGCTTGACTGGGAAGGACGACAGACTTGTTGTGTCGGTTCTGCTCGTAAATAGTCTGCCAAATGAGTCATCGCATAAGTTCCTTGGTCGTACCAAGACTTGCGGAACAGGTAATCGATGAACCAAGGGCCTTCATACCACCAATGACCAAACAATTCTGCATCGTAGGGCGAAACGATAATCGGCGGACGCTGCATAATTCCATACAGATGCTCTGCTTGGCGTTCACGATTATACATAAAATTAGCCGCGTGTTCTGCCGCCTTTTCCCTTGCCCAGTAAGGATCGTATAGTGCTTTATCTGATAAACCTAAACCGCGCCCAGTAATTTTGTGATACTTAATACCTGTATTTTTACGTTGACCGTTGGGCATGATGTAGGGCTTGATGTATTCATACTCAGCCTCCCAACCCAAATCTTTATAAAATTCTCGATATTCTGCCGCACCTGGATAACCAACCTCAGAAGACCATACCTGCTGAGAAGATTCATGATCTCGACCAAAAGCAGCAACACCAGTTTCCGTAAAAATTGGCGCATAAGTGCCGAACCGAGGACGAGGACGAGCATACAAAATACCATGCCCATCAGTAAGGAAGTAACGTAAACCAGCATCAGCCAGCATCCGTTCCAAACCTTCATAGTAGGCGCATTCCGGTAACCAAATACCTTTGGGTGGACGACCAAAAGTTTCCTCGTAGTGTTCGCAAGCCACCTGAATTTGCGCCCACACCGCTTGGGGATACATCTTCATCAGTGGCAAATAGCCGTGGGTAGCACCACAAGTGATAATCTCTAGGTTGTTAGTATCTTGGAACTGCTTAAAAGCTGTTACCAAATCACCGTTGTAGCGCTCCCACATCTGACGCGCTTCGTTAAACTCAGTGGCGTAGTGTTCAGCTAAGTAACGCAGGTGTCCATTTTGGGCATTACGTTCGGCTTCCAGTTCTATCAATTCTTCGAGTTGGGCTAAGTGTGCGTCATAGCGTTCTTGCAATAGAGGATCGCGGAGCATCGACACAAGAGGCGGTGTCATACTCATAGTAATTTTAAAGTCGATGCCGTCTCGCTTTAAGCCCTCAAATACTTTCAATAAGGGAATGTATGTTTCGGTGATGGCTTCATAGAGCCATTCTTCCTCTAGCACGTAGTCACTTTCTGGGTGACGAACGAAGGGTAGATGTGCGTGAAGTACGAGCGCGACGTAGCCGATAGCCATAGTGTTCTGGGGTGATACTTGTAAAGTGAAGGTCGAGGGATAAGGGGGAAATTAACAATATTTTAAGACCTTCTGGGGATCGTATCCGATTGACTTGAAAAAGTACTGACTAATGAGTCCCCATTACCCATTACCTACTCTTCCTCTTGATACAAATCTTGCAAACCTTGTACTTGAGTGCGTCGGGAGGTGCGGCGATATTTTTTACTTTCTAGTTTGGGTTCATATTGGCTTTGACCTTTGCCTTTGGTTTTGAGCTTTAATGTAGATTCGGGATCGGCTTGTTGGTAAAGTTGAGTTTGCCGGGCGATCGCATCTGCTAAAAATTCTAGATAATGTTCGTATCGTTCCCAATCACCACGCACAGCACAATCTGGCTCGTCTCGATGTAAGCAGTCGTTAAACCGACAACTAGCAACAGCTAAACGTTCTCTGGCTTCTGGGAAATAATGTACTAATTCTTCTGGGCTACAATCCACATCAGGCTGATTAAATCCCGGCGTATCTGCCAGTAAACCACCGTTGGGTAACTCAAATAACTCCACATGGCGGGTGGTATGACGACCACGAGCCAGTTTACCGGAAACCTCCCCCACGCGCAGGTTAATGTCGGGAATCAGAGCATTAATCAAGCTAGATTTACCCACACCGGAAGGGCCAGCAACTACAGTAATTTTATTGCTGAGATATTTGGCGATTTGGTCAATATTTATTTGCTTTTCGACGCTAATAAATAAGGGTTGATAACCCCAAGCTAATAGGCGATCGCTAATTTGTTGCTGTATTTCTGGTGAAACTAGATCGCTTTTATTTAAGCATAAAACCACATCTAAACCAGTGGTTTCCGCCTTCACGAGAAATCGGCTGAGTTGATAAGGTTCTAGGGGAGGATCAGCCACAGCAAAAACCAGTAGGATTTGGTCAGCATTGGCGATTGGCGGTCTATCTAACTGAGTTTGCCGCGATAAAACCTCAGCGATCGCCCCCCGTCCTCCTGCCCAATCTGGCTCCTCTACAACCACGCGATCGCCCACCATCACCTGTTGCCCGATTTTTTTCAATCGGGTTCTGCGAGTACAAAGAAGAAGAGACAGAGGATAGAGGGGCAAAGGAGAATCTAAATGTACCTCTTCCCCTGCTCCTCTGCTCCCCGGCTCCCTCACATCTTGGTCTAACTGTACTTTGTAAAAATTGGCTTGCACGGCTACAACCGTACCCAATAACTGTCCAGTGGTGAAAACTCTCATTGGGCAGTTACAGGACGGCGGATTAGTAAAGAAAAATAGCCAGTACAATCTGTAATTTGTTCTACCTGATAACCTGCCATTGTCAAGCTATCAGGGACTTGCTCAATTGGTTCCCCTGGGTCTAACCAGACTTCCAATAATGCTCCTGGGGGCATTTTCTCCAAACGGAGTTTTGTCCGCACGAAGTTAAGCGGGCAAGGAGTGCCACGCAGGTCAAGTTGAGCATCAGGAGTTGAAACAGAAGAGAGCGTCATTACTTAAACAAATTTCCCAAAAATCCTTCCAGACCACCTTTACCGGTACGGTCTCCCTTAATTTTAGCCAGCTTCTCTAGCAATTCTCTCTCCTCAGGAATTACTTTAGTGGGGATATCAATTAACACCGTTAACAGATGATCGCCCCGACTAACAGGATTCCCCAAGCGAGGTACACCACGATTTTCTAGTTTCATCACCGTATTCGGTTGAGTACCCGCCGGAATAATCAACTCCACAGGCCCATCTACTGTGTTTACTTCCAGCCGACAGCCTAAAATTGCTTGCAAGTAGCTAACTTTAATTTCCGAGATCACATTAATGCCATCCCGTTGAAATTCTTCGTCTTCATTGACGAACAGATATACATACAAATCCCCTGGAGGGCCACCACGTTGACCCGCATCACCTTCCTGTTGTATGCGTAAGCGCGTACCATTGTCCACGCCTGCGGGAATGGTAATTTTTAGTTTTTTGGTAACTTGATTTGTCCCCTTACCATCACAAGCATCACATTTGTCTTCAATTACCATACCTGTACCATTACAGGTAGGACAAGTAGAGACTTGAGTAAAGCTACCAAAGGGGGTTCTGGTGACGCGGCGGACTTGACCGGAACCGCTACAAGTCGAACAAGTGCGGGGACGGGTTCCTGGTTTTGCGCCTGAACCACTACAGGTTTCACAGGTTTCTAAATGGGAAATGCGAATTTCCTTTTCCCCACCAAATACCGCTTCTCGAAAGTCTAACTTTAGGTCTAGCCGTAAATCATCACCCCGCGCTGGCCCACCGCGTCTTCTTTGCTGCGTTGGACCACCCATACCGCCACCAGCAAAACCACTGAAAATACTTTCAAAGATATCGGCGAAACCACCCATATCGCTCATATCTTGGAAGCCGACACCAGCACCTGAAACACCTTCCGGGCCAAAGCGATCGTAACGTGCGCGGGTTTCCGGCTCAGAAAGTACTTCATAAGCACGGTTAATTTCCTTAAAACGCTCTTCGGCTCCCGGTTCTTTATTCACATCAGGGTGATATTTCCGGGCTAGACGGCGGTAGGCTTGTTTGATTTCTTCTTTGTCAGCGTCACGAGCAACGCCTAGAATCTCATAATAGTCGCGGGCCATATAGCAAAGGTAAAGGTTAGGAGGAAGAAAGCAATAGGCAGTAGACACCACAAGGTCAACTTGCCGGGGGCTAGATAGAAGGCAAAGTTAAATTATGTTAATAACTGATTTTACCTTTTACCTTTAACAAAAATCATTAACAAGTCAAGTAATGAGTACTTTCCTCGTAAAACGGAAAAAGCAACCGAAGCTAGGAGCAGGGTAACCATAAGTTTGGGCTGGCACTGCTAAGTCGGCTGTCCCTTTTACAATTGTGCTACGTACTACGAGGAAACCCCCTAGTGAACTAGAGGGGCTAGCCGCACGATTAGGTGTGGAAAACCCTCCATGTTGGAGATTAGGGACTGATAATTGATTTACTATAGGATTAATACTTGATGTTTGAAGTGTATGTAGGCGTTGCCCACCACACGCTTGATACGGTGGGCTGCACCTAGATTTTTTCAATCATCAAATCAGATTCCTACATTTAATGCTCAATACCTAATACTTAATCGCCGAAACCAATCTCTAATCTATCGCTTCATAATCAGCTTGTGCTGTACTTTCATCATCAAAATCAAAGTTAAATTGTGGTATTAAGGTTCCACTGATGGGGTGTTCTATATCTAAAGGTGATGAACTATCAGATATTACCTCTACTTCATCATCGGTTTGAGTGTTAGCTCGTTGGTAAACATTAGCACCGATAGAAAAGAGGGTTTGTTGGAAATCATCTAAACATTGTTGAAACTCTTTCAGGGAAATGGCAGGATTAGTCATTACACTCTGAATTTGTGCAACTTTTTCGTTGGCTAGAACTTTTATTTGTTCTCCAATTAATTCACCATTGTCTTTTAAGGTAGATTCATAAATAATCAACAAATTATCTGCTTGATTTTTTAGTTCGACCAGTTCTTTGCGTCTTCTATCTTCTTCGGCAAAAACTTCTGCTTCTTGCCGCATTCTTTCCACTTCATTGGTACTTAATCCACCAGTATTAGTAATTCTAATACTTTGTTCTCTGCCTGTGCCTTTATCTTGAGCAGCAACTTTGAGAATGCCGTTGACATCAATTTCAAAGGAAACTTCGATTTGTGGGACTCCACGGGGTGCTGGGGGAATGCCTGCCAAAAGAAATTTGCCTAAGCTCTTGTTATCCCGTGCCATTGTCCGTTCACCTTGGAGGATGTGGATTTCTACCGAGGTTTGACCATCCACAGCAGTGGAAAATATTTGAGATTTGCTAGTAGGAATTGTGGTGTTACGTTCAATGATTTTGGTGAATACTTCTCCTAAAGTTTCAATCCCTAGAGATAAAGGTGTGACATCTAGTAGTAGGAGATTATCAACTTCGCCACCTAGTACCCCAGCTTGAATTGCTGCACCCAGTGCTACGGCTTCATCCGGATTAACAGAACGGTCTGGGGCTTTACCATTAAAAAACTTGATTAAGGCATTCTGCACCGCCGGAATACGGGTAGAACCACCCACCAAAATAATCTTATCTATATCTTGTGGTTTCAGGTCTGCATCTTTGAGGGCTTGAATCATTGGCTGGATGGTAGCTTCAATTAACTGCCCTACCAACTCTTCAAACTTAGAACGGCTAAGTTCCATTTCTAGATGCTTGGGTCCAGTTTCATCAGCCGTAATAAAAGGCAAGTTAATGGAGGTACTTGCCATGCTGGAGAGTTCAATTTTGGCTTTCTCGGCTGCTTCTCGTAAGCGTTGCAGCGCCATCTTATCTTGGGCTAGGTCGATTTTTTCCTGTTGTTGGAAGCGTTCAATCATCCAACACACGACACAGCCGTCAAAGTCATCACCGCCTAATTGATTATTACCACCGGTGGCTTTGACTTCAAATACACCGTCCCCTAATTGGAGGATTGATACGTCAAAAGTTCCGCCGCCCAAGTCAAAAACTAAAATTAGCTGCTCTTGATCTTGCTTTTCTAGTCCAAAAGCTAAAGCCGCAGCCGTTGGTTCATTGATAATTCGTAAGACTTCCAGCCCGGCAATAGTACCAGCATCTTTAGTGGCTTGTCTTTGAGCATCAGTAAAATAGGCAGGTACGGTAATTACTGCTTGTGTAACTGCTTCACCCAAAAAATTTTCTGCATCTTGCTTAAGTTTTTGCAGAACCATAGCAGATATTTCTTGAGGCGTGTAATTGCGTCCACGAATCTGCACATCAACAGTATCGTCTCGACCTTTGACACAACCATAAGGTACACGATCGCGTTCTATTTCTGTATCTTCCCAACGACGACCGATAAACCGTTTAATACTAAAAATCGTATTTTCGGCATTAGTTACAGCTTGGCGTTTTGCTAGTTGACCGACCAAGCGATCGCCACTTTTGCCAAACCCCACAATACTTGGTGTAGTTCTTCCGCCTTCAGAATTAGCGATCACTATCGGTTGACCACCTTCCAAAACCGCAACACAACTATTTGTCGTGCCTAAGTCGATCCCAATAACTTTTCCCATACGTAAATATTTTTACTTAGTGCTTTTGCGCGGACTATCTTTTTTTGGGTACGAACTTAGGCTGACTTGAGTGTTAGGAGGCTAAGTCAATTCAAAATTAAGAATTGAAGAAGACCGGAGGTAGTAGCTGAAGGCAAACCGCAGGCGTTAGGTAGAAGTTTTACTATTACCCAGTCCCCAGTTCCCAATCCCCAGTTCCCAATCCCCAATCCCTAACAATGCTCGCCTCTTCTATGACCTAAGCACTATTGGTCAGCGAGGCGAGCTGATACAGCTTAACTGTCGGCTGGACTCGACTGATTTTCTTGTGCAGGGAGCGTATCTTCCTTTGGAGCAGCCACCTTGACCATAGAATGGCGTAGCACGCGATCGCCCAAGTAATATCCGCGCACTAACTCTTCTAACACTGTTCCTTCAGGATGTTCATCCGTAGGTTCCCGCATTACTGCTTCATGAAGGTTGGGGTCAAACTCTTGTCCTTCGGGGCGCATTGGTGATACACCCAGGCGCTTCAGGGAATCTACTAGTTGTTTGTATACTCCTTGATAACTTTTGTGAATTGTCATCTCACTTTCAGTTTGTGGCTTAAGATGCGATCGCGCCCGCTCAAAATTATCGACAATAGGTAGCAATTCCAAAATTGTGTTGCGTTTTACCTGTAAGTCCAACTCTTCTTTTTCTTTTTGAGTACGCTTGCGGTAATTTTCAAAATCTGCCGCAATCCTCATATATTGCGTACTGCGTTCATCTAACTGTGTTTTGAGAGAATTGATCTGTTGAGTCAATTCAGCCAAAGCAGCTGTATTCGCTTCCTGTATCTGTGTTGCTGTGAAGCCATTATCTTCTGTAGCTGTAGTGTCTCCCACTACATTTGTGGGGATTGCCACTGACTCAGTTACTTCGTTAGTAGATTCGTTATTGTTAATTTGGGCTGGGGATTCACTCATAATTGCTTGCTTTACCTCTGTTGATTCACCCAATTGCTGGCTTGTATGGTTTACCTGTTTATTTTCGTCGATCATTGTCCAAGTCTACTCACCCCCAAGAGGATTTACGGCAGTATTTCACCACAATGAACAACCCTGACAATTGATGGCTGTACACTGAGACTGATTTTTTGCCGAAATTTCTTTAGAGATGAGGGTAACATCATCTTATTTTTACAAATGGTGAACAGATTAGCGTCAACATTCTAGGGGCGGTATTCCGAACGAGGAGTTAAGGTGATACGCACCTAAATCAAATATTCTTGTGTCAGGGCTGTCAATAGTCAATAGTCCTTCTTCTTTGCTTCCCCTGCTCCTCTGCTTCTTCTCGTCCCCAATCTCTTCATAAAGTTTCGGCTGGAATTTACTAAGTGTGGATGAAAATTTTTAGCCTCTGGCTGGGAATACTCTAAATAGAGGTTTTCCCTACTCATTGCTCACCTATGACTTACTCGTCACCACAACGGCGCAGTACCGCTCTTACTACAAGAACAGAGTTTTCACCTTTCGGTAATAAGCTAGTGCAGTCTGGCTACATTAACACCGAACAGATGAGACAGGCGCTGATTGAAAGTCGCAAGTCTGGTAGACCCTTAACAGAAGTTTTGGAGTCAATTACTGGGCGACAATTATCACCTGAGTACCTCAGGCAGTACAAGAAACAACAATTATTTGAACTGAAAATACTATACGGTGTTGAATACCTCGATCCGGAGGTCAACGATATCGGTAGCACGATGGTGGGTAATTTAATTGAAACCCTCATCCCAGTTGATATCTGCCGTCGTCATCGTTTAGTACCACTATCTAAAAATGATGAACACACCCCGCCTTATGTTTTAGTGGCGATGGTTGCTCCGGATAACTTGGAAGCGTCGGACGACCTAAACCGCATCTTGCGCCCCCAAGGTTTAACATTACAGCGTATGGTAATTACCCAGGAGGATTACCAACGGCTAATTAACCAATATTTGGATGAATTGGCTGTGCGGCAAAAGCACCTGGAACAAGAAAAATTTACAGATATTAATCAGGATTTAGAAAATCTTGGCAATCTCGACCTAGAAGATGCTCCTGAAGAGATGGAGGCTGATTTAGGTTCAGCGATGAAGGGTGCAGAAGATGCACCTGTCATCAACCTCGTTAACAGAATTTTAGCGAAGGCGTTGCATGACAAGGTTTCTGATATCCACATTGAACCCCAAGAAGAAAATCTGCGGATTCGCTTCCGCAAGGATGGGGTACTGCGGGAGGCTTTTGACCCCTTACCGAAAAAAATTATTCCGGCTGTAACAGCCAGATTTAAAATTATCTCCAATTTGGATATTGCCGAGCGACGTTTACCGCAAGATGGACGCATCCGCCGGATGTTTGAGGGACGTAAAGTAGACTTCCGCGTGAATACCTTACCCAGTCGCTATGGGGAAAAGGTAGTACTGCGGATTTTGGACAACTCTTCTACGCAACTGGGACTGAATAAGTTAATTACTGACCCAGAAACATTGCAGATTGTCCAAGATATGGTGAGTAAGCCTTTCGGTTTAATTTTGGTAACTGGGCCAACTGGTTCAGGTAAGACAACTTCCTTATATTCAGCACTGGCGGAGAAGAACTCACCAGGTATTAATATCAGTACGGTAGAAGACCCAATTGAGTACAGTTTGCCAGGGATTACCCAGGTACAGGTAATTAGAGAAAAAGGGCTAGATTTTGCGACGGCATTACGGGCTTTTTTGCGACAAGACCCCGATGTGTTGCTGGTGGGTGAAACAAGAGACAAAGAAACAGCGAAAACAGCGATTGAAGCGGCTTTAACAGGTCACTTGGTATTAACTACATTACACACCAACGATGCCCCTGGTGCGATCGCTCGTTTGGGTGAAATGGGTATTGAACCATTCATGGTTTCCAGTTCTCTGATTGGGGTATTGGCACAACGTTTAGTGCGCCGTGTTTGTGGTGAGTGCCGTATTGCTTACACTCCCACCACTGAGGAGTTAGCTCGTTATGGCATGACGGCTTCTCAAGAAGTGTCTGTCACCTTCTATAAAGCTAACACCATCCCCGCAGAAGCGATCGCCGAGGCCAAAGCGAAAAACCAGCTTTGTCCAGCTTGTAACGGTGTTGGCTACAAAGGACGCTGTGGTGTTTATGAAGTGATGCGGGTTACAGAGAACCTACAAACTTTAATCAACGAAGAAGCACCAACAGAACGCATCAAAGAAGTAGCTGTAGAAGAAGGGATGAAAACCTTATTAGCTTATAGCTTAGACCTCGTTCGCCAAGGTGCTACCACCCTAGAAGAAGTGGAACGGGTGACATTTACAGACACAGGTTTAGAAGCTGAATTAAAAGCTAAACGCAAGACTGGTCTTACCTGCCGGACTTGCAGCGCCATATTACAACCAGAATGGCTAGATTGTCCCTACTGTCTAACAGCCCGTTTTGAAGATTAGTTACTGCATTTATTTTTTGGAATTTTGAATTGGAGCAAAGCGACCCTATGGAAATGATGATTGAAGACTTGATGGAGCAGATGATTGAAATGGGTGGCTCGGATATGCACTTATCCGCAGGTTTGCCTCCCTATTTCCGCATCAGTGGCAAACTCACACCCATAGGCGAAGAGGTGCTGACCGCCGACCAGTGCCAAAGACTGATTTTTAGTATGCTCAATAACACCCAACGTAAAACCTTAGAGCAGACTTGGGAGTTAGATTGTTCCTATGGTGTCAAAGGTTTAGCCCGTTTCCGGGTCAATGTTTATAAAGAGCGTGGTGCTTATGCTGCTTGTCTAAGGGCGCTCAGTTCCAAAATTCCTAACTTTGAAAAGTTGGGTTTACCCGATGTTGTGCGGGAAATGTGCGACAAACCTAGAGGGTTAATTCTCGTCACAGGGCCGACAGGTTCCGGTAAAACAACTACTCTGGCGGCAATGATTGACTTAATTAACCGCACGAAGGCAGAGCATATCCTCACAGTAGAAGACCCAATTGAGTTTGTATACGAACCAATTAAAAGCTTAGTTCACCAAAGACAGTTAGGCGAAGATACCAAAAGTTTTGCAAACGCTTTAAAAGCGGCTTTACGGGAAGATCCAGATATTGTTTTGGTAGGGGAAATGCGGGATTTGGAGACAATTTCTTTGGCGATTTCTGCCGCAGAAACCGGACACTTAGTATTTGGTACGCTGCACACTAGTTCTGCTTCCCAAACTGTTGACCGGATTATCGACGTTTTCCCCCACGAAAAACAAACTCAAGTGCGGGTACAGTTATCTAACTCTTTAGTAGCTGTATTTAGCCAAACATTAGTGCCGAAGAAAAATCCCAAGCCCGGTGAATACGGACGCGTTATGGCACAAGAAATTATGGTTATTACTCCTGCTATTTCTAACCTGATTCGTGAAGGTAAAACCTCACAAATTTATTCCGCAATTCAGACTGGCGGTAAATTAGGAATGCAAACATTAGAAAAAGTTTTAGCTGATTTTTATAAATCAGGCACAATTTCCTTTGAAGCAGCAATGTCTAAGACCTCAAAACCAGATGAAATTCAACGCCTTATAGGTCCCTCGGCTCCACCGGCAAATGCTAAACCTGGAGCCGTCAAAGCACACTAAAAAATAGTTATTATTTATTATTCAGAAATAATAAATAATAACTATTTTTGATTTTTGACTTTTGTAGCTTTAGCTTCCCATAGGGTATTTTGAATTGATATATGCCAACATTTATTGCCCAAGTTCGAGACACGCAAGGAAAAACTAGAAAAGAGAAAGTTGTTGCTGAATCTTTAGCACAAGCTCGGACTAATCTGAGAGATCAGGGATTAGTCGTTCAAGAACTTAAGCAGTCGCAAAACTTTGCTGCCAATTTTGATTTGCAAAAGTTTCAGAATTCCTTCGTCAAGGTAACAGTGAAGGAAAAGGCCGTGTTTTCTCGACAACTTGCCACATTGGTAAATGCTGGTGTAGCAATTGTCCGAGGACTAGGAGTATTAGGTGATCAGTGTACCAATGCTAAACTTAAGCAAGCCCTCAATGATATTAGCAATGACGTTCAAAGTGGGGTCAATCTTTCGGATGCTATGCGTAAGCATCCTGACTGTTTTGATGGTTTGTATGTGAGCATGATTCAAGCTGGGGAAGTCGGTGGTGTTCTAGATGAAGTTTTGAATCGTTTAGCCAAATTGTTAGAGGATATGGCTCGATTACAAAACCAACTTAAATCAGCCCTAGCTTATCCCGTTGTTGTGGGTATTTTAGCAACCGCCATTTTCGTGGGGATGACTGTTTTTCTTATCCCCATTTTTGCTAAGATTTTCGTGGAATTAGGTACAGAATTACCAGCCCTTACCCAATTCTTAATGAATTGCAGCGAGATTTTGAGAAGTTGGCGAGCAGGACTGATTGTTGCTGTGATTGTAGGCACAAAATTTAGTTATACACAGTACTATAAAACCCGTGTTGGTAAAGAAACAATTGACCGTCTTGCTTTAAAAATGCCCTTATTTGGTGACTTAATTCAAAAGTCTTCAGTTGCTCGTTTCAGCCGTACTTTTGGTTCTCTAACTCGTTCTGGTGTACCGATTCTCACCTCTTTGGAAATTGTGCGCGATACCTCTGGAAATCAGGTAGTTGCTAATGCTATTGATGCGGCAAGAGCCGAAATTCAACAAGGTGGTATGATTAGTATTGCTTTACAAAAAGAGCAAGTTTTTCCACCAATGGCAATTCAAATGATTAGCATCGGTGAAGAAACCGGGGAATTAGATGGAATGCTGATGAAAATTGCCGATTTCTATGAAGATGAAGTCGAGCAAGCAGTCAAAGCATTAACCAGCGTTTTAGAACCAATTATGATTTTGGTTCTAGGGGGTATGGTGGGGACAATCTTGTTATCAATGTATCTGCCTCTGTTCAAAGTATTTGAAAAATTGGGATAAATAAACCTTGAATTTTGATTTTTCTCATTGATTTTTCTAATATTTATGCCTGTGCAAAAATCTGACTATGAAGCGAGTTTGGCAGAGTATAGTAATTATGAGGCGGCGATCGCACTACTCAAACAGCATCGACCATATCTAGAAATGATTCCTAGTTTGCGTCGTCCTGATGAAAGTATAATTATTATCCCTCTGCCAATTGTTCGTCTGCGTGATCCTGTTGCTGCAACCACACAGGCACATTGTTTACCTTGTGATGTGGCAATTATCATGTGTGATCCCGAATGGAAGGTGAAAACGGGAGCCGAGATTGTATTATTTATTCATCGCCCCCATGAAGACTTTTCTGATTTGTTGGGACGTTGGCGACAAACCCAAGTTTTGCTTAACCAGGACTATGAATGGTTAATGCCCCTCCGCCACAGTCATATTTTAAGTGAAGGGGCTGATATCGTATATCCTTTGTTTGTGGTTTTTAGTGAAACATCCGAACGCATCCAACGTGGCCTGAGAGGTGCAGAATTGCCCTTCGTGATTCAAGCACCATATTCACCAGTTGATGAAGCCAGAAAAGAAGAGAGGTTAGAAGCTAGGGACTAGCAATTGAAGTATTGAATTCTTGACAAGAATCTGTTTGTCTAGGCTCTAAACTTTAACCTCTACCCTCTTACTTCACAAACTGGGGCATGATTTCAGCCGCCGTAAATATGCCATGAATGCCGCGTTGATGCAACTGCATACCAGCTTTGAGATAGCCAAAGGCAGGACCGCAGACATTGGCTGCCATGCTGGTTTCATCTCCTAAGGTGAAGGTATGGGTGGAAATCTTGCCTTCAAAGGTACGTCCGGTAACCTTAACATTAGTGCTGAGGGGCTTTTTGGGATTGCGCGTATCCACTACACCACCCACAGTCACGCGATCGCGCTCTACTATCCCTGCTAACTCTAACATCACATCATCGGCGTGTTCCATGTTCTGCAAGGTCAGTACGCCATTGGTTTTGTCTAGTAATGCTTCTACCTCTGCATCAGTCATTGCCCTAGCCGCTTCTACTGTATAACCAGGCATATGACCAATATCTTCCCGCACGGTGGCGCGGTAAGCTTCCCAGTTGGCAATACCTACACCAAAGGTAATCTCTACTTGATGAATTTCGGCGTAGCTTTGGGCTGCTAAAGCGGCGGCGGCGGTTAATAGTCCCGGTGTTGCACCACAGCCTGTCATGTAGGTAATACCAGCCGCTTGTAGTTCGTCTTTCATGGCAATTAGCTGTTCTACTGCACTGGTGCGCTTAATAGCATCTACCAAAACACCGCGCCAGCCAGATTGAATAAACTGTCTGGCTACGGAAGGAATAAAGTCATTGGGTAGGTTGGGTAAAGCTAGAAAATAACCATCTACAGGTTGGCTGCTATCAATTAAATCTTGAATACTGTTGTTGCCTAAACTACCTACTGGTTCTAAATAACCCACCGAACCTTGAGACTGGTAGGTAGCAATGCAATCTTTAAAATTTAAACCTGCCGCAGCATAAGCATAACCTTTTTGGTCTGCCACAGCTACCAATTTCATCTCCCGTTTACCAGCTAGTACCTTGGCGGCTGCTTGTCCGAGTCCACCGAAACCCAATACTCCGATACGTATAGCTGGTGCAATATTTGCTGTACTCATAGTCAATTAGTTAAGTTGAATCATTAGCCTTGAGTATGAACCATCTAGCGATCGCCTATGGCGGAGCGTAGTCCATTGCTCAAAGCTATAAAGGTTAATTATGCTTTATTATCCTGGTTTCTTCCCCAAGCAGATCAGTTTTTTCACCAGAAATTCTTGGTGAGTCGTTTAGCCTTGAGCAAATTTTCACGCCGGATGTTATCAAAGGGACTTCCAGATAAAAAATATCCAAAATGTAGCGTGCGTCAGTATGAATAATTTCTGAGTATAGTTAAGGTCTATCACACTGACGCACCCTACCAAATCGTCAATTTTGGATAATTTATTTTTTGGTGTTCACAAAAAAGAGAACATCCTTCTTTCGTTATCTTAGAAAAGTAAATCATTACACGATTGAACAATGGTTGCTTTACCCGATAGTATTTTCATGAGCGCCGAGGAATATCTGATTTGGGAATCCACTCAAGAACTACGTTACGAGTATTGGGATGGTGAAGTCGTCGCCATGACTGGTGGGACACGCAACCATAATCGGGTTTCTCTCAATTTCTCAATACTCTTAGATGATGCCCTAGCAGATAGATCCTGTGAAGTATACATTGTAGATGTGAAGGTGCAGGTAGAGCCGGGGCGGAAGTATTTTTATCCTGATGTGGTGGTGACTTGCGACGAACGCGATAATGATCCCCAATGGGTACAATTTCCCAGTTTGATTATCGAAGTGTTATCACCTTCAACGGAAGCAGCTGATCGGGGGAAAAAATTTGCTGCATATCGTCAATCTCCAACCTTGCAAGAATATGTCCTCGTACAAGTAACACAACCGGGTGTGGAAGTATTTCGGCGCAATGAACAGGGAAAATGGGTACTGTCAGAGTATAATTTGGGTGAGAAATTGCTACTAGAATCTGTGAATGTAGAAATAGTGATCGCTGATTTGTACCGACAAGTTGAATTTGTCGCACAAGCAACGGAAAATGAATAGGCGATCGCCTATTCATGTAAGAATCATCCTGAAAGGGTTTCCTGACAATTCCTTAACAATCTTGTGACTAAATGCTCACTAACGGGAGATAATAATAAATCCTCACCACCCTCTGCTGTAATACGCCCTCGCTTTGGCTTGGCTTACATAATTGACACCATAGGGTAAATCCGCAAGCTGCGTTTAACTGAGATGATGAAAACAGCCACCGAATTACAAGCTCGACTGGAATATTACTACCAGCAAATCAAAACCGTGATTATGACGCGTCAAAATCCTATCACGGGTTTGCTACCGGCGAGTACGGCCGTTACTGCCCACGGTGATTATACAGATGCTTGGGTAAGAGATAATGTTTACAGCATTTTGGCAGTTTGGGGTTTAGCGCTGGCATATCGCAAGGTGGATGAAGACCAAGGACGTACCTATGAATTAGAACATAGCGTTATTAAGTTAATGCGTGGGTTGCTGTTTGCGATGATGCGCCAGGCGCACAAGGTAGAAAGATTTAAAGAAACTCAGTCACCTTTGGATGGGTTGCACGCCAAATACAACACCGCTACTGGTGATATTGTCGTAGGTGATGATGAATGGGGACATTTGCAATTAGATGCCACATCTATATTCTTGTTGATGTTGGCACAAATGACCGCTTCCGGATTGCAGATAATTTATACCATTGATGAAGTCAACTTTGTCCAAAATTTAGTTTATTACATTGGCCGAGCTTACCGCACACCAGATTATGGTATTTGGGAACGGGGTAATAAAATCAATCATGGCAATGCTGAGTTAAACGCCAGTTCTGTAGGTATGGCAAAAGCTGCTTTAGAAGCCATGAACGAACTGGATTTGTTTGGTGTGCGGGGTAGTCAAGCATCAGTAATTCATGTGCTACCCGATGAAATCGCTCGCACTCGCAGCACTCTAGAATCCTTATTACCCAGAGAATCTGCCTCTAAAGAAATTGATGCAGCCTTATTAAGTATTATTAGCTATCCAGCGTTTGCGGTGGAAGATTCACAGTTGAGAGAACGCACCCTCAACGAGATTATCAACAAACTCCAAGGCAAATATGGCTGCAAACGCTTTTTGCGTGATGGACACCAAACCGTTTTAGAAGATACCCAACGTCTGCACTACGAACCTTGGGAACTGAAACAATTTGAGCATATAGAATGTGAATGGCCGTTATTTTTCACTTATTTAGCCCTTGATGGGTTATTTTGTGGTGATCGAAAACGGGCGCAATTTTATCAAGAGCAGTTAGAAAGTTTACTCATTGAGCGTGATGGCGTATCATCCAACATAGGTCATGGCTTACGTTTATTACCAGAATTGTATTATGTTCCCGCCGAAAATGTGGAAGCGGAAAAGTTAGCACCCCAAACTCAACCCCGTTTACCAAATGAAAATGTGCCTTTAGTTTGGGCGCAGAGTTTGTATTATCTTGGTCAAATGTTGAGTGAGGGGTTACTAGCCGTTGGTGATGTGGATCCCTTAGGTAGACATTTATCTATAGGTAAAAAACGCGAAGCTTTAGTGCAGATTGTCTTGTTAGCAGAGGATGAAGATTTACAAGCAGAACTAGCAGTTCACGGTATTGAAACGCAAACACCAAAGCAAGTAGCCCCAATTCAAGTTAGACAAGCTAGTGAACTATCAACTATTTATACCCAAATTGGGCGTAACGATAAACTTGGTTTAACAGGTCGTCCAGTGCGGCGGCTCAGGAGTTTGACCACATCAAGAGTTTTTCGTCTCCGGGGTGAGACTATTGTTTTTTTACCTTCATTTTTAGATTCTCAGCAGTTTTACTTAACCCTTGATTACCATTTTTTGGTAGACCAGATAAGAAGTGAACTTGCATACATCCAAAAGTATTGGAGTGATTTAGGTCGTCCCATATTAACTTTAATGTTGACTCACACCATGCTGGAAACTGGTTCTCAGGCATTACTAGAACTAATGCAGGAACTGAAAGATGGTGTGTGTAATGGTGTGGCAGTAAAATTAGGGCGACTGAATCAATTGATGCTGACAGGGGCAATCCAAAGGATTGATTTTCTGCAAGATGTGGAATTTTACCAGTCAGCAGTGCAAGATGCTGGCAAACGTTATTATTACCTGGCTTATTATCCTGGGAAAAACTGGCGTTTGGGACATAGCCAAGAATTTCAGGTGGAATACGAAACTAACTTGGATTTTCTGCTGTCATCTCTGCGTGCATCAGAAAATTTATATGAGCAAATTGAGTTATTGCAGACTTTGACTCGGTTGCAGGGGTTAGAGTTTGATACAGGATTTGGGACAAATCAGCGAGTTACTGTAGCTGATTTACTAGATGAAGTTTACACCAAAGCTGGGGAGTTGGGTTTTTGGGCTGTGGTGCGGCGGGCGGCTGGTTTGCGGCAAATGGTCGATATTGGATTAACTGATGCAGTCACAAGTATTTTGATTAGAGGTAAGCAAATAGCTGTAGGTAGGGCTTACAGTGAAGCGTCATTGATTTCCGTGCCGATGCCTCACAATGAAATTGCTGATAAAATTAATCACTTCTGTCGTGAGGATATCCGCGATCGCGTTCTGACGCAAGAAGTTCTGATCTATCTGGGTATCCTCATCAGATCACAACCGGAATCATTCCAAGGACTACTCACCCTGAGAGTTGGTTATCTCATCCTCTTAATTACCAGCGAACTCGCCCAAGAGTTAAAAGTTACCCAAGATGAAGCCTATGAACGCTTGATGGAACTGCCACCATTTGAAGTTAAGACACGGTTACAGCAGGTATTAACAGCTTATCCAGGGATGAGTCAATTATTGCGCCAGCAGGAATCACTCCACGTCAAGCAAAAGGTAACTGATATTGATTGGGTGATATTACCTGCTATTAGCGAAGAAATGGAAGTTCCTAGCGGTGGTTGGCGACGCTTCCGCCAAGCCGAGGGCGCATTAAACCGCGTCCCGAAAAATTTCTTTCAGCAAGTTTGGCTAATCATGCAGCATTGCAAAGGGTTGGTCATTGGCGATAAATTAGAACGACGCAATCGTTTAGATAGTGATGTCATTCTGTCAGAAATGACTGCCGGTGAAAAGAACTTTGCCTTACGCATCGAGCATTTGTTAAATAAAATTGAAGCGCCAGAATATCGCCAAGTTAACATTGAAGCATTAATGGAACTAGCTGCGATCGCCTCTAGAAACCCCAACCTCCAAATCGAAGAATATATGGTACTAGATGTACTAATCGGTCACGCCGTCCGCTTGGCTTGGTTAGAACAACATCCAGAACGGGGCGATCGCTATGATGAGGATAAGGCTTCAGCGTGGCGATCGTTTTACAATACTTCTCCTAAGGAATGTGCTACCTACATCCTCGAAGCCTTCAAGTTCTTGACTGAGTTTGTGAAATGAGGCTGGGGATTAGGGATTGGGGACTAGGGGCTGAATGCCCTGCTACCGCGCTTCAGCACTTTTTTATTTTGAATTTTGAATTTTGAATTTTGAATTGATTCATCTTCCCAACCAAGTCTTGATGATATCTAAAAGACTGGAACCGCCCCAAGCTAAAGCCATGAGAATGGAAGTAGTTAAAATTGCTCCCATGACACAGAGAACTAAGCCACCTAAACTAATTGCACCATCGTCTTCTAATAAACCAAAACCAGTCACGAAAATACCCATTGCGGGTAAGGTGTTAGTTCCGGGGATGGGAATCATCATAGAAATTGCCATCAAGGCGATCGCAATCCCAATTGTTATCCTACCTGCTAGAGTAGTACAGATATAAGATAAACGAGGACGGGCGATCGCCTCAATTCTTTTTAACCAAGGAATTCCCGCCTTCAGGAACTTCTGGACTGTTTGCAGTTCAATTGGGTGATTCATCATTTTTTGTGGTAGCCAAGGGCTTTTAGCACCAGCGATGAGCTGAACAGCTAATAGAAAAATTAGGACACCAAAGGGTGTTGAATAACCAGGTGCAGGGACAGGCAAAGCTGATGGTAGAGACAAGATTACCAGCAAAAAGCCAAAAATCCTTTCCCCAGCCAGCAACAGAATATCTGCTAAAGTTACTTTTTCTGGTCTTTCTTCTTCAAAAAAGTGGCGTTGTAATTCGTTAGATAGCTTAGCCATAGTATAGTTAAATGTTTCCTTCTCTAAATCTGGAACAATCAATAAGTAGATTTTTTATCTCTAATTTTTGTTGTCCAAGCACTGCCTGTGACAACTCAGAACTGCACACTAACCAATAAAAGCTTAATTCTAATTTATTTTCGACTGAAAGTAGTGCCATTTTTCTAGTTAACCCTTACAGCCTAAACCCGTGTTTTCAGGGCAAAGCATAAATAACCTAAACTTATTAGCTCCCCACTCCCCACCCTCAGGACTGATAGATTAGTTGAGTGAGAGAACACAACAGGAGAGCAAAATGACAGAAGGGTCACAACAAAAACGAGTGGTAGTTGTAGGTGCAGGCTGGGCTGGTTTAGGTGCTACCTACCATTTGGCAAAGCAAGGTTATGATGTGACACTTCTAGAAGCAGGCCCTTACCCTGGTGGACTGGTGGCTGGTTGGCAAACCACGGGGGGTAAATCTGTAGAAGCTGGGATTCATGGCTTCTGGTATCCTTATAGAAATATATTTGCCCTGATTAATGAATTAAACATTCATCCCTTCACTACCTGGACTCGTTCCGCCCAATATTCGCCGGCGGGTTTGGAGGTAGAATCACCAATTTTTCAAGATTTGCCCAGACTCCCCACCCCTTTAGGTACTTTTATTTATACACAATTTCAACGTCTGCCCTTAATTGACCGCCTCAGTGCCTTACCTTTACTTTATGCAGTAGTTGACTTTGATAATTCTGATGCGGCTTGGCGGCGTTATGACAGTGTAACCGCAAGGGAATTATTCAAAGATTTTGGGGTTTCGGCAAGACTGTACAAAGAAGCTTTTGAACCAATGTTATTGGTGGGTTTATTTGCCCCTGGGGAACAATGTTCAGCCGCCGCTACCTTGGGGATGCTTTACTTTTTCATTTTGGCTCACCAAGCTGATTTTGATGTAGTTTGGTGTCGAGGAACTGTGGGGGAAAAAATATTTCGTCCTTGGGTGGAACGTATTGAAAAAGCCGGGGCAAAGGTGCTACCCAAACATCGAGTTACTGATTTAATTATTGATAGTAATAATCAAGCAACAGGCGTAGTTTGTGGTAACGAAGTCTTTGATGCTGATGCTGTAATTTTTGCCGTTGGTATTACTGGGATGAAAAAAATCGTTTCCAGTAGCCCTAGTTTGCAAAGTCGAGCCGAATTTCGTAATTTACATAATTTAGGGGCAATCGATGTTTTAGCAACCAGGCTTTGGTTTGACCGCAAAATTGATATTCCCCGTCCCTCTAATGCTTGTTTTGGTTTTGATAACACTACTGGGTGGACATTCTTTGATTTAAATGCCCTACATGATGAATATAAAAATGAGTTAGGAACGGTAATTGAAGCTGATTTTTATCATGCTAATCAGTTTCTCAATTGGAGTGATGCAGAAATTGTCGCTACGGTTCAGAATTATTTAACAACTTGCGTCCCAGGATTCGCGCAAGCAAAAGTAATTGATAGCAGTGTGATTCGCTTACCTCAAGCAGTGACTCACTTTGCCCCTGGTAGCTATCCGTATATGTTACCTGCCAAGACGAGTTTCGATAACGTCTTTATGAGTGGTGATTGGATTGTCAATCGCCACGGTTCTTGGTCACAGGAAAAAGCTTATGTGACAGGTTTGGAAGCCGCGAATTTAGTAGTGTCACATTTAGGAGAGGGTACACCTGTCGAGATTTTACCAGTAGAAGCAGATGAAACGCATATTCAAGTGGCGCGATCGCTCAACCAAACTGTACGTAAATTAGGTAAATCCATCCTGCCTAACTTTTGGTTGCCCTAGTAGTGCGGCAAGCATAATTTTTTGTTGAGATATGGCTGTTGCCAGTAGTGTTACGACATCAATATATGATACAACCCAGTCCCCAGTCCCCAGCTATAATTGGGACAGCATATTTAACCCCAAAAAAAACCCCCTTTTGGGGGATAGGGTAATAGACGTTTATTTGTAGTAAGATCAGTAGTGTATAGTTAATTCGTCTACGATCACGGTAATCACTGTGGTCGTTTTCTCTATTTTAAGCCGTGGGGTAAGAAAACGGGGTGAGGGGTCACAACTCCCACCGCGAAGTACACCAAGAATGTTTAACCAATTTCGGTAGTAACTCCTGAGTAATTACTCAAGGTACAACCACCGGAGACTATCCGCCTCCGGTTTGGCTGATTATTCATTGAGTTCGCGCAAATCCCTGAGAGTACTTGCATAGATAAACTTTCAGATTAGCCAATACGCTCAACAGATACTGCATCATTACTGTCATTTCTCCAAAAGTCCCACCGATGAGTTCTTGGATTTTATTCGCATAGACTGCATCTGGTTTTTCCGGTGGTCTGAAATATTGCAATTTCTTAGCGTGATAAAACATTTTGTAGCCCAATTAGTGACAGAAATAAGGCACATAAATCAAATATGTGGCTTATTTCTTCTAGGAAACTAATTAGAACAATGATTGACATCAGCCACGAGTCTGAGAAATAAATTTTGATATTTTAGCGAATCTAAAACTAAAGATATAAATAGGTGGGCGGGAAAACCTACCGCCATTGTCAGGAGGTAGGCGACAGTTAGCAGAACCATTGCCCCATGAGAGTGCGAATAAAAGTCAAAGGTCAAGAAAAACTAACCATTATTTACTTTTGTAGACTAATTGCTAAAGAAATCTGATGAAAATGGGCGACTCAAAAAACTCAAATTATAAACAGTTGTATGGGAGTGAACGGATGTCATACTAGACCATATTTCTACCTGACGTAAATTACTCACTGAAGATGATTTTTATGTAGTCATGTCCAAATTATGTAGTTAACGTCAGTATTTTACTCTAGAAAATTAGGGCGAAGTTCTATGAAGCAACCATATCTTTCTCCCGACGATTTGCCCACACATAAAACAACTCTGATCAGTGAAGTATTGCTTAGTCAACTAGAAGAGACGACCAAGAAAAGCTTTTATTTAGCTTGCAAGCAACCAGTACGTATTTTGTTATCTAGTTGTCATTGGTACTTTAAGGTTAATGGTGGCATTTTGATGTTAGTCATGGTTTGTCATAATATCGAAAGCTACCAAAATATTATGATGATCGTTCCTTACTTAGCTAGTAAATTAAAACGTTTTGCTAACCAAGCGAAAATTAGCATTAGTTCTCCCGTAAATCAAGGTATACCTTGGGTTATCAGCATTAACCAAATTTTACCTGAAGAAGAATAAAGACGTTACATACAACGTCTGTATATGAGTCATTAGTCATTAGCTCGTTAACTGGTTGTATAAATTGGGAATTTGGGCTGTAGACTAATGACTTTTGAATATTACATTCTCTTATCCACCCAATAATTTTTGGTACTCTTTCAGTCGGGTGACGATGATATTCATGAACTCTGTAAAATCAATATTATTACCAGTATCAATATCAGTCGGGCTGTTGGCCAGGCTGTTGGGTAGAGAGTCTTGATAATATTTGTGGGTCAACTCTGTTTGGTAAGCGGTGGATGTTTGATTATTGGATAATACAGATGCAGGATTTGAACTGGTGGTGAAAGTATTGCTTTTTTGCAAAGACTGGGAGTTGAGGCTAGAAGTGCTAATTGATGTGTTATTCAGACTTAAACCACCAAATAAGTTATCCACAACAGAACCAAAGTCAAAGTTAAAGTCGGAGTCTGTTTTGGGTGTAGTGTCGCTGTTGGTGTTTCCTGCGGTGCTGGTAATAATATCTCGTACCTGGGTTTCAGTTAAATTGGGGTTAGCACTGAGCATGAGGGCGACTACACCAGCAACGTAAGGGGTCGCCATCGATGTACCACTATAATTGGCGTACTGATTATTTGGTACTGAAGAATAAACGCTTTGTCCTGGGGCGGTGACATAAGCCATTGTCGTATTGCCAGAACGGTTGGAGAAATCAGTTAAATTTTTATTAGCATCTACTGCACCAACAGCGATTCCTGTTTGATTGGCGTAACGAGCAGGGTAGTCTGGCGTAGATTCACCATCATTGCCAGCAGCCATGACAACGATCGCCCCTTTACTGCTAGCATATTCAATTGCAGACTTGAGAGTACGACTGGAAGAATTGCCGCCTAGACTGAGGTTGATGACTCTTGCCCCATTATCTACAGCATAGTAAATTCCGTTGGCGATCGCACTATAAGAACCAGAACCAGATTCATCCAGCACCTTCACAGCCATAATCTGGGAATTGTAAGCAACACCAGTCACACCAAAGCCATTATTTCCCCCAGCAATAATCCCGGAAACATGGGTTCCATGACCATTATTATCAAGGGTGTTGTTATTGTTGTCGTTAAAATTCCAGCCGTGGACATCATCAATATAGCCATTACCATCGTCATCTATGCCGTTACCAGGAATTTCTTTGGTATTAGTCCAGATATTATTACGTAAATCCTCATGGTTAGTGTCTACGCCCGTATCTATCACCGCCACGATTACGCCTTGGCCTGTATGTCCATTTGCCCATACTTCTGGAGCATTTATCATATCTAAGCCCCAATTATTCCCGCCAAGGTTAGCAACATCACTATAAGGATTCTGCCCAGCAGCTTGAGGTACGGCTGCGCCTGCATTCACTAAACCATAGCCATTAGTTGAGTTGTAAGTGCTGGTAGCAGTGGTAGTAGCATTCTCTGGAGTGTAGCTACTACGAAAACCCAACTTAGAAGTATGATTATTTTCTGTATTAAAAATATCTGCTGAGGAGATATAAGCGGAATTTTGCCTGTCAATTGAAAGGGGATTTTGATCAATCGTGTTTGTGGGCATAGGTATTTGCTCCTCAACTAACATAAGTGTTTTTTGCGGTTTTAATTGTTAAACCCTTCCAGGCAATATTTGCGCTTCTCGTTTATATGCAATACACTTTGACCTCTCCCCAAACCCATCTTTTAAAAAGTATCTGTAGGCAATGCTCACCATATCCTGGTTTTGGTGGGCATTGCCCACCCTACCTATAATTCACATTGATTACTCCCCTTCCCTACGAGGTAAGGGGCTGGGGGTTATGTCAGTATTGGACTCAACTGCAAACCGCTATATTTGCACCGAATAAATTTGCCCTCCTAGTCAATAATTACTACGGATTAATTCCAGAAAATGCCTTTTTGTTTACCAAAATTTTCCCAATTCTTTTAATTTTTTATCGAAAGTTGCTGAAACCCATAATTGTAAGCAAGTTTATTGATTAAATGAAAGTCAAAATATTGAATTTTTCATGACAATATAACAGTCATCAAATATCAAATTATTTGATGTTGACTATGTACATAATTATGGCGATACATGAATTCTCTACATAATTTATTTGGCGTAGCCTTGCCGTAGGGTATTTTGAATTTTGAATTGGTATTAGATGATTCGCCTTTACCACTGGGAATCATAAAAAAATGCTGGCGATATCTCTTGTGGAGAGTTGCCATTGCCATTTGACAATTAGATTTAACCGGGTAAATATCCAATGGCTTATCAAAATATCACCGCTTCCCTTTCTGCTGAAGATGTCAAAGAAATTAAAGCTGCATTTGCCACCATTCAAGCAAAGTTGCCGTTTCTCGTTACCTTGAGTGTGGAAGAACGACGCAAGTTATTTAAGATGGGCGATAAAAGCCTAGCTTTTGTCAACACTAGCCTGACTGCTGCCCAGTCTAACCCAGATATTCTACCAGCCAGTTTTGATGTAGAGGAATTTGTGCGGGATTATCAACTAGCCACCACCCTCACCGAACTGTTAATTGGGCTGCGGCAACTGACAGAACAGGTAGATGATACCCTATTGGCAGTTGGTAGCGAAGCGATGGGCAGCAGTTTGACTGTATATGATTACGTCAAGACGGCTGCAAAGAAAACACCGGGGTTAAAAACTCTGGCGGAACAGTTAGGGGAACGGTTCAAGGCGATTAAAAATAAGCCTGCAAAAGCGGCTACTGGTTCATAAGTTGTAGATATCGTCACCTAGTTGCACTCAGACCTAACCCCCAACCCCTTCCCTTGTAGGATACTGTTGGCGAATTATTGAGGGGTTAAGCCCCTCAAGAGTTTGGAACAGTGGAAAAAAGAGAATAAGTATATTGAGCGTAGCATCTACAAAGATTATGACCCTGCACCCGCGTGATATGTCGCAGATTCCTGAAACAACAGCGCAAGTAGCCCGGAATTCATTTCCCAAAGGGAACATATATATGAAGATGCGGGATGAAATAGGAGTGTTATATAAGGATGAGGATTTTGTCAAACTTTACCGCGCAGATTGTGGTCAAAGTGGAATATCAGCAGGACAACTGGCATTAGTGACAGTAATGCAATTTATCGAAGGTTTAACGGATAGACAAGCGGCGGATGCAGTGAGGGGTCATATTGATTGGAAATACGCACTATCGTTGGAATTAAATGACCCAGGGTTTGATTATTCAGTACTTTCAGAATTTCGTCAGCGATTAATCAAAGCAGGACGAGAGCGAGAGTTACTCAACCAAATGCTAGCTCGTTTCCAAGAACTAGGTTGGCTCAAAAATCGCGGCCGTGTCAGAACTGATTCAACTCACGTATTAGCCGCAGTACGACAGTTAAATCGTTTGGAATTAGTGGGAGAAACTTTACGTCATACCTTAAATGACTTGGCTTATTTTGCCCCTGATTGGCTCAAATCGAGAGTTGACGTTGATTGGTTTGAACGTTACTCCCTGAGATTTGAGCAATACCGCTTGCCCAAATCAAAAGCCGAACGTGAGAAATTGAGGCGAAAAATTGGTGAGGATGGTCATCATTTGCTATCCGCTTTGTATGCAGACTCAACTTGTAATTGGCTGTGGCAGATTCCATCAGTGGAAACATTACGTATAGTTTGGGTGCAACAATACTATATTCAATTGCAACAAGTCTATTGGCGAGAACAAGATAACTTACCACCAAATAGACTACAGATTGAATCTCCTTACGATGTTGATGCACGCAATTCCAGCAAGCGAGAAATCAACTGGACTGGTTATAATCTGCATCTGACAGAAATTTGTCACCCCATACTGCCAAACTTAATTATCAATGTGGAAACGTCCGTGGCCACAAGTGCGGATGTTGAGATGACACCAGTAATTCATTCTCGTTTAAACCAGAACAATCTTTTGCCACAAGAACATGTTGTCGATACTGGCTATGTCAATGCTCAAAACTTAGTCGATAGTCAATCCCATTTTCATGTTGATTTAGTAGGAAAAGTTCCCCCCGGAACTAGTTGGCAAGCAACAGCACAATCCGGCTTTGAGCAAAATTGCTTCACTATTCATTGGGATTTGATGCGTGTTGATTGCCCAATGGGTAAACAAAGTAAGTCCTGGCGTACAACTGTCGATAGCCATGACAATCCAGTAGTCAAAATACAATTTGACAAATCCGATTGTTCGCTTTGTTCAAGTCGCTCAAAATGCACTCGCTCCAAAAAACTACCGCGTCTTCTGACCCTCAAACCACAGGAACTACATCTTGCATTACATGATGCTCGCATTCGCCAAAAAACTGAATCTTTTCAACAAATTTATCACCAACGTGCTGGCGTTGAAGGCTTGATTTCCCAAGCTACTGGTCGCTACCAATTACGCCGTTGTCGCTACATTGGTCTTGCCAAAACTCTCTTGCAGCATGTCATTACTGCTGCTGCTATCAACTTCAGTCGGATGTGGGATTGGTGGCAACATGTCCCACGCAGTCAGACTCGCGTTTCTCACTTTGCTCGAATTGCTCCCACTGCCTCATAGTATTCCTGATTTTCTATTTTGTGATGATTGGTTTTGCCCTCTATCAATTCGCCAACAGTATCCTCGTCGGGGAGAGGCTTTAAAAACCGGATTTTTCGTTGATATGTTAGCTTTTTGCTCTCCTCTCCGTGTCGGAGCGAAAAGTCTGAGCGGAGGTTTCCTCCGATCAGAACTTTTCAAGAGAGAGGGGTTGGGGGAGAGGTCAAAAGTTAGCTGGTGTAGTAGCGCGGCAAGCTTAAAATATTGGGTTGTTCAGTGTGAAAAAACCAAAATTTCATGATAATTGATTACTTAACCCAACAAATTAGACTAGACGCGCTAGTAGGTTGGGTGGAGGAACGGAACCCAACATTCTCAAGACTCTGTTGGGTTACTAGCTGGTGTAGTTTGGGTGGAGGAACGGAACCCAACATTCTCAAGATTCTGTTGGGTTACGCTATCGCTACACCCAACCTACTAGCTGTCAACCGTCAACAGCCATATATTACTGAACGGGGTGGAGTAGTTGAAAAATTGTCTGCACTAACTCCTCTGGTTCCACGGGTTTGGAAATATGCTGGTGAAATCCGGCGGCTAAAGCTTGTTGTTGGTTGATTTCCCCTGCATAAGCGGTTAGGGCGATCGCTGGTATTGTACCTCCCTCATGGGGCAACCATTGTCTAATTTGCCGCATCAGAGAATAGCCGTCCATTTCTGGCATACCGATATCACATAACAGCAAATCGGGGATGAAGTGGCTGAAAATATTCAACGCTTCTACTGCTGAGGCGGCTGTTGTTACTTGTGCGCCAAATTGTATCAGGATAAATTCGGCTAATTCCCGCATATCTGCATCGTCGTCCACAACTAATATATGGGTGCCTGTGAGGTCTGTCACCTTTTTTAATTGCTCGTCATCAGCAGGTAACTCTTGCTCGACCAGATTTAATGGTAGGCGGACGGTGAATGTTGCGCCTAAATCTTGTCCTAGACTACTCACATGGACTGTTCCCCCATGCAGTTCGGTGAAATGGCGGACGATCGCCAGCCCTAATCCTAGCCCACCGAATTTTCGGGTTGTCGCCCCATCTTCTTGACGGAAATATTCAAACACATAAGGCAGAAACTCCCGTGCAATTCCTTTACCACTATCTTTAACTTGAATTTGGGCATAAAGATTCACCTGTGCCAATTGCACCTCAATTTGTCCACCAGAGGGTGTAAATTTGACAGCGTTGGAAAGGAGATTCCAGATGACCTGTTGCAAGCGGTTCTGATCGCCGACAACATTGCCAGCAATGGGTTTGAGTGTGGTCTGAATGTGAATGTTCTTAGCTTCTGCGGCCAGTTGTACAGTTTCCAAGGCGGCTGTAATGGTGGCGGCTAAATTAACCGGGGCAACATTCAAGGTCATTTTTCCTTGGAGGATGCGGGAAACGTCTAATAAATCCTCAATTAGTTGGGCTTGTAGCTTGGCGTTGCGTTCGATAGTTTCTAGGGCTTGGTCAACTTTTGTGGGGGATAGCTGCTTAGTTCTGAGGATTCTTGACCACCCCAGAATGGGATTGAGAGGCGATCGCAATTCATGGGACAGTACAGCAAGAAATTCGTCTTTGATGCGGTTGGCTGCTTCTGCCTTGGTGCGATCGCTTTGAGCTAACCGATACAAGTGGGCATTATCAATTGCTAAGGAAGCGCGGTAAGCCAGTTCTTCTGCTAGCTGCATACTGCTTTGGTCATATTTATGACCAGATTCGGCACAGATAAAGGAAATCACGCCGAGAGTCCGTGTTTGGGTTCTGAGTGGTACTGTCATTGCAGATTTAAACCCAACTTGCCGCAAAATTTCTAAGTGTTCTGGGTCACGGGCCGCTTGTACAAGTAATTCATCGGGAATATCGATTAATAAATCTGATTGACCAGTTCGCAATGTTAATGCAGCCCCTCTCGGATCATTCAAATTTAGAGGATATTTGCGTCGGATTTCCTCTGCCCATGCTAGTTTAGCTGGGTCAACATGAGCCACCGCAATCTCCTCAACAGAACCATTTTCTGCCACCATGTGGACTGTACACCAATCAGCTAACTCTGGCACTGCCAGTTGTGCCAAGCGTTCTAAGGTGGTTTGATAATCGAGGGAAGAAGCCAAAACTTTACTTGTTTCCGAAAGAAAGCGTAGACCACGCTCTAATCGTACTTGTTCTGTCACATCCAACACGTAAACTAAAACATCTTCCACTTGATGATTTGAGTTGGTTGTGGGCAGATAGTAGACATTATAGTAACCAGGTTGGCGATCGCTGCGTCCAGGTAAGTTGACAGCGAAGCTAGGTGAAATAAAAGGTTCACCTGTAGTGTAAATGTCATGAAAGACTTGGACTACTTGGGGATCTGATTCACCAAAAAGTTCGGTAATTGAACGTCCCAAGTGTTCTTGGCGGGTGAGTCCGTTAATTTGGGCTAAGGCTTGATTAATGGCAACAAATCGCTGCTGGCTATCTAACAGGGCAATTCCCACCGGCGAGGTTTCAAAAATTGTTGCTAGTTGCCGTTGTGCAGCTTGTGCCACCGTTAACGCTAATCGTAAGCGTTCTTCATTATCTAGTAGCGCCTGTTCGATTCGTTTGTAGTCTGTGACATCACGAGCAATATTTACTAGCGTTGTCGCAGAACCATCACTAGCAAATTCTGGGGCGAGATGGGATTGATACCAGCGAAGACCTGTTGGGGTGGGAAAACTAAATTCCACAACTTGTTTTTGACCTGTGTCAAAGGCTCGCTGTAGATTTTCATGCCAAAAAGTGCAGATTTCCTCTGGCATTCCTAATTCGGTATTAGTTTTACCAATAAATACCTCTGGTGGAATACCTGTAGCTGCTTCTACGGCAGGGCTGACATAAAGATGGCGAAATTCTCTATCAACGCGGCTAATAATATCGGGGGCATTTTCCGCCACCATCTTGAATTCTTGCTCACGCTGTTGCAGTTCTGATTCTAAGCGTTTACGTTCGGTGATATCCTGAAAAACGATCGCAGCTGCTACAATTTGCCCCTGACTATTTAAAATAGGCGCTGAGTTAACGCTGATGAAAATATGGCTGTTATCTTCCCAGCGTAACAGCATTTCCTCCTGAGAAATCACTTCACCAGTCAACAGCGATCGGGGCAGTGGGTACTCATAAGGAGTGTACGGCTGTCCATCACAGCGAAAGGCGGCAAAGGGAGTTACTGGTACGTATTCTTCCAGCTCTAATGAATCTTCAAAGTTGTACCTCAGAATCTGTTTGGCTTGTTCATTAGTAAGAACTAACTTACCTGAATCTGCATCAGCAATCATCACCCCAGCTGGCATTTGTCGCAAGACCGCTTCAAACCGAGTGCGTTCAGTTTCCAGTTCATGGAGCAAACGTTCTCTCTCTGCTTCAGCTTTTTTGCGTTCTGTGATATCGCGGAAATAAACCGCCACACCCTGAGCAAAGGGATAAGCATTAGCCTCTAAACAACATTGAACAGATTCCCCAAATTCTTCCCAAGACACAGCAACTTGTTCGGCTACAGCCCGGTGTAGTTCTTGGTAAGCCACACCACCTACAAGTTCTGGAAAAACTTCATCCCAAACGTGTTTACCAATGAGTTCTACTGGCGTTTTGTGCAGAATTTTCACCGCCGCCTGATTCACATAGGTGTAGTGCCAATTTTCATCAAAGGCGACAAAAGCATCGGTAATGCTTTCCAGAATCGTTGTGACTTGGCACTCAGTTTCTGGAGATGTGACGAGTTGGAGTTGCTGATGGTTATTGATGTCTTGATTAAAGACTGTAGCTAATATTGGTTGCTGTTCGGCATTTCCAGCATTTACGCTAATTACCTCATCCGTGAGATTCTGCTCACTTCCCAAGTGACGAGCAAAATGTTCAATCAATTCCGAACGAGAAATTCCCTGCTTGTGTGCTTCCTCATCAAGCGATCGCCATGCTGTACTGGTAAGAGACACACTATATCTGTGTTTCGGTTCCGAATCCCAATTGCTAACAAACTTACCTGTGGTGTCCCGTTTCATGAAGATTCACCCGTATACATACACGGCTTCTTCTATTCAACCTGAGTTACTCGCTAATCAGGATCTTCCTTAAGACTGAGGTTTTGGCTACCATAAAGTTGCAAATATATGATCCACTTTGATATTTCTGAAAAACTGATTCTACAGAATACAATTTTTAAGAAACACTGGAAAGTGTAGGGTAAAAATAAGCCGATTCTTTCTATACTTTGCGAATACATAGCTACGCGAGTCATAGACTGGCATTTTGCACCTAATGAGAAAATCTCACCTCTAGAAATTTTGTCGCTCATACCCTCTTTTCTGATTCCTGCATACGTCAATAAGTTTATGAATTAAAGTGTATTTCTATAGATCCCTTTTTTGTATTTCCATCTAGAAATATGACTTTTGTCATAATTAAATCCATGACTTTTGTCGGAAGTATTTTTATGAACTAACAGGTTTAATGACTTCAGTAAGCAAGTAACTGAGGTAAAAGCTATCCATAACTAAACGCGCCGTATCATTGCTGTTCGGCAATACCCACCCTAAACATATAGCTGTGCCAGATATATTAGGACATCAAGCGAAGATAAAACCCTGACAATCAAATGCTTCCAAGTCAGTCAACAGTCAACAGACGCACTTGGATTCTTCTGCACAATCACAAACTACGCCAATAAAAATCAAACTGGATTCTTATATAGAATTAGAATCTATGTTTTTACCTAAATTGGCTAATATAGCTACTCATCCTCTGGTTATAAATAATTAGATTTGTTAACTTTCCATACTTTTGCAAATTTTGTTAGTTATAACCCTTACTGTTTAACATCTTCTATTTTCAACGAGGATAATAAATGAGTTATTACAACTTCAACGAGCATTTCTGGTCATCAAAAACAGTTTGTCTGCAAAAACCAAGTCAAGTAAATGCTTCTGAGAGTAAAGCAAGGACAAGTCCCTATATAATATTTATTGCTAGTATATTTATAACGTTAATATTTGCAGCTTTTTTCACGGGAAATCATAGAAATCAATCAGGCGATATTATGAATATTAATCATAGTAATTGCTTAATGTTGACAAGAAACCAACAAATGCAACTTTACTGTGCTAATCCACAAAGATAAGCATCTATAGGATTTATGGCGCTGCATAAATGCGGGATGATTTCTATCACGCAGAGAGGATAAAGAGTTTCAAATTTCAGCATATCCAATTTCATCCCTTGATTCAGCAACGCCGGATTTATATTTATTCGTAGGTAATATTCCTGCTGGCGGCGCATCCAATGACCAGGAATATCATGAACCAGAACAGAACTTGCTGACAAGCATCATAACTAGTTGGTAATTGGTAATTGGCTTTCGCAGTGAGCGTCAGCCAAGCGGTAGGTGAAAACCCATTACCCATTACTGACAAAAGCAACTATATCGACTTATGAGGAATATTGTTGTAAAATTGCCGTCAAAGAATTATGTTTACGCCAATCTAACAACTCAACTAAAGACTCTTTGCTGTCATCAAACGGACTTCTCTGTTCTGCTGGTAAAACTGTCAACAGAGGTTTTTTGGTAGCCTGCATGGCATTCACGGGCTGCAATGTTGGTCTGGGGACAAACATTGGCTGAGTTTTGAGAATTGGCTGTTGCTGTTTTTGGGTACGGGATGATGCCGATAGAGCTTGATGAGAAATAGCCTCTCGCTTCTGAATTTTAGGACGCTGTGTTGGCTGGTTGAGTAAACGGAAAATAATTAAGCAACCACTAGCGCAACTGAGAGCGATCGCTGCTACCATCCACAAAGGCAGAGGATTGCCATTCTCTGCGTCAGCAATGATTGGCTGCTCAATCACAGCCACTGGTTCTGCTTCTAAATGTTCCACATCACCCACATGGACTAGGCTATACAAGGCCATGCCAGCACTTCCCATCAGTGTTGTGAAGATCCCAGCCAATAAAAGTAAGGGATGACGTGTCAGCAAATAGATAAAAATTTTGTAGCTACTAATTGCTACGGACTTACTACTTTTTAGCACTGCTGTATGTCTTGTTTCCTGAGTTAGCTCATGCTTTATGCTCTGATTGTTTTCCATGATCACTTTCAGATTGTTTCCCCTCTAGTTCACGATTGTACTAAAAGGTAGAGCTATCAGGTATCCGTAGCCGATTTAGCTATTTTAGTAGTCTTTTTGTGCCATTTAGGCTACAAAATTTATTTTTCTGTTGACGGTTGACTAATGACCAATGACTAATGACTAGGATTGTGTCTTTCTATCGCCAGTTGGACTAACTTATCCACCAATTCTGGAAAGGGGATGCCACTATAGGCCCAGAGTTGGGGGTACATACTGGTAGCGGTGAAACCTGGTAGGGTGTTGATCTCATTAATCAACACCTCTCCTGTAGCTTCCACGTAGAAAAAGTCTACTCTGGCTAACCCAGCAGCGTCAACAGCTGCGAAGGCTTGTAAAGCCATGTCTTGAATTTGACGGCTGATTTCGTCGGGAATCACGGCGGGAATCAGTAAATCTGCTTTACCAGCCGTATATTTAGTTTCGTAATCATAAAAGTCACTATTAAAGGTAATTTCGCCCACGGTGGAAGCTTGGGGTTGGTCGTTACCTAAAACTGCACATTCTACTTCCCTTGCTACAACTCCCGCCTCTACAATAATTCGGCGGTCATAGTTAGCGGCATTATCTAAAGCATCTTCTAATTCTTGGCGCGATCGCACTTTAGAAATCCCAACAGAAGAACCAAGGTTAGCTGGTTTGACAAAACAGGGATAACCTAAGCTCGCCTCAATTTCATCGCATAATTTGGGAAATACGCAGGGATTTGACCAAATTTGCGCTCTGGTGACAGCCTTATATTTCACCTGGGGTAGTCCAGCTTGCTCAAAAGCCATCTTCATCGCTATCTTATCCATTCCCAGTGCTGAACCCAAAACGCCGGAACCGACAAAAGGAGTTTGCATGAGAGTAAGCAAACCTTGAATTGTGCCATCTTCACCATTAGGCCCGTGGAGAATGGGAAACCACACATCTACTTCCGCAACTTGAGAAGGTGATTGCCAACGTTCGAGAGTTTGTTGTTGGGAGTTTACGAGATTATTGTCTGCTGGTGAGGAGTTTGACGATTCCAATAGAGGCGCACCTGATTTGAGTACCTGTTGTGGGGCTTCTCCTGCTAGCCAACGCCCATCCTTGTGGATATAAAACGGCAATATTTCGTACTTACTAGCATTTTCTCCTGCACTTAGGGCTGAAGCGATCGCCCGTGCGGAACTTATAGAAACTTCATGTTCTCCAGAACGACCGCCAAATAACAATCCTACCCGCAACTTACTCATCTTCCATACCTTTACACTCCCGACGCTGATAGCGTATCACAACCTGTTCAAGTTGCTGTAATTTTGTCAGTTGTTAGTGGTTAGTAGTCAGTGGCAAAAAATGTTTTAGGATCGTTCACAACAAAGCTTTTAAACTAAGGAACGACGCTGATGACTGATGACTGATGACTGTTGACTGTTGAATACTAGTACACCTCGGCGTAAATAAGCAGACCATTCTAAACTCACGAAACGCTTACGCTGTATTCATTTTGAATTTTGTTGGCGAAGCCTACTCTTCGAGAACGCTACGCGAACCCGTAGGGTATTTTGAATTTTGAATTCCGCCTTGCGGTACTAGTACCTTTTTAATTCTCAGTTTGTTAATATGCCTGAATGTCACAAAAGCAACATCCCGAAAACACAAAACTTGGATGGTCTCTAGAAGAGCGAGATCCAGAGTTTATTACATCTATTATGCCCCTCTTGGGCTTTTTCTATCATTATTATTTTCGCGTACAAACCAGTGGCTGGCATCACATCCCACCACAGGGAAAAGTCTTAATTGTTGGTTCCCACAATGGTGGACTAGCGGCTCCTGATATGTTGATGATGATGTATGACTGGTTTCGCCGATTTGGAGTAGAGCGACCAAGCTATGGTTTGATGCACCCCAGCGTTTGGCAAGTTACCCCAGCATTAGCGCAGCTAGTAGCGAAAACCGGAGCCATCATTGCTCATCCCAAAATGGCTTATACTGCTTTGCGTTCTGGAGCTAGTTTACTAGTGTATCCAGGGGGAGCAGAAGATGTTTTCCGACCCCATTCTTTACGTAACAAAATCTATTTTGCAGGACGACAAGGTTTTATCAAGCTAGCCTTACGGGAAAATGTGCCAATTATTCCAGCAATTTCCTGTGGCGCTCACGATACATTGATTGTGCTGGCTGATATATATAACCTTGTCAGACAGTTGCACGATAGGGGAATGCCCTGGTTGTTTGGTGTTGATCCGGTGGTATTTCCCATTTATCTCGGTTGGCCTTGGGGATTATCTATTGGCCCACTACCTAATATTCCTTTTCCTGTATCCATACACACGCGGGTTTGCCCACCGATTATATTTGAACGTTATGGAAGAGAAGCCGCAAGCGATCGCCATTATGTCGATGAATGCTACAACTTGGTTGTGAGTAAGATGCAGCAGGAGTTAGACGAGCTAGTGTTATTCAGCCAAAAGCAATAAAGTCGGGATTAGCCTTTGAGTAATTGCATCAGGTCAAACTCTTGGCGAATTTCTAGGAGCGATCGCTCTAACAATGGTTCAAAAATAAATCGAACTCTTTTAAGCAGTGTTAAATTATTTTAATTAAGTTTGTAGTAAGGAGCTTAGTCCTTCATCCAGAACCCCAGTCCTGACTACAAATTTTTAATTATTTACGCCGTTCTACTTAGCTTATAACCAAGGTTTTGATTCAAATAGATTTCTGTGTGCGAGAACCATAACTTCTATTGGCCCCAATCCATTCTTTTTTAATTTTACTTTTTCTTTAACTAGCACTAGCTCATGTTCGCCTTCAGACTCTTCATAGTAGCTCCGCAGTGCTTTTCGAGCAATACTCCGCGAATGACCATACATATTCGATAAATTTAGGTCACTTACATAACCAACCTGAGCTAATTCTTTATTTATACGATTAATCCAACGGCTAGATACCCTACTTTCCAAGCTTAGTTCTTTGACTTTGTATTCTATCACCTCCTCCCATTCACGCTTTATTATTGACTTTTCTAAATTGAAACTTAAGTATAAAATCACACAAAATATAATTATAGCAATTCCTAGATATTGGAACGATATTAATTGAGGTATAATAATACATAAAAATCCTACAAGAATGATAATAGGAATAAGAAGAAAAGGATATTTAAAAAAGAGAAACATATCAAATACTATAAAACCTAGAAAGGTATATCTTTCTGTTTCAAGCACATATTTTTGTCGAAGTTGATGCCAGTATTCTTGCAAAAATCCCAAATATGTTATTGCTGTAATTGCAAAAATAGTAATCTGGGCTGTCACACCAAGAGGATAATCAATAAAAGGAATTGATGGGGGAGTTTTGCTATTAATTAGGGCTATCAAAGTAATACTATCTAATGTGAAGCCTAAAGAAGTAGCTACTAAAGAAAAATTTTCTTTTAACCATTTACTAAAAGAAAAATACATACTGAGTGTTAGTTTTTTTGCAATTTTAACAGCATAATAATTATAATTGATTATTAGAATAATTAGGGTCTGGGGAGTACGGGCTTAGTTACTTGTACCAACCCTAAGCCGACATTAGAATTATTTTATTTACTTATCCTAATTTCTATTTTAGATTGAAATTACAAAACAGCCCACGAAAGAGGGCTGTTTTTATATGGGCTGAAAAGTTCAACCTTTAGGGTACTTATTGTTGATTATCAAAAAAATGTGACTAAATCATGACTTCTTTTTCCTTCGCCAAGAACTTCTCAAGTTCTGTCAGCGCATCAGCATCAACCTTAGTTTGCATAGGACAGAACTTAGGCCCACACATCGAACAGAACTCGGCAGTTTTGTAAATATCTGCTGGTAAGGTTTCATCGTGGTATTCCTTCGCTCTTTCTGGGTCTAGTGATAATTCAAACTGACGGTTCCAGTCAAAGTTATAACGGGCTTTGGAGAGTTCATCGTCTCTGTCTCTTGCACCTGGGCGATGTCTAGCAATGTCGGCTGCATGGGCGGCTATCTTATAAGCAATCAAGCCATTGCGGACATCTTCAGCGTTGGGTAACCCCAAGTGTTCTTTTGGTGTAACGTAGCACAGCATAGCTGTACCATACCAACCAGCCATCGCCGCGCCAATGGCGGAAGTGATGTGATCATAACCAGGGGCGATGTCTGTTACCAATGGCCCTAACACATAGAATGGTGCTTCAGAACACTCTTCCATCTGCTTTTTGACGTTGAACTCAATTTGATCCATTGGGACGTGTCCAGGGCCTTCTACCATCACCTGTACATCGTGTTCCCAAGCTTTGCGGGTGAGTTGTCCCAGGGTTTTGAGTTCCGCTAGTTGGGCATCATCAGACGCATCGTGAGTACAGCCAGGGCGGAGGGAATCGCCTAAACTGAAGGAAACATCATATCTCTTGAAAATTTCAATGATGTCGCGGAAGTGGGTGTAAAGTGGGTTTTGTTTGTGGTGATGTAGCATCCACCGCGCCAAAATACCACCACCACGGGAAACAATACCGGTGATGCGGCTTCTGACTAGGGGTAAATGTTCTATCAAAATTCCGGCATGGATGGTTTGATAGTCCACCCCTTGCTGGGCGTGTTTTTCGATGATGTGCAGAAAATCTTCTGGGGTCAGATTTTCAATTGTGCCGTGGACGCTTTCCAAGGCTTGATAGACTGGTACTGTACCAATGGGTACGGGGGAGGCGTTAATGATGGCAGTACGAATTTCATCTAAGTTCCCGCCGCCTGTGGACAAGTCCATGACGGTATCAGCGCCATATTTCACCGCCAAGTTCAGCTTATCAACTTCTTCTTGCAGATTGGAAGAGTTGGGGGAGGCACCGATATTAGCATTTACTTTACATTTAGAGGCGATGCCAATTGCCATTGGCTCTAAATTAGTGTGATTAATATTAGCTGGGATAATCATTCTTCCCCGCGCTACTTCCTCACGAATGAGGTCAGCCGGCAGATTTTCCCGTTGGGCGACATACTGCATTTCTTCGGTAATGACACCCTGACGTGCATAGTGCATTTGAGTTACATTACCTTGCCCACGTCGTTTAGCAACCCATTCTGTCCGCATATGAAATTCCCTCAATAAACAGCTTCCCTTCGCTGGTATTACCCAGTCTCAGGTGTTAAGGGTGTAATCTCAGCCTGTTAGTGCAAGCACCCCTAGCATGGATGTAGTGTATCACCTTGTTTATGACTGGGGGCAATGGGGTTAACAATTCCTGAGAATGTGAAGTGTTTAGGGTTGGTGGGTGGCAATTTTGGCATTACACTTTGCATAGAAGGGAACACCAAAAAATAAATTATCCAAAATTGATGGTTTGGTGGGGTGCGTCAGTATGAATATTTCTGATTATAGTTAAGTTCTATCACGCTGACGCACCCTACTATTGTGCCAGTTGCCTAAGTCCTGATTTTTTTGAGAAAAACTAATTTCCCAATGACTTATAGCTTTGGGAAACCAAATTTATATTCATGCTCAAAGCGATCGCCTTCTTTCTACAATTGATCAGGATAAATTGACCAATGACCAATGACTAATGACGATCGCTATATTATTTTTCATAAACCCTATGGTGTCCTGAGCCAGTTTACTCAGGAATCACCCAAGCATATAACTCTTAAAGATTATATTGATGTACCTAATGTTTATCCTGTGGGGAGATTGGATTGGGATAGTGAAGGGTTACTATTATTAACCAATAATGGTAGGTTGCAGCATCGGCTTTCTGATCCGCGTTTTGGTCATGAGCGGACTTACTGGGTACAGGTAGAACGGATTCCCGATGAGGAGGCTATCAACAGGCTACAAGCAGGGGTGGAGATTCAAGATTATCGGACACGGCCGGCAAAAGTGAGGTTATTACCAGAATATCCCCCTGTAGGCGATCGCCAACCGCCGATTAGATTTCGCAAAAATGTTCCTACAGCTTGGTTAGAAATGACTTTGACTGAAGGTAAAAATCGTCAAGTCCGGCGCATGACTGCGGCTGTGGGGTTTCCGACTTTGCGGTTATTGCGGGTAAGTATAGGTCATTTACGCTTGGATGGTCTGGCTTTAGGTGAGTGGCGTGATCTCACTTCCTTGGAACTTAAGTTGCTGCATGACTCGTCTCGGAGTCGAGGGATAAGCAAATTCTCTCGTTAAACTTTGTAAACAGTTGCAGGAATAAGCTAGTAATCATTTGAAGTTCAACAAAAGGCACAAGACTCTTTATTTGACAAAAAAAGAATTTAAAATTTGTTGTTTCCCATTCACTTCAGTCCTTGAGCGTCAGTTTAAACCTTATGAGCCTGAATCAGCGATCACCTACGGTGGGCGGAACACCATCGCTCTGGCATCAAACTCACACACCACAAACTATTTTGCCCAAAACTCCTGTGTACTTGGAACTGGCGACGGAATCAGCTTCTCATCAAGAGTTCGACACAGCAGAAAAACTCCGCCGCGCTCAAGAAGAATTGCGATGGCATCGCATGATGTACGACAATATACCAACTATATATTTCAGTTTGGATGCGACTGGGTTAATTTTATCTGTCAATGATTTCGGAGCGGATTGTCTAGGATACACACCAGAACAATTGTTACAACAGCCCATTGTTCAATTATTTGCTCAATCAGACCAACAAAGACTGTCTAATGCTTTCATAAGTCTTTGCAAAACTGCGCCTGATGATGCTGTTAGTTATGGCAATTTTCTGTTAAATAACCCTGTTAATGGTATAAAGGCAGTCAGGATTACACTGCGGTTAATACTGGATGAAGAAAAATCTTCTATTAAAAAATCGACGATTCTGATGCTCTGTGAAGCCATCACTTCTCTAGAACCAGCCGAAGCAAGTTCAGAAGATGCGGATAATTTAGTTAAAAACTTACCAGAGTTGCCATCAAATCAAGGCCAGCGAAAGGAACTAGAAAGCCTTAGCCATTTGCAAGAAGAATTTTTCAGCACAGTTTCCCACGAACTGCGAACACCGCTAACTAATATGAAAATGGCGATTCAAATGCTGGGTATTACGCTGCATCGGGAGCATAATTTGTTCTCGGCAACAAAAAAACCAACAAATGAAGGCTCAAAAGCGGCTTGTTATTTTAATATTTTAGAAAATGAGTGCGATCGCCAAATAAATCTTATTAATAACTTCCTAGAATTACAGCGCCTCGATACCAACGCTAAACCTTGGGTACTAGAGACGATTCACATACAGCAATGGCTATGGCGCATAGTGGAGGAGTTTAAAACCCGCAATTTCGATATCTGTAGACAAAAATTACACATCAGCGTCAGCCCTTCTCTGGCAACATTAACCTCCAATCCATGCAGCTTGGAACGCATTTTGATAGAATTGCTGACCAATGCGTGTAAATTTAGCCCCCCAGAGGGAGAAATTACAGTTACAGCCCAAATAAAATCTCAAAATATTGTTTTGCAAGTAATTAATTCTGATGTAGAAATCCCTCAATCCGAATTACCCCATATTTTTGATAAATTTTATCGTATTCCCAGCAATGACCCTGGAAAGCAGGGAGGCACAGGACTAGGGTTGGCACTAGTACAAAAACTCATCAAACAATTAGGAGGAACAATCGAAGTAGAAAGCGGGTCAAACCGTACCTGTTTTAGTATCCAACTGGTGCTTCAACAACCCAAAATAGTTGAGTGAAAGAAGTAGGGGGCAAGAAGCAGGTGGGCAGAGGGAGCAGGGAAAAATATCTTAATCAAGGCTCAGCAACGACTAACGCCCCGTTACAACCCGCAGCACTGATGACTCAGAACTCCTGACTCTCCAAAATAAACTTGCAGATATCTGCAATCTTTGGCTAATATGCGTCACAATTAATACTGCCACCAAGATTCACTGATGAAACCACAATTTATTATGTCTACTATAGGCAAGGGCGGCCAGTTGTGGCACTTTGGATATTAGTGGCTAGAAGCACCTCGGAACGGGAATTAAGGAACTTCCACTATGCTGATTTGCCCTCAGTGTGAATTTGAAAACCCTAATGCTAACAAGTTTTGTCAAAAATGTGGTGCTTCTTTGTCCCACAAGGTTTGTCCTCAATGCAGCACTGAAGTACCAGTGAATGCTGAGAATTGTCATAACTGTGGTGCAGAAACCGGCACAGTATGGCGGGCGATTATCGAGACTGGTGATTGGGCTGCCGCCGTAAGTGTCAGCACTTTACTGAGCGCCAACCCTGTTGATGTAGCGTCCCCCAAGGAAGACCAAACAGAATTAGGGTTTGAGGAAGACGGAGAAGAGAAGATCATGCTGTCTCCAGCATTATTCTCTGTTGGCTCATATTTGGACAAAGAACAACGCTATCAGATTTTGCAAGTACTATCAGCCGCACATGATGAGGTTAGCGTTAGGGTTTTGGACTGTCAACCATACCAAGTGTCACCAATTGAAGCAATATTAGCTAATCAGCAACAGGGATTGGTGACTCCAGCAGTGGAAGCCAATGGTATTCCCAGTTTGGCTAGGGCTTATATGGTTTTACAATCCCAAAATCACACGGAAATTCCCCGGATTCATGATGCTTGGGAGGACGGCGATAACCAGATATTACTTATTGAAGACCGCACTCACTACCAGCCTTTACTTGATTTATGGCAAAAGGAAACCACTAGTTCGCTAGAAATTTTACACTGGTTTTATCAAATGACCCAACTTTGGGTATTACTAGAACCCTTAAAGTGTCACTACAGTTTGTGGGATTTGGCGAATTTGTGCTTAGATGAAGACCAGACAATTAGCTTACGGAAACTGTACGTAAAACCACCTAAGAGCGAGTTAGCGATTGACTACTTGCCACTGGACTTTAATCCGGTAACAGCACAAGAAGAGGATGTAACATTGCCTATCTTTGTGCAGCCCTCAAGTATTAAAGCCTTGGGAGAAGTTTGGCAGGCGCTATTTAGAGAGTCTCAACGCACTCAATTTGGTTCCATCATACAGATTTTAGGAGATTTGCAGCAGGGTAGGATTTACTCGATCGCTCAATTGCGATCGCGTTTACAAGAAGTCGCCACGGAACTAGAAGCAACTACACCCCCAATATTTGAGCCAATGGAAGCAGAACAAACGAATGCGCCCACAGTCTTACAAGCAGATGATACAGAAGATCCCTCTGGCAAGGGTGATGATATGCCCACGGTAGTGCTGTCCGTGCAGTTAAGCAGTTTAGAAGATGCTGGCCGCACTGATGTTGGTCGTCAACGCCATCACAATGAGGACTACTTTGGGATTGAAACTAAAACAGAAAAATTAGAACTGCCGAGAAACCGCATTTTACAAGCTCGTGGCTTGTATATTCTTTGTGATGGTATGGGCGGACACGCTGGCGGTGAGGTGGCTAGCGAGTTAGCCGTAATCACCTTACGCCAATACTTTCAGCAACACTGGACTAATAACCAATTACCAACAGAAGAAATAATTCGTGAGTCAGTTTATCTGGCTAATGAAGCAATTTACGAAAAAAACCAACAAGAAGCCCGTTCTGGGGTAGGACGTATGGGTACTACCTTGGTCATGCTATTAGTTCAAGGTAGTCAAGCAGCTGTTGCCCATGTGGGTGATAGCCGCCTATACCGTGTGACTCGTAAGCGGGGATTGGAACAAGTGACTGTAGATCATGAAGTTGGTCAAAGAGAAATTGACCGGGGAGTAGAAGCAAGCATCGCTTATGCCCGTCCAGATGCTTACCAACTCACCCAAGCTTTAGGCCCCCGTGACGAAACCGCCATTAATCCCGATGTAGAGTTCTTTGATATTAATGAAGATAGCCTACTCGTTCTCGCTTCCGATGGCTTATCTGATAACGATTTACTAGAAACTAATTGGCAAACTCACCTACTGCCGTTATTGAGTTCTAGCACTAATTTAGAGCAGGGAGTAACAGAATTAATCGATTTGGCCAACCAATACAATGGTCATGACAACATTACTGCTATACTTGTCCGGGCAAAAGTGCGCCCAAATCTGGGGGAAGGGACGGGGGATTAAACACTAAAGGTTATGAAGAAGCATAGAGGGGGACAAAGTACAGTGGAGAAAACATTTACCCAATCCCCAATCCCAATCCCCATTACCCAATCCCCAATCCCCATTACCCATCTCTTACACAGGTCGTATTGTGGTTACTTTGACACTGCTAGAACCGCAACAAAAAACACCACTCAAGCAATGGTGCTTTGAAAACTCCTCCGTGATTCGCATCGGTCGCGCGGCGGATAATCATGTGATTTTGTCTGACAATTTGGTTTCTCGCCATCATCTGGAAATTCGGCAAGTTAGTTCAGGTGGTGGTGGTTCCTGGCAGGTTCTTAGTAAGGGGACAAATGGAACTTTCTTAAATGGCGTTTTGGTAATTCAAGATGCACTACCCAATAATGCCCTCCTGCAACTTGCCCAAGGAGGGCCGATATTGCAATTCCAAGTTCAGGGGATAATACCACCGGAATGGCAATCAATTTCTGGCAGCGATAGCCCTTTGTCTGGGGTGGGTAGTTCGGCAGAAAAAATTTCCCCAGAATTGTCTAACAATCCTGGCAGTTTAACTTGCACCCACGAAGGTAATTCTCCCCAGAACCTATTTTGTATCCACTGCGGACAACCACTTTCGGTAATCCAAACCATTCGCCATTACCAAGTGTTACGAACTTTGGGACAGGGAGGAATGGGGACTACCTATTTAGCTTGGGATGCGGCTGGGGTAATTGTTGGACATCCAAAACTGTTGGTGTTGAAGCAAATGAATGCCGATATGGCGAGGATTGCTAAAGCCCAAGAACTATTTGAGAGGGAAGCCTATACTCTCAAATCCCTAAACCATTCGGGTATCCCCAAGTATTATGATTTTTTTGTGGAAGGTGGCAAAAAATACTTGGCGATGGAATTAGTGCATGGGCAAGATTTGGAAAAACGCATCTATGCCACTGGCCCAGTTATACCTAGCCAAGCGATCGCCTGGATGATCCAAACTTGCGATATTCTAGATTATCTCCATAGCCAAGAACAGCCACTCATCCACCGCGATATTAAACCGGCAAACCTGATGGTAAAGACGGCGAATAATCAAATAGCGGTGCTAGATTTTGGCGCAGTTAAGGAAATTGGTACTACTCCAGGCACACGCATCGGTGCAGAGGGTTACTGCGCCCCAGAACAAGAAAGGGGACAACCTTTAACCCAATCTGATTTATATGCAATCGGCCCCACAATCATCTTTCTCCTCACAGGGGAAAATCCTTTCAAGTTTTATCGCCAAAAAGGACGGGGTTTCCGCTTTGATGTGAGCAAAATTCCCACTGTCACCCCTAAATTAAGGGATGTAATTGAGCGTACCACTGAACCTTTGCCACGCGATCGCTTTCAGTCTGCCAAGGAATTAGCTGCGGCTTTGGCTGCTTGTAAGTGAGGGGATTGGGGATTGGGGATTGGGGATTGGGGATTGGGGATTGGGGATTGGGGATTGGGGATTGGGGATTGGGGATTGGGCATTTAGTGATAATCCTTCGTAAAATTGATTGAAGGACTTTTGATTGGGATGATATGGGGGATAGGGGTTTTGAGTCTTTAGACTTCTATCAAGATAGTCTTAGGTTACTGAAAGCTGCTTATAGACTTGCAGATAGCTTGCCAGATCATGAGCGTTACAATTTGAGCGATCAGTTACGTAGAGCAGCATCTAGTATCTTGCTAAACATAGCGGAAGGCTACGGGCGCTATCACTATCTAGATAGATTGCGCTTTATGTATATTGCTCGTGGCTCATTAGCCGAGACTAAAAGCGCCTTCGTTATTGCTGAGAGCTTGGGTTATTGCAACACAGACCAACTAAACTGGGTAACTCAACTAAAAGACCAAATCGAAAAAAGTCTTAACGGTTACTGTCGCTTCATCCGTTCCCAGCAACAAGGCAAAGAAGAATTCGGAACTAGGTTCAGGGATTGAACATTAAGTATTGGGCATTAAGGATAGAGTATAAAAACTGAGGAGCAGGTAGAAATCACTAACTAAACATCAAGTAGAAATTTTCCCAGTCCCCAGTCCCCAGTCCCCAATCCCCAGTCCCTAATCTTCATCCCAAGATTCAACCGCGAGTAAATCGCCAATTGGATCTTGCATTGTAAATCCGAAATCTAGTAGCTCCTGTTTCCAGTGCTGCCAGTCATTACCATAGAGCAGCGCAATCTTCCAAATGCTATCAGTCGGCTTGATAATATTCGATTCAACGAGTGATTGCACGTTACGCTGCAATTTCACCATTGGGTGAAGTACTTGCTGAGTCATAACTCTCGATTCAGTTAAAAATTTTGTTGGGTAAATACTTAATCAAAACTGCTTTCCATTTTGCAATTGTCACCAATCCGTAGAGTGTTGTAATTGGCAAAGCTAGTCTTAACTCTCTTACTATACCATAACAAAATCTATTAAGTTGTGCCATGATTCGGTTTTGTACGGTAATTACACCACCGTACTGAGATTTCATCCAGCAAACATTAGGTGAACGCCAGGCGAAAACATTAGCCTTCTTAAAGATTGCTATAAACACTAAAAAAAGGTCAAACTGCGTTTTCTGTACCCATTAGAATCTGTGCAGTTATCAGAAAGCCCATGTAGCGCGATTGCTAATGGAAGTTGTTTCAAGCACAATGCCAGAAATTTTCAGGTGTTAGGTGGCGATCGCTATACAGGATAACGCAAGCATCGAGCCTAAAATCAGAACATCGGAAAACCTGATAAAATTTAATATCTATCTATAAATTAAGCAGATATTTTAGATATATTTGTCCTTACGTAAGACAATGGCAATATATGATACTTAAACAACCGCATTTCGTTTGGCTCAATACTTAAGTATTATCATTTTTTCTTTATGTGCATGAGCTAAAAGGTAGTAAATCGTTTTCGATTGAGAATGCTAATAGGCGATTAACATATCTTTACTTTAAGCCGAATACAAGCATAAAAATTTTTTAGTTGAGATGTTAGTTTCCGTGAGGTAATGGGTAATCTCTTATTTAGGAGATTACTGTAACTAAGTATTTACCACAGTCCGGATGCAAACATGGCTAAGTCAGGCGAAGACTATCTTGAGATCCGAAAAAGGCAGATTGAACGTAAAAAAAGAATTTTTACGATAGTTTCAATTATTTCCTTTGTTGGTTCTACCGCATTTGCAGTTGTTCCATCTATTCAACGGGCTATACAGAATCCACCGCCAGTAACTCCAACTACATCTGCTGAGTCTTCGTTACAAGAGCAAGCCAAAGGTTACGAATTAGTTTTACAGCGTGAACCGAATAATCAAACAGCGTTAGAGAAGCTGTCTTTAGTACGCGTACAGTTAAAAGATTTTAAAGGTGCAAGAGCAGTTTTGGAAAAGCTAGTAAAACTGCATCCTGATAGACAAGATTATCAGGTGATTTTGGAAGATATGAAGAAAAAAGAAAAAGAACCTAAATAAATTATATAAAGAAAATCATACAACCAGTAAATATTATGAATAAAAAAAATACTAATTCTGCTTTAGATAATTTAATTCCTCCTGAAATCAAAAATGATGAATTTTATGTAGCTATTCAGGATATTGTTAAGAATGAAGAAATTAAAACAATTTTAGAAATTGGTTCATCTTCGGGAGAAGGAAGTACAGAGGCATTTGTTACAGGAATCCGACAAAATACGAATAATCCCATCTTGTTTTGCATGGAAGTATCGAAGACAAGATTTAATGAGCTAAAAAATAGGTATAAAAATGAAAATTTTGTAAAAGTATATAACACATCATCTGTTCCTATCGAAAGCTTTCCTAATGAACAGGAAGTGATAGATTTTTATAAAAACACTACTAACAATCTTAAGCTTTATCCATTAGAAAGCGTTCTTAACTGGCTGTATCAAGATATTGAATATGTCAAAGAATGTGGATACTCTGAGAATGGAATTAAAACAATTAAAAATGAGAATAACATTGATTATTTTGATTTAGTATTAATTGACGGCTCAGAATTTACAGGTAGTGCAGAATTAGATGAAGTTTATGGAGCAAAATATATTCTTTTAGATGATATTAATACATTTAAAAATCATAATAACTTTCATAAATTATTAAAAGATCATAATTATTCAATCATTAAATACAACCAAGAAATACGTAACGGCTATGCTATTTTTAGACGCAATAATAAGATAGAATTACCTATCCATTTTTTCACTATTGTTCTCAACGGAGAACCCTTTATCCGTTATCACATCGACATTTTTAAACAGCTACCTTTTAAATGGCATTGGCATATTGTTGAGGGTGTTGCCGACTTAAAACATGATACTAGCTGGAGTGTTAAGTTAGGTGGACATATTAGCAATGACTTTCATAAAAATGGACGTAGTTGTGATGGCACTACAGAATATATAGATGAACTACTGCAACTTTATCCAGACAATATTACAGTTTACCGCCAACCAGAGGGTACTTTCTGGGACGGAAAGCGAAATATGGTAAATGCACCACTTACAAATATTCAAGAAGAATGTTTGTTGTGGCAAGTGGATGTTGATGAACTATGGACTTTAGAGCAGATTTGTACTGCTAGAGAAATGTTCATTAGTAACCCAGATAAAACAGCTGCTTTCTATTGGTGTTGGTACTTTGTTGGCGAAAATTTAATTATTAGCACTCGTAACTGTTACGCACATAATCCTCAGCAAGAGTGGTTAAGAACTTGGCGATTTAAACCAGGATGTATTTGGGCTGCACACGAGCCACCTGTGTTAGTAGAACCCTTAGCCAATGGTGAATATAAAAATTTAGCTACTGTTAATCCTTTTCTGCATCCAGAAACAGAAGCATATAATTTAGTATTCCAGCATTTTGCTTATGTCACACCAGAACAATTAAGCTTCAAAGAAAAATACTATGGTTATAAAAATGCTGTTGAACGATGGAGTAATTTACAAGAAAACAGCAAATTTCCTATTTTATTAAGAGAATATTTTCCTTGGGTTTACGATGAAACTCAGGTAGATACTGTAAATCACTCTGGAATAGTTCCGATTGCTCAAAGAGACGAGAACGATAAAAGCTGGCGATTTTTACAACCAGAGGAAGTACAGCAGCAAATTAATAAAATCAGTAAACCATCACCGATGATTCTCATTGATGGGATATTTTTTCAACTTTACCAAACTGGGATTGCTCGTGTTTGGAAATCACTTTTGGAAGAATGGTCAAATAAAGAATTTGCTAAACATATTTTATTCATTGACCGGGCTGGAACTGCGCCTAAAGTATCTGGAATTAAGTATTTAAATTTACCTCGTTATAACTATAAAGACACCAATCATGAACGAGAACTATTACAGCAAGTATGTGATCAAGAGGGTGTAGATTTATTTATTTCATCTTACTACACAACGCCAATCACAACACCTTCTGTATTCATGGCTTATGACATGATTCCAGAAGTCATGAAATGGGATGTGAGTAATCCCATGTGGCAAGATAAACACCAAGCAATAGAACACGCATCTGCTTATATAGCTATTTCTAAAAATACAGCATTTGATTTAACACAATGCTTTAATCAAATATCTTTAGAGTCAGTTATTCTAGCCTATTGCGGTGTTAGTAGCACCTTTGCGCCATCCACATTGGATGACATCAGTCTTTTCAAGACAAAGTATGGCATTACCAAGCCTTACTTCTTATTACCTGGGGTTGGTTCTGGCTATAAGAATAGTATTTTATTCTTCCAAGCTTTTTCAGAACTTGTGAGTAGCTATGGTTTTGATATTGTGGTTACAGGTGGCGGAGGTGGATTAGATGCTCAGTTTAGAAACTACACATTTGGTAGTGTGGTTCATAGTTTACAACTGAGTGACGAAGAGTTAGCAATAGCTTACTCTGGTGCTGTGGCTTTAGTTTATCCTTCTAAATATGAAGGTTTTGGGATGCCTGTAATTGAAGCAATGGCTTGTGGTTGTCCTGTGATTACCTGTCCTAATGCTTCAATTCCAGAAGTAGCTGGAGAAGCCGCAATCTATGTCAAGGATGATGATATAGATGAACTAGCAAATGCACTATGCGAAGTACAAAAACCTGCTATACGTCAATCATTAATTACTGCTGGTTTAGCCCAAGCGCAAAAATTTTCTTGGTCAACAATGGCAGAAATTGTCAGTTCTACTTTAATTAATACAACTCTTTTATCATTAAATTTAAGAGAAATTAATTTAATTATTTTCCCAGATTGGTCAGAGTCGGAAGATTTAATTGGTTTAGAATTGACGCAGATAATTAAGACACTGGCAACTCATCCTGATAGCGACAAAACTACTTTATTGATTGATACTACTAATTTTTTAACTGAAGATGCTGAGTTGTTGTTATCTAGTGCGACTATGAATCTTCTGATGGAAGAAGACTTAGATATTACTGATGGAATAGAAATTTCTTTGGTGGCAAATTTGTCTGATATTCAGTGGGAAGCTTTACTACCTCGCATTCACGGCAGAATTACTCTAGAACATGAAAATCAAGAAGCACTGAAACAAGTAAAAGCAGAAAATCTCACATCTTATGAGTTAACAAGTTTTAGCCAAGTATGCGAGGAAGAGTTTTTTTTTACCTAAGTCAGAAATTATACAGTGAGGGCAGATGGCAAGAAGCGATCGCCCCATTTCAAAAACTGATAGAATTAAACCAAGGTAGTGTAGATATTTACTGGAATTTAAGCCAGTGCTACAGAAATTTAAATTTACTAGAGCAATATTTTCAAACTCTAGAGCAAGGAATCCAAAATTACCCTACAGACGCTCGGCTGTACTTTACCTTAATTATTGATTTGCGGCGCAATGGACGTACTCAAGAAGCAATTGAGTATGCAGAGAAAGCTTGCCAATATTTACCGAATGATTATACTTTTCAAATTCTCAAATATTTAACTGTTCCCACTATTTATAATAATCCAGAAGAAATATTATTGTATCGTCAACGCTATACTCAAGGTTTACAGAATTTAATTGCACAAACCAGTCTGCAAACTATTGAAGACAAAGAAAATGCTTTGTCTGGTATTAGTAGATTGACGAATTTTTATCTATCTTATCAAGCTCAAAATGATGTAGATTTACAACGTCAATATGGAAAGTTAGTCCATGAAATTATGTCAGCTAACTTTCCTCAATGGATAGTCCCTTTATCCATGCCTAAACTTGAACCACATCAAAAAATTCGGATTGGTTATGCTTCCCATTACCTGCATTCTTATAGTGGAACACTGTGGTTAACTGGTTGGTTAAAATACTGTAATCATAGCAATTTTGAAATTTACTGTTATTACACAGGTAATGAACCAGATGCAATAACAGATAAATTTAGAGAATATAGTGATTATTTCTACCATATTCCTTATAATTTATCGGCTGTTTGTGAACAGATAATTACTGATAAATTACATATTTTAGTTTATCCTGAAATTGGAATGAATCCTCAAAATCTGCTTATGGGTGCTTTGCGACTCGCACCTGTACAGTGCGTAGCTTGGGGACATCCAGTGACAACTGGTTTATCTACAATTGATTACTTTTTATCTAGTGACTTAATGGAAGCTGAAAATGCCCAAGAACATTATTCAGAAAAATTAATTCGCCTACCTAATATTGGAGTTTCTTACCCTAAACCATACATCCCACTAGTTCTGAAAACTCGTGCTGATTTTGGCTTGTCAGATGATGATATTCTCTATTTATGCTGCCAAGCTCCGTTTAAATATTTACCGCAATATGATTTTATTTTTGCAGAAATAGCGTCTCGTATACCGCAAGCAAAATTTATATTTTTACGTGGTACTTTGCTTCAAGAAAGACTACAAAAAGCTTTTGGTAATTTGGGGCTAAAATTTGAGGATTACTGCGTGTTTTTGAATATTCCCGAAAGACTAGACTATCTAATGATTAACTTACTTTCAGATATTTATTTAGATACGTTTACATGGTCTGGTGGTAATACTACCTTAGAAGCGATCGCTTGTAATCTTCCTATTGTTACTTGTCCTGGTGAATTTATGCGAGGTCGTCACTCTGATAGTTTTTTGAAAATGTTGGGAGTGACAGATACTATTGCTCAAAATGAAGGGGAATATATTGATATTGCTGTTAAATTAGGGCAAAATCCTGCTTGGCGACGGGAGATTTCAGAACGCATTAGTCAGCGTCATGACAAATTATTTGATGATCAAGTTTGTGTTACTGGTTTGGAAGAATTTTATAAACAAGTTGTTGAATTAAGTTCGTAGTAAGCACTTTAGTGCTGATTCTAAGATGAGGACTGAAGTCCTCACTACTAACAACAAGTTTGTAGTAAGTATTTCAGTGCCTTAAATATATGTATGAATATCCCAAACTTACACCAAAACAACAAGCTGAACTAGTTGAACACCGCCTGAGTCTCGATTATCCTGCTCAAGCGCCACCACATCCAGTAAAAGATAGACAACTGTATTTGTTGAGTGCGGCTTGTTAAGAACATCAGTGTTATATGCACTCTGAATCTCGTCGTCAGCAATTGCTAAATATGATATTTGATAGGTTTGGTGATGGTGGAGATGGCGAAGACAGTGCTAAAGCACTTACTACGAACATAACGATTTGTGCTTGGGTGACTTTACCAAATCATTATCATTTATTAGTTCAGATTGTAAATTTTGATGTCTTAAGTGACTTGTTTCGCCAGATACATGGAGTTACTTCACGTCAATGGAATCTTGAAGATAATGTAATCAAGCGGAAAATTTGGTATTCTTGGAGCGACCGCGCTATTCGCTCTGAAAGACATTACCATACAACCCTTAACTACATACATTACAACCCAGTCAAACATGGTTTAGTAACATCTCCTTATGACTGGCTTGAAAGTAGTGTTAACTGGTATTTACAAGTTTACGGGAGACAGTGGTTACGTGATTGCTGGGTTAAATATCCAGTGCGAGATTATGGCAAAGACTGGGATTTGTAATGTTTGTAGTAAGGGCTAAAGCCCTTAGATGGGAGGACTAAAGTCCTCACTACGAACTCGTATATATTTCCCACATTTGAGTAAAAGCCTTCTCCATTTCGCGGGTAAATTGCTTACCATTCCATAGAGGTGATGTTTTTCTTGACTGTCTCAACTTCCAAGCTATTTGTTGTCTTAAGGCTTCATCTTTACCTAAACGCACACCCCACTCTATATATTCGTCATCAGTCCAAGCAATTCCTTCTGTAATACCAGCATTCATCATCATGGTATAGCTGTTACGCGCTGCAAATTGCTCACCTACTCGCGTCACCATAGGAATACACATCCACAATGTTTCTAAAGTGGTTGTAGCTCCATTGTAGGGATAGGTATCTAAAACTATATCGGCAATGTCTAAATTAGCCCGATGAATTGATTCTGACATAACAATGGGAAGAAAACGCAGTCTCGATGTATCTACGCCTTCTTCATCTGCTAACCCGTCAAAGAATAATTTGATCGAGTCTTCATCAGAGATACCTTTAATTAAAAAGTAGCTGTTGGGGACTTCTTTAATAATTTTCAATTGCAGTCTTGTAATATCTGGATGTCGCTTAAAGCCTCTTTGTCCACATAGATAAACAACTGCATCATGAGGAATGTCTAATTCTTCACGAGTTACTGTAGGTACACTAACTTCAAACCCATCTACAGCTATATAGCTTTGAGGTAAACGCCAAATTTTTTCTTTATAATATTCTTGTGCTGACTCTGGTAAGACGTAGGGATCTGCAATAAAATAATCTACAGATGGACTCCCCGAAGCATCCCAGCCCAACCAAGTTACTTGAACTGGTGCAGGTTTCATCCCTATAACTTCACAACTGATATCAAGAGTAATGCTATCTAAATCAATCAAAATATCAATTTCATCTTGATAAATTTGTTCCGCAAGTTCACTGGTATTTGTTGATTTATATGCTTTATCTACTTTGCTGAGATACCATTCATGTAAGGGATCAAGGTCTGGATTTGTATTTATAAAATAAGCATTAATTTCAAATTTACTTCTATCATGATGTTCAAAAAGCCACCGTGCTAGCCAGCCGACAGAGTGACTTTTGAGACAATATGATAGATAGCCAATTCTAATTTTATTATTAGTTCGTTCTTGTTTTCTTCTTTCTAAATGTCCATAAATATATTTTTCTACTTGCTCTTTTGCATAATTGTCTATATTTGCCTGACAAACTTGTAGTAAACAATTTTGTATATTTCTATTTTTTCTAGGATTATCTTGAAGATATGCACTATAAAAATTGGCGTTAAATAGTCTTGATACTCTAACGTTATCAAGATATGTAGGTTGATTTTCTATAAGAGATGCTATTAATGATTCCTGTATTTTATTCACGGAGCAAGATTCTTCCCAATGCCCCCCAGCACTAATTAACCCGCGTAGCACCTGACGATTTGCAAATACTTTATCAGCAAATTCCTCAACTAAAGAATAGTATAGTCTTGCTGTTTCTATGCCCTTTTTAAATTGATTTGAATTCTGATAAAAACTAGATAATTGACCTATAATTTCTGTATTATTAGGGCTTAATTTTAAGTACAACTCGCACATCTGAGCCGCTATGCCTGGCAGACGTTTAGAGTAGGCAATTTCTATGGCAGATGGCATTAAAATAATTAGTAAATCTTTAGGATCTTTTTTAAAATAAGGCAAACAAGTTTCTAGAAAATTTAGAGTCGAGGGATGTACAGGAGCATAATCTAAGGTAGCTTTTACAAGCTGTGTCAATAGGTCTAAACTTACTTCTACAGTGGAGTTTCCTTGGAGAATATCAATTACTTTCAACTCCTGTAAATCATTACCAGTATAGATTTCTAACTTGATAGATAGTAAAACAAGATGTAAGAGGTTATGAATATCTTGAGGAGAAATTTCCTTAATATTACGGCGAATTTTCTCAGCAACAGAATATTCTTCTCGTTCTTCTTGGCGTTCAGCTTCCGTTTTTAAAATCGTGACTAATTCTGTATTCCATTCTTCAACTTGTTCTGCTTCTCCATCCATCATGGCCATAAACCAAGTTGTCTGTGCTTCTACTTCTTGTCCCTGTAAGAGCAAAATTAATCCCAAATACCAATAGTAGGATTTAATATCAGGTTCTATGGAAATTGCCTCTTCATAGAGACTTGCAGCTTGGATATAATTACCTGTAAAAAAATATTTTTCTGCGCGTTGATGGTAGTGATTGGGGGTAGATAAAGAAATCATAGAATGTACCAAAAATTGGGAAGACGTAATATGAAGAAATAGAGCATTAATCAAGTTGATCGCAGAAGTTGGGTAATGTCCTAAAAACACTACCCAACACAGAAAATTATGTGAAGTTGCCGGAAATAATTATCCCTAAATGCTCTTATCTAGCCAAAGAGACGAAATTTGCTGCACACGTTGTACCGAATGTGGTGACATCAGCCACAGATTGGCTAGGTCCTGCTGTCTCACAGGCTATTGCTAGTGTTAGGGCTTCTGAGGTAGCACTGCTTCCTTGGGTTGTACCTACTAATCCATAGTATGATTTAAGTGCTGCTTTATAAGCTGTTCCTTTGAATTGAGCCGCAGATGTACCACCACCAGCAATAGTATACTGATAATTTTCAGATTGAGTTCTAATACCTACTTGTAATTCGTCAAGGTTGGTAGCAAACTTTTGGTATTCTAGGTAGTAAGCTTGTTGAGAACGGTTGACTGTACCTACGTAGTTTCTCGCTTCTGACTGTTTGGCTTTGTTTACCTGTCCAAGTAGCGAAGGTAACGCGATCGCCGCAAGTACACCGATAATAATTACTACAACTAGCAATTCAATTAAGGTAAAACCTTCTTCTTCTCTGTTCTTACGGTTGCTGAGGTGGCTGAGGAATTTAGCTTGCAATTCTGGCTTGAGCATGGGTTTCTCCTGAAGTTTGGGGTTAGTAGAATGCGATCGCTCCGTTCTACAACAAACTTACCCAGTTGTGATTTGTGATCTATCACTCCAGTAAAAAAACTTTCTTCTTGAATTGATACTTGCGTATATTTACTAATACAATCACTCTTAGGAATGGGGAAATGAATTTTATCTCCTGTTTTTTACTGAATACTTTAATCAAACTCACGTCAACAAAAGTATCTAGCGGAAACTTAAGCCGTGGGTTAATGTCCTAAAGTCTGAATACATAGAGATACGAACATGAGAAAAACGCTGGCTTTGTTTTCCCTGAGTTTAGGAATCACCTTTTTTAACCCACTGCAAATTGCTGTAAGTCAGGTATCACCCACAGCACCACCTTTAAAACTTGTTGATATTGGTACTAACTGCACTCCTCATCATGCTTGCTTGGGTTGGGATGAGCAACTTTTTTCAGGACATAGGGGTTTAAAAAGCGATCGCCAAGGTCTATTAAACTCAATAGATAACAGTTTGCGTTACTTAGAAACTCCAAAAGCAGTTACAGCTTACGATAACTACCCAATTAAAGAAATTACCCGCGACAGAGTGCGTCGGAGTTTGCGGCGTTTTCGTCAGCTAGTGGCTACTGCTAAATCACCAGCACAATTACAAGCGGCGGTGCGGCGGGAGTTCGCTTTTTACAAGTCGGTTGGTGATGATGGACAGGGTACGGTCAAATTTACCGCCTACTACGCACCAATTTATCAAGCCAGTCGTGTACGCACTGCACAATATAAATATCCAATTTATCGAGTACCACCAGATTTTGAACAATGGACTAAACCCCACCCCAAACGGGTTGAATTAGAAGGGGTAGATGGTTTGTTGGGAGAAAAAAGCCAGCTACGGGGTTTAGAGATGTTTTGGTTACGCGATCGCTTTCAAGCATACATGATCCATATCCAAGGTTCTGCTAAACTCAACCTAACTGATGGGACTCAAACTAGTGTCGGTTTTGTACGCGGAACGGATTACCCTTGGACAAGTATCGGGCGGCTGCTGTTTCAAGATGGCAAACTAACTAAAGAAGAATTAAATATGCCGGGAATTATTCGCTATTTCCGCAAAAGTCCCCAGTCTATGAGTAATTATTTACCACGTTGGGAACGCTTCATTTTCTTTAAGGAAACTAAAGGTGAACCAGCTACAGGCAGTATCAGCGTGCCTCTTGTACCAGAACGTTCTATTGCCACAGATAAATCTCTCATGCCACCAGGAGCATTGGCTGTAATGAACGCAACATTTCCTTATCCCGGACAGCGTAATCAATTAATTCAGCGCAGAGTCAGCCGTTTTGTCCTGGATCAAGATACAGGTAGCGCCATTAAAGGCCCTGGCAGAGTAGATTATTTCCTTGGCTATGGTGACTTAGCAGGCGATCGCGCTGGCATTACCGTTACTACTGGTTCTATCTATTACCTACTACTAAAGTAATTTGTAATTCGTAATTAAGTCTTTAATTACGTAGAATTTACACATGAAAACGAAATATTAAGGGTTTGAATAAAGGTGTAGGGAAGGGTATAAATGTTTGAAACCCTTACACCCATATACCCTTACACCCTTACACCCTTACACCCGGTCTCAACAGACAACCTGTGTGGGTAAGCCTATTACAAATTAATACCTCTTACCTCGCCTGTTGCCGCATATATCTGCCATCTAACCCCTGCTTAATCCAACTGAGGCATTCATACTCAGATTTGAATAATTTGGGTGCAGCAATATTATTCAATAAATCTGGTGGGTAATGGTCATAAAAGTATCGATCATTCTCATGAAAGACAATAATCAAATTGTTGCGGTAGATATAGCGAGATTGAAAGCTATCTTTTTGACTTACAAAATCGGCGTTTTGGTCAATATGCTCTTTAGCTATCTCAATGATATTACTAATGCTATTGCCATATATTTTTGCTGGATTTTCTGCTTTATGCAGCTTACTTTTTTGCCCAATTTCTGACAAAAGTTTATAGGAATAGATTTCATACCTATCTGCTTTGCCAAAAACAAATGGAATGATGAGATATCCTTGATATGAAACTGAATTTTCATAAAGAAGACGACTCATCTGAACCTCCTTTGGTATAACTGCTTAGACAACAAGCACTCAACAAATTCGCATTAGCAATTAACGCATTTTTACTAGTTAATGCTCGACTTCAAAAACACTTTATTGGTGATTTTGTAAAGAGGGGCATGACCCCCTATTTGAGCCAATAATCTTTGATCAGGTCTCATCAGAGAAGGATCACAGAAACTATTATTACTCTTTTTGAAATCGCTCAAAACAGAGTAGGTGACAAAAGTCAAAAAATCATGAGTTTTATCAAGGAATTCTGTAAGTATTTAACTGCATTTTCTAGATGATAAATGCTAGAAATGGGTGAAGAGTGAACCATCATCAATTTGGCTCACTAAAAGCTGGATTATTAATAAATGTTTCATCAGTTAAATTTTTCAGGATAACTCACAGATTGTTTTTCTCATCTTCAGTGAATTTCAACCTGTTAATGAATTTGTGCTGCCAAGGATTTTTGCAGACAAGCCACTCAATTTACGGTTTATGGCAGACAACAGGCTGCATAAAGCCAAAATAGTCCACCTATTGACTGAGTGAAGGCAATCAAGTCCAACAACTCACATCCAAGGGAAACAAAACCATGAGAACGCAAATATTAATGAGCCTAGCCTGCTCTATTTCTCTTTTAGGTTCACTAACATTCCCTGTTGCAGCACAACTCCCTACCCAGCCAATACAGACAGAGGCAGCTACTCTAGAAGTTAGTATTCCACAAGATACAGCAATTGTGGTTTCTTTTCCTGCACCCATTACAGTAGATGTAGGGCAAAAAAAGGATTATCCCCTAACTGTAACTTTGGCAAATGCCATTAAAGATGTTCAGGGTAATACTATAGTGGCGGAAAATACGCCTGTAACCATAGTTCTTAAACCAACAGAGGGCGGTGCCAGAATTGTGGCACAGTCTTTAGTAATCAATGGACGCATTGTTGCAATCAAAGCATCCAGTCAAACAATACCCGGCACTACAATTACCCATAAAGGAGCTAATGACGCAGCAGTGGAGAGTGAATCTATTTGGGGTAAGATTGGGGGCAGCGCCCTGGGTTTCTTAAGCAACGGAAATCCTGAACAATTTGACCGAGGGGTAATGTTAGGTAGTGCTATGGGTTTGCTTTCAGGTTTGCGTTCCGCAGAAAACACCCGTGTTGTCCAAATTCCCCAGAGTAGTGTTTATGTTTTATCCCTCGAAGCTCCCATCACTCTGTCTTCTCGCTAGTGTCAAATATGGATTATTAAACTACTAAACAGGGTGGAGTATTGTTAAATGAAAGTTATGCCTATTCTCGGCTTTTAGGTACTGCTCTTGTAAAGGTTGCCACTGTTGCCACCACTGGTAGCGATTTTCCGCTAGTAGATTAGCAAGTGTTGGTAATTGATTGTGGATATCTGACTTGAATACATCTACCAGCCAGTCACCCATCACTACACTGTCTTGAATGTTACCTAAAATATCTTGGATACTTTTGATCTTTGTAATGTATGTGGCATAAGAATCATCATATAACTCAGTAAATAATTCCATTTGGTAGCGCAGGCGTTTGGCTTGTTTTCTTAAGCTATGAATAGTTTCGCCTTTTGTGGTCAGTTGTTGTTCTATCTTGTCGGCTGGCCAATCAGTAATAATTTTAACTTCATAATCTACAATATCGGTTCCTACTAATAACCCAGGATGCAGCAAGAAACTGCTTACTTCAGGTAACAATAAATCTGGTAATACTTGCTTTATTGGTAGAGAAGCTAAGGGTTGATAGCTAGGTTTTTCTAACCATTCCTCTAATGTATGTTTTAAGGACTTATACGACTCATCTTTCAATGTTTCTTGGGTTTTATCAAGTACACTTACTCGTTGTTTAGCTAAAGCGTCAAAAGCTTTTTGTAAAGTTTTTTGCTCTTTTTCTGGTAAATGTGGTTGATAAAGGGTTTCTAAGGTTTGTTTTAATACGTCTAAGTCCCGGAGATTACCAAGCCGACGGGCAATTTTACCAATATTTTTATCACTGGCGGGCTTTGATAAATTTAATGCTATGTCAAATCTACTAATAGCTGTGCGTAAGCGTCTCATCCCTACTCGCATTTGGTGTAATGCTTCTGGATCTTCATCTTTCTTAACAGCTTTTTCCCACTTCAAGGTTTTCTTAAAGTGTTTTTGAATGGCTTCGTAAGCGTAGTTTCCTAGAGTTTTTACCGTTGGTTCTGTAGCTAACGTCATCGCTGATAGTAATTATTTACTTATTTAAACAGATTATTGAATGATAGCAAATGATAGGATTTGTGAAAAATTTATATCTAACCTTTGATATGTCTTTTTAAGAAAGTTATTTCTTTGTGAGTATTATTATGCTTCCTTATGGATACAAGGGTATATATGTTAAAGATTCAGAGTTAAGAAAGAGGGGTTTTTACATAATTTGTGTATAAAATCCATGAATTGCCGGATAGATAAAATTACACTGCATATTAACAGGTCTCAAAGAAAAATAGGAAAAATCTTGGGGACTTGTTTCTTGCTGTGTATGGAATCAGTCCAGAAAATAACTTATTAACTTATCCTTAACCTGGGAGGCTAGGCAACATGGTAAAATTCCGTCCGCTTCAACAAGTCAGTCTGATATTTAATAATACTTTTCAGCAACACAGGGAAGATATTTCGGCTATATTACTTACTCAAGAAAAGCATTTATGGCTTGGGTCGGATGAAACTGCCACTATTGAGCGTTTATATTTGGTTGATGGAGATAAATTTAGTGATCACAAACAATTTCGAGTGGCTGAATTTATTGATTTACCAGCACCAGAAGATGAAGAAATTGATATTGAAGGATTAGCTTATGCTGATAATTACCTGTGGTTCACAGGTTCTCATAGCTACAAGCGTAAAAATATTAAATCAGATAATACAGATGAGAAAAATATTTCTCGGTTAGCCAAAGTTACGTCGGAAGAGAATCGCTACATATTAGGACGAATTCCCCTTGTCAAGGGTCAATTATTTAAGTCTTGCTCTCATCCGCAAGATGCAGGTAAGCGGTTAGTTGCTGCAAAATTAGAGTTAATCAAGCAAGGAAATGTTTTGATGTCAGCTTTGGCTGATGATCAGCATTTAGGTTTCTTTGTCAAAGCTGCAATACCTGGTAAAGATAATGGCTTTGATGTTGAAGGTTTAGCTGTGTACGAAAACAAAGTTTTCTTGGGTTTACGTGGCCCTGTGTTGCGAGGTTGGGCGATTATTTTGGAAATTGCGCTACAAGATTCCCAGCCAGGTTTAATGAGACTATGGGAGTCTGAAAAAGGTGGAAAGACGTACAAAAAACATTTTGTTTGGTTGAATGGCTTAGGAATTCGTGACTTATGTCTGGCTGGAAAAGACTTGTTAATTTTAGCTGGGCCAACGATGGATTTAGATGGGCCTGTACAAGTTTATCGATTGGAAAATGGTGTAAATTTACAAGAAAATATTCTCAATAAACCAGAATTAGTCCAAGAAATTCCCTATGGCGATCGCAATGATCATGCTGAAGGTATAACATTATTTGAGGATGTATCCGGTGTACCTTCCATATTGGTAGTGTATGACTCTCCAGCCCAGAATAGACTAGTGGGTGATGCTAGCGTTATCGCTGATGTGTTTCCACTAGGTTAAAGATTCGTAGATATTGCTTGTACAGGACAAGTAGGAATACACTGCTCACAGACAATGCAGCGCGATCGCGTGAATGTTAATTTATATGTTTCTGGGTGCAAGGTCAGGGCTTCTGTAGGACAAACCCCAGTACATAAACCACAGTGGACACATATATCTTCATCAACAACAATTTCCCCTAAAGTTAGAGAAACATTAATATGGCGCGATCGCATCCATTCAATAGCTGCATCTAACTGATCAATATCTCCTGACAGTTCCACTACCAGTTTGCCAATTTGATTAGGCGCAACTTGAGCGCGGATGATATTCGCAGCCACATTGAACTCTTTCGCCAGCACATAAGTCACAGGCATTTGTATAGCACGTTTGGGAAAGGTGAGGGTAACTCGTTTTTTCACAGATTTAGCAGAGTCTTTTCTTGTTCTGTTCTAGCGTAAGGGGTTGGTTATTGGTCAACAGTCATCAGTCCACAATCAACAGTCAACAGTCAGTTACACTAAAAATGAGATTACTTAATAAGATTTAATAAATTGTGTTATGACTACAGACTCACCCATTAAGCCGGAAACTACTGCGGGAGAGCGGTTGAGAAACTTTTTAGTTGCAATGGTGGCGATCGCTCTCACCGTTGCCTTAGTCTTAGGGTTACGGACGGAAACGGCTGCTGTATCTCTGGATAAATTATATGCAGCTTCTACTCCTCTAGAAGTGGCTATCAGCAACGGCAAACCTTCTATGGTGGAATTTTACGCTAACTGGTGTACTGTTTGTCAAAAAATGGCTCCAGATATTGCAGAATTTGAACAACAGTATGCTGACAAGGTGAATTTTGTCATGCTCAATGTAGATAATACCAAGTGGTTGCCGGAGATGCTGAAATATCGAGTAGACGGTATTCCTCACTTTGTATTTTTAAACAAAGAGGGGGAAAGTCTAGCCCAGGCGATCGGCGATCAACCCCATACAATTATGGCAAGTAATTTAGAAGCCTTGGTGACTGGTTCCGCTTTACCCCATGCTCAAACTAGTGGACAAGTTTCTCAAGTCTCTACACCAGTTGCACCTATCGGTAGTCAAGACGATCCTCGCAGTCATGGTAGTCAAGTGGTGAATTAGGTAATGGGGATAGGGGAAAGAGATGCTTTGATCTGGAATTGATTCTTCCCTAACCCCTATTTCATCTGTCTTAATGGGCGTAGCTGATAATGGCTAGTTAAACAGCCGCAGAAATAGTTGCCGAACCAACTGGTACAGAAGCATCCGCCGCCGCACCATTAGTTAAAATAGGCTTGCGAGTTTTCAGATCAAATTTGTAGCCATGTGGCAAAATGTGTAGTTTTGCGCCACAAATTGCTAAAGCTTCATCCCTGAGGATTTCATCCATATTGTTGTATGTAGACTCTGACTCATCCACAATTGTGACTGAACCTTGGCCAATGATTTCAATCTGGCTGTCGGTCACAACCATAGCAGTATTCTCGTCAATCCCAAACCCTAGTACGGCTGGTTCTCTAATCAATGCTGTAATTAAGCGTCCCAAGCGTCCGCGTTCAGAAAAATGCTGGTCAATGACTACCCCAGGAAGAAAACCCAAACCTGGCCCCATTTCTACAATTTCTAAGCGAGGATTGGTTTCTGAGTCACCTTCCACAATCATTTTATCTGGCATGACTGCCGCACCGGCACTTGTGCCACCAACAACGATACCTTCAGAGAAGCGCTTGTGAATTGCTGCATCAATTTCGGTATCTTTGATGATGCTGGTAATCCGGGCTTGATCTCCCCCAGTGAAGAATATACCAGTTGCTTTGGCGATCGCTTCCAGTGCAGTTGATGAAGACGCATCTTCACGGGTTTCTGTATCAATTATCCGAACTTTTTCCGCACCTAGACGTTCAAACACTCTAATGTAATTCTCTCCCACATCCCTGGGTAGTTCTGTCGCCGCCGTCATGATGACAATGTGAGCTTTTGTACCACCAGAACGGCGCACAAACTCCCGCAGTATTTGCGAGTCACCATCTTTATCTTCTGCACCACCAATAATTACCAACTGCCTTTTGTTTTCACTTGCAGTCATAATATCTCCAACCATAGATTTATTTATGTAATATCAATAAAGCATGACATTTATATGTATAAAATCGCCCATAGGACTGATTAAAGCAATTCAAAAAATAACTTAATTATCTCTTATGAACTATTACCTAAATTCTGGTTGTCAGAAAATTATATTTCTATTATGTGAGAATTTAAATCTAAGTAAAAGCCAGGTATACTATCCCCATTTTCTCTGAAATTTGGGGATAGTATATCTCACTAGCAGTTTAGTAAAGTGATGCTACTAAAGTGGTTTATTGGTTTAAAAATCTGTCAACGATGAGTGAAAATTTGTGCAAATTGATATTTAATTAAAGACTTTTAGTGAATACGATTTCTGTAGAGTAAGTTTGTGAGAAACAATCTTGCTTGTTCCAATGGCAAATGTCTGGGTTTACCTTGGTAGACAATTTGATACTCTTCTATATCTGGCCCGTCTCCGTGTCCAGATATCAGTTTTAGGTGAAAAGCTTCCTCTGCAAGTTGTCTAACTTCATCCCTTAGATCAGCTTGTGTGCTATTCATATCTTGATTGTCTCGCGTAACCATCCCTTCCTTTTTACAAACTTTCTGAGGATATTACACCCTTCAAAAGTTATATTTTTTGTAATTGATAGGTATTTTTTCATGCTTAATCAACCAATAGCTAATCACCCATTAATTACTTATTACCTCCCTCTACCATTTATAAATCGCATATAGGAGTCAAATTTGATTATTCAAAATATCTAAGTATCTGTAGGGTGAGCAATGCCCACCGTATGATAGTTGTGGTGGGTATTGCCCACCCTACCTATATTTCTAGGTGTATTTTATAAATCAAATACTCGTCCTATGGAACGACTATATACTGAGCCAGGTATTAATTTAATTATGTCTTGGGATAGGTGCAGAAACCTATAATTAAAGTTAGATTCAGCCAGAACAACTGTAGATTTAAAAATTTCAAAATTATTATGTAAGATAATCTTAAATTATTAAGACTCCTTACGGGAAATTAAACGTTACATTTATTAGGTGTTTAGCCAGAGGTTTAGCATCAATGGTTCAGGAAACAAGCACCGATTTAGTCCGCATTAATGCCAGAAAGACAGATGTATTTGATATCTTCAATTGTCGGTATTATGTTGGTTCAAATCCTTATTTAGATACAGGGGCGTTAGTGTTTGATTTTGCTGTAGTAGAAAATAGAAAGCCTTTACCTATCGAAGATTATATTACTAGAGTAGGCGATCGCTATCCTCATCTACGAGAGCAAAACTACGAATCTTATGCCCACTTATTTGCCCAAACTGTGTCAGAAGTGGGCAAGCTAGACATGAATTTACACTTCCATCGCTGGAGTGTGAAACCGCACAGTAAATATACAAAAATTGCTGTTCAAGCACTGCACGAACGCACAATCAGATCAGTAGTTTACCTAGTTTGGGACTGGTTTGAAGCCATTAACCAAGATGATGATTTTTTCTGGGATGACCAGCTTGTCACCTTGCAAAATCGGTTTCGCCAATCTGTATACGGAGGTCCCACAGTTTACGCCTTATTGCGAACAGCCTACGAAAAAGGTATTCCCACCTTTTATCTGTGGGACGAAGGATTAATGCAATACGGCTGGGGAAAAAAACATATCCGGGGTGTAGCCACAACCTTTAATTGCGACAGCCATATTGATTCTGACTTCACCACTCGGAAAGATGACTGCAAAGCTTTTCTCCACACATTGGGTTTTCCAGTACCACAAGGTGAAATCGTCTATTCGCAAAAAGAAGCGCGACAAGTAGCCAAAGACATCGGCTATCCAGTAGCAGTCAAGCCGGTAGTAGGTCACAAGGGAATTGGTGTCACCGCAGATATCAAAGATGTAGACGAACTTGAAGTTGCTTATGATAGAGCATTGGAAGCGATTCCTGAAAACGAACCCGCACGGATAATTGTCGAAAAAAGCATCAAAGGCAAAGATTTTCGCTTGCTATGTGTTAATGGTCGATTTGTAGCCGCTACAGAACGTCATCCTGCATCGGTAGTTGGTGATGGTGACTCAACAATTTGGGAATTAATTCAGAAAGAAAACCGCAAAGCAGCGCGTTTAGATAGTCCAACTTCACCGATGAGTAAGATTATCGTTGATGACGCAATGGAACACTACTTAGAAGAACAGCGCTTGTCATTAAAAACAGTACTGGACAAAGGTGAAACTGTTCACTTACGGAAAGTTGCTAATCTTTCAGCCGGAGGGATGAGTATCAATGCTACTCATACTATCCATGACGACAACATCATCTTGGCGCAAGATATTGCTCAATATTTCCGTTTGACTTGTCTGGGAATTGATGTCATAACTGAAGACCTTTCTGAATCTTGGAAAGCTGGTAATTTTGCCATCATCGAAATCAACGCCGCACCAGGTGTAATGATGCACCTTAACCCAGCCGTAGGTGAAAGCGTTGACGTACCTTCTCACATTTTAGAAACCTTTTTTAAATCTGGTTTAGATGCCAGAATCCCAATTATGACCTTTAATAAAATCTCCGTGGAGGAATTGCAAACCACAATTGACCACATTTTGTTGCAACATCCAGAATGGACAATAGGCGCTGTTTGTCGTGATGCCGTTTTTGTCAACCGATCGCAAAAGGTACTACGCGACGATTACAATAGCAACATCCAAAGTTTGCTACGTCATCCCAAACTCGATTTATTAATTGCTGAATATCCGGAGGATACCCTAGAAGAAGACGGAATGTTTTATCAAGGGAGTAATTTGGTAGTTTTAGATAATCCCAGCGAAACAGAAATGATGTTAGCGCGGGATGTGTTCGACGGTTCTACTGTTGTTATTAAAAAAGAAAAAGATGTTTCCATTCGGCGCAAAGGACTAATAGAAGACTACACATTAGGCGAAGATGAACCATTCACACGGGTTTATCTCAAAGAAATTGGCTCCATCCTCTAAAAACACCATAGAGACGTTGCATTGCAACGTCTCCACAAAATTACAACAAGGAACAACAAAAAATAAATTATCCGAAATTTATGGTTTAGTAGGGTGCGTCAGTGCCATAGAACCTAACTATACTCATAAATTATTCATACTGACGCACACTACATTTTGGCTATTGTTTTTATCTGGAAGTCCCTCAATTAAGTTTTTCGTAAGCAGCCAAGATAATTTTTTCCGTTTGCTCCCAACCGATACAGGGGTCAGTTACAGAAACCCCATATTTCAATTCTTCCCGTTTGCAGTTAATGGGTTGATTCCCTTCATATAAATTTGATTCCAGCATCATCCCTACAATCGATGTATTACCATCAACTATCTGTTGCACAACGTTTTCTAAAACATCAGATTGTAGCCTGTAATTTTTATTAGTATTACCATGACTACAATCAATGACAATTCTTGGAGGTAATTTAGCCTGCTTTAATTTTTCTTCTACTTGTCTAACACTTTCAGAATCAAAATTAGGTTGATTTCCTCCACGCAAAATAACATGACCGTAGGCATTACCTTTCGTTTCAAATACACTTACCTGTCCGTCAGGATTAATGCCCAAAAAATTATGCGGCATTCTGGCAGAATGTAAAGCATTTAAAGCTACTTGAATATTACCATCAGTGCCATTTTTGAAACCCACAGGCATAGAGAGACCGCTAGCCATTTCCCTGTGAGTTTGGGATTCCGTTGTGCGTGCGCCGATCGCCGCCCATGTGATCAATTCACCAATATATTGCGGTACAATAGGGTCTAGAGCCTCTGTAGCGGTGGGTAGCCCTAACTCTGTTAACTTGATGAGTAAATCTCTGGCTAGTAATAAGCCATTTTCCACCAGAAAAGAATCATCCATTTCTGGATCATTAATTAATCCTTTCCAGCCTACAGTTGTGCGGGGCTTTTCAAAATAAACCCGCATAATTAACAGTAGTTTATCCTGGACGCGTTCGGCTAATTTTTTTAACTTATGGGCGTATTCCAATGCTGCATTAGGGTCATGAATAGAACAAGGCCCAACTACTATAAATTTGCGTCTATCTTGAAAATCTAATATTTTCTCTATTTCACATCTAAACTGTAAAACTATTTCTGCCGCAGTTTCTGTTAACGGTAATTTTTCTTTTACTTCGTTTGGAGTTAAGAGAACGTGATAATTTTCAATATTTGCGTTAGTTAATTTATTGTGCATGGAGGATTGCTCTAGATTGTCTGGGTAGGATTTTAGGCAGATTGGGTATACATATTGTAGATGAAATGTACAACACAAATTCATCATTTATGCTAGTAAAGTCAAAAATACTAGACATAATATTATGTCTGCTTAGTTGCTGATTTCTGGCGCTGTGGGGCAATTGCTAGTTATGGAGAAATTTCCGTACTTGATACTCCCTAAATTCCACTAACTCATAGATATCTCCCACAGCTTGCTTAAACCTTTGCTCAATAGCCTCTAAATCTGCTGCTGGTATGGTTTTCCAGTGTTCTTTAGTTTCCCAATAAATGATAAAAATCACTTCTGTGGATTCTAGGGGATTTGTCCAAACTTCTTTACCTAAAAACCCTGGATACTTGGCCAATGCTGTTGTCCAAATCTCTGCATCCTTGTGGATATAACTCTCTCGCAGGCTAGCTTCAACTTTAAACCTCAGAAATTCTATAACCACACCCATTCATCCCTTGTGTTTGCCAATCTGCCAAAATAGAACTGTAGGCTAGAATAACTACGCTTCCAGCATAGCTTGATTGCATACACTCAGGAGCAAGGGTCGGCTGGTTTGAAATAAGGAATAGGGAAAGAGTATGGACAGCAACAACTGGTTGCAACAAATAATGATGCTTGGTATTGGTACAACTTCTTTGGTGGCAGAAAAACTCAAGGAGGTTAGTGATGAATTGGTCAAAGACGGTAAGCTCAATCCAGAGCAAGCTAAAGCTGTTATGGATGACATTGTACAGCAGTTAAAGACCGAGCAGGGGACATGGGATGCCCAAATGCAACGACAAATGCGAAATATGATGCAGGATTTAGGGGTAGCGCGTCAGTCTGAAGTGGATGAATTGCGGGGAAGAATTGACCGTTTAGAACGTCAAGTGCGCGATTTAGAAAATAAGCTTTGGCGTTAGGATGTGCTTCTGATTTAAACTAATTGTGTCCTGTTGGTAATTTTCATTGCCAAACTACCTCAGTGGGGAGGGCTAATTTTGAAAGCAATTTTACTCAGCATAGGTTTGATGCTGGTTTGTGTTGTGGTTTTGGTGTTGGCACAAGTAGGGAATAAACAGGACTCTGCTATTGCTGCTAATTTACCGCAAACTCCACTAGCCACCATTAGCGTTACTGAAAACAATACTCCAATCAAGAGCAATATTATGTCTGATGCCTCTAAGCCGACTGTCACTACCGATTCTGGTCTCAAATATGTGGAAATAGAAGAGGGAACTGGCGCGACTCCCAAAAGTGGACAAACCGTCGTAGTTCACTACACTGGTACTTTAGAAGATGGTACCAAGTTTGATAGCTCACGCGATCGCAATCGTCCCTTCAGCTTTACCATCGGTGTTGGACAAGTCATTAAAGGTTGGGATGAAGGACTTAGCACCATGAAAGTAGGTGGTCGTCGTCAATTAATCATCCCCTCAGAATTGGGTTATGGCGCTCGTGGTGCTGGTGGGGTGATTCCACCTTACTCAACCCTACTATTTGATGTGGAATTGTTGGAAGTGAAGTAGGGGAATAGTCCATAGTCAATAGTCCACAGTCAAAGGTAAAAACTCATGACTGTTGACTGTTGACTGTATTCATCATCATTTAATAGCCCGATCTGGCTAAGTTTTTAAATTTGGTAAACTGTGGGTCAAATAGGAGTTTTACTGTACCTGTTGGGCCGTTGCGATGTTTCGCTATAATTACTTCCGCTAGGCCGCGATCGGGGGTGTCGCTGTTATAGTAATCATCACGGTATAACATAATAACTAAATCCGCATCCTGCTCAATGGAGCCGCTTTCACGTAAATCAGACAACATAGGACGCTTGTTGGTGCGTGCTTCTACGCCACGACTTAGCTGAGACAGAGCTATTACAGGTACGGATAATTCTCTAGCTAAACCTTTGAGAGAACGGGTAATTTTAGATAACTCTTGGACGCGATTATCTCCGCCTCCTTCCATTAATTGCAGGTAATCTATCACTATCAAACCCAGTTCTACACCTTGTTCGGCTTGTAATCTTCTAGCTTGAGAGCGCATTTGGGTGACGGTAATATTCGGCGTGTCATCAATAAAAATGGGCATTTCAGACAGCATACTAATCGCCCGGCTTAATGGTTCCCATTGTGTTTGACTGAGGCGACCACTCCGCAGATAGCCACTTTCGATTTGGGCTTCACTAGCCAGTAGACGTTGTACCAGCTGCTCTTTCGACATTTCTAAACTGAAAACAGCAACAGGTAGCTTCATGGAAGCAGCGATATTATTAGCTAGGTTCAAACAAAATGCTGTTTTCCCCATTGATGGCCTGCCAGCGACGATGATTAAATCAGAACGCTGAAAGCCACTAGTCATCGCATCTAAATCATAAAAGCCGCAGGGAATACCAGGTAAAGCAATGCCTTGATTGCGCTCCTCAATTTCTTGGAAGTTATTAATTAGGGTGTCTGCGATGTGAACTAAGCCTGATTGGGGTCGTTCTTGAGTAACGCCAAAAACTTTCTGTTCTGCTTGGTCTAGTACTATGGGTAATTCTTTTTCTGTCTCGTAACCGAGATGGACAATTTCATTGCCAGCTTTAATTAATTGCCGTCGCAGGTATTTTTCCATCACTAACCCTGCTAAGGCATCGATATTCACAGCTGAGACTGTGCGGTCTACCAAGGTGGCTAATTTGTTTCTACCACCTATGCGGGTCAGTAAGTCATTATCAGTGAGCCAACTTGTGACTGACAGCAAATCTGTGGGTTTACCTTGGCCGTGGAGACGCAATGCGGCTTGATAGATATCCCTGTGGGCGCTAATATAAAAAGCTTCGGTAATCAGGACTTCGCTTACTCGACCAATCGCTTCTGGATCTAGTAGAATGCCCCCTAAAATTGCTTCTTCTGCCTCGATGTTTTGGGGTGGAAGGCGGTTACTACCGTCGCCTTGAAAGCTCAATTCTTCAGCCATAGGGGTGTCAAGGTATGGGGGTGCCAGGGTATGGGGGTGCCAGGGTGTAGGGATGTCAGGGTGTAGTAAGTTTAAGTCTCCTCTGCTCCCCTGTTCCCCTGCTCCTCTGCTCCCCTGTTTCCTTTAGCTTGCTACAACTTCAATATCAATTTGTGCTGTAACGTCAGAGAATAGCTTAATTTCGGCTTTGTAAGTACCCAGTTTGCCAATGTCAGGAATGGTAATACCACGGCGGTCTACTTCTTGACTGGTAGCTGCTTGGATAGCGTCTGCAACATCTTGGCTGGTAACTGTACCAAAAATCGCTTCGTTTTCACCAACTTGCTTGGCAATTTTTAAGCTGCCAACTTTTTCTAAAGCTTCTTTCTGCTCTAATGCTTGTTGTCTGAGTTCTAATTGACGTTGCCGTTCTTGTTCACGGCGGCGTTCTACTTGCTTGAGAATACCAGGGGTAGCATGAGTTGCTAAACTCTGAGGAATTAAATAATTCCGAGCATAACCAGGAGCTACGTCTACTAAGTCGCCGGATCTGCCTAGCTTGCTGACATCCTTAGTTAAAACTAATTGTACGCGTTTCACCATGTTTTCTATTTTTCCTGTAAAATCTCATTAACTTGGGTTGCAGCAGGAGCGCTCACGTTAGTGTAGCCTTATTCCCAGCATTTCTATACCCTAAAGCTTACAGATCCTAGCGAACTGCCGGGGGCGATCGCAACTGTTTGCTATAAATTTTTTAGCCGGACTAGGGATTGAGGAAGCAGAGGAGCGGAAGAGAACAACTTTCAACCAATTACCAATCACTAAAACTTATCCTTTAATCCGCGAATGCGGGCAAAGGTTTGTACAGGGTCATTACTGTTAACTGCTGACTGTAATGAGGGTTGTTCCCAACGTAAAAAGGGATTGGTGAGCTTTTCTACTCCCAATAAGGAAGGGACTGTGGCTATTCCTTGACTGCGCTTTGTCTTAACTTCGTCAAAGCGTTTTTGTAATTCAGTGTTCTCACTATCTACACTGAGTGCAAATTGTAAATTTTTTAAGGTGTATTCATGAGCGCACCAGACACGGGTATTTTCTGGTAAGGAACGCAGCTTAGTTAAAGATTCCACCATTTGCGCTGGTGTACCTTCAAATAAACGACCGCAACCACCAGCAAACAGAGTATCTCCGCAGAATAATTCTCCTGGTGTATCGGCTGTTTGAGGAGGGAAGTAGTAAGCGATGTGAGCGCGGGTATGTCCTGGTACAAAGATAACTTCAGCTACTCTATCAGTAAATTGGACGCGATCGCCTGGTTGTAAAAATACCTGTTGTCCAGGGATTCTGCCTTTATCTTCAGCGCCACCATAAACTTTTAGTTGGGGAAAGTTTTGGATTAATTGCTGGTTGCCACCTACATGATCATTGTGGTGGTGTGTGTTAAAAATTGCCACTAATTCTGCGTTTAGCTGTGCAAGTTGCTTAAGTACTGGCTCGGCTTCTGCTGGGTCAACAACGGCGGCGATATTTTTTTGGCTGTCGTGTAATAAGAAGATGTAATTGTCTGAAAGTGCGGCCAAACGAATCACCTGCATAATCTTTATCTCCGTAGCCAGTCAATATTTTTAGTCTATTAGCGATCGCTAATTCTGGTCATTAACTTAAGCTTGAGACAAGCCATATAAAATACCAGGATTTTATTTTTGCTGTTTCACTTTTTATAAACCATGATATTATACAACCGTAATTACACTGGAAGTGTAATCGGAAATTATAAATATACTCATTATTTATCAGTGATAATTCTCTGGGAGGAAGTATAAATGTAAAGTTAGATTAAATGTGTTCTTTTTTGCTCCCAAAATGCCGAAAATCTATAAATATACAGATATTAACTTCTATCTTTAATTATAAGTTTTGATGAAGTTGCAATATTTTCTACGTATCTACTTTTTAGCCAGAGGAGTAGAGTCTCATTTCCAGATAAATTCACCACTATAGGAGAATATATGACTACTGACTACAGATACACTTACACCAGTGTTTATAGTCAAACAGAAACTACAGTTAAGCAAATCGTAGATAGAATCTTACGTTCCGGTAAAATGAGTCCCCAAGACCATGCTTTGCTAACATCTGCCGTTTTTAATCATCATGATATTGATGAACAAGAACGCCGCCAAATTAATCGGATTTTTGACCATATTCAGACAGGGCAATTAAAGCTAATTAACTGGTAGTATAAAAATTTATTAGTAGTATCTTCATAAGGGTAGGCTATGTTTCCCTATTATGATTATCTTGATGAGTATTGCCTACCCTAGATATATTTCAAACATAAAGTATAAATCCCAGACCAAGACTTATCATTAGTATCAGGACTTAGTTAAATTATCACAACAAAATTGCATCGTGAATCTACAGGCTAACAAATCCAAGCTAAAAGTTTCCATAGTTGTCAGCGACTTATCCAGTGCTGGAGCAGGAAGATGGGGAGGCGGTTCTGTACGTTCTTTTCTTTTAGCTCAAGCCCTACAAAAGCTAAACTATCAAGTTGAAATTTTAGGATTTGTCTTTGGCGAAGCAGCAGTGTTTCCCCAATCAGAAATTCAGATTAATCAATTCATAGGCTATAACTATCCAAAATTTTTAGTTTCAGCCAATCAACTCTTGAAGAGAATTGATGGTGATATTATTTATGCGATGCGACCTAAACCTACAACATTAGGTCTATCTTTATGGAAAAAAATCAGTACTCGTCAGCCAGTAATTCTAGATATAGATGATTGGGAATTAGGTTGGCACGGTGGAGAAAACTGGCAGTATCGCCCTTCATTAAAACAACTTTATCGAGATATTTTTAAGCCGGATGGAGCATTACGCAATCCTGATCATCCTTTGTATTTAAAATTGGTGGAAGGAATTGCGCCAAAAGCTAATGTAGTTACTATTCATACCAAATTTTTACAAGAACGCTTCGGTGGTGTATATATACCTAATGGTAAAGATACTGATTTATTTAATCCTATTAACTACAACGCAGAAGAAAGCCGAGCTTGTTATGGGTTATCCGAATACAGAATTTTAATGTTTCCTGGCGCACCCAGACCATATAAAGGTGTGGAAGATGTCTTAATGGCGTTAGACATTCTTAATGAGCCTGATTTGAGACTAGTGATTGTTGGTGGTAGCCCTTATGATGACTATGATGCTCAACTGAGGGAAAAATGGGGACGTTGGATTATCCAGTTACCAAAATCTCCACCAACGGAAATGCCCAAAATTGTAGCTGCTGCTCACATTATTGTTGTTCCCCAAAGAAATACACCAGCAGCTTTAGCGCAGTTTCCCTTGAAACTAACTGATGGGATGGCCATGGCCAAGCCAATTCTAGCCACAAGAGTGGGGGATATTCCCGAAATCGTTGGGGAAACGGCTTATTTAGTTGAACCGGCTTGTCCTGAGGAAATAGCAACGCAAATTAAGTTGATATTTGCAGATTTGGATGGAGCGAGCGATCGCGGTCGCCAAGCTAGAATAAGATGTATAGAAAAGTACAGTATATCTGCTATGGCAACTACTCTACAGTCGGTTATTGCTAATTTGTAAGTATAAATAGATATTGCTGGCAAATAAAAGGAGAAATTAATGAATGCCTGGATACTTTATGTTAAAAATGACTCTAGTGTTACCCTCATAAACTAAATGCTTACCAGACGCATCTTACTAAAATTTGCGAAACCCTACCCAGGATTAATTCTACTGACGATAATATTAGGATTTTCTGGAGCTTTATTTAATGGGATTAGTACAGCACTGATTGTACCAGTAATTTTACGAATAGTAGGACAACCAGTAGACTTGAAAGGCGCTCCGGGTTTGCTCAAAGCCATTATGACCCCATTCGATAATGTGCCAGAAAATTATCGGATTGCCGCAATGGCGGGAGCAATCATCTTGACAATTGCCTTAAAAAATTTAGCCACATATACCAGCACACTATCATCAAGTTCTCTAACTCGCAGACTGACTGCGGATATGCGAGAGGCAGGCATCGATTTATTACTCAATATTGATATAGATTATTACGCCAAAACCAAAGTTGGTGACTTAATCAATCGTTTGGGAGGTGAAATTGGCCGTGCCGCTAGTTATGTAGGCAATATCATCAAATTAGTTATTCTCAGTATTACAATTTCTGTTTTTATCTGTCTATTACTATCAATATCTTGGCAATTAACTATCATGGCGGCAATCTTGCTGTCGCTGGTAACCTTAGTCAATCAATTTGCAATTAGCCGTTCTCGCAAGTTTGGCAAGATATTAAGTGAAATGTCGAAAGCCTACTCCATTGCTGTGCTAGAAACTCTCAATGGCATTCGTCTTGTCAAGACCACAGCGAATGAAAGAAAAGAATTTAATAGAATTAAACGGCTAATCCGTGAGCGCGAATTGGCAGACTTTAAAGCTCAGATGAACTCCAACGCCATCACTCCCTTAAGTGAGTTTTTGGGAGTTACATCTTTGCTGATAATTGTGCTGTTAAGTAAAACTTTTTTCGCTGATCAAATTAGTACGCTTTCGGCTGTTCTCTTAACATATTTACTCATATTATTACGTCTGCTACCCCTAGTTTCCCAACTCAATAGTCTCCGGAGTAGCTTCGCTAGCATGAATGCTAGTGTGGACTCAGTAAATGACCTACTCAGATTAGATGACAAACCATTTTTAACCAATGGAAAAATTGCCTACAACGGCTTACAAACAGGGATCAATTTTAAATCTGTTTCCTTCACTTACCCTGGTCATGATAAGCAGGTACTTAAAGATGTAACTTTAAAACTACCCCGTGGCACAACATTGGCACTAGTAGGAGGATCAGGCGCAGGGAAATCTACATTGGCAGACTTGTTACCCAGATTTTATGACCCAACTGGTGGTTGTATTACTTTAGATGATGTAGACCTGCGTGAGTTTGATATCAATTCTATACGTAAGTGTATGGGGGTTGTTAGCCAAGATACCTTTCTATTTAATAATTCAGTGCGAAATAATATTGCCTATGGTAAACAAGAAGCCACAGAAGAAGAGGTTGTAGCAGCTGCTAAACGGGCAAATGCCTACGAATTTATTAGTAAACTGCCCCAACAATTTGATACGATGATTGGCGATCGCGGTGTCATGTTATCGGGAGGACAAAGACAAAGATTAGCGATCGCTCGCGCTCTTTTACAAAACCCTGATATTCTGATTCTCGACGAAGCAACTAGCGCTTTAGACACCGTTTCGGAACGTTTGGTACAAGGAGCGCTAGAAGAACTCAGCCGCGACAGGACAACTCTAGTTATTGCTCACCGCCTGTCTACAGTCCGCAAAGCCGACCAAATCGCCGTCTTAGAGCAAGGAAAAGTCGTAGAGGTGGGAACCCACGAAGAGCTACTACAAAAGGGTGGTTACTACTCACGCCTTTATGGAATGCAGTTTAGCAATAATTCTGAAACTACCAATAGAACCAATCAAAGCTTATTGCGAATTTCCCATGAAATCCGTACACGCCTCCACTCCATGATTGGTGTCTTACGCTTGTTATTGGATGATGTTACAGACAATAACCAAGAACACCAAGAACTGATTGAAGACTCATACAAGTCAGCATTTAAAATCATCAATACTCTAGACATTTTTGAAGATACTCTACAGCAGCAAGTCTATTATTTATCTACGTCACTATCAGAGGATAATCAAAATAACAATACCCTGCTCGAACACCTGAAAAATATCAATGAATTTCGGATACAGTTTAACAACATATTAGTTTCTTTGCGGTCATTAACTGATAGCACAGGAGAGTTAGAACAAAGTGAGTATTTATTGTTAAAAGAGTCTCTAAATGTGTCGATGAATTTACTCGATTGTTTGGAAAATGTTGAAACAGGCATTTTCTAAAACGCTCACAGAATTATTTGCCCTAAAGTAAACAATGAAAAATAAATATATTTTCTATAGTAGAATAATCTCCCAGAAACCAGATACGGCTCACGAAATTCATGACGTTCTTTGTGCTAATGGCGCAGCTAATTTAGGATATTCCTCTGTTTTAGTATATCCAGAAGCTAGTCGAGGTTCTGGGAATACATTAGATTTACTTAATCCTTTCCAACCAAAACAGCCAGATCAAAGTTTTGTAGATTTTTACGATGTGCAAGATAAGCTAAAAGTGGCATCTTTACCAATGCCCTGGCCGATTGATTGTGTAGGGGGTAAATTTACAGCATCTAGTACAGTGGTAACGCGATATTATTTACCATTTCATCTCCTAAAATATACAAAAATCGTTCACACTAGAGACTGGAACTTTGTCCAAGCAGCAATAAAAAACCGCATTCCCACTATCTACGAACGCCACTACTTCCAAAAGGAAAAAGTTCCCAAAGCCATTGCTGAAAGTCCATTTCTACAAGTTGCTGTCACCCAATCAGAAATTATTAGACAAAGTTTAATTGAACAGGGATTTCCCCCAGAGAAAGTTGTTTGGGTACATAACGGATTTGATCAATCATTCTTATTAAGACAATCGGAGCAAGCCACAGCATGGCGCAAAGAATTACTCAAAGATGAACATCAGTCTCTAGTGGTTTATTCTGGCGCTTTATACCCTTTTAAAGGTATTGATGTTTTAATTGATGCAGCCAAAGAATTACCACAAGTTCAGTTTGCTATTACAGGCGGTAAGACAGAACAAGTGACAGCTTATCAACAATTGGCTAAAGATAAACAAGTAGAAAATGTCAAGTTTCTAGGTTGGATATTGCCTCGCCAACGCTTAGTCAGTTTATTTCAAGCTGCTGATATTTTGGTTCATCCCCACTGCTCTGGCAAGTCTGCTAATTTCACGAATCCTGTGAAATTCTTCCAATACATGGCTTCTGGAACTCCCATAGTAATTACAGAAATTCCTCCGTTAATGCTTTTTAAAGATATGCCTTTAGCTGCTGTGTGGTGTGAACCTGATAATCCTTACCAACTGGCTAAAGCACTGAAACAAGCATTAGAAATTTATCCAAGAAAAATAGAAGGTTATACAAATAATATTGCATTAGCTAAACCATTTTCCTGGGAAAATAGAGCCGAAAAAATCCTCAGTTACGTTGATGAATCTTTGCGTCCCCCACTCATAGCTTAAATTCAAAATTAAATTATAAATTAATGAATATTGGCTCTATGGATATAAAGAAAATTGGCATGATTACCAGCTACCGCAATCTAGCAAAAAGAGCAGATTGGCTGTGGCAACAAACACCCCAACAATTTGGTATTTGGCAGAATATTCAAATACAAGCACTGTCAGGAAAACCAGATTTTCTGTTAATGTATCAATTTGATTTTCCTAAAGATAATCAGCAAACATCTTTGATAGATAAGCTAAAGCGCAAACTACAAAATCCACAAATCAATGTTGAATCTCTACTCAGGAATGTTCCCAAAGAAAAAATTATTTATCTATTACGCGAACCTCCCCTAGATGAGATTGTAGAGAAAAATAAACGCTATTATCAAGAAGCACAAAAGTATTGCGGTTATATTTCTGGCCCTGATGATTTTGCTCCTAAGCCTGATTATATGCCGGCAATTTGGTATCATAACAACTCATTTCGGGAACTAAATGAAATGCCTGTCCCCGAAAAAGTATTTCCTTGCAGTTGGATAACTTCTGGTATTAGTCGGACTGTTAACCATCGTCGCCGATTAAGATTTTTGGAATTACTACAAGCTAGCGAAGTTAAGTGTAATTTATATGGACGTGATTTACCTATATGGGCAAAATCATTAGGAGAATTGGGTAACAAGTGGTATGGAATGGCTCCATATTATTACAACTTATCAATTGAAAATTATGCCGACAACGATTGGTATGTGAGTGAAAAATTATGGGATGCTCTGTTGGCGTGGTGTTTGCCGATTTATTATGGTGGGCCAGCCGCAGATAAGCTATTACCCCCAGGCAGTTTTTTACGCTTACCCAGTTTGGATGAAAAAGGTATTGCTTACATTCAAGAAGTGACAGCTACCCCTGATGCTTGGTATGCTGCCAAGGATGCGATCGCCGAAGCCAGACAAATTATCTTACACAAGTTAAACTTACTCAACTGGTTGTCAGAATTCGTTACTCAATTTTCCTAGACAGTGTTTGATAAATCTTATTAATCAATGGTGAGTAATATATGGATGGTATTTGTACCCTTGCAAATGATCGAGTTTACGACCAGTTAATTGCTCTACTGAATAGTATTGAAGCAATTTACGGGACACAAATGCCTGTTTGCATTTATCCCTATGACAACGATACAACGGAAATTGCTGCGGAAATTGCCCGTCGTCCTCATGTGCAGCTTTATGATCATCAAGAGTCAATCAAACAATGGGATGAATTTGTTTGTCGTGTTTGGGATACTCATCCTACTGCTAAAACACATTGGCAAAAAATTAGTGAAGAGAAATATTTTCGAGTTGGTACTCATCGCCGTTTCTGTGCCTTTGATGGGCCTTTCGACCGCTTTGTCTATATGGATGCGGATACATTATTAATGAGTCCCTTAGATGCGGTTTTTCAGCAACTAAATCACTATGATTGGGTAGTTCATGACTTCCAGTATAAAGATTTATCTCATGTTTATGATATTAATTCTCCCAAATTGACAAAGTTATTTACCAAAGAACAATTACAAACAGAGATATTTTGTTCAGGATTTTATGCTGCTAAAAAAGGGTTATTTACTGCTGAAAAACGAGAAATTATTCTAGATAAACTGGCTCAGGGAGAAGCTGAAGTCCTTTATGATATGGCTCCTGACCAAACTGTACTTAATTATATGGTTATGCGGTTAGGCATTTCTAATTATAATTTCGCTCGCAGTTTATCCCATCAAGAAAAAACTGGTTGTTGTGTAACTTCTCCCCATTTTGAAGCGCGAGATAACATTTTATATGATAAAGGTAATCGACTCACATATATTCATTATATCGGGCTAAGATCAGCTTTATTTAGACAAGTTTGTGCTGGAGAAAATCTTGACTTTCCCTATCGAGATGTCTTTTTGCATTACCGCTATTTGCATGAACCGAACCAACGGCCACAGTTCACAACAAAGCCAAAAGTTATCAAGACTTATCCCAGTCTAGGTCAAAGAATTTTAAAAAAATTAGGTTTAACAGTGTGAGGTGAAAGATATGAGCCGGGGAATATATATTATAGCTAACGATAAAGTTATTGATCAGGCGATCGCACTACTAAATAGTATCCGATTACATGACGCGGATACGCCAGTTGTGATGATTCCCTATGATGATAATTATCACAAGATAGCAGACATTCTTAAGCAAAATTATGGAGTCCAACTTTATGGTGATTTAGCTTTTATAGACCAACTTTCTCAAAGATTACACGAAACTTTCGGTGGGCGCTTCTTTGCCCGTCCCAATCAATTTCGTAAGCAGGCTTGTTGGTTCGGCCCATTTGATGAATTTTTATATATTGATACTGATATTGTTGTCTTTGAAAAAATCATTGATAATCTTAACTACCTTGAGTCAGCAGATTTCATTTGCTGCGATTATCAACATTCTGGAGGGATAAAAAACGTTTTTACATCTAAAGTTATAGAAGATAAAGTGTTTACTGAGGCAGAAGTTAAAGATATATTTAACGGTGGTTTTTGGGGTTCTAAGAAAAATTTAATATCGGCAGATGATTTATTTGCCACTTTTAGCGAGTGTGCAGCCCACCCCGAATATTTTGACTTTTCACAAAAGACTTCCGATCAACCAATCATCAATTATATGTTGCTCAAGCGCATTCCACGGCGCTTCAACATTGTGCGCCGGGAAGGTAAAGCACCAGGTAATTGGGCTGGTTCTTCTCACTTCCAAACTCAAGGTAACTTAGTATTTGATCCTCATATTAATCAACCTCTGCAATATCTGCATTGGGCTGGTATTCGTATTCAACCAGGTTGTCCCTACTGGGAAATATGGGAACATTATCGAAATCTGAATCCCGCTTTACCGGCAATGACAATACCTACACCAGCAAAACAAAGCCAGTGGGAAAAAACTTTGAACCGCATCAAAACTCAATTAAGGCAGCTTACAAAGTAGTTGATATTAAAGCCAAAAAGCCGGATTTTAGAGGCTTTTTGACTTTAACAATCTATGATAATTGATAAACACCAAACTCTTTTCTAATAGATGAATTTATCGGTCTAAACTTTAGTGCTTCTTTGAGGAGGAAAAATATCTTATTTTTATTTTCATTGTGTATACTTGAGAAACCTTTCTGATAAATATTTTCTCCATTGCCAATAATATAAACAGCGCCGATAAATGGTAGTTCTTCTATTACCAGACCCTTCCTAATCATAAACTCTGGTAACTTTTTATGTGCGATATAAAGATTTACTAAATCTTCAGGATACTCATCATCTTTGCTAGGTAAATTGCAGGTATCGAACTTTAGAATATTACAAGTTCCGCACCAAGAGTGAAAATGTGATTTTCTATAGTAAATAAACGCACTTTTCTCCTGATAAACATATCCTTTATTCAAATACCAGCCATTAACATTTGGATGCTGATTTGTAAACTCAGCAATACGCCCACTAAGACAATCATCAGCATCAACGATCATGACATGAGTTGGTGAAAAATGCCGGGCATACATCAACCCTTTAATGATTTTTTTTCCTTTATCTTGCCTTTGTTGAAGGATATTGCGATCAGGTATGGGAAAGTCAACTTCAACATAATTAACATGAGGATGGTTAAACTTTATCTCCGGCTTTTCATGACAAACAACAACTACTCTAAAGTTAGTATCAGTTTGTTCACAAATTGAGCGGAGGCATCTCTCAAAGAGTTGAGAAACATTCTTCCAAGATTTAGCAACTTGTTGGCTTTTTAAAGGTATTACAAAAACAAGCATAAAATTGACTTGTAAGAAATATTACTTGCGAGGGACGGGAACCCAACATACTTCACTCAATAGAGAGCTTAAACCCGTCACTTCGGTAATAAGTAATTTCCCTATTAAGTAGGTAGACTTAGATAAATATAACTATGTTCTACCATCGATTCCCGTAGGTATCGCAATTACATCTTACATTTAATCACGCATAACTACTTACGTATTACTAAATCTTCATCAATTTGTTAAGTACGGATGTTGGTTTTTGCTAGTCGTCTAAGAGACCATTTATAAAGTAAATCTTAAGTAGGGTGTGTTACGGCTATGAAAGAATTTGGGATTTAGAGACAAGAAAATTTAGCCGTAACGCACCTTCCATGAGGCGGTGCGTTAGGCGCAATGATAGTTATTTTGTGAACAATCATCAGGGAAATCAGCGCCTAACACAACGCCAGTTACTACAACGGAGGGAACCTCCGCAACGCACTGGCTCCTCTACAATAATTTTATTTTTTCTTTATAAATAACCTCTAAGGCAAAGTATCTAAGTCTAGTGATTTCATCCCTTGGCGTTCTGCAAAAGTTAACATACTACCTAATTGCAACCAAACTAATAGACAAGTCAGCAAACTGAGAGGTAAACCAATTCCTAAAGCTAGAGAACCAGGAAAGCCAAATATTTCTAAGCCAGAAGATAAAAATAAACAAGTACCACTAGTTATCCCTAAAAAGGGTACGGACAAAAGTTTTTTTAATGATGAACTAGCTTGAGAATTTTCGACGCTATTGACTTGCCACTTCTGCACTACTAATTTAAGTGTCCCAGATAAGGCAATACCGGAGGTTACTGCTACGAATAGACCTAAAAGTAGTAAGAAATAGGGTGGTTGTAAAGGATAATAGTACATGAAAACTACCAATGAGAATTAATGAAATTTTTTAAAAATGTCAGAAAAGTAGATTTTTAATTTTTTGATTGGGCTTCATCAAAAAATCCAAAAGAAGTTGCCTTAGGTAAAATAGCGGCAACACCTTCTCTAGATAAATCTGTGAGCAAACCGATCGCCACATTTAATATGCGATTTGGTTGGAGGTCATCTTTCACCAAAGACCACAGGCGTTGAACTTCTTCTGTGTGCAAGCGGTCATCTTCTGTAAGTGCTAACACCAACTGGCGGCGGAGAAATTGACCTTCATCAGACAAGAGAAATTGCAAACCCATTCTGGCTGTGGGTAACACATCAAAATTGTTATCACTGCGAGCGATCGCAATCAAATTCTCCAAGCGTTGCCACTGAAATCTACCATCTTTGAATAGCACATTCAGCAACCGCCTTCTTAATTCGGGTGATTCTCCAGTTAGTAACCGTCTGGCTACGTAAGGATAACCCACATCCACAATTTTGAAATTGGGATTAAGGCTCAAAGCAATCCCTTCTTGTGTCACGAGAGAGCGAATAATTAAAGCAAACTTGGCAGGAACTCGGAATGGATACTCATACATCAGTTCCGAGAACTGATCTGTGATGGTTTTAAAGTTAAAATCGCTGACATTTTTACCAATGGCATTTCCTAATACTGTTTCCAATGCCGGAATGATAGGAACAATATTAGTATCTGGAGTCAGAAAGCCTAAATTGACAAAATCTAAGGCTAAATCACTATAGTCTTTGTTGACTAGATGCACTAGTGCATCTACCAAACTTTCTTTACTCTTTTCTTCCAACTGATCCATCATGCCAAAGTCAATATAAGCCATACGACCGTCAGGCATGGCAAATAAATTACCTGGATGGGGATCTGCGTGGAAAAAGCCATATTCCAACAACTGCTGCAAGCCTGAGGTGACACCAATACTGATAATCGCTTCTGGGTCTAAACCAGCTTTGCGAATACTTTCAGTATCTGTGAGCTTGAAACCATTAATCCACTCTAAAGTTAAAACCCGACTGGTAGTAAAGCGCCAATAGATACTCGGTACTTTTACTTGGGAATCATTACGGAAGTTGTGAGCAAATTTTTCGGCGTTGCGACCTTCATTCAAGTAATCGATTTCTTCAAATAACTTGATACCAAACTCATCCACAATCAAAGTTAAGTCATGACCAAGGTTGAGTGGTAGCCAAGGCGCTAACCAACTAGCAGCCCAACGCATCAAATAAAGGTCGAGGGTGAGGGTAGGACGCAGATGAGGGCGCTGTACTTTGACCGCGACTTCCTCACCACTAATTAAACGTCCCCGATAGACTTGACCCAAACTAGCGGCGGCAATGGGAGCAGGGGAGAGTTCGCTATATACTTCTGAGATGGGTCTATCTAACTCAGATTCAATAATGTGATAAGCGATCGCATTATCAAAAGCTGGCAATTGGTCTTGCAGCTTGATGAGTTCTTCTAGGAAATCCTTACGTATGAGGTCTGGTCTAGTGGAGAGAGCCTGACCAACCTTAATAAAAGTAGGACCTAAACGGGTAAGTAGTTGTCGCAACTGGGTAGCTCGTTTTCCCTTGTTCTGCTCTACTTGATTTTGCCATTCATCCCACTTCAAACCCAAAACAAACATGGCAAAAGACCAAGTTATTTTGAATAGCCGTCCCCATGCTAGCCAGGGACGAAAACGATAGTAACGAGCGATCGCATCGGGATTGTAGCGCTTTAGCTGACCAGGTTGATACTGACCCACGCCTTTGTCTGCCTCTTCTTCTGGGAAATTTACAGTGTCCTTTAGTGTGTTGACCCGCAAGTTGTTTGCTAGTCGAAGGTAAGGGTAGTTTTCTGTGAAAAAAAACTATTAATCTTGATTTTCGGGCTTGTTCGCGGCTATGCTAGCTTATTGAACTGCCCAGATATTTCTATCTTTTTATTAATTATACTTTATAAAACTACAACTTCTTCACTGTTATTTACAATCTCAGTCTGGGAAGACTATCTTCAAGTTATATTTTTTACGCACTTCGCAGCAGAATTTCATCATGGGTGTGCAGATAAATCGCTGATTCTAGTTTTCTAAATATAGATAGCAATGTGTTAGCTCAACAGGCACAAAGGACGACTATCACCTGAATTTTGCGGCTTAGTGCGTAAGTTATAGCTTAGTTCCCTTAATCAACTTCTCTAGGCTAGATTCTGATGAAATTGTTTTCCTTCTGGAAATACCGCAAGCGTCAATTACGTATATTTGCGGTAATAATAAGTATTGGATTGACTATTTTCTCTACAACGTCAGCTACTAATAGTCAAACAGTTACAAGAGATCCTTGGCTATGGCCATTTTCCACCACATCAATTTGGAATATGCCCATAGGCTCAGACGCTAAATATATACCAGCAAATATTCAAAAGGCTGGTTGGTTTGGACCAGATCGAGAGTATTTTTACAAGTTAAAAGCTAGTGATCCTTTACGCCCAGTCTATTCTCCTGGTAGCTGGACTAAAAGGTGTGCTGGTACGAATTATATGAACATATCTCTACCTGTTCCCAATAGTTTAATCATTCCCGACGCTACCTTAACTCCCTATAGTACGCCGAACAATGCCTCCGCTTTTTTGATGCCAGATGGTAAAACCTTAGTACAGCTTGAGCCGTTAGCTCGTTGTCAAAAGAGTGGGCCAATTTACGGTTGGCGCTATTACCCTGATTTGAGTTTATCTGGTCAAGGCATAGGTGGAGCGCATTTTGGATCTGGACTTTCTTCTATTGGCGGTTCAATTCGTAGAGGCGAACTGACTAATGATCAACCAATTCGCCATGCTATCAAGTTTGTCCTTTGGGGGAAAAAATACTTCTATTATTCCAGTAGTCTTCCTGGGTATCGCTGGCCAGCAGACCGAGCTGACAACGCCGCCGCCACTAATTATGGTGGGAAAAACCCTGCACTTGTACAAGGAACCTTACTAGCAATTCCGCCATCTGTCACCGAATCTAGTCTGCAATTACAAACTCCAGTTGGCAAGAAGCTTTTTCGTGCATTACAAAATTACGGTGCTTATGTTGTTGATGATGCTGGATGGGACGGTCATTATATAGCAGTAGAAAAAGGAGTTCCAGAAGAGTTTAAAACAAAATATGGTTACAGTTTCGAGGCTTCATCTGGCACTTTTTACAACGACATCATGAAGCTATATCAGGCAGTTTACATCGTGGATAACAATAGCCCGACTAGCATAGGTGGAGGTGGTGCTACAAGACGCGCACCTCTAGCACCACCATTACCAAGCTAGATAAGCTATTACCCTTTTATGGTTTGTTGACAGTTGATGGTTAACTGTCAACTGTCAACAGCCAACACGAAAAAATGTTCAATTTAAACCAAAGACATCTGATTACTGTTTAACAGTCTGGGATTTAGCCTCTAAATTTTCTAGACGGCTTTTGAGTTCTTGGTTTTGTTGTTTGAGTTGGTCAAGTTCCTCCCGTAATTTTCGTAAAGCGTTGTCTGTACCGATGTTTTTCTGCACATTAGCCAGTTCTTCTTCGGCGAAACGGCGCACACGGCCATCGGCTGTTTGGTCAGCAAGCGATCGCAATACTCCCATCGCCTTTGGTGTCTCCATTTGCCCTAATGCAGCAACAACTGACATCAGAGTTAAAAAGAAGTGTTCTTTGGACAGTTCCCCTAGCCTGGCAATAATCCGTTCTAAATTCACTGGAGTTTGACCAGGGGAAATTTTGCCTAATGCCCGAATTGCTGCCAGGCGTAATGGTTGGGGTACACCGAGTTTGGTGTATTCAAGGATCAAATCTAATGCGGCTTCTGAGGTTTTGAGTTCAGCTAAACCGCCGATCGCCCCACTGCGGACTACTTCATTCCAACCAGCCCTTTCTTCTAAAACCGATTGCAAAAGCTTGATAGCCTTTTCTTCTTTGGATTTATCATCAAAATTAATGGCGGCGATCGCACCTAAAGCCAGACAAGCTGACGACTCTACGTAGTAACTAGCATCACCATCTTTGACTACACCTTTGACAGCCTTATAACTAGGGCGAGTTTTGATTTTTGCTAGTGCTTGCACCACTGCCCGCCGCACATAAGCACTTTTATCTGCCAAACCCTCAACTAATCCATCAAAAGCTTGGTCTAGCTTAATTTCTGCCAACTGTTTCGCCACTTCCACCCGTACACCCCAAAATGGTTCATTTTTCAGAGATGCTGCTAAGGCTTTAGTCGCTTCTAATCCGCCTTTTTTCGCCAAAGCCGCCGCCGCATATATGCGTGAAATTGGGTCAGGGTCAGATGCCAACTGTGCTTTTAACTCTGGGATGGGATATTCTAAAGACACGGTTTTCAGCCAGTGATTTCCCACGTCAAAGCTGATGAAATCTGGCTTATCTGTGAGTGGGAAGTAAAAACTTTGTTCCCGTTCATGTACCCGCACCGTGAAAGTTTGCAGTTTTGCTGCTGCTGTTTGGTTATAGCCAAAACCAATGGGGATTCTCAGGTCAAATACATCTTTATCCTTATCTGCGGGGACTTGGGTTTGGGTGACTGTCACTTTGGCTAACTTCGCTTCCCCGTCCCAAGAATAAGCCACTTTAAAATCAGGATGACCACCACGATAAACGTATTGGTCAAACAGGAAAGCTAGATTGCGTCCAGTGGCTTTTTCAATTGCCCGGAGTAAATCTATTGTCTCTACAGTTTTGTGAGCATTATCCTGGACAAAGGTTTGCATTGCCTGCCAAAATAAGTCCTCTCCCAATTCCGCCCGAATCATGTGATAAACACAAGACCCTTTTTCATAGGTGTGGCGGTCATAAAGTTCAATGGCTTCTCGATAAACGTGCGTTACCATCGGTCGGCGGTAGCGCCCGCTATCTTCACTCAAGTAACTCCGGGCTTCTAATAGTCGGTAATATGCGGCTTCTTCAGCGCTATATTCCTGTTCAGTCCACATCACTTCAGAGTAGGAAGCCATACCTTCCTTAATCCAAGCATGAGACCAATGTTTAATCACCAGCAAATCACCAAACCATTGGTGTGCTAGTTCGTGAACCACCAAACTTTCAGTGTTGCGATTATCTAAAGCGGCGCGTTCATCTAGCAAACATCGATCTGTTAATAAGGTGGTGGAAGTATTTTCCATACCCCCAAAGATAAAGTCGCTGACGCAAACTTGGGCATATTTGGGGAAAGCATAGGCGTAACCATACTTTTCACTCAAAAACTCAATCATTCTCGGAGTTTTGCCCATGCTGCGTTTAGCATCTGCCTCTCGTCCCTTTTCTACATAGTAGGTGACTGGTTTACCGCGCCATTCATCCCGGATTTCTGCAAAGTCGGCAACGGCGAGGGTCATCAAGTAGGTAGGATGAATCTGTTGTTGTGACCAGTGATAGATTTTATGCTTGCCGTCTTCTTGAGTGTCAATCAGTTCACCATTAGAAATCGCCATGAGAGATTTAGGAACGCGCACCCGAATTTCTGAAGTAGAAAGTTGTCCTGGGTAGTCGAAACAAGGAAACCAGAAGCGGGAGTCCTCATCTTCGCCTTGAGTCCAAACTTGAACGGTTTTATTTGGGTAGTGTGAATCTGGTTGAATGAAGTAGATACCGCGCTGGGGTTTTTCCACAGCATAGGCGATCGCAATTAATATCCGTTTGCCAATCTCGGTTGGTTGGGATAGTTGAATTACCAACTGTTCGCCATCATAATCAAAGTTCTGCCCTACCTCATCCACCTGTACAGATCGAATTTGCAAGTTAACCGCATCCAAAGTTAAGCGATCTATACCGTTGCGGATAGGCAATAAACGAATACTGCAACTACCTTCGTAACTTTGCCGAGGAATATCTAAGTTCAAATCTAGGAAAATATGCTCTACTTGTCCGGGGCGATCGGGGTTATAGTGTGGCCTAGCTCCGGGTAGTTCAAATGATTTATGTCCGTTACTATCTTGGTCAAAAGAATAAGAGTGTGGCATTGATGCTAACTGACCTTTTTATTTTGAAGATTTTAACTGAGTATATTTTTCAAAAATAACGCTCTTTGGTAGATTTCCCAAATTTAGCAATTAAAAGTGTCTACCTACAAGTGCGGCAAAAACCCAAGGCTGTCCATCTGCTGAACTTGCCCACTGGGCTTTATATGGGTTTAATTTTTTCCAATCTCATCCCGGATGTTTCACCAATTCTTGCAACCTGTTTCAGTCCAGTAGGGTTTGTTAGGTCAGCCCTACACTTATTTCCTATTTTTGAATTTTGAATTGTTAATGTCGCTAGAATTAGGAGACAAAAATATAGTTTTGAGTCCTCTGGCAGAATGTTATTACAGGAATCGCTGAAATCTCAAACTAAAGATGATTATCGTCATCTATCTCATGATTACTCTTTGGTTCGAGCAGTACATACTGCTGTTAAGGGTAGAGCAAGATTTAAGGTGAAGGGGTTGCATGGTTCCCAAGAGCTTAAAAGATATATCGAATTACGCTTATTAAGGATAGATATCATTACCCAAGTGAGTGCTAATCATCTCACGGGTAATGTGTTGGTAATTTTCGATCCAAATTTTAGCCCAGAAGGTATTGCCTCTCTCCTACAAGATATTGTTTTGGATTATAGAAGCGTCTCGGTTAATCTCAGCCCAATTGCAGATTCGTCCACACAGAGCATCATACCGCCGCAATTAGAGAATCTTAACACTCAAGTTATTCTCGGAGCAGCTACAGCCACTACCTTTGCTTTTAGCGCTGGACTGCTATTTAAATATGGTCTAGATGAAAGGATTTTGCTAGAGCTTCAGAGGCTGCACAATCCCCTACTTGATCTGACCATGCAGTCTATCACATTTCTCGGTGAGCCATTACCCTTTTTATTAATTTCCTCCGGGTTAGGTTCCTATCTCTGGCGCTACAATCGCCGTCGAGAAGCAACAGGCTTGGGTATAGCTACAGTAGGTGCAATAGGTCTAAATTTTCTGTTAAAAGAGCTTTTTGGCAGGGCGCGTCCCGCCTTGTGGGATTATCTAGTGAATGCGATCCACTATAGTTTTCCTAGTGGTCATGCAATGGTTTCTACCGCCGTTTATGGTTATATCGGCTATGTGTTAGCCAAAGAATTTCCTCAATGGCGCAATCAGATTTTCGCCTCAACGGCTGCTTTAATTTTGGCAATAGGTTTTAGCCGGCTTTATTTAGGTGTACATTGGCCTACGGACGTGTTAGCTGGTTATGCAGCAGGTTTATTGTGGTTAATTGCTTGTATTGTTTACTTAGAAAAGTGCTGAGTTAGGATTTTTGCCAGCTTCCCTACCCCCTTATACCCTTACACCCCTACACCCCCCTAACCCCTACAGCCAAGGAAGCCACTAAAGACACTAATTGATATGGTTCGACGGGTTTAGCAAGGTGCATTTGAAAACCTGCTGCTAAAGCCTGTGCATATTCTGCATAGCCAGCATAAGCTGTCAGGGCGGCGGCGGGAATCTGACCCCCAAGTTCTGGACTCAGCGCTCTGACATTGCGAATCAGTGCATAACCGTCTTCTCCCGGTAAACCGATGTCAGATAGAAGGATGTCATAGCCGTTGGGGTTTCCCGTCAGGGTTGACAGTGCGGCACTGGCTGAACCAACTGTTGCCACTTCCACACCGTATTCTTCCAGTACTAATTTGAATAACAGACGTATATCTGGTTCGTCATCGACCACAAGAACCCGCAGCCCTGCGAGAGAGGCAATGTTTTCGGTTGATAATTCGGTTTTGTTTGTGGAAGCTAAGGAATCGCTGGTGTTAAGTACAGATGTCCCGCCTTCGGTAGTTTGTAGGGGTAGGCGAATTGTAAAGGTTGCTCCTAGCCCTTCACCTGGGCTTTGCGCTGCCACTGTACCGCCGTGGAGTTCTACTAAGTGGCGGACAATGGAAAGCCCTAATCCTAAGCCAGTGTTGGAGCGGGTTCTGCTGCCATCAGCTTGGCGGAAGCGTTCAAAAATAAAGGGGAGAAAGTCAGGGCTGATACCTTGACCAGTATCACTGATTTGAATTTGCGCGTGGAAGTCAGTGTACTCTAGTGTGATATCAATTCTGCCTCTGACTGGGGTGAACTTGATGGCGTTAGAAAGTAAATTCCAAATCACCTGCTGTAAGCGAATTGGATCACCTACTATGGTTTTTTGTGTGGGGTCTAACTGGGTTTCAATGTGAATGTTTTTAGCTTCTGCTGCTAGACGGACGACGGCGATCGCTGCTTCAATTATTGGTATCAGTTCAATTGGCTGGGCATCCATCCGCAGTCTACCAGAGCTAATGCGGGAAACATCTAACAAATCACTGATGAGGTGGGCTTGAGCTTGAGCGCTGCGCTCAATAGCCTCTAACCCTTGGTTAACTGTATCTGCTTCCAACTGGTGGGTGCTGAGCAAACTAGCCCAACCAAGTATGGTATTGAGGGGATTTCGCAACTCATGGGAGAGAATTGATAAAAACTCATCTTTGGCGCGGTTGGCTGTCTCTGCTGCCTCACGGGCTGAATGCTCTTGAGCGAGTAATTGAGTCCGTTCTGCTTCTAATTGCTTTTGTTGAGTGATATCTTCAATGAGCAGCAAAATTAACTGCGTATCATCGATTTGGGGCATTTTTCGGGCATTGAGCCGTAAAGTTTTGTATCCCAGTTGCTCGAAGTTATGCCCTACTTCAATATCTTGAAATGGGGTAATATTGGGCGGAATCTCTTCTAAGAGCGATCGCAATTGGGGAATATTCCATCGTCCATTACCTATGTCAAATATCAGGCGTTGTTCTGTTTCTGTAGGCTGAATCTGGAATGTCTCGTAGAAAGAGCGATTAGCCCGCACTACCCGTAAATTTAGATCCAGCACCACCAAAGATTCCCGCATCGTATCAACGATGGCTTCAGCATAATCGCGGGATGCTCTCAGTTGTTCAGCACTGCGTTTGAGCGCGTCAATGTCAACCAATACCACAACAGCACCGTCAATTTTGTTGTCCATTGTCCGGTAGGGACGGATGCGTAAATCATACCAATGCCCCTCGTTGTCTTGTACTTCTTGCACTTTAAAGGTGAGGGTGCCTATCACTTCTTGAATTTGCTGTTCTAAGTCAGAAATATTTAAGTTGTGATTAATATCACTCAATGGTCTCCCTATATCCGTAGGAATTAGGTTATAGATTCTCTCTGCTGTTGGGGTAAAGCGCCGAATTCGCAAATCCCCGCCCAACATGAGGATAGGAATATTTATACTACTGAGGAGGTTTTGTAAATCATTACTGACCTGAGTGGATTCAATATTGCGCCGTTGTAGTTCGTCGTTAATTGTGTTTAATTCTTCATTGGTGGCTTGAATTTCTTCTTTAGCCGTTTCTAGTTCCTCATTAGTGCTTTGTAATTCTTCGTTACTAGAAAGAATCTCCTCGTTAGCTGCTCTTAGGTCTTGATTTGTGGCTTGCTGTTCTTCAATAATTGATTGCAAATACTCTTTAGTGCTGGCTAACTCCTGTTTGAGTTGGTTAATCTCCTGAGCGTTATTAGTTTGTTTTTGCTGCCGAGTCTCATCTCCAGCTACACCTAACATAGAAGTTGCTGCCGTTGGCATCTCTGCAAACATGACTAAAAAATAGCGTTCTGCTCTGCCTGGGGCTTTAAACGGCACAACATCGAATTTTATCAGCTTGACTTGCTCGTTATCTTTAATTAATAAGCCTTCTTTTTTGACAGCAATTCCCCGCTTTTTGGCTTGATGAATAGCAGTACGTAGTTCTAGCCTTAACTCTGCTTTTGCCATCTTCAGCAAATTAAAGCTGGGTCTACCGGGTGGTGATTGCAGATAAGCACTAGTCTGTCCGCGAAACTGGACAATTTCCAAATCGTTATCAATAATTACACCCACTGGAGCATATTGACTCAAGACAATTCGGTCAGCCTCTTTCTGCATTTGTAAATCGTTCCAACCATCTTCGTTGACTGGTGGTTGGGGTTTTGCTGGTTCTGTAGGATAATGACTGGCTAATAAATCCATCCCCAATCTAGCTGGAGCCATTTTCCGAGAATAAATTTTATGCTTTCTGTCAACTAGTGCAAACAAATCGCTAAACTCGCCTACTGTTTCTGAAGTACCTAGCAATAAAAAGCCCGTTGACTTCAGCCCATAGTGGAACATGGGAATCAACTTTTTCTGTACAGTTGCTCCTAGATAAATTAGGACATTGCGACAGCTAATCAAATCGAGCCGAGAGAATGGCGGTTCGCTAATGAGATTTTGTCTGGCAAAAACACACAATTCCCGCACTGGCTTGCTGATTTGATAACCACCTTCCACCGGCACAAAAAAGCGCTGTAGGCGTGCTGGCGAAACATCTAAAACTTGGCTAGGCTTGTAAATACCGATTCTCGCTTTCTCAATTGCTACCTCATTAATATCCGTAGCAAAAATCTGTATAGTTGTATTAATGGATTGATTAGACAAATATTCCAGTAAGCAGATAGCAATGGAGTAAGCTTCCTCACCAGTGGAACACCCCGCTACCCAAACTCGAATGGGTTTGTCGGGAGTTTGCTCCCTGCTAATAATCTGCGGAAATACTGTAGTTTTTAAAGCTTCAAAGACTTCAGGATCTCGGAAGAAATTGGTGACGGTGATTAGCACATCTTGATACAGTGCTTTCACTTCCGCCAGATTTTCCTGAAGATAACGCACATAATCTTCTAATCTTTCCAGCTTATATAAAATCATCCGCCGGAAGATACGCCGCTTGAGGGTAGTTTGCTTGTAGTAATTAAAATCAACACCTGTAGCAGCTTTTAGTAGACTAAAGATTGTGTGCAGCGCATCCCCAGTTTCGGGTATGACTTCAGTTGATTTTTCTGGTGTTGTTGGCTTGATATAAGGATGACGGCTGATATTTGCTAACTCTTGAGCGATCGCTTGTGGTGTCAAAATAAAGTCTACACTACCAGACGCTACGGCAGTATTGGGCATACTACTCACTCTTGCCGATTCCTGACACTCAGCAAAGGTAATCCCCCCAGCCGCCTTGATTGCTTCCAGTCCTCTGGTACCATCGCCATCTCCCCCTGACAACACCACAGCAATAGCTTTGTTTCCCCTGTCCTCTGCTAAGGAAAAGAAGAAAGTATCAATTGACATCACTTGTCCGCGAGTCTTCTTACGGGGACTCAGGTACAAAGTTCCTTGAGAAATGGTCATCATGGTATTGGGGGGAATCACATACACATGATTTGGTGCCACAACCATCCCATTTTGTACCTCTACCACGGGCATTTGAGTTGTCTGAGACAAAATCTCACTCAACAGACTTTTTTGATCTGGGACTAAGTGCTGAATCAACACAAACCCCATCCCTGTATCGCTTGGCAAATTGTTGAGTAATTCTGTGAATGCTTCTAAACCTCCCGCAGAAGCCCCCATGCCCACAATAGGAAATAATTCATTTTCATTCCCCTGCTGCTCTTCATCAGGGGTATTAGATTGAGATTTTTTCGCCGGACTTGAATTCATTATCTATACACTGATGAAAAGTCAGAGAGTTGGATTATTTGACATTACAGTATGATATTTCCAGCTTTATACCAATTAAAAATTCAAAACACCCTACGGGTACTCTTCGAGAACGCCTTTCCTACGGAACGCTCCGCGAAGGGCGAACGCGGTAGCATGGGTGCGCCAACAAAATGCTTTTCTCCTGTCGGAGACGGTACGAGTAGCTTGCTTCCCGGTGGGGGTAAGGGTTCTCCGCAGGAATACCAAATTAAGAAAGCCAAACACAATCAAGGTATGTCTGTATGTAACTGTTTCACTCTTGTTTCAAATTGATGTTAGTTTAGCTAAATATAATTACACCATTTTGATAGCTGATAAATAAAAGAGATATATTTTTAGAAGAAGTATTTTCCCTCATAAAATAATTGCATCTATCTTAAGATATAAAAATTTTCAGCACTCCCAGAAAAGGTTATTTTAGAAAATATTGGCATAACTGTTAAATATTTTCCCAAATATAAGACTACTATTTGATTTTTGAAATGTAGTAAGGTGGGCATTGTGTTGGTGAGGCAGTCCGATCTTGGGGGTTCCCCCCAGAAGGAACTGCCGAAAGGGTTTACCGGCATTCACGCAAGTGGCGTTGGGCATTGCCCGCCCTATAGATACTGAGAACGTTTCAATAATCAAATCGGATTCCTAGATTCTTCTCTGTTCCACAAGAATACTATTGGCGAATCAAGAGTCACAGCTAGCAACTGGCTAAAATCTTGGTTAATTACTTACGGATGTAAGCACTTACTTTCGCATAAATTTCCATCCATATTTTATCAAGAGAATGGGTTTTTCAAGCCCCTGCATCACTTTCGACAACTTGGCAAAGCTGTCACTTGAAAACCCGCGCAATCCAGTCGCCCCTCTTTTCCCAGGAGGTGTTTGGCAGAAAATATTTAGTAAGTTTTACTCTTTCTAAACATTGTCTGACTAATTTTTAAGATGAAAAGTTTTATTAAGCTAAAATTTTCAGTAATTCAGCTTCACTTAACTGTTTAATTCCTAAAGTTTGCGCTTTTTCTAACTTAGAACCTGCATCTTCACCCACAACTAAATAATCTGTTTTCTTACTAACTGATTCCGTTATTTTTCCCCCAGCTTTTTGAATTAAAGCCTTAGCTTCATCTCGTTTTAAGGTAGGTAAAGTCCCTGTAATGACAAAGGTCTTACCCACCAATTTGAGGTTAGCATTATCGACGGCTGATATTTCTTCAGTGTTTGCAAATTGTAACCCTGCTGCTTGCAAACGCTCAATTAAACGTTGATTGGCACTAATCCGAAACCACTGGTAAACAGATTGGGCAATTTCAGCACCTATGCCATAAATACCTGCAATATCTGACTGCTTGGCAGACGATAATTCTGCGACTGCGCGATACTTTTCACTCAATAATTGGGCATTGACACTACCCACATGACGAATGCCCAAACCATATAGTACTCGTGACCAAGGCTGATTTTTTGATTGAGCGATCGCCTCAATTAATTTCTGTGCCGATTTTTCTCCCATTCTTTCCAATACAAATAATTGTTCGTTTGTCAAACTATATAAGTCGGCAACGGAATGCACCAATTCTTTATCGACAAGCTGATGTACAAGTTTTTCCCCCACACCTTTAATATCTAAAGCATCACGACTCACCCAGTGTTCAATTGAGCCTTTAAGAATCGCCGCACAGGAAGCATTCACACAACGAGTCACCGCTTCCCCTGTCTCCCGCACCACAGGCTGTCCGCAGACAGGACAATGAGTAGGCATAATAAATGGTTGGGTGTCAACCGGGCGCAATTCTTTGAGTACCCTGACAACTTCGGGGATGATTTCCCCGGCTTTGCGGACAATGACAGTATCACCGATGCGGATGTCTAATTGAGCGATGCGATCGCTATTATGTAAAGTAGCCCTAGACACAGTAGTTCCCGCCAACTGCACCGGGCGCATTTGAGCCAATGGTGTTAACGCCCCCGTCCTCCCCACATTCACCGCAATATTTTCTACACGGGTGGGTGCTTCTTCGGCGGGATACTTCAACGCCACTGCCCATCGGGGAAATCTTTGGGTAAAACCTAACTGTTCTTGTAGTTTAAAGGAATTGAGTTTTAATACTACCCCATCGGTCATGTAGGGCAAATTTAATCTTTCCGTATCCCAATATCTATAATAATCGGCAACTTCTGCGAGCGACTGGCAAAGTTGATGCTGGGAATTCACCCGAAAACCCATTTTTTGCAACAACTCCAAGGCTTCCCATTGGGTATTGGCAATACTCGCGTCATCCATCCCCGAAATATGCAGGGTATAGGCGAAAAAGTCTAACCGTCGTCGCGCCACAATCTTTGAATCTAGCTGTCTGAGTGTACCAGCCGCCGCATTGCGCGGATTAGCAAATAACTGTTCTCCGGCTTTTTGTCGTTCTTCGTTGATTTGTTTAAACACTTCCAGAGGTAAGAAAGCCTCGCCCCTAACTTCCACCTTGCCAATATTTTCTATACCGTCAAAACTTAACCGCAAGGGAATGGAGCGAATAGTGCGGACATTTTGGGTGATATCTTCCCCTGTCACCCCATCACCCCTAGTTGCACCCCTGACTAAAATACCATTTTCGTAAGTGAGAGCGATCGCCGAACCATCAATTTTCAGTTCCGCCACATATTCCGCCTCTGTTGGTGCTACTTGTCGCCGCCAACGTTGATCCCAAGCTTGCAACTCTTCTACATTAAAGGCATTCTCCAGACTGTAGAGGGGAATATTGTGGCGCACAGAGAGAAACTGTGTCGCTGGTCTTTCCCCGATGCGCTGTGTCGGACTATCTGGTGTAACTAATTCTGGATGCTGAATTTCTAGTTGTTGCAGTTCCCGATACAGTTGGTCATAAACTGCATCCTCCATGACGGGTGCATCCAAGACATAATAAGCATAACTAGCTTGTTGCAACAACCGACGTAGTTCTTCTACGCGTTTGACTTCAGAGTGAGTTTGTACCATTAGACTTTTGCAAAATACCTAGCGGATAAAATATAAAGACGATAAAACCTGCCAGTAGCAGGCTTTGGGTACCAAACCCTAGATTAATGGTCTTTGAGTTCAGCTTTTAAATAAAAAATACCTACATTTCTAGGTTACTCAGTTTAATACAAAAAATTGCAGGCAATAGGTAATCCGTAAGCCATTATGCTTTTAAATTACATAGTCACTTGTATAATTTTTTGACGGTTGACGGTTAACTGTCAACTATTAACACCCAACACAAAAAGATGTACCAGTTAAATATGCGACAGCTTAACAGCTAATCAGTAATAAATCAGAAGACTAAATCTACTATCAGCTTGTAAATGGGGTTAATAAGAGCCATAACCGCAGAGATCAGCATATAACTCTTCATTTCAACTACTCAATAATATTAGCCTCTGGTCTCTAATTCTTTTGTGGGGCTACTTAAAATTAGTAACTTCGGTTATATGTCAAAAGTTAAGGCTGAATCATACGTTATTCCCACTAATGGGACATGAAGGTCACTAAATTACTTGGCTAAATTGATAACGAATCATATAAAGATTTTCACTGCTGAAAAGTCAACAAATCTGCTTAGTAACAAGGGGCAAGATTATGTCAGATACAAGTAAACGTGGCTTTGCTTCTATGGATGAAGATAAGCAACGTGAAATCGCCAGCAAAGGCGGACAGGCTGCTCACGAAAAAGGCACTGCTCACGAATTTACCCCCGAAGAAGCTCGTGAAGCTGGACGCAAAGGCGGCGAAACTGTTAGCCAAGATAGAGAGCATATGGCGGAAATCGGCCGTGAGGGTGGTAAACATTCTCACGGTGGTGGACGCAAGAAACAAGGCGGCGAAGAAAGCGAAGATACCGAAGAAATTGAAGATAGCGGCGAGGAAAAGCAAACTCGTGGCGGTACAAAAGAACAGCACTCTGAAGCTGGAAAGCAGCGCCGTAAAAATACCCAGAAGAGGAAATAGCTCTTGTTGAATTTAAAGCCTCGATAAGCTAATGGGTGTCTAAATTGCATAACTATTAATAAGGGCGGTTGACTGTTAACTGTCAATGTTTAACAGCCCTGGTGATGGATTGTGCAACTTAAAAGCAGAATAGCTTAGTTTCTTCGTTATAGTTGAGCATTGGTCATTTTTTCATAGACTAATTACTAATGCTCAACTAAATTTGCCATCTCAAGTTCTAATACCAATTTTAAAAAGTTCCAGCATTCAGTCCGCCATCTACTTGCAGCATGACACCATTCACAAATGATGCCGCAGGTGAGCAAAGAAATACCGCCACATTAGCAAACTCTTCTGGTCTTCCCATTCGTCCCAAGGGAACAGCCGCATTAATATTAGCAACTTCTGCATCTTTCGTCTGACCAGTTTTAGCCATACGGGCATTAATTAATTCTTCTACTCGTCCTGTATATGTCCAGCCTGGTAAAGTACTGTTGACACGAATTTGATCTTTGCCCAATTCTTGAGACAGAGTTTTTGTCAAACCAATCACCCCTAAACGAATCGAGTTCGATAACACCAAATTTTTGACTGGTTGTTTAGTGGAGGTGGAAGTGATGGTGAGAATTGCGGGTGCAGTTGATTGACGCAAATGAGGTAAGGCGTACTTGACCAAGCTCACTGCACTGAGCAAATTTAAGTTAATGGCTGTTTCCCAGGTTGCCAAATCCGTCTCATCAAACGTACCCGACGGTGGCCCACCCGCGTTTGTCACCAAGATATCTAACCCACCGAATCTTTCCACTGTCGTATTAATAACTCGTTCGATGTCACTCGGTTGAGTAACATCTGCACGCACAGCCAATACCTCCGCACCAGTTTCGCTGGCAATTTCCGCCGCCGCTTTCTCAACTAACTCGCTGCGCGCACTGATAACCACTTTTGCGCCCTCATGGGCAAATTGCCATGCTGTAGCTTTGCCTAATCCTTTACTGGCTGCTGTCACTAAGGCTACTTTGCCCCTGAGTTGCAAATCCATAAATATATTTTTTCCTCAATACGTAGGCTTACGCCTACCCGTAGGGTATTTTGAATTTTGTAGCTTGCTTCTCGTAGAGATTTTGAATTTTGAATTGATTTATCCCTAGTGCCTAATCAAACAACTCAGGTTCTTCGCGGACGATTCTATCGTAAAGAGGCTGGAAACTAAACCAACCTGCTTTCGGTTCCCCTACTTGACTATGGGTTAAACGGGCGGTTTCATGGCCAATTATTTTAGGTTGACCCGCAGCTTCCGCTAGTAGTTGAGCTTGGCAAGAACGCTCTAGGCTAATGTACCAAAATGCTGCTTCATCTACTGTGTGTCCCACAGTGAGAATGCCATGATTCCGCAAAATTAGCGCTTTGTTATTACCTAAGGTTTCAGCCAGTCGTTTACCTTCAGAAGTTTCTAAAACGACCCCTGTATAGTCATCCAGCAAGGCGTGGTCTTCGTAAAAAGCGCAAGCATCTTGGGTTAAAGGGTCAAGTAGACGACCTAAACTAGACCAAGCTTTACCATAAATTGAGTGAGCATGAGCCGCCGCAACGACATCGGGACGAGCTTCATGAATTTGGGAATGGATAGCGAAAGCAGCTTGATTTATGAGTGCGTCGCCTTTGACCACATCACCATCTCGATTCACCAATACCAAGTCCGAAACTCGAATGTGTCCAAAATACTTCCCTAAGGGATTTACCCAAAAGTGGTCTGTAAATTCCGGGTCACGAGCTGTGATGTGACCTGCAATTCCTTCGCTGAAGCCAAACTTGCCAAACAGGCGAAAAGCTGCTGCTAGACGCTGTTTACGGTGTAGGCGTTCTTCTTCAATGCTGTTAAAAACGGGGGGTAGGGGTCTACTAAATACGGACATTTTCTTTTTCGGATACTTTTTTGCTAACGTTTATTAACAAATACCGTAAGACATAGATAGAGATAGATAGACTCCCAGATGTAGTTGTGACAGCAGGAATCATACCCTCTTATCATCTGGTTGTAGCGATCGCACTTCCACTACTTTTAATTCTGCGTATATTTCTAAATTACCACCATCTACCCTGCTGTAGAGTGTTTCGTCTGGACTACCCTTGCATAAAAAATCAACGCCTAAGCAATCATCGTGAATAGGTGTTTTAGAACCTGATGGAACCCCCAAACACCAGATTTTAATTAACTTTTACTATCCTCTGGTTGCGAGATATCCCAGTTATACCAGTGACGAACCGCCAACCAAATCACAGACAGTAAACCTGCAACGCTCAAGGTCAGACCACTGTATGGTACTAATAATCCCAAGACTGGTACTATTGCCCCAGCGATGGTACAAATGATGGCAGCCAAAGCAGCACTACGAGTAGAACCCAAGCCCCAAGTTAAGGTAAGTAGGACAAGGGAAATCATCGTCCATGCTAATTGAGCATCCATAAAGCGGCTCAAGTAGGTTAAGGTCAACAAACAAGCAAAGTAGATACTACTGGCGATCGCTACGTTTGTTAAACTTATCGGTAGGGATAAATATAGCAATAAGATCCACCACAAAAATAATGCTGGTGCTAATAACAATAAACGGGGAATAATGCCTGTTTGGCGGATGGGGTTTGTATTGGTGAATACCCCAAATGGGTTTTTCACAGAAACATTATCATCAAATATCCAAGTATATTGGGTACTGCGTCCATCAGCTTTTCTATCCTTAGGCACAATCCCACTAGCAAAATCAGCCCCAGCAAAGGTGGCTATCGTTGTCAGGCGAAAATTAGATAATAGTTGTCCGGCGCTATTGTAAACCCAGCGCGGCCCTCCTTGCGCCTGATAAGTAACGCGAAAACTGGTTTCTTGTCCTGGTTCCAAACGAAAGGCAAAGCTATAATTCCCTGGATTGACCGGTTCTAACCTGGTGCGATCGCCTCCGGCGGGGCGTAGCCCATCGCGCTCTACTTTATAGTTAGATAGTAATGAGTAGCCATTGGGCGGCTGTATTTCAAAGAAGAAATTATTAATATCCTTGAGGCGGTTGACTACTTTGTAATCAGCAGTGTAGTCTGCACGATAAACCGCACTACGTCCTTGTACATCGGTACTTTGTTCCAACTTTACCTGAATTTGCGAGCCTGCCAAGGATAGTAAGCGGCTTACCTGTTGCGTATCATTGACCTTGACTATTTTGCCATTAACTTGAGTTGTGTAAGTATATGGTTCTTGGGTGACATAGCGCACTTGCGGCGCAATTTGTTCTAATTTATCCCCAGAAACGCTTTGGACTACTTGGGCAATTTTTGCCTGTTCCCAGTGGTGATAACGATTACTTAAGGTCGCAGAGAGAAAAAATCCTCCCACCAATAAGATTAATACTAAGGTTAAGTGTTGCAATCCCCGCAAGATTTGGGCATAGCGAATAGCCCATTCACCAATAAAAATAGTTTGTTGTGACGAATTGTGTCGCAAAGCGAAACTCATCAGAGCGATCGCAACTCCCAAAGCTATGACTAAAAATACTAATAATAGAGAAGCTGTAATTAATTGCGACCCAAGCTGAATTAGCTCTGTTGGATGGGTCAAATCGGGCAAACCTGGAACGCCCTGACTAGTAGAAGACATTGTTGGTTTTTCACATAATTTGAAACATCAGACTTCTGAAACATCACAAAAGTTTCAAAAAAAATCCCAGACTTGTTCGATAAGTCTGGGACTATAGTGATTAGTAATCAAAAATTAATTTTTTTGACGATTATTGGCTACTCGACAAACAATTTCCATAGAAGCAGCATCAGCAGTTTTTGGCTTAGGAAAAATTTCCTGCTCGGTTTTATCTTCGCTGGTTAACTTACCATTAGCAGAGTAGAGGGAAAACTTTTTAGTAAATAATCTACCTTGACTACAAGCTGCATGAAGCCTTCTTTTAGCTATACCTTCGCCATGTTGTTGGACAAGAGTAAAGTTAGTCCCACTGATAGATGCCAAATCTAAAGCAATGGGAAAACCTCGTTGATCTGCGCCTACTTGAAGATAAAAATTATTATTCTTGGTTTCGGCGATAGCGCTCCGCCCACTGTCGGTAATTGCTATTCCACTCAATGACAATGAGGCAATTACCATTAAGCCGCTAAATGGTTTTAAAAACATCAGATATAAATTGAATAACTATATTTTCTTTGTATTCATAAAACTTATTTTTTGGCGCGGTAAAATCACGGGAAATTGTTAAATTCAAGATACAATCGTGATTTCTTTTTGTCTTTTAGCAAAAAAATAACCGTAGCGGGAGAACTACGGTTGTTTAAGTAAAATACTAAACTCTAATTTTTGCCAAAAATTCGCAAGATGTAAATTCATATATTCAACTATCTGTTATATCTTTTGAAGATACATTATAGCTATCTTAAGTGTATTTGTCATCAATAAATTCAGCTATTTAACAGGTGAACGTTTTCCCTGATTGTCTGTAATTTCTGTATATTTATCAAATTTTTAGGACATAAAATCTTGATTTTTACGGTGTTTTTACAGAATTTATTCGATCTGAAAAATACACTTAAAAGACAAAATACAAGATTTTCAGTTTTCATGAATATCCAGTAAGCATAGGAAGCCGATTTGATTATTGTTGGCGTAGCCTGCGCTTGCGTATAAATATCTAAGTATCTTTAGGGTGGGCATTACCTAACGCCACTTGCTTCCAGCAGGGAAATCCTTAAGGGCGCAGTAGCTACCATACATATATTTCAGAAATCAAATACTCATCCCATAACAGAAAATAAGTCATAACAATTTAAAAAATAAACATCAAGGGATGTGGGATGTAGGAACTTCAGGAGTTAAAAACCCTAACCATACCTATTGAACCAAGGATTACGGCGCAAGCTTTCACCGCTTACACCCAATCTCAACAGAAAATCTTTGTGTATAAGTCCTAATTAATATGCCAAGTGGTAATTTTATTCCTATATATAAAAAAGTGGTAAATATTACTAAATATATGTTCAATAGCTGTACTTTTAAGTAATTACCGGATTTCCAGAACTCATATATCTAATAAATAAGATACAAAAAATACTTTTTGCGGTGAGAATACTTGTCACAATGAGGAGAAAGAATTTTAAATTTTGCATGAGTGAATTTTAAATTTATTCACAGAGAGTAGAGCTATAGTGTATTTAGCAATGCTGCTGTTAGTGTGGCTGAGGTTAACGCCGAAGCCCAGGCATTTTTTATGAATTAGTTTGGAAAGACCTACTCGATGACAGGCAAAAACGCAAGACATAATGCTTTTCTGCGGCTAGTGTCTGGTAACGGAGCAGCATTTGGGTCAGAATCTCGCTACTCGCTTACCAGTAAAGAAGTGGTAATTGGACGTGACCCCAGCTGCCAAGTTGTTTTAGATGCCATGATGTATCGGATGGTATCCCGTCGTCATGCTGTGGTTCGTCCCGTTGCTTCATCTGTAGATAGCAAATTTAGCTGGGTACTTTGTGATTTGAATAGTGCCAACGGTACTTATTTAAATGGTCAACGCTTGTACGGATGTCAGGAGTTACACGCAGGCGATCGCATTTCTTTGGGTGCTGATGGGCCACAATTCCTGTTTGAGTATGCAGTCGCTCCCCAACCGACAATCATCACCAACCAAGTTGCACCCCTACCCTCAGCCAAGCACCCCCCTAAACCAGATTCGGTGAGCTTCACCCAGCTGTTTCCGATTATTTCTACTGGTAAGGATTTAACACGCAAAGCTTATCTTGTCCCCGGAATACTGACAGTAGTATTTGTGGTGTTGATGTTTGCAACGGTGGGTAGGCCACAAGCCAATCAAGTGATCGTCGCAACTTATATAGCTTTGGCTGCTTACTATTTTATTTACCAACTTTGCGGCAAGCCTAAACCTTGGTGGGTGTTAGTTGGTGCGGCTTTGAGTACAACCCTGATTTTGCTTAGTCCCTTATTAAATTTATTTATTTTCATTTTTCGGGAAGTCCTTCCTGGTAGCGTACCACCCATAGATCAGCCTGTCAGCAGCCTCACAGAATTATTTGTGGGGTACTTTTTTGGGGCTGGCTTAATGGAAGAATTACTCAAAGCTTTGCCCATATTGGGAGTATATCTAATTGCTTTGGGACTACCACCCGCTTGGCGAGAACGTGTCGGTGTTTGGGAACCTTTGGATGGTATTCTCTTGGGAACTGCTTCGGCTGTAGGCTTTACCTTATTGGAAACTCTGGGACAATATGTACCGGCTGCGTCCTTACAAGCAGGTACAGAAGTGGGTTTACAAGTCTTGATTGCTCGCATCTTAGGCTTGCCAGCAGGCCACATGGCTTATAGTGGTTATTTGGGATATTTCATCGGTTTAGCTGCTCTTAAACCCCGTCATGCTAAACAGATTCTCGCAGTTGGTTACCTCAGTGCCGCCGCACTTCACGCTTTATGGAATACAGCCGGACACAGTAATAATTTGCTCTTAGTTGTTGTTGGGGTTTTGTCTTATGCTTTCTTGATGGCAGCGATTCTGAAAGCCAGAGCTTTATCACCAACGCGATCGCAAAATTTTGCCACTCGTTTTCTTGATCCTAAATAGAGTCCTGAGTACGGCTTGATAACTCAACTGAGCGTTCTACTGGGCGCTCACACCTAAATCTTTGCCGAAGTTCGTTTCTCTGTCTTAAGGTAGATTGCGCTAATTTTTGCATCAGCTTATGGTTACAGTATGGTGTTTCTTTGTGCCTAAAAATCTAACACTCAAAAACTAAAAAATCCGACAAAAGTGCCACCTGTGAGCAAAATCACTGTTCACGGTAAAAATATCAAGGTCAAAGTATATAAAAAAGCTGTAGAAGTTAAGATTCTGCCTGAGAATCATTGAGTTGTCTAATAGCATAGTAAGCGATCGCTACACTTAACTTTGCTTGCTCAACTTCTGATAGAGCAGACCACTCTTGATGATTAACGTTATCAACTATAGATGTTAAGTTTTGCCCTTCGCTGCTCCGCATAGCGTAAGCATAGGGACGGGCGAAAATCAACAAGTCATCTGCTTCCCATGTGGGTAATACACTTTGTACACACTCTACGAGTTGCTCACCTAGAGATTGTTGAGAAGCGAAAATTTCTGCTGCTTTGGTGGCGATCGCATTTAGCCAATTTTGTGGGATACCAGTCGCAAAAGCTGTGTGTAAATTTTCTTGAAGATGATCTACAACTAACGACGATGTATTATCATTGTAGTATGAAGAAGGTGTTACCCCTGACCATAGGTGATCAAGTTTATCGTAAAAAACCTGCGCTCTGGTGGTGAATTCTTCATCTGATACATCTTGAGCAAATTGCCGTTCTAGCTCTTCAAAGTATATTTCTGACTCATCGTCAGAGGGATTCCAAGGATAGGCTGCATCCTCTGGTTCTAATAAAGCTGCTAATAAATCTAATTCCATTTGAGATACTACAGAATGGCAAGCATCTGAACCGTTAGTTTTATGAGTCATTGATTGCCTCCTGATAAATTGATTTAGTTGACATTGACAGCTACAGCAGTCAGATTTAGATTTCCGCAAAAAAAAACGTTTTTTTATAATCTTCAAATTGACCGTTTACTGCATTGGGTATCTCAGTTGTTAGTCGTCATTTGTTTTTTATCCGGTTTCATGCCTAGTCTCATTGTGGACTGTTTTTCTCAAACTTTGGCTACTAACTCATGACAAAATCTCCCTTACCTGATAAAAATTTTTCCAGGTAAATCCCCCAGGTTCAGATAAGCAGGGGAGGCAGGAGAGGAAAAAAGGTTATTTTAAGAATTCTGCTTTTCCCCCGCCATGATTTATTCAAGAATCTTCAATAATAAATTCCCAGATTTCACCTCTTGAACTACCAAACTTTAACTGCATACCTGATTTTAAAGGAACTTCCTCCCGCAGAATTTGTTGCCAACCATTAGAGCCTAAAAACCAAGTCGTACCATAAGTGGAAAAATCTTGGAGATAATAGGTGCGGGCTGGATTACCGGTAAAATTATTCCGGCATAAAATTTCGGCGTGTCGCTTAGAAACAGAAAGTTCCGGGATGACGATATCATTATCTTTCGTCCGACCGATGCGTGTGACACCAGTTCTTAAAAACCAGCTACGACCTCCGGGGGAGAGCGATCGCAAAGAGGCGATCGGCATGGAAGAATTAGAGTTAGGAATAGCAGTATCGGGCATTTCCGTTACACTTTCATCAAAACTTTTGATGAGTTCACCATCAAAATCTGGATGTAAGTAGAGAACGGGTAAAGTCCAAGCGGGTTGATTGTACTTATATAGTGTTAACAGCTCTTGCCTGGCTTCCGCCACTGCTTCATCGATGGGCTTGCGCGATCGCAATGCTTCGGCAAAGGCTTGAATAAAACTGTGGCTTTCATGGTCAGCGATTTCATCCCGCATCGCCAAAACTGCCGGCACACCATGACGAATTAAAACTTCTGCCAAACTACTAGCAGGAATAGCCTGATGATTAATAGCGGCTGGTTGCGCTCCCCAACAAGCGTTAAATACGGCCAACTTCAAAGCGCTGCGGGTTAATACTTGGGCTAGTTCTATGCCGTTCAGGCTCATTCCTGGGCGCAAGAACAACAATCCGCCATCCGGCCCTGGTAGACCATGACCAGCGTAGAAAAATACATTATATGCTTTTGTTTCTAACTCTTGAATTAACTCTTGGGGTGTAGGCTGGATGAGAGTTTTGACTGTACATGGTGCATAACCCTGACCATAACCAGCCACTTGACCGCCATTTAACAGGGTTTTTTCTAGGATAGCGGCTTCTGTTTGCAGTTGCAGGTTTTGATCATGTCCGAGAACCAGCAGCACCTTTAAAGCTTGATCGATACGTAAATATGGTAAAGCTTCAACTTCACTGGTTGTACGGCTAAATAATACATCTGGGGAGAGGGACACCGCAGGCTGTCCTGGTTCCCGTTGCATAATTTCCCAGGGTAGGGCGATTAAATCTGGGTCACGAATTTCCAGACGAAAGCGCAAACGTGTATGTTGACCCATAGCGATACCGCGACTACGTTCCAGACTCCCCAGAATTGGCCCCTCGAATATCCAACGCCATAAATTCATCCCCAGGTATTGCATGAGGCGACTACTATAACCAGTGGTTTGCCCGGAGGGGAGGGAGACTATATTTCCCGGAACTGAGTTTGTTAATGGGGGTTTCGTATCTGAAGAAATGTGAATACCACTATGACCGGCAAACATTTGCTGCCATTCTTGCCAAATTTGACTGAGTTCGGCAGGCCAAGCACAGTCACGCAAAACATAGCCACTGGGATAGGGAGCCTTGACCACCCAAATGGCGAAACTATCTTTGCCAGTGTTGATGAGACGGGCGATCGCCAGATTCAGGGAGGGCATGGATTAGCACACTACGAGGTAAGAACAATTCAAAATTATGGTTACTGAGGCTGTCGCAGTCGAGATATTTTGCCTACGCGCCGCTATGGGTATTCAGTAGGGGAATTTTGCCCAGACTGAAACTACTTGTAGACTTAGCGCCAAGTCTGTAGCAAGATCCCGTAGGGTGCGCCGGCTGCCGGCGTTAGCGTAGCGGTAGCGAGTCCGCGTTCGCTTTTAGCGTCTCGTAGAGAGCGTCACAGAACTTTGTCAGAGAGGGGCGTTAAACCCTTGAATTTACGATAATAGCCAAGTGTGATTTTCCATAAGAAAAACTTTTGGCTTGTAAATTGCGTCTTGTTATTATTTGTATTATTTCAGGTTTTTATCAGTTTATCGATTATTTGATTCAGCTGCACCTGGATTGTTAGGAGTATTGGCTGCTGAGGGTGGGATGTCTGCTGGTAGAGAAACACTATTACAAGGGCTATCTTGACTGGGTTGTAAAACTGTCACAGCAAATCGTTTCAGTTGAGCTAATTCCGTTTTGATTGGCTGGTCTGAAGGTGGCGGAGGTTCTGTAGCTAAATTATTAGCGCTAGCTGGCTGGGGGTTACAAAGACGTAGGTATACTTCATAAATCCCTGGAGCAGGTTGAGGATTGAATTTTTTATCAATCACTTCTAAAAAACTTTCTGGGGGTACTTGTTGTTGATTGAAAGTGATTTCACTGTTAGTTTTAATTATCCATCCAGGTGCGAGATTATTTAGCGATCGCTGCTGTACTTTGGGACTCTGGGTGGCTGATGGTAAAGTCCTCGTTGGGGTGACTGTGGGAATGGCATATTGCGATCGCAGTAACATTACCCAATATCCCAAGACACCAGCTGTTGCCACCAAAATTAACGGCACGATGAGATTTAGGGGCAGTTTGCTGATTCTATTAGGTAAGTTGCTGGGAACCACTTGAGTTTTTTGTTCTGGTTTAGCCTCTAGTAAGGTTGGCTGTAGCGCTTTTGATGTCAAATTGACAGTTTTGATATGAGTGCTGTCGGGAACAACTGCCTTTAGAGTTATCTGTGGTTCGGTGTATTTGACTTGACAGTTAACTAGAGCGATCGTCACATTATCATGTCCATTCTTCGTGTTAGCAATGTCTACCAATCGCTCAACCACGTTAACTATATTATTTTCTTCACCCGTGAGAATTGGTAAGATTTCCGTTTCCCAATAGTCTTCCACACGGTCGAAATCACTTAACCCATCGGAAGTTAACAGAAATACCCCATCTTCATCGAGGATAAATCTTTGGGCTGTGGGATGTAGTGAACTACTAGGACTCATACCTAAAGCTTGCACGAGGGAGCCTGAACCGCCTTGTTGTACTGCTTCACGATACACTGCGTAGCCTAATCTCACTTCCCGTGATGCCACATCGTCATCAAGGGTAACTTGATAACAACCGTGACGGGTAATCCAATAGGCGCGACTGTCGCCGACGTGGGTAATATACATTTCGTGGGCAATAGGTAAAGCCATCACCAAGGTTGTACCCATACGTTTTCGTCCTTGGCGATTTTCGCTGTCGTTGCGCTGACTAATTTTGTCGTTGGCAACGGCTGCTGCCCGTTCTAAATCAGCTATCAACAGCGATGGTTCGATATGGTCTGGTGGTACATTTATCAGTTGTTGTACCTGCTTGTGGACAGTTTCAATTGCTAAATTAGAGGCAACATTGCCGCCCTCATGTCCACCAATGCCATCACAAACAATAGCTAAGGCCGTTGGTTGGGGTGGTTTGCTCAGTAATGTGCCACTGGGAGGATAACAAGCATCTTCGTTCCGTTGACGGCTGGGGCCAGTGTCAGTTTTGGTAGCGATTTGAATAGTAGGCGTTTGTGATTTGCTGAGTTCTGCCAATCCTCTGTCTAAAACAGCAACTAGTACCTCTGAGGATTTGATTTCGCCTTGAATGAGCAAATAACTAATTTGCTGAACAAATTCTGCTATGGCTGGTTTGGCTTCCTGGTGTAGTTGTTGCCAAAATTCACCCAATTGTGGCAATTCTAGGGCTGTTGTGGGGTCAGAATGCAGCTCCAACAACCTCACTAATGGTCCTTCCACCCGCAACAGGTACGGGTTGAGTAGGCTAGATACAACGCCTTCACTCTTGAAAGGTTGCCAAAGATTGGCAATTTGCCACAGCCAATGTAGTTGGCGCATTGATGTAGCGTAGCGCCAAGCATCGGTAAATTCGCTACACAAATGCACCTGTTGAGCTAAATTGTCTGCGAACAAAGGAGATTTTTCTAACAATAAAACTTGACTTTGGACGCACCCATCGGTTGCCGGCAGCACCCCATACACTTGGGGGATATTTAACCGATAGGGGATGAGCCGCAGATAAGGTCTGATGGGATGGGTATTTTCTAAATCGGGCGCTTGGGGTAGTAAACCGGGTTTAGTATCTAAAACAACAGACTGATTGATAATTAAATAGCGATCGGCTAATATTTCTCCTGTACTGCCAATACTCAGACTATCTCCCACCACCCACAAATAACGCTTGGGTAAGGGTGTGGAGCATCGCTGGCAAAACTTGTGTGTCAGGGGGTTCGCAGCCTGACAAAGTTCGTTTGGACAGTAGAGCGTTGCCGCATCATTTTCCATAGTGTTCGCACCGATCAGCGATTGGCAATTGTTTCAACAGCACTGGTAGCGGCAAGAATGAAGACCGCTCATATTTCTTGAATTCGAGTTATCCATCGTGGGATCATGATTTTAGCTGGTAGATACCAACAGATATTAATACTTATCTGAACTTATGCAAACACCATACTCCTTTGTCAATCTTACAGCCTCATCATAGCTTTTATTTATCTGTTGCTTTCCCTTGCTAGAGCCGCTAACACTCATCTTGTCTAGATTTTTTGCTTTGGTTGCGTTAATCATGAACGATCGCAAAAAACACAGATATTTCCATAGTTTATAAGTTGTGGAACAGTCATAAACTTTAATTAAGAATTAAGATACTCAACGCTCAACATCTGGACAATTCATCCTTAGTAATACCCTACAGGTGTGAGTGGCGTTCCGCAGGAAAGCAAAATAGCTTAAGTTTAGCTTGCGGCTACTCCTGTGGAGAAATCGTAGAGTAGGCTAACGCTTATATAATTCGTACAGCACTCCAATTGGATGATAAATATCTAATTGATTTAGTGCTGTTCAAATTAACACATTTATTAAAATAAGTCAGAACCCCTTCTTGCTCAAGAAGTAGAAGTCGGGGTTCTGGGGATCTTGCGTACTATTTATCCTCAACGGCCACTTGAGGAAGCCCTAAGCTGTAGTTAGTGACGCGAGCAGAGAGATTGTAGCTGATTTCGCCTTTTTGGAGGAGCGATCGCAGATAATGTTCTAAGTCTGACCCAATGCGGCGTAAGTTGTAGTCTGTCAGGTCTGCACCGCTTGAGGCTTCGACTAATTCATCGAACTTGCGATAAATCTTTTGCAAAGCATCTTCATTCCAGTTGAACTCGTTGTCCGGGTCGATATCCAAGGTCAAGACCTGATTGCTGGGAACTAGTTCACCATCCCGGTCAATTTCTGCTGCAAAAATGCGGATGTGTCGGGTTGTAGACTTGAGCAGCGTTGCGTTTTCCATAGCAGGGTGTCAGATTCAGGTTAATTACACTGAAATAATTGTAGACGCTATATATGGGCTTCAAAGCACTCAAATTAAATGGGGCTGGGGACTAGGGAAGAATATTGGAGTCCGTTCTCCCCTCTTTTCCCTGTTCCCCAGAGGTTGATTGGATTTTCTTCAGTTGAACTTAGAGTCTATGCTATGGTTTAAAACCAAGATTTTACTTTTGATAAAATTGCTCATCTACCACTCCTGAATTTGATGATGAACAAAACGTACATTGAGTAATTTTACGTAATTAGCATACAACTACGTCTAGCTTTAATAAAATCAAAAAAAATGAGGGATTTACTTACGTGTAAACACGAAAAGTTCAGTAAAAACTCAAACTATTGTTGACTTTAAAATAAAGTTGATGTGAAAAGCTTTAAAAACCTAGAACAACTTCTTACAGAAACTTTATTGTATATAATCTCAAAAACTGAATAATAGTTATGGCTTACCTGAAATACAACTGACACAGGAAGATTCGATCTTCGACAATAAAAGACTATCTAAAAAAATCAGGAGCATGGAATGGAAGATAAATGCGGTGAATTGAAAAGAAATTGTTAATTCAGGCAGAACGAATTCAAAAGACTATACAGAAATTTTGTAGGAGATATACCTCCTCAACCTCATACCACCAAGCACAGGAATCTCTAAAACTATGAACTCGAAAGCATTACCACGGCAAATAAATAATATAGAAGTCGGTGTCTATGAGTGCGAAATACATCTCAAATTCCGGTTAGTTGAGGAAAAAAGCTTGTTGGGCGATCGCGAACAACTGATGCAGATCCTGCTAGATGCTTTAACTGAAGGGTCGGATGACTTTTTAGAGATGCTACAAGCGTCTGTAAAAGCACAAGAAGTTTCTGAGTTTAAAGCATCACCTCAAATGCGTCGTCAATTGATGCGTTTACGTAATGCTGTTGATACTAATCAATAGTTAGAAATAAAGTTGCAATTTGAGTAGCGGCAAATCAAATACTGGGCAGAAAATCTTAATTTCTTATAAGTTAGCCCATTTACCTATTTGCTCTAAATATTGAGTTGGCTTGTATAACTTAATGCCTTTGTTAATAAGCTCAAATTTACCCTACTCTCCGAAAAGCTAAATAAAGCAACTACAATCGTAGTTTTTACCATTTACTGTACTTATATAGATGAGTAATTACTAGCACTAATATTTCGCTTCTGAGACTAGTAAAAGTTTTAGAGGTCTTATTTGTGAGGGCAATTGCTCTGACCAGGGTTTTACTTTTATTTGCGGAGATTAATAGTAAACATTGCCACAAATTCTGCAACGGCATCTCTCACATCTTGGAAAAAGTTGATAGTTGATCCTGCAATATCCTTAGTTATTAAGTGTAATAGTATTTTTACTGCTACATAAGATATTTCCGATAAAGCATTTGTATCTCTGTCCTATATGAAGGTACAGAGATGGTAAATTCTTATGGAAGTTTCGGAGTAGTTTATTTGGCTAGACCGTGTTCCAAGGCAAAACGAACTAACTCAGTACGGCTGTTAGTTCCTGTTTTACTGAACAAACGACTGACGTATTTTTCGACGTTACGCACGCTGGTTTCGAGACGGCGGGCGATTTCCTTGTTCATTAGTCCTTCAGCTACCAAGTTTAAAACGCTCTGTTCTCTGGGAGTGAGGTCAATTTTAAAAGGAGCAGGTGACTGGGAAATTGCATTCCTTTGAGTTAATAAAGCTTTGATTTGAGCAATTTGATTGGCTAGTTCGGCTATATCTGGTGTTTCGCCTTCTTCGGTGGTTTTTGGAGGCTTGCTGTTGCGGCGGGTAAGTAAGTTTTCGATGATCGCTACCAGTTCATCTGGGTCGAAGGGTTTAGGTAGATAAGCATCAACGCCAGCTTGATATCCTTGGATGCGATCGCTCGTCATCCCTTTAGCTGTTAAAAATACCACGGGGAGTGATTGAAATCGGGGGTCTTCGCGCAATTGCTTGAGAAATTGATACCCATCTACCTGAGGCATCATCACATCAGAAATTACGAGGTCTGGTGTGCTTTGCTGCATCAAATCCCAACCCTCACGGGCATTACTGGCGACTTGAACGCTAAAACCACTTTCTTGCAAGTAGTCTTTGACGGCTTCTCTCAATCCGGGTTCATCATCTACCAGTAACAATTGTGCTGACATCTAAAAATTTCCTATGGTTTACCTTGTTCCAATGTAGCGAATCATGGATCGAAAATTCAAACTTCCTACAACCATTCAATGGTCTTAGCCTGTTCTGGTAGTTGGGCATCCCGTTGTCCGACTGCACGCGCTCTAGCTGTGAACAGACTAATGGGAGTATTGAATACATCTACCAAGTCGGCTTTACCTGCGATCGCTTTGGCGATGTCCCGTGGTAATTCTTTAATTAACCAACGTGTTAAACGGTAGCCGATATCTTTGAGGCTGATATCAGGCATTAAGTTTACACCATGTAGTTCGTGCAGATAGCGATTGGAGCGTCCGTAGCGTCGCCATTGACTGGCTAGCTCCTTAAGTGTGGCACGGTGACGGTGCTGGACAATGGCATCTGGGGCAAATTCTAAACTACCAATATTTGACCGCAAAATTCGCCAGCAAATATCTGCATCACCGCCAGTAGTCAGATAGGGACGGAATAACCCTGCTTGAGTAAAGGCAGTGCGTCTGATTGCTAGGTTAGCCGTTTGACCGTAGGGACAAAAGCTATTAGCGAGGGTGTGCTTTTGTGAGAGCGTATCTTGGCGGTCTGCGTGTTTTTCTAATAAGTTTTTTCCTGGTAAAGCAGTGATTTCACCTGCAACAATTACCACTTCTGGATTGACAAAAGGTTGAATTAGTGAATTCAGCCATTGGGGTTGGGGACGGCAATCAGCATCTGTGAACACCACAATTTCACTGACAGCAGACCGGATTCCTATGTTACGCGCCGCGTAGGAGCTTTGAATTTTATTTTCGCTGAGGGGACGAATATTAATTGGGGAATTAGCCGCAGATTTTTCTATGAAGGAGAGGGTGCGATCGCTGCTGTTATTATCTACCAATAAGTATTCTACCCTTTCTGGGGGATAGGTTTGAGATACAAAACAGCTGATTAACTCTGGTAAATCTGCCTCACCGTTATAAATAGGAACAACCACCGATACCATTGGCAAAAAGCTGTTGGCGGTGGTTGGATCATTTTGCTGATGATTCATAAAACCTGAGAGTGTGGGTTAGGGAAATACTAACTTAGTATAGGAGTGAGTCAGATATTCTCCGCTTGACTCCTGTCTTCTTTTAGTATTCCCGCGCCACTCATGTTCTGGTTATGGCTCCAGAATTATGGAACAGAAAAATGCTGATATATGAACACCTGGTAACTAATCACTCGTAGAACAGATTTTTAAAACTTCAACTCATTAGCACCCAGACTCATTGGTTGATTAGTTTGATTGAGGGGAGGGCGAGCAAAGGTATTGCCAGATAATACCGCGATCGCACGGGCATATTGCGGATCGTTTTGAGTAGCAATTAGTTTGGGATTGTTGGCTAGTTGGCGTTCCTGTGCGTCGGTTAACTCCAGTTTGATATCTGGTGTAATACCTTTATGGTTGATGTCTGTACCGTTGGGGGTATAGTAGTGAGCGATCGTCACTGCCAAACCTGAACCATCGGGTAATTCATGAACTGACTGGACTAAAGCTTTGCCAAAGGTTTGACCACCAATCACTACAGCTCGTTTATTATCCTTGAGCGCACCTGTCAGAATCTCACTGGCGCTAGCTGAGTTACCATCTACCAATACGGCCAAGGGAAGTTTTGTTAAAGCAGTCCGGTTAGCTTTTGTATCTTCGTTAAATCCCTGACGGTTAACGGTACGGACAATGCCACCATCATCTAACCACATCCGAGCAATTTCAATACTCGCCTGTAATAAACCACCAGGGTTTCCCCGCAAATCTAATACATAAGAATCTACTTTTTGTCCGTTCAAATTGCGGATAGCTCGTGCCATTTGCTCGGCGGCGTGGGCGCTGAACTCCCGTAAGCGGATGTAACCAACCCGTCTGCTACCTTCTTGCTTCAGGTTGTAGGAAACAGTTGGTACTTCTATTTTGGCTCTGGTGAGCTTCAAATCAAAGGCACTGTTTCCAGTACGTCCTAGACGTAAAGTAATAGCGGTGCCTTCTTTACCGCGAATTAATTTAGAGGCATCATCCACTTTCATTTGCTGGGTGGGTTTGCCGTCAATTGCTAGGATTTCATCACCTGCTTTAATCCCCGCTTTCAAGGCTGGAGAGTTTTCTATGGCTTCTAGGACAGTCAGCCGCTTGGTTATTTCGTTCAACTCCATGCGGATACCTATACCAGATACTTCCCCAGATGTTTGACTGGTGAGGACTTCAAACTGCTTGGGGTCCATAAACCTGGTATATGGATCGTTCAGCCTTTGTAGGGCTTCCCGAATTGCCACGTAAGCTTCTTCTTTAGATGAATAATCTTTGCTTAATAAACTTTTTCTAACTGCCAGCCAATCTTGTTGATTAAACTTGCCATCAACATATTCGTTATTTACTAATTGCCATACTTGGTCTATTACCGCTTTAGGACTATCTTGTAAGGCGGCACGAACGCTACGAGTCCAAGCTGGGCCAAATACGGATATAGTCGCTGTTGTAGCGATCGCTCCTCCAATCATAGCAACCTGGAGCAGCGAGTGATGTTTCGCAGATGAGTTCATGTATATCAGCAGGGATTTATTGTGATTTTGACAGTTTAGCAATCAGACTTTGGGTAAAGTTTTAAGTTTTTATACTCAATTTTCAGCTACACTCCCCTCATTAATTCTCCCCTTTAAATTATGCTAATATTTTGCATTAATTTATTAACAATCATTACTATTTCTTTGATTTTCTTAGCTAGTTTAATCTAGCAGTGTGACAATAGTGTGACAGTTTTGTTACTGTCATCTTTACACCCCATATTAATTTTATAAGATAGCACTTCTATTGGAGAATTGCTGGTCTTTTAAGCTTAACTAACCAAGCTTTTTTATCTTGTGTCATGAGGCGCAAATTCAACAGAAATTCATCAGTCCCTACAAGGGAAGACATAAGGAAAAAGTGGCGATTAATACAAAAACTTGTGGGGGTTTTATGTCTGGTGCTTGGCGGTTGGCTAATCATCACCACTATAACCCTAGTTTTTGCTTCTTCCCAGCCTCCAGATGCCTTTTTTGTCCTTGGCGGTAGTATTAGACGGGAAATTTATATTGCCCAAATAGCCAAACAATATCCACAAATCCCCATTTTAATTTCCCAAGGTTCTCCAGACCCATGTATCAAGCTAATTTTTGAGCGTGAGGCGGCAGATTTGTCTAATGTTTGGCTGGAAAAGTGTGCCAATTCCACCTTTGAAAATTTCTACTATGGAGTACCGATATTAAAAAGTTGGGGAGTACATAAAGTCAGACTAATTACTTCACCCACTCATTTACCAAGAGCTAAATGGATGGCACAGATTCTTTTAGGCTCTCGTGGTATTTGGGTAGAAGTTGAGGTCGTTAAAGAAACTGGTGTTCCTGGTAATCGGGAGTCTTGGATCAAAACAGGGTTAGATGTCACCCGTAGCATATTATGGGCTGGCTTGAGTCAAATCATTCAGCCACAATGCCCAAAAGTTATGCAACTGAGCAAAGTAAATATGTCAACTTGGCAAAGTCGAGGTTTTAAGTGTGAATATCAAGGGGACTTGAGGATGTGAGGGGGTAGAAGACAGGCGACAAAAGTCAGTCCCGATGAGACCACTTTCGTACTAGGCAGTGAAACTGGTCTTTTCCCCAGCCCTTACTTACAAGTTAGGTATAAATATAGTGCCTAAGCTTGAAACTTAACTACTGGCACACTGGACTTAATGAAGTGTTTTGCATTGAAAATACGAGGTTATCGTAGTCGGGTAGTAGAAATATATAGCTATTTCTACTACCTTATAATTGTGAGAAACGGTTCAAATGGCTCCAAACGTGAAACACATTATTAAAGCTTTTAACCAAAGATAATCGAATCCGACGGAGATAATCATCTTTGGCTAATTAAGTATTATTACTTAAAAACTCACCTATTGAGTATCTCAGTAATTATAACAACTACATTTACATCGGTTTCTACTGTTAACTGAAACTTAGCCTGAAATTCAGAAGTAGATGACATAAGTAACACAAAAGATAAACAACCAATAAAACCTTTCTTGTATTTGGGATTTAACTTCAAAATCCCTTGGTTGCCTTTGACGCTAATGTGCTTCAACTGCTCTATACATCTAATGTTTCCGTCGCTGGGAATTTTACCTCCCAAATCTACGTTAGTGTTACTTTGGCTTAGTGTTTTGTTTTTCATTTCTACTTTTTAAGTAATGGTTTATATGCCTGTAAAGCCTTCCACCTAGCTAAAAAGCAGTTACCTAAGCTTTTAAAGTTCTATCATTTAGTGATAGAATATGAACAACTATAAAAACAGAGCTGGGCAAACTTGCATTTTTTGCGAGGTTTACCGGCTTTTTTATTTGGCATTGAAAACTATGTTACCACAACTTCCACGTATCATGTGCTGGAGGAGTGGTTTTTTTTTGAGTATTGTAGTTTCTTATCATATATATAAGTTTTTTTAATCGCTTACTTGACAGCGTCAAGTATAGTGTTTTGAGGATTATGAATTTGAGTCTTATTTACTTTGAACGATTATAAAAACTTTTTTAAGCGGTTAAGTTATATACTTTAAAAAATAAATCTAAGAAATACCTATAAGATATAACATAAGCGTGGCATAATATGCTTAGGTAGAATTGAATCAGTTATATATACACGCATTAAAGTGCTATGCTAGAACAACAAGAGCAGTCAGCTAAACAGCTAAAATCTCATAAGGCAGACTCTTTTCCTTCATCTGTTGCTTACATCCATAATTTTTTAGATGAATATGGGCTAGATCCTTATGAGTTCAGGCTTTACACTCACATAATTCGTAGAACAGGTGGCAAGCCTGAAGGAGTCTGCTTTGCTAGTCTTCGTAAAACGGCAGAAATATGCAAGATGAGTATGCGTAAAGCTCAACAGGCGCTAAAAGTTCTTATGAAAGCTAATTTAGTAATACAGAGGAAACGGAATGGGCGTACAGATGAGTATCGGATTACGCCTGTTAGCGAGTGGGTAGCTGGTGAAAAATTGGATGAAATTCGCCAGGAAATAGCAAAAGGAACTAAAAATTTGTCCAGTGATCTGAGTATGGATAACCCAACAGAATAGAGTCTGGTTAAATTTTCAATTAACCATGTTAAGAATAAAACTACAACGGCTCAATAGAGATAACCAGCATTGGATCGCAAAACTCCTGCTCTGGATAGTCTCTGAGAGAAGTTATCATAAGCTTTACGCTAAATTTTCTTACTTTGAGCAAAAGATTCCATCATATCTTTGTTGACGGCGTATTCTTGTCCTTTTGTCCATTAAGGAATTATTTGTCAGTTTTAAATAATTAATGTCCAGACGTTCGATTTTTCTAGCCCTATGCAATTAGGCTAATACTTTAGCCTTGTATATTTCAGTTTTAAAGAATTAGTGTCACTTTTACTGATAAATATACTTGTGGTTATCGATTTTCACGAGTGGTGCTAGATGATGAAAGGACACAATAACATTGAGGTAGGCAGATAATAAGCGACGATGCTCCACCCCACTTAATAGAGCGATCGCTCCCCTGAATAACAGTAAAAGTCAGTAGTCTGTTGAGACGAACATAACAAAAGGCATTTAATTGTTTAAATTTTGAGGAGTCGGTTTTTAAAGAAAAGGCATTTAATTATTTAAAAGCCTTCAAAGAATATAAGAGCGGTGAAAAGCGTAACTTCCTTGATGTATAAGCTTTTTAGCCTCTGACACTGCCTGACATTAATTTTTTAAAATTGACAAATAATTCTTTAATGGACACCTTTCCCAGCAAGCATTTCATCGCAGTGCTGCTACACCCAAGGGGCCACGAGTTACACCTAGCTGATTTTGTAGTTTTAACTCTCGCCACAGTTGAGAACCTGTAATTTCACCTGCCAGTAATTGACGATAACGCTGTATTGTTTTAGTCACTTGTTCAGGTGTTTCATTGACAAACTCAAGGCGGAAGTGAATTAAACCCAAGCCTATCAAGCGCTGTACGTATTCGGCTCCGGTTTGGGCTGTACCATTGAATACAGTATTACGACAACCTGCGTCTGCTTGTAAGACGTGTTCACTACCCACGCGATCGCGCAATTTCACTTCGTGTTTTTCACACGGTCTGCCACAATTGGTATAGTCAGTTCCTTCTGAGAGAAAGGCACAAAATACACAATGCTCCATGTGGAACATGGGTATATGTTGATGGATTGTCACCTCAAACCACTGGGCAGGGCAACTGGTAAGTAAGTTTTCTAGCTGATTGATATTTAAATCATAGGATGCTGTTAGCCTTTCCAAACCAAAGTTTTGCTTAAAGTAGCCTGCGGTTAAAGGGTTGGCAACATTCAGCGAAAAATCACCAATGCAAATATCGCCTGCAAAAAATTCTAATTGGTCGTAGTTCCGTATCAGATAACCATCAGCGTTGGCGGCGCGGACTTGCTGTAAAATCCAGTTTTCGCCTGGTTTGGTAATGCGGGGTGGAGCGACGAAGATTTGGGGAGTGGCGGATTCTAGCTTTACCTCATGTACTAGTTTTACAGCTTCTTTATAGGTGCGGGGATCTTCAAATTCGCAGTATAGGGTTTCGACACCAGTTTGTAAGGCGGCTTGGAGTTGCTTGAGGTTGCGGACTAAAACAATGAAGGAGGGGGATTGAGGGGATTGGGGAGATAGGGGAGGGAGGAGGTCTTGAAAGGAAACATGACTACGTAGTTGCCAGCGTTTGGGTTGACTGCGTAATTCTTCTAATTGAGTCACAACTTCTCGCCGCATCCGATTTAACTCACTGACGGGAACCATGACCGCACCATTGAGGTGATTGGTGAGGGTTCCTAAACGGAAGGGAGTGTTACCAAGACGACCGAATTGTTCTTGTAACCGTTCTGTATCTAAGGGTTTGGTGTGGGCTGCAACTAATGATATTGCTGACTCTACTTGTACAATATTACCGAGTTCATCGCGGGCGATCGCCACTAACATCTGACCAATTTCCCCATGAATTTCCCAGTCTATGGGACGTTGAAATTGGGGGTTATCTCCAGCAAAGCTTTGGCGCAATTGTTTATCAAGTTCTGGGTCGCTAGTTTTCCACAGTTTATCTCCTACATGAACACGGCGGAAGTTCACATTACCTTGACCAAAGCTTAATACAGCTTCTTTACCCTTCTGCACCACCCCATAAACTCGACCACCTTCTTCTTTCGCCTCTGGATGCCCACAATCGAATACCACACCATCCCCTGGCTTCACAGGTGCTTCTAATTTAATTGTCACCTCTTCATTGCGAATACGGCTGACTTCACCTAAGTAAACCCCGCGCTTCTTGCCAAATCTGGCGTGAACTAGTTCTTGATTGTTAATTCCCTGAAACCAACCAGTGTAAAGTCCGCGAGAAAAAGCCATTTCTAAGTCGTAGCGCTCTTGGTGTGATACATAATCCCTTTGTGATTGTCCCATCACCCGATCTAATGCTTGTCGATAGACACGGGTAACATTAGCCACATACTCTGGAGCTTTTAACCGTCCCTCAATCTTGAGACTTGTCACCCCTGACTTAACCAAATCAGGCAAAATTTCTAATCCTGCTAAATCTTGGGGGCTAAGTAAATATTTGCGATCGCCTAAATCTATAATTTCCCCATCAACAGTTAATTCATAGGGCATTCGGCAAGCCTGGGCGCACTCACCACGATTGGCAGAACGTCCTCCCAAGGCTTCACTAGTCAAACATTGACCAGAATAGGCTACACACAAAGCCCCGTGAACAAAAACCTCTAGGGGTAGGGAAGCAGACCTTTGTGCAATCTGCTGTTGAATCTTGTTAATTTCCGCAAGAGAACATTCACGGGCTAGTACTACCAGTTCACAACCAAGAGACTTGGCAAATTCCACGCCAGCCGGGCTAGTGATGGTCATTTGTGTGGAAGCGTGAATGGGAAAATCTGGTGACAGATGACGGATAAGCCGACAAATACCCACATCCTGCACGATCACCGCATCCACACCAGCAGCAATAATTGTGCGGAGATATTGCTGCGCTTGGACTAATTCTTGGGGAAAAATCAGTGTATTGACAGTGACATAACCTTTCACACCCCGCAGGTGCAGGAATGCCATTAATTCAGGTAAATCTGCCTCAGTAAAATTTTGCGCCCGCATTCTGGCGTTAAACCTATCCAAACCAAAATAAATCGCATCTGCCCCATTTTCTACAGCAGCTTTAGCACATTCCCAGTTACCAGCCGGTGCGAGGATGTCAGGACGTGAAAAAGAGGATTGGGGATTTTGTAAGTCAGCGCTTTTCATCAAGTTTGGCAAAGGTTATGTATCACCATAGTAATTTTATCTGAGAAAAACTGGCGACTGGAAGAGAATCAGCAATTACCAATGGTGTATTTATATCAGTAACTTAACGTAATTAGGGGAGCGATCGCTTTATTTATTGCCGGGTTTATCTTAGGCAAACGAGGGTTATTTATCTCTAAAGACGGCAAACACCACATTAACGTTACGGTTGACCCTAATTACTCAAAGTATTAATTCTCATAAATTAGACAGAGTGACAGCAGTTTAATCCATGAACCAGCTAAAAACAACTTTTAAAATTAACCGTCCCATTCAAGGTTCGGGAAACCACCCTTCATGGACTGGCGATCCCTGAGCTTCAGTATATATATCAGCATAACTTGGAGTTTCCCACCCAGGAAGACCAAATCAACGGTTATGGATACTGAACTGACTGCTTTTTTCACTAGTTAGTTCAAAAATAAAGCCCTTTATATTCCCATTCATTTGTAGTTATACGGAGCCAGCACCTAAAATGGCAAAAGTAGTTGGAATTGACTTAGGAACAACTAACTCCTGCGTCGCAGTAATGGAAGGTGGTAAACCCACAGTTATTGCCAACGCAGAAGGTTTCCGCACCACACCGTCGGTAGTGGCATTTGCTAAAAACGGCGACACCCTAGTAGGACAAATCGCCAAGCGCCAAGCGGTGATGAACCCCGAAAATACTTTCTATTCTGTTAAGCGCTTTATTGGTCGTCGCTACGACGAAGTAACAAACGAAGCTACAGAAGTTTCCTACAAAGTTCTCAGCAGTGGCGGTAACGTCAAGGTAGACTCTCCTGGAGCCGGTAAACAATTTGCTCCCGAAGAAATTTCTGCCAAGGTTCTCCGCAAACTAGTGGAAGATGCTAGTAAATACCTTGGTGAAACTGTTACCCAAGCTGTAATCACCGTTCCCGCATACTTCAATGACTCCCAACGTCAAGCGACCAAAGACGCTGGTAAGATTGCTGGTATTGAAGTCATGCGGATTATCAACGAACCTACAGCTGCTTCCTTGGCTTACGGTTTTGATAAAAAGAGCAATGAAACCATCCTCGTATTTGACCTTGGTGGTGGTACATTCGACGTATCCGTCCTAGAAGTAGGCGACGGCGTATTTGAAGTATTGGCTACTTCTGGTGATACCCACCTTGGTGGTGACGACTTCGATAAAAAAATCGTTGATTTCCTCGCTGAACAGTTCAGAAAAGACGAAGGTATTGACCTCCGCAAAGACAAACAAGCACTGCAACGCTTAACCGAAGCAGCAGAGAAAGCTAAGATTGAGCTTTCCAGCGTTACCCAAGCAGAAATTAACCTCCCATTCATCACCGCTACCCAGGACGGCCCCAAACACCTGGATATGACCCTGACTCGCGCTAAGTTTGAAGAACTTTGTGCCGACTTGATTGACCGTTGCCGTATTCCCGTCGAACAGGCGCTACGGGATGCCAAACTCAAGAAAGACAATATTGATGAAGTGGTCTTAGTGGGTGGTTCTACCCGTATCCCTGCGGTACAACAACTCGTTAAGAATCTGCTAGGTAAAGAACCAAACCAAACTGTTAACCCTGATGAAGTTGTGGCAGTTGGCGCAGCAATTCAAGCAGGTGTATTGGGTGGTGAAGTCACGGGCATCTTATTGTTAGATGTAACACCATTGTCCTTGGGTGTAGAAACCTTGGGTGGTGTGATGACAAAGATTATTCCTCGTAACACCACAATTCCCACCAAGAAATCTGAAGTCTTCTCTACAGCCGTGGATGGTCAAACCAACGTGGAAATTCACGTCCTCCAAGGTGAACGAGAATTTGCCAACGATAACAAGAGCTTGGGAACCTTCCGCCTCGATGGTATTCCTCCAGCACCACGGGGTGTTCCCCAAATCGAAGTCGTGTTCGACATTGATGCTAACGGTATCCTGAACGTCACCGCTAAAGATAAAGGTACTGGTAAGGAACAGTCCATCAGTATTACTGGTGCTTCCACTCTGGATAAAACTGACATTGACCGCATGGTGAGAGAAGCGGAACAAAACGCTTCATCTGACAAAGAACGCCGGGAGAAAATTGAGCGCAAAAACCAAGCCGATTCTTTGGCATACCAAGCTGAGAAGCAGCTACAAGAATTGGGTGATAAAGTCCCCGAAGCAGATAAAACCAAAGTTGAAGGTTTAGTGAAAGACCTGCGGGAAGCCGTTGCTAAGGAAGACGACGAGCAAATCAAAAAGCTGACCCCAGAATTGCAACAAGCATTGTTCGCAGTTGGTAGCAATATCTATCAACAAGCTGGTGGCGGTGCTGCGCCTGGTGCGGCTCCTCAAGATGGCGGTACTACTTCATCTGATGGTGGTGATGATGTAATTGACGCTGATTTTACAGAGACTAAATAATCTTGGTAATGATTTAAGGTACATTAATTTGTACCTACTCAATATTACCCACCCAAGCGTTGACTTGAGTGGGAATTTTTTTATGTTTAGATATTGAGAAAAGCAGAATACGCCTGGGGACTGGTGAAAATTTCTTAATGAAGATGTGCTTTATTCTGGACTGTAGAGACGTTGCAGGCAACGTCTCTACAATTATTTATTGGGTGCAACTTTATAGAGAATTGGTATTAACAGTTGACCATCAACTGTCAACTATCAACCGTCAACAACCAACACAAATTACTAACTATTGAGTGCAACTGGCTTTTGTGACTCCAGTCCAACTAGCTTTTCGCTCAAATCCCACAGGCGTTCGGCTTTTTCATCATCACGAGCTTGGGGAGAAACTTTTTGTACAAAAGACTTACCATCTTTCTTTTGACGATTTCCCCAACTCCAATAAGCACCAGATTGTTTGTATTCAGGCGCAGCAATCACATCTGCAACCCTCTCTCCTGCCAACTCTTGGGATACGTATCCGCCAGTGATGTACTTTTGGAACAAGGGGAAGATTTTCTGGAATAGGGGATAGTGGTTGCGGAATAGTGGTGTTTCGGCGACGCAACCGGGATAAAGGGAAGTGAAAGTAATGCCGGTGGATTCGTGATAACGGCGATGCAGTTCCCGCATGGTTAGGACGTTACAAACTTTGCTGTCTTTGTAAGCCTTCACTGGTTCAAACTTCTTACCGTCAATCATAGAAATTGGTGGTTTAAAGCCTTGGGCAAACCCTTCCAAATTACCCAAGTCTGGGCGCGGGGGAATTTTACCACCTAGTTCGTCTGGGTTGTGGGTGACAGTTCCTAAAATCACAAGTCGTTTATCCGCAGCCGATGACTTCTGCAAATCTTCCAGCATGAGCTTACACAGCAAAAAATGACCAAGGTGATTGGTGGTCATAGTCAATTCGTAACCTTCTGGGCTGCGTAAAGGCTCTTTGATTAAGGGCATATAAATGGCAGCATTGCACAATAGAGCGTCTAAGGATTTGCCAGTAGCTCTAAAGTCATTCACAAACTGGCGCACACTATCCAATGAGCCTAAGTCAATATGTATGATGGTGTAGCTATCCTTGGGGATTCCGACTTCTTGCGCGGCTTGTTCTGCTTTCTCTAAATTGCGGCAAGCCATGACGACGTGCCATCCTCTTTTAGCAAGGGCTTTTGCAGCGTACAAACCAACCCCAGAAGAAGCTCCAGTGACTATAACTGTTGATTTTCGATCCTGTGCCATTGTCTTAAGACTCTATGTAATCGCCTTTTCCTATTTTCAGGATCTTACCTCAAGGAGTTGCTACCTCTGATTGGTTGATTACTGACTGTTACATAGAGTCACATCAATCTTAACTTTTAGTTCAAATTGCTTAATAAATCTGGTTGCGGCTTGGCAAAATAGGAAATTGTCTGAGTAAAGGTCAGGGTATTGACTCACATATAGGAATGATATCTGCATGAGAAATGGTATGGGTGGGTGGTGCAAAATACTGTACTTCCTTGAAATGCCTGCTTTATCATCGAATATCTGATTCGTAAACAAAATCTTCAGATGCCATTCCCTTGCTCATCAGACCAATCAATGAGTGATCCTCATAATGCGATCGCCGCAAGAAGACATTATTTTATCGTGGAAATTAGGAGTCCTTTCTGATTCCATATCTTCCAGAATGATGAGTGAGGGGGTACCCAAACCTGATAGATTAAGCTATCAGCGAGTAAAAACTGGTGAAAATGAAAGTCCTAGTTATTGGTGGCGATGGATACTGCGGTTGGGCAACCGCACTTTATCTTTCCAATCGCGGTTATGAAGTTGGAATATTAGATAGTTTGGTGCGTCGGCACTGGGATAATGAACTGGGTATCGAAACTCTGACTCCGATCGCCCCAATTCAGCAACGTCTCCAGCGCTGGCAAGATTTAACAGGCAAATCTATTGACCTGTTTGTTGGCGATATTACCAACTATGAATTTCTCCAAAAAGCGTTGCATAAATTTGAGCCAAATGCCATAGTCCATTTTGGCGAACAGCGTTCAGCACCATTTTCGATGATTGACCGTGAACACGCAGTTGTTACCCAGGTCAATAACGTTGTGGGTACGTTGAATTTGCTGTATGCAATGAAGGAAGATTTTCCTGACTGTCACTTAGTGAAGTTAGGAACAATGGGGGAATACGGCACACCTAATATTGATATCGAAGAAGGCTACATCACCATTGAACACAATGGACGCAAGGATACCCTACCTTATCCCAAGCAACCCGGTTCAATGTACCACTTGAGTAAAGTTCATGATAGCCACAATATCCATTTTGCCTGTCGGATTTGGGGATTGCGGGCAACAGACTTAAATCAAGGTGTGGTTTACGGCGTTCTCACCGAAGAAACGGGGATGGACGAACTCTTAATTAACCGACTAGATTATGATGGTGTGTTTGGTACAGCGCTCAACCGTTTCTGCATTCAAGCTGCAACTGGTCATCCCCTAACTGTTTATGGTAAAGGTGGGCAAACGCGCGGATTCTTGGATATTCGGGATACGGTGCGATGTGTAGAACTAGCGATCGCTAATCCGGCTCCATCGGGTGAGTTTCGTGTCTTTAACCAATTTACTGAACAATTCAGTGTTGGTGACCTGGCATTAATGGTGAAAAAAGCTGGCAATGCCTTGGGACTAAATGTAGAGATCAATAACCTCGATAATCCCAGAATCGAAAAAGAAGAACATTACTTCAATGCCAAAAACACTAAACTACTCGATTTAGGCTTGCAACCTCATTATCTCTCTGATTCTCTGCTAGATTCTCTCTTAAACTTTGCTGTCAAGTATCAAGGACGAGTTGATCAAAAGCAAATTTTACCCAAAGTCTCTTGGCATAGAAATTAACAATAAGACTGAAGCAAAAAGCTTTTTTGTTCTCCCAGGGTGTAAAAGTATGAGATTGTTCAACACCTAGACTCTCATACCTTTACACCCTATTTTTAGATCAGAAAAGGCTATTTTGATGTTTCGTTGTAGATTTTCCTTTGAGGAAGACAGTCCTGAAGAAAAAACTTTCGCAGCCAAATATAAAAGCTGTATTTTCCCTACTCCCTACTCCCCACTTTCAAGGCAGCCGATCATTACATAAGCGCAAAGTATAGATTTGGCCCAAAAAACAGCCCCATTTTTAGCGACAGAAAAATCGTTCCAACTCCAAGGGAATACAGTGTAAGGGTTTTAAAGTCCTACACCGCTATATTCCTACACCGTTGATTTTGTGTTCTTATGCGTGAGTCTTAACACAATTCAGTTCCGAGCGGACAACTCTGAGTAAAAATATCAGTCTCCAGCCCCTAGAAAAATTTCATGCTTAGCTGCGAAATTTACTTCATCATGACTGTCCATCTTTGGTAATAGTAAAAAAAATACAGTATTTAAAGATTTTGAAACGAATAAATATTACACTGTCATCAAAATAACTAGGAACCTACGTTATTATCTGACCGCAAAACTTGTTAACTTTTTACGAGCATACCTAATCATGAAGACTAACTTTACTGCATTGCTAATCATGCCCGTCCTTTTCAGCAGCTCAGTTAATGTACAAAAACATACACCCACATCAAAGATTGATACCAGTAATTCCTCTACTGTTCAAGAAGTCAAAGCACCTAAACACACTTTATTAGCCGCAGCTACTACACCAAAAACCTATTATGTAAGTGGTACGGGAAAAGACAGCAATAATGGACTCTCCAGAACTACTCCCTTTAGAACAATTCAAAGAGCTGCAGATTTGACCAACCCAGGGGATACAGTCATAATTATGAACGGACTGTACACAAATCCATACCCTGGTGCTGGCTATGCTGTATCCATAACTCGCTCTGGTAACGCTAACGCATGGATCAAATTTCGGGCATCTAGTGGACATACACCTAAAATTAAGCATGATGCTTGGAATGGGATTTATATTGGCGATGGAGCCTCTTATGTCGAGATCCAAGGGCTAGAGATAGAAGGGAATAATGACAATATCAGCCTTGATTATGCTAGAGAACAGCAGTATAACCTTTATAATCCCTGGACAATCGGAAATTGTATCACCATTGATGGACGGAACAATGGTCATCCGCATCACATCCGAATCCTCAACAACAAGATACATGGATGCGGCGGTGGTGGTATTGCTGTAATTCAAGCAGACTATGTAACGATAGATGGCAATGAAGTCTATAACAATGCTTGGTACTCTCCTTATGCTAGCAGTGGTATTTCGGTCTATCAGAATTGGAATTATGATAGCAATAAGGGATACAGAATGTATGTTACCAACAATCGGGTTTATGATAATCGACAGTATATTCCCTTCGTATACAGTGGGAAAATTGAAGATGGTAATGGTATCGTCATCGATGATTTAAGAAATACTCAAGGCGGATCAACTTTAGGCCCCTATCTAGGACGTACTTTGGTTGCTAACAATCTTACATATAAAAATGGTGGTACGGGCATTCATACCTACCTCAGTGAAAATGTAGATATTGTTCACAATACTGCTTATTTGAATAACCAAAGCCCAGAAATCTCTCATGGGCAAATCTTTGCTAATGCCTCGTCAAATGTCAAGGTGTGGAATAACATTCTTTACGCTTATCCTGGCAAAAATGTCAACAATAACTGGAGCAATACAAATGTTAGTTATAACTACAATGTATACGCTAATAGTTCCTTGATCACTGTGATGGGAGCTAATGATATTATTGCAGACCCCCAGTTTGTTAACCCATCCCTAAACAACTTCCAATTGAATGTAACTAGTCCAGCAATTAACAATGGTTATACCTGGAGTCAATTAAAGAAAGATATCCTCAGTAATCCTCGTCCTTCTGGTATTAAATATGATGTCGGTGCATACGAGTATCAGTTTTAGTAACTAGAGAGAAAAACAGGGGGTTGTGTGCCGAGAATGTGAATTATACAGAAAAACTTTTATCTTCTATTGGTTTTCGGCGCACAACCTCTTTTTTTACAATCGAATTGCTTTGTTTGATCAATGAGCAATCATCCTTGAGTCGAAGCAAATTAATCTATATTGCTCAGACGGTATCAGGACTCAACACTGAATATTCAGCACTCAGTACTCCCTACTCACTATTTTTAAAAACGCCGTTCTAGAATTGCCTTGATGTTAGGGATAGCGGCGGCGATAGAGGCGAAATCTGGGGTTGTCTTTTGCCAACTTTCCCGTTCTTCTAGTCGTTCCGCCCAGGCTAGCAAACGAGGGTAATCATCTAAAGAGAACCCGAAAAGGGGGAGAGAAGGAATCAGTGTACCTGCAACTACTTCTGCCAGTGTGAAATCTTTGCCTGCAAAGTAAATCTGTTCACCCAAAAGAGTTTCATAAAACTGTAAAATCTTCGCTACTGCCTCTTGAGCAGATGCGAGCTTTTTGGCATCGGTGTCTAATTCTACTAATGGCCGAGTCAAGATGACGGTAGCAGGCTGAAGCTCGCTGACTGTGATCATTTCTACCATACGAACTGTAGCGATCGCCCCAGGCTCACTAGGAATTAGCGAGGGATTGGGATATTTGGTCTCTAGATAATCCAAAATTGCCAAAGACTCCACCACCCGTAAGCCATTATCCACTATCACAGGCACACGCTGGAGGGGATTAATTGCCGTGAATTCCTCCTGAAATTGATCACCATCGAGATTCAGCAACAATGGTTCAAAAGGGATTTGTTTTTCCAGTAAAGCTACCCAAACTCGACGAGCATTAACAGAGATGGGATTGTAGTAAAACTTCAGCATCGCAACCCTAAGTTATCAACTACGCTCAGGGATTATATCCTTTCGTTAAGTGATTGTACAAAATACTGGAAAATCTAGCACAATAAAATAACAAGTTTTACCTAAAATTCTCATTGCCAAAAACTTAATAGATTTTCTTCGGTGTGGTGTGGTTCGTGTTGATTCACAACTAGACTTACTTACCCGCAAACATTGAGAGGTGTCCGTATGGATGCTAATAAACTCCTAGAGTTATATAACGCAGGAGAACGAAAATTCCACAGAGCAAATCTGCATCAAGCTAACCTTTATGCTGTTGATTTGAGGGGGGCAAATTTTGCCGAAGCTGATTTAAGTGGAGCCAACCTTAGTCAAGCTAACTTGAGTGGATGTAATCTCAGTCGTGCTAATTTAACTGATGCAGACTTGAGTGGAGCTAACTTGAGTGGAGCTAACTTGAGTGAAGTCAACTTCATCGGTGCAGATTTAATTAGCACCAATTTAAAACAAAGCAATCTCAGTCGAGCAGATTTACGCGGTGCCAATTTAATTTTGGCCAATTTATTCAGTGCTAACCTGAGTGAAGCGGAAATGAGTGGTGCTGATTTGAGTGGCGCTAATCTCAAGCAAGCAAACTTAATTGGTAGCAACGTCATGGAAGCAGAATTGAAGGGGGCAAATTTCTCTGGAGCTGTCATTACAGAGCAAGAAATCACTGGTAGAGTTTTGCGCTTAGGTCTCTCTCACAGATGGATAACTTGGGCTGGTTGTCATTGACTCAGACAAAATACACAAGGGTAACAAATACTCTTGTTACCCTAATAAGGGACTTCCAGATAAAAAAATACCCAAAATGTAGAATGCGTCAGTGCCATAGAACCTAAATAAACTCAGAAATTATTCACACTGACGCACCCTACCAAACCATCAATGTTGGATAATTTATTTTTTGTGTTTCCAAATCTGGGGCAGTCGTTGAACAACTGCCTCCTGTATTTTCATAGCTAGCTTGCTTGTAAAATTTTAGTAAACCAAAGGAGTTGCACCCCGCATCTGACGGAAAGAATTAATACAAGCCGGACAGTCACAACCAAACAAGGCAATTGCTATATCGCTTTCTGCATCGTTGAACTCCAACATAGGAGCATCTTCTTGGGAAAATTCTATTTCCGGCTGATAGTTAGGCACTTGGGCTAAAACAGAAGCTCTAGCACAAACCAAACCAACTTTATGTTTATTTCTGATACAAGATAACTTATCTGTGTTTTTGACTTCTGGCTCAATTGCTTGTGCATGATTGACCATAACTGTCATAGACAGAATAGATGCTATCAAAACGGGACTAGAAATTAGGGTTAGGATAAATTTGTTCATGGGTTTCCTTGGAAATTAATTCTGACAACTCAGAATACTCCGATTAAATCTTACAGTGATACTGATTGTCCATCAGGAGATTATGTTGCCTAGTCAGGACTTTTGTCGAGGATAGAGTAGGTAAAAGTAACATTAGTATTGTTACTTATTTATTATTTCCATCCATAAATTTATTTACTGATTGAACCAAGGCATAGCAATATTAGCAATGAGGCAACAAGAAGAATAATTAGATACTACTTTTGGGCTTTGGGTTGAAATATCAAGTATGTACCTCCCAAACCTTCCACAATTGTGCGTGTGTTAGCAATCATCATACTTTGGTAAGTGTCACCATCGCTGGTTGTTTCTCCTAGTCCTTGAGTGTATAGTCGCCGTTCTGACAATTTTACTTCCGCCTCAGTAGCGACAGATTCCATCACTTTTAATGTATCAGTCATATCTGCAAAGATTGCCGGTACATTAGATTTTTGGATATACTGAGTCAGATTTTTGATTCTCTGATCTGTCGCTTGTTCTTCAGTGCCAATAGTGGCGGAGGGAATGCCATAGGCGTTTGTGTAATAATTTATTGCATTATAAGTTGTTACTAATTTGCGCTTTTCTTTGGGAATAGTGGCAATTTTTAATTTAATCCAATTATCTAGTTGAGTTAATTCGGTTTTAATTCTTTTGGTATTATCACCATAAATGGCAGTATTACTGGGTTCTAATTTTCTCAGGTTGCTATTAATGACTTCCAACATCTTGATAGCATTTTTAGGATTATGCCAAACATAAGGGTTATTTACTCTACGAGAATTTGCTGGGATTTGCTGTGGCTGAGGAACTGCAATTTGACTCACAGCAATTTTAGGTGCAGAGTTTTTGGTGGTATTTATGAGCTTGATTAATTCTGACTCAAGATTATAACCGTTATAGAGAATTAGATTAGCCTGCTCAAGTGCATCTTTATCTTCTGCTGTTGCTTGATAAAGCTGAGGTGCTTTGTTAGGGGGGATTAAGCAGATGAGATTAATCGTATTTTCGGCAATCTGTCTGGTTAAATCACACAGTACACTTGTGGTTGCTACAACTTTGGGAAGATTTTCATCAACCACATTAGTAGTCTGCGTAAAAGATGCACTTGTAGTTTGATTTCTACATCCAACAAATGCGCTGGTGAAAATAGTTAAAATTACGCGTAATAAATTTTTAGCTAATAATTTCTTTGGCATTATTTACTGTTGCTGACTGGATAAAAAATAATAGATATTGATTAATAAGATTATACTAATTTTTAATTAGCTGGAAGATGAAACAATTTCCTATTAGCTATTACCTATAGGACTACCATTTGATTTTTATATTACAGTCGGCTTGTACTGGGCATTGTCCACCCTACTAGTACTTAGATTATTCAAGAATCTCATCAGATTTTTGTAGGAGTGCAATAAGAATAAAGGCACAGCAATGCTGTGCCTCTAAAAATTTATGCTTTTTCACTTCACAAATTACCAGTGGGTAACTTCCCTTGTAGTAACTGAAGCTTAGTTTGGACACAGTTGGCGCAATTACAACCCAATTGATCGATGATGGGATTAGATGAGCGAGTTAAGGGTAGAGTGGTCGATTGGGAAATAGACTGTGTAGATACGGCTGTAATGGCTTGTGTATCAAGTACAGAGTTGATACTAACTGCCTTTGCTGGGTTAGCTACCAGCAACATAGATGCGATCAGTACAGGACAGGCCAGCAAAACTAGTTTGACTAAGTACATAATTCACAAATAATTACTATTTCTGATACAGCATAGCCAATTTATTAACTATCTTCAACTTTAGTGAATAAATACTAATTAACTACGTCCAAATCCTTGACCCCGCAAAATTTTTGCCCAAATGATTAATTCTCCTTTTTCACCACCTGCGGCAATTAGCTTACCTTGGGGGTGCCATGCTAGGGTAGAAAATCCGTCAGCAACACCTGTGAGAATTTGGGATACTTCCTTGGCTTTGTTCCACAAACATAGCCAGCCATCGGTTGCAGCCGAGGCTAGTAAAAAGCTTTTAGGTGCAAAGGCGATCGCATTAATCACACCCACATGATTAGTTAAAACTCGCGCTTCCCATCCCAAGTTTTCATCTTCTAGCTTTTCCCAGACCACGATACCTTCCACACTGGAAGAGGCTAGTATTGGTGCGCCTAGTTTGGTGGTGGCTTCTGACCATGCTAGTTGGCGAATCTTACCGGGGAAGCCACGCATAACCCAAGGGTCGGGATTATTCCACTCCAACACGGTGACGCTACGATCCATGTTGCCTGAAGCCAGGAATTTACCATCAGGCGACCAAGCCATAGTCACACTCACAGTAGGCATATTCAGAATATATGGTTCTTCATCCCAGTCTTGGGCGTGCCAAATTTTAATTCCCTTGTTACCACCAATTGCTAGGTATTGACCATCAATCCGCCAATCAATACTCAATGGGGATGAGTCGGCAAAATTCAGGGTGGTGACAACCTCACGAGTATCAGCGTCCCAAACTTGTACATAACGCCCTAAACTAAAAGCCAACTGGTTGCTAGTATGACTCCAAGCCAGCTTGTCTACCCATGCAGGTGCATTTTCTAAGGTGGCTATTAGTTCCTGTTCCTGCCAGATTTTCACCCGCCCATCTTGTCCACCAACGGCGAGAAATTTGCCATCAGGGGAGAAAGCAAGACAATCGACAGACTGGCCATTACCAGCTTGCAGGGTTGTTAACTCACCATCCTGCCATAGTACTACTTCACCATTTGCCGAAGTTGCGGCTAAAGTATTTCCTTGTGGAGACCAGGCGATCGCTGTTACATATTCTGCCAGCATCCCTGAATAGTGTTCTTCAAATTCCTTATTTTTGCTACTTGTTAGGTTCATAGGTTGTTGAAAGAGGTGAGAGAAGAGAGCAGGGGGAGCAGGGGTAGCAGAGGGAGCAGGGGGAGAGAACCCCCTAGCCTCTTGGTGTCTTTTAAGCAAAACAAGCGAGAAAATCTTGCTTGAGTTGGGCTTCATCTAAATTGCGACCGATGAACACTAGTTCGTTTTTGCGTTTTTCGTTGGGTTTCCAGAGGCGATCGGGTCTACCGTCGAATATCATGTGTACCCCTTGGAAGACAAATCTATTATCTTCCCCGGCAATATTTAATATGCCTTTCATGCGGAAGATATCGGGCCCTTGGGTACGCAATAATTCGGAAATCCAAGCGTTTAATTTTTCCCCGTCGAGTTCACCCTCTTGTACTAAAGCCACAGAGGAAACAGTATCATCATGTTCGTGGGCATCTTCACCTAAAAAATTGGGATCTATCTCTAAAGCACGGTCTAAATCAAAGGCTTTTACACCCAACAAAGCGTCCATTGCTAACTCAGAATTGCGAGTACGGTAGATTTTGGCGATCGCATTCATCGACCTAATCCGTTTTTCTAGTTCATCTAATTCTGATAGAGTAACTAAATCAGTTTTATTAAGTAAAATTACATCAGCAAAGGCAATCTGTTCTTGGGCTTCGTCTGCATCCCAGTGTTGCCAAATATGCTTGGCATCTACCAGCGTTACTACTGCATCTAAAGACAGTTGGCTTTGCATATCTTCATCTACAAAGAATGTCTGAATAACTGGTGCAGGGTCAGCTAATCCAGTAGTTTCAATTACTAGATGGTCAAACTTATCACGACGCTTCATCAAATTGCCAATGATCCGGATTAAGTCCCCGCGAACCGTACAACAGATGCAGCCGTTGTTCATCTCAAAAATTTCTTCATCTGCATCAATAACTAATTGGTTATCAATGCCTACTTCCCCAAATTCGTTAACGATGACAGCAACTTTCTTGCCATGCTCGTATGTGAGGATATGGTTGAGTAGGGTCGTTTTACCTGCGCCTAAATAGCCAGTCAGAACAGTAACGGGAACTGAATCTGTAATTACGTCGGCCATCATATTATAAAAGCCTCAAATCTTACCATACGGATAATCATTATCACCTATGATAAGTCTTTTTATATTTTTGTGCGAATCTTATTCACATAAGACTGTTAAAACATCTTTTCCGGCGGCTCAGGTGCATCTTTAAAAATTATTTAGGCTCACTAAACTGTATTAGGTATCTTTTCTATACATCCATATAAAAATAAATGTAATTAAAGCCACATTTATCTCGTTTTACGGCATCAGTATTATCAGTTCGGCAAACTGTCAAAATTTTTATAAAAGTTATTTTTTATATTGCTTATTATTAAGCTAGATAATTTATTTTCTGCCAGAGAATTTATGCCTAAGAGAATAATTACAAAATTCAATAGTTGGTTTCATCGAGATAGAATTGTCAGTAATCTAGAATTTTTTCAAGATATTATCGTAATTTCTCTGTGTATGGGCTTATTTTGTGTCATGCTCATTCGTCTATGTGATATGTTTTTATCTTTTTTGCGACCATTGGATTTAAGGGAAGTCACATCAGATATCTTGTTTATTTTAATTTTGGTAGAATTATTTCGTTTGTTAATTGACTACTTGCAATCACAAAAAATATCAGTAGGAGCAGCCGCAGAAATTACGATAGTTTCTGCATTACGGGAAGTAATTTTACGTGGAGTGTTAGAAATTAATCGTGACCAAATTATAGGCATTTCTATATTTTTGTTGGTGTTAACAGGAATTTTAATGGCTCTACCTTGGATATCCCAATTTTTTGAACACGTTAGACTTACTGACTATGAAAGTACGGAAGAAAGTACAGAATTTTTATCTGATAAATCTTGAAATACAGATTGGCTGTTGACCGCCAACAGTCAACAGCTTTCATGACGGATTGTGCAACCTAAAAGCAGAGTGGCTTAGTAA